>JBGSKV010000059.1:0-23808 GCA_041740975.1 Oligoflexales bacterium | reverse complement strand
ATGGGCGAAAGCGAGCATTGGTATGGAGACGCCGCCGCATGTCACAGTTATTTTGGACGTCATGTCTAAGTTTTGGGATTTGAGTCGACTGAATCTTGCTAATCATGTCTATGCGGGACGCCCTTTGCCAATGGAGCAGGTAGCGGCATGTGCTTTATACGGTCTTAGTATCGTGGTTGTTTTGATGATTGGTGGTGGGTTTATCTTAGAGAAGAAAGACATCACTGGTTAGTAAAATTTAGTTTAATGAACGGCCGCTCCGCGGCCGCCGTCATCCAGAGCGAAGCGATGGAGCTACTGCTCCGCCTTTCGCAATCACAGTTTTCATTTCAATGTTTGATTGGTCCGGTTCTCCCGGCTTAAATTTGTCTGGGCGGTGTCGGCTGATGCAGCCTCAATGCCTAGCCAAATTTAAGTCGGCTCAACCGTCCCAGCCAACCATCGGGCAAAAACTGTAACAGCGAGGCTCCGCCAAACGGGTTACCTCCATCGAGCAATCGTTGCGGATGCAACTCGTGCGGGTACGCACTCGTGAGCGGAGCATCACTGTTGGAGATTTTGAACTTTGTGAAGAGTTGGCTAATACTTCCCAGCACTGTCTCCAGAGGGGGTTGTGAGCGCAGGACGCGCGAACACCAGCGCAGACCGGGCAGGAGCTTTGTCACAAATAAAAATCCCGGTGGATAGGCGGTCAAGCGTACCCTCTGGAGACAGTGCTGGGAAGTATTAGCCAACTCTTCGCAAAAAACAAAAGCTCCGCCTGTGAAAGGCGGAGCTTCAAGACGTTACGGCCGCTTCGCGGCCGTTCATTTAACTATTGTCCATCAATACAATAAAGCCTGTTCACGGTATTGCAAAGTGCCGTCGCATTCGTAATCCACGTGGACGTTACCGAAGTGTTAAGACCTCGACCACCGCTGCCCGCAGCCGAAGTCCAGTTTGCGCAGTTAGCGCCAGAATATGTTCCGTCGGCATTACTTCCCGTAAAGGCCGAAGTCACTACAGCTATGACTCCATCCGCTTGAAACCGTGGTGCATTGGCAAGCGTCGTATCCCAAAAATCCAGAGCATTGATGGCGATAAGTTGCGGACCGCCGGAAACGATCGGTCGAGTGTTGAAAATAGGTCGCGTAATCGAGATCCTAGCTTGCGCAGATTCTCCCACTCCAGAGCCAGAGACGATTGCCTTCCACGTACTGCCGGTTAAGCCGTAAAGTGCAGCTTCCAAATTGCATTTTTCATCGGCTCCCGCAAGTCCGCCTATCGTCAAACCTGTCCATCCTCCTGCCGTAACAAACAAACGATGATTTGCCGCGGTGTATAGAGTGACGGTAGCGCCTGTCGAGAGGTTTCCTTCGACATCGGTCGAACACACTCGAAAAGAATATTGGGAGCTTGTTGCTAAGCCATTGACCGGATAGCTAACGGCCAGGCCGATAAGCGTTGGACTGATGATGATACCTTCAGAACAAGTTGCTGGGGCGAGAGTCCCTGGCAAATATGCAATCTGATGCATGGTCATGCCAATGGCCGCAGTCCAGCTTAAGTTGATCGTATCAACAAGAGCAGACGCTGCAAGTAGTCCAGTCGGATTTCCGAGAACGATCACTGGTTCGGGATCTGTGGCTACGGAAACAGTTACGCCAGACGAAAGAACTCCATTTTCTAGGGAGCAAACGCGGAAGGAGTACTGTGAATTCGAATTCAAGTCTTCAAGCACATAGGAAGCTGGTAAGCCTACTAACGATGAACTTATGATAATGCCTTCGCTGCAACTGGAAGGTGAAAAGTAACCTGGCAGATAAGAAATCTGATGTTGTGTCACGCCCGGTGCTGCCGTCCATGAAAGATCGATGCTAGTCGGTGAAAGAGAGTCCCCTAGGAGACCCGTCGGATTAACGACAACAACTACGGGAACATCATCGGTTGCAGATGAAACGACTGTGCCGGATGAGAGGATACTGTCGCCATCGAATGAACACACGCGGAAAGTATAAACCGAATTCGTACTGAGGCCGTCGACTTCGTAGGTTGAAGATAAACCGATGAGTGTTGGGCTAACGCCCAGTCCATCATTGCAAGTTTCTGGTGCGATATACCCGGGCAAGTATGCAATTTTGTGTTCCGTAATGCCGGAACCTGCCGTCCAACTTAACTCAATGGTAGATGTCGACGCATCCGTCACGGACAAGCCCGTTGGGTTGGGTAGCACAACTTCATCTAATGTCGTATGAGAAATCGTTACACCAGAGGATAGGACTCCATTTGCATTCGTCGAGCAAACTCTAAAGGCATATTGTGTACCTATACTTAGGTCAGCAATTTCATAAATCGTCGGTGCTCCGATCAAAGCTTGCGTGATAATCAATCCTTCATCACAACTGCTCGGCGCGCTAGAGCCTGGCAAATATGCAATCTGGTGATTCGTAATACCAGAGCCTGCGGTCCAGGTGAGTTCTATAGAAGATGTTGAGTTGGATGTGGCCATTAAACCAATGGGGTTACCCAAACTAACGTCGGGTTCTATTTCAAACACAGTCACTTTCGACTTTGCGATGACGCCATTAGTACTCACGGCATAGATGAAACTTTCACCCGCTTCGGTCGCTTTGAAAATGGACGGCGAAGTTTGGCTTTGTTCAAAAATTTGGGAAGCGGGATCCATGCTCCAAACTACAGAAGCTGTAACATCTTTTTCTTCCGAGTTATCGGTAATGGTTTGCGCGAGGAGGCTTACGGAAGCGCCAACTGTTATGGAGAGATTGGCTGGGAGCACGGTCAAGTTTTTAATCTCGCTGGATTCAATGTTGGCCGGTTGGGGAATAGAATTTCCGCTATTGTCGTCGTGACTACACGCGGAGGTTCCTAGCTGCGCACATAAAACTGCAGAAAGTACGTATTGAACTTTTGTAATTTTAAATGCCATGTCACTGATTCCGTTGAATTTTACCCGGTCACCCTATAGTTGTTTTCGGCATTGTAAGCGGCGGCTTTAGGTGGGAGATAAGAAAATGCTGAGATAGTGACGACCAACCCCATGCAGACATGCAGAAATTGCAGGGGAAAACGCCACAAATTTTGAAAGAGTCAAAAGAGCCTTATAAGATACTCAGGGCTCAGTGGGATCAGTCGAACGGCGCCTCGTGACGGTGCGGCGGCTGATACTCAGAATATATTTGACGGGGGTGCCGAGCATATATCCTAGAAAGATAATGGGAAGCGTGACTTCGGGCAAAGTTAAGACGACAGATCCGATAATCATTAACGTTCCTAACGATTCAATAGAGAATTCGCGATTCAAAAGGATACTACCCATATGACCGAACTTCAAACGCGAATAAATCATTGTAAAACCTAAACACGCCGCTAGAAATGGTAAAAAATCAGGAATAAGGTTTACAAAAATCTGGATCGATTCTTTGTAATTAATCAGTAAATTAAGTTCAGGTTTTTCAAATCGCGCAATGTAGCAATAAAACAACATGAGCGTGACGACACATCCCGCGGCGGCTGGAGTAGGCAAGCCTTTGAAACTTGAGTGATCATCTTCCTCTTCCGAGGTTTGCGAATCCGCATTAAATCTGGCCAAACGAAGAATTGCCGCCAAAAAATAAATAAGACAAAAACACCAAGTCATATTGACCCATACTTTGGAGTAAATCATATTCAGTTTCAGGATTAGCAGAGCTGGTGCAAGGCCAAACGTGACAAGGTCGCATAGTGAATCGAGTTGAGCGCCTATGGCACTTTCAGCACCTGTGGCCCTTGCTGCCCAGCCATCGAAAAGATCGAAGACCATGCCCAGCAAAATGAACCAACAAGCTTTGGCAAAGCCATCGACTGCGTCGGCAGTAAAGAAAATCGTATTGGGATTGAAAACGATATCAACTTTGAGTACCTGATAAATGGCTGAGAAGCCGCAGATCCCATTACAGATTGTAATAAAATTGGGCAACATGCTGCTTTTGATAATGGGTATATTACGCTTCATGATTGTGATCTTCGCCGTTTTCTCAAAGCTTGGATTTATGTTAGAACGCTTAATCGTGTGACAGTTGACGGAAATGATTATTATATTCTGAGTCTTTTGTAAAATAGAGATTAGGAGAGGTTAGTGCCGATGGGGCTTCGCCTTGTACGTTCCGCAAAGCTTTATTTAGTGTATCTAGCGCTTTGTGTACTCACTTTGCTGCTGATGCGAGTTGCGTTCTTTCTGACCTTCGGGCGGGGGGTAGCAGGCGTTCTCAGTCAAGACCTTTGGCGTGCGGCATATCTCGGCGCGAAGTTTGATGTTCGCTTGGCGGCGTTCATGAGTTTGCCGTTAGGACTATTGCTTTCGATTCCTAAAACTACTTTTTTCGGATCACCTGGTCTTCAGAAGGCAGCGAAGATTTTGAGTACGGCATTCTTTGCGCTGATCATGTGCATTTATTTTTTTGATTTTGGTTTCTTTGGATATTTGGATACTAGGCTAAGCGTTGCGGGATTTAAGTTTTTTGAGAATCCGTTGATTTCGTTGGGGATGCTCAATGAATCTTATCCGCTTTTTTGGATTGTGTTTGGATACTTCGCTCTTGTGGTGGGGCACTATTGGTTACTGGGGATATTGATCCGGCGAGGAATGGCTTATTCACCTCCGGTTTCTAAAAAAATAAAATCCTTCAATTTTTCTTTTTGCTTTATTTTGATGATGCTGTGTATCTATGGCAAGTTTGCCTACTATCCTCTCCGTTGGTCGGAGGCCTATTTTTCTACCCATTCTTTTGTGTCTAATTTTGCACTCAACCCAGCCCTCTATCTCTACGAAACTGCAAAATTTGCCAAACACGATTATGACATTGAAAAAACCCGGAGTTATTATCCCACTGTGGCGCGTTTTTTGGGGGTTGATAAGCCCAATGCGAAGCGGTTGTCTTATGTTCGTAGGGTCTCAGGCCAGACGTTACCACAGCAACCGAATGTTGTGATTATTTTGCTCGAATCTTTAGCGGCCGATAAAACATCGATCTTCGGCAACAAACTCGATCCGACACCGTTCTTGGCGTCACTTGCTAAAGAGTCGCTTCTCTTTACAAAATTTTTTACACCCACTGAGGCTACGGCGCGCGGAGTGTTTGCGTCTATCACGGGCATTCCGGATGTCAGCATCGTGAAAACGAGTACGCGAAATCCTTTTGTCGTGAATCAGAACACAATTGTTAACCAATTCACGGACTATGAAAAGTTTTACTTTTTGGGCGGCAGTGCCAACTGGGGAAATATTCGCGGCATTATCTCACATAATATTGACGGCGTTAAGATTTATGAAGAGGGAAGTTTTGCGGCGGCACACAATGATGTGTGGGGGATTTCGGATTTGGAGCTTTTTAAAGAAGCGGACAGTGTCTTTGCGAAACAGTCCAAGCCATTTATTTCGTTTATTCAAACAGCGGGTTTTCATCGGCCATACACAATTCCTAAAGGGGCAGAAGACTTCGAACTCGCCAAATTTGATTCCAAAACGCTTGAAGAGAATAGCTTTTACTCACTCGATCAGTTGAATTCGCTTCGCTTCGAAGACTTTAGTTTGGAAAAGTTTTTTGAAATGGCTCGCAAATCGCCGTATTTTGAGAACACAATTTTTATAATGCTGGGAGATCATGGTTTGCCAGCGACAAAGTCACCAAACGCACCACCAGGGTTTAATTTCTATAAATTGATTGCGCATCATACGCCTCTTCTTATTTATGCACCGAAGTGGGTGAAACCCGGAGTTTCTGACCGGGTGGTGAGTCAAGTCGATGTGGTGGCAACAGCAGCAAGTTTGGCAGGCCAGTCCTTTACCAACACGACTTTGGGGCGAAACATCTTAGCCTTGAAGGGCGGAGAACCGTCGTATGCGTTTCTTTATTCGTGGCATGAACTGCCGCCCAAAATAAGCCTTGTCGGTGCAGATTATTATTACGTGGATAGCCCGCAACTGAAGGGCTTGTATTTGCATTCCGATCCAGATTTTAAGAAGGATTGGTCGGCAGAGAAGCCTGAAATTCTGAAAGAGATGAGCGACTTAGCACGTGGCCTTTATTACACCTCGCAGTACATGCTTTATAATAATCCAAAACTGTAATATCTATGCCGCCTATGCTTGAAGGCGATGCTCACATCCAATGCGAAAAAGAAAAAGCCCGGGAACTGCGAAAGTCCCGTTGGTGGTCGCATCAAATTGATCGCGGCGTGTGTCATTATTGCCAGACCAAAATCACCCGTGGCCAAGCCACGATGGATCATGTGATTCCACTGAGTAGGGGCGGCTTTACCACGAAGTCCAACGTCGTGGTTGCGTGCAAAGAATGTAACAATAAGAAAAAAGATCGCGAGCTCACCGACTGGGCGCTGAAGGGTGTTTAGATTTCTGTGGCCCGCGATGCGTCGTTAATGCGGGAATATGGAACTACAAGTTTGCATGAAGTAAAAACTCAAACCCGCCACGAAAATAAACTGAATGACAGTGACTGTTTTGCGGCGCCAGCCCGTATTCCAAGAAGAGGCTGGTTTGCTATATCCCGCGCTGGCACCGTTGAGGTTACGTTTCGGAGTCGGGCGCTTTTTGAAGTCTTTTAAATTGGTGACATTATCTTCGTCATTATGATTTGGCATTTCGAGCCTTTTCTTTGTCTTTTTTGCTTTTTAGCTTTTCATTAATAAATTTCATCAGCATTTCGGCCGGCCGCGACTGAGTGCGTGAAGCCAAGTACGTGCAACTGATTGGCGAAACCAATAGAGTGCCGTTGCCAGGCAAACGCTCGACATTCTTACCGCCTTTGTCAAGTTTGTCGAGCAAATGTCGTGGCAATACACCTGCGCCGAGACCGCACTGAATCATATGGTAAATACTTGGGGTGTTTTGGGACGTGAAACGAACATTGAGATCATACTTATCGGACTTGGCTTCCTTGACGTGATGATTAAGCCACATGCGCATGACCGGTTCGCCATCTAAATAATCGACATAGTCCAGTGTTTGATAGAAGTCCAAAGTATTCGCGAATTTGCCTTTGTCCTTTAAATAGTCTTTGGTCGCGCAGAGTTCATAAATATCATCAAAGACTTTTTCGCTCGTAAAATTTGAATTCACCGAAAACCCATCGACATACGCAAAATCGATGAGACCATCGAGAAGTGGCTCATGCATTTCATTGGCAAGGCCAAAGGTAATATCGACCCTAACTTTTGGATGCGATTTGATAAAATCACTCACCAACGGCAGAACAATATTATTGCCAAACTCGACCGGTAACCCAATCTTGACCCGGCCCATAAGTTGCTTATGACTTTCGGTCAGGTACCAAAGTGTGCGTTCGAGTTCGTTGAAGCCATCCGTGCATTTTTCAAAAAGTGTATTGGCAACGGATGTGGGGATAATTTTTTGTTTGTGGCGGTCAAATAGCGTCAGATTCAAACTGTCTTCTAGGGCTTTGATGTGTTGGCTAATGCCCGACTGTGTGAGATGGAGTTCAGAAGCAGCTTTGGTCATGCTGCGCGTACGATGGACGGCTTCGAACACCCGAAGGTGGTTCAAATTGAGATGATCCATTAGCTTTACCATGGGGCACCTGCTCTATGGGTTCGGGAAGTTCATTTATATAAGTTGGAAATACGACGTGCCCATCTTATTGTCAATATGAGACGTGAGAATTTATAACTAGCAACACTCCGAGCCCAGACATGGCTATCCTATTGACTTAAATCGTAGTTTTCTGCACGCTGGAGGGATAGTTTCTGAAACATTTGGGATCTTCGAATTGTGATTCATGCTGAGCGCCTAACCAAGTTTTATCGAAACCACTTAGCGCTAAATAGCGTTCAGCTTTCTATAGAAGAAGGTGACATCGTTGGCTTCCTCGGCCTCAATGGTGCTGGCAAATCGACAATGCTGAGCATTCTCAGCGGCTGCCTGCTTCCCTCGCATGGTCGGGTGACCATCGATGGCTTTGACGTCGTGCGAGAGCCGCAGAAAATAAAACCACTCATTGGCTACCTCCCCGACACTCCTCCACTCTATGACGATATGACGACTCGTGCTTATCTTACTTTCGTTGCAAAGCTCAAAGGTTTGACTGGCATAAGAGTTGAAGCCGGACTCGACTATGCCATCAGCAAAACAGGGTTGGGTGACGTGCAGGATGTTCGTCTCTACGAACTTTCGCACGGCTTTCGCCAGCGGGTCGGAATTGCGCAGGCTCTCGTGCATCGACCGCGTGTCCTTATCTTGGATGAGCCGATCAAAGGTCTCGATCCGGTGCAGATCGTCCATATGCGAGACTTGGTAAAGTCCCTGCGTGGCGAGCACACCGTGATACTTTCGAGTCATATCTTGTCTGAAGTCACGCAGACTTGCGATCAGATTTTTATTTTGCACCACGGCAAAATCATCGCGCAAGGCCACGAGGTGGAGCTAGAGCGGAATCTTCGCGTTACCAATAGAATTGAACTCGAAATCGAGACGCCCGATGTGAACGATATCGAATCGAAAATTTCGCGTTTAACGGGTGTCATAAAAATTGAAAAATCTCAAGTCCCTTACGCCACTGCTTGGACTTTACAAATTGAAGTTGATGCGGACATTCGTCCAGCCATCGCTGAGCTTGTGATCGCGGAAGGCGCCTCGCTGATTTCGTTGGCGCGACAAAAATCTGGACTCGAAGCGCTCTTTGTTCAGTTGGTTCATAACCAGGATGCAAAGGGGAACGGGCCGTGAGACAAATTTGGGTCATCGCCGCACGAGAACTTAGACAATACTTCACGACTTGGACTGCATATATTGTTTCTGCCATTGTTCTCTTCATGGACGGCGTTTTATTCCAAGCGCTAGCGCTGGGAACGGGCGCACGCCTTTCTTCTAGTGTTCTCGAAAGTTTTTTTTATTTTTCAAGTGGTGTGGCGATGGTGGCGGGTGTGCTGTTAAGTGCACGACTGATAGCTGAAGAGAAGCAGGCGAAGACGGCAGTTTTGCTATTCTCGTCCCCGGTGAGTGAGCGCCAAATCGTCTATGGCAAATTCTTGTCGGCGGCGATGTTCTTTGCTTTCTTGCTTCTGGTTTCACTATATTTACCAGCCCTCATTTTTGTGAATGGCAAAGTTTCACTTGCGCATATTGCGACTGGCTATTTGGGAGTGTTTCTGGTTGGTGCTTCGGTGCTGAGTATCGGGGTATTCGCTTCAGCTCTTTCGCCAAATCAATGGATCGCCACCATTATCGGTACGCTGATTACAATCACATTTTTAGTATTGTGGATGCTTTCAGATGTCGTGGGTGAGCCTTATAAAGGTTTGTTCGCGTATTTGGCCATACATAATTTGCATTTCCAGGGCTTCAAGTTGGGCATATTGCGCCTGGCTGATGTCGTCTTTTATGTGAGCTTTATCTTTTTCTTCTTAGAATGTGCGACCAAAGCAATCGCCTCACGAAATTGGCGGAGTTGAGTATGAGCGTAAAAACTTTACGATTGCCGCTTTTCTTCATGGGTCTTTGCGCGCTCATCCTTGGGCACAACTGGTTTAGCTTCAGCCAGTCTTTCAACTTTCTGCAATATTTTGGATTTGGTTCTCTAGTTGCCTCCAATCTTCTCGTTTGGTTGGTGATGCGCACCTATCGCAAGCGACTTCCGGAAGAGAGTAAGAGTTGGTTTTGGATTTACGTTTGGCAAAAGGTTATTTTGATCGGATTTGTTCTCCTCTTTGCCCAGAGATATTGGTTTGTTGACGAACTCAATGGGAATAACTGGCTCTCGAAAGTAGTCCTAGGCAGTTGGATGATATGCTTTGTACTTGGTACTTTTATGGCCATGACAATCGAGTGGTCGGAATGGCGTCGAGGCCGCGAACAATTTGCGGACTCCGGGCAACAGCGTGGTGCTTTCTATGCCGGTCTATCTTTAGGGCTTTTGCTCTGTATTTTGATTTGCTGGAACTACATCGCTAAGAAACAAGAAATTTCGTATGATGTTTCCTATTTGAAGACAACCTCCGTTAGTCCTGGCTCACTCAAGGGAGTGGCAAATTTGGCGCAAGACTTGGAGGTCATGATTTTCTTTCCGCTTACTAACGACGTGCGACCATACGTCGCGGATTACTTTACTCGTCTGGCAAGCGTTCAGCCCCGCGTCAAGCTTCAATTCTATGATAAAGATCTCAACCCTACGGTTTCATCGCAGTTCGATGTGACAACGAATGGCCAAGTGGTTTTGACGATTGGTCGGCAGACCCAGCGTATTAAAGTTGGTATGACGTTGGAGGCTGCCAGGAAGAATTTGCGAACGCTGGATAGCCAGTTTCAGAAAGCGCTCATTGAGCTAACGACAACCAATAAAGTGGCCTACTTCACCCGCGGTCATGGTGAACTCAACTGGGATAGCATCAGTAAAGATCCCCGTATGAGCCTGAAAGGAGCCGAAAAACTTTGGCGAGACCTCAGCTATTCGTTGCGTTTATTTGGAATCGCAGAAGGCAGCGCCAATAAAGTTCCCGACGATGCTTCTCTCCTTGTAATCATTGCGCCCCAAACACCGTTTTTAACGGAGGAAGTCAGAGCGATTCGCGAGTTTCAGGCTCGTGGTGGGCATATGTTGGTCTTACTTGATCCGCGAAAAGAGGGGTTTGATCCCGCCAAAGATCCACTCATGGCCTTACTACAAGACATGGGCGTGACGGTGGTTCCCGAAACTGTGGCTGATGTGAAAAAATTCGCTAGAGCCACTCGTACTGAGTTGGATCATTGGCTACTCTTTACAAATTTATTTACCTCGCACGAGGCGGTGGTCAATCTGGCTCGCAACGAGGAACGTGTGGCGGTTTTGATTTTTGAAACGGCATCTTTAGATCTCAAAGAAAAATCAGGCCCGTGGGCACAGTATGAACTTCTCAAAACCTACAGCTCATCGTTTCGTGACGCGAACAAGAATTTTAAACAGGATGCCGACGAGAAAAATGGCACGTTTATCTTAGCCAGTGCCGGAGTGAGAACTCCAGACGCCAATGCTCAAGCTGCGAAGACCATAGTTTTTGGAGATGCGACATGGATCACCGAGCTACTGATGCCCAATCCCGCGAACCAGCAGATGCTTGCCGATGCCTTGAAATGGTTGTCTGGTTTGGGTGCATTATCGGGTGAAGTGTCGAGTGAAGAAGACATTCCTGTCTTACACTCTGGACAGTCCGATGCCTTTCTTTTTGGCGGGATGATCGTTGGCATACCATTGCTGGTTCTTGTCATAGGATTTGTGGCTACGAGGCGTCCTCGACGAAAATCACTTCATAGAGACACGGAACAAAACAGCAAAGATCGGGAGACCACCGATGCGCCGTGAGATTGGGATACTAACTATAGTACTTATTTTAAGTTTGATTCCGACTTATTGGGCATCGAGACCCATCGACCCGAAGACAGCCGATCAAGTCCCTCTTGTCGATTTGAAAGAAATCGCCTGGAAGCAAATTATATATAAAGATCCCAATCAAGAAGTGATCGTCTACAAAGATGGTGAGTTCATTTGGGTCGAGCATAAGGCGGCTGGCGTTATTGAGGTTTTTAGAGCAGCGGATTCTCCTGACGCAAATGTTGTAAGCTTGCTATCGCCACTCCGTGCCGTTCGAGATTTAGGTGTAGTTGCGCAGGAAAACCTCGGTGAATATGGGCTTATTCAAAGTGCCATCACCCTCGAAATAGAGTTGCAGAACGGTGAACGGCAACCAGTTTATCAAATAGGAATTCGAAACTTTGGAACTCGTTATTACTTCATCAAAGATAAGTTGACGGGCAATGTTTATCTGGTCGATGGCAGCATTCTCGATGTTATGGCGCAGGCTAAGACAAGGTTGTTCGAGCGAAACCTCCTCGGAAGTGAAGTTGCAAGTGCCAATCGCATCGATGTGAAACTGAAAGGCAAGAAAGGCCTCGTGACGTATACTGTCTCCAAGGATGGTTTTGATCCTCAGGGTGAAGTCAGCTGGCAGTTTAAGGGTGGTAAAGATGCAAGTGCTAATACCAAAGTCAATACATGGATCGATAAAATCTCCAAACTTTATGGTGTAAAGTACACAACCATAACGCCTAGCTCCCCGCCCGTTTTCGAAATGACTTATTACCTGGGCGATAAAGTTCTCGAGACCCTGCAAATTTACAAACATAGAGAAGGCGAACAAGACATTTACTTAGCTCGCTCTCATCATACTCAAGCTAGTGTAGAAATTAATCAAACTCGTATGGCACAAATCGAAGGGGATTTGGCTCTCGTTTTTCCATAGGGTTCTGAAGCCATGGCAGTCAGAGGGCCTGGCCATCGGCGGATTTTAGAAAACAGGGGAATTTTTGCCTAGCGAGTTTGCGAGCGACAAGCGTTATAATAACTGTGAATGTTTTTCGAACTGAGGGGATGCGTAGCGTATGAATATAGTAGATCGCTTGCTTGGTATGACACTGTTTGGCGCCGAATGGGTTTTGTGGTTGCTGATAGCGCTGAGTATTTTATCCCTAGCTGTTATCATCGAGAGGTTTTTCTTTTTTCAAAAAATTAAAATGAATTTTCCTGCTTATCTCCAACGTCTCACGGCATTATTGGTGGAAAACGACACCAAAGGGATCAAAAACCTTTGTGACGATCATCCCGGACCCTCCAGTGAATGTTTGCAACGTGGTATTCAATATACGGACAAAGGTCCGAATGCGATGGAAGAATCCATGTCGGCATACTTAGCCAGTGAACGCCAGCATCTCGACCGTGGTTTAACGTTCTTGGGAACGCTCGGGAACAACGCGCCTTTCATCGGACTTCTAGGTACGGTCATTGGTATCATTCAGGCGTTTCACGATTTGAGTGCCAACCCGGCGGGTGGTCCACAAATCGTCATGGGCGGGATTTCGGAAGCACTGGTGGCCACGGCAGTGGGTTTGTTTGTGGCGATACCTGCAGTCATTGCTTTCAACACTTACAACCGCCTTGTGAAGCGACATTACAACCAAGCGGAAGCTGTTAAGAAACTTCTTTTGTCCCATTATAGTCGCTAGGAGATTCGCTTATGTCTGGTGGCTTGTTAGATGAAGACGAAATCACCGGCATCAACGTCACCCCTTTAGTTGACGTCGTGCTCGTGCTCTTGGTTATCTTTATGGTGACCGCCAATTACATTGTTTCGCAGTCCATACCCTTGAAGCTGCCTGAGGCCAGCGCCACAGCACCAGTTGCCAAGGAGTCTTTGACCTTTGCCATCGACAAAGAATCGCAGATCTATTTTGGCGGCAAGTCGATTGGCTTGGACGAAGTCCCTGGCATTATTAAGGCCCAACAGAAGCCCAACACCGAGCTTCAGGCTCTAATCGCCGCTGACGAAGCCGTTACGCATGGTTTGGTCGTAAAGCTTATTGATGTTGTACGCAAAAGCGGTGTAAATGATTTTGCGATCAATGTTGAACAATCCCAGTAGGGGCTTTCCCTTTTTTTAGGTACCCATGTCTAAATTAAATAAAGAAGAGTGCCGAGCTTACCTCGATAAGCATATTTTCGTATTCCGAGACTCAGATTATAAACTCAAACATCCGAAGTGGCCCGGCGCCGTTGGTATCGAATCCGAGCTGATGTATCTCAATGCAAAGTATGAGCGGGCCCCATTGTTTGCATCGGGTGGAACGGTTGATTTATTACTGCCGGGCAATGGTCGAGATGACGGTTGGCAAGGTGTGGGTGCGGATGGAAAACCAGCGACCAGAAATTCTGAAGTTCTTAAAATTGCGTTAGATAAAGACTACATTACTTTTGAACCGGGTGGGCAGGTCGAATGTTCAACGCAGCCATATCCTTGCCTAGATCAAGCCTTAGCCCGTTTGAAAGAGGTGCAAAACACCACACACGAACGAATGCAACTAGGTGGATGGTCACCGCTTTATATGGGGATTGATCCTTGGCATACGGTCGAAGAGATCGGGCTCCAAGTCACGAAACCTCGTTATCAGAAAATGGATAAGTATTTTCAATCCGTAAGTCCTGCTGGTCGTCGTATGATGCGTCAAACCTGCACCCAACAAACGAATTTGGATTTTGGTCCTAACGAAGATACGCTTGTGAAGAGATATATGGGCAGTCAAATGCTGGCGCCACTGGCTACGGCGTTGTTCGCCTATTCTGGAATCGTCGACGGAAAAGTGCGTGATGAAGATTCGTATCGTTCGCGAATATGGCGCGAGATTGACTCTAGTCGAACTGGGCTGGTCGGTCTGAAGTCAGTTGTTCAAAAACTAAGCAAGCAGAGTTGTGTTGATACTTATTTAGACTTTAGCCTTCGCGCCCCGTTGGTGTTCATCGAGCGAAGTGGCCAATATATAGAGACTTCCGGGGTTGATTTTGAAACATGGATGACAACTTCCACCGAAAGCCCGACAATTGAGGATTACAAGCTCCATTTGTCTCTTCTTTTCCCTGAGGTACGTCCAAAAGGATTTTTGGAAATGCGCGCAGTGGACGGGCCGGGTCGAGCTTGGGAATCGGTGCCATCGGCATTCTTTACAGGTTTAATTTATGATGATGATGCATTAGAACTCGTTATTGAGATGATGATGCCGGAGATTGAGAACTTACCGATATTGCTTAGCAATGCGATGTTCGGCCTGAGGGAACAGAAAGTTGCAGAGCTATCGAAGAAAGTTATGCGAATAGCCTTGGATAGTTTGGCGCGATTGCCGTCTTGCTACCGAGACAAAGAGGTGGTGGGTGCAGCTCACGCTTTTTATGAGTTTTTTACGGAACGTAATTTGACTCCGGCCGCAGAACTCAAAGCCCGAGTGAAAAAAATCGGCAAATTAAATTTTGCCGTTATTCAAAGCCTGGAACATGATTTCCAGGAGTACATGAACACGTAGGAATAGGATGTATGGACCAGAAGCACGTTCACGATCCCATGATGAGTTTGACCAGTACGCCAGAAGATGACGTGTTGGATTCTAAAAAAATTATGACTTCGCTCAAAGATCAACACGTCAAGAAAGGCGCTGATCTCTCCGAGTATATCGAAGATATTGCGAACACCGTTAAGCAGGGCCTTGAGCAAAGTATTTCTATTTTGACTCCTTGGTTTTTCAACAATATGCCTCAAATTTATTACCAGACGACGCCGCGTCCGGAAAAAGTCCGACATTTGTCGGCGATTATTACTGGGCATGTGTTCGAATCCAAGCAGACCATCGAGCTTCGTGATCGTGATAATAAAAAAGTAACGTACATCGGTCCGGGTGGCCGAAGCGACATTCTTTTAGAAATGGCCGAGAAGCTCCGTGGGCATCCCTTTAAAATGGGCGCGTTATATTTTTCAAGCGATAAACTCCTTTTTCTTTCGACTTTTCTCAATAGTGATTATGTGCCGCTTGATTTGACGAATACTTTGATCAAAGAAAAAATTGTCGCCGCGAAGCAAACCCTTCACAAAGAGTTCCCGAGCGAAATCGTTGAAATAGATTATTACCTCAATAATTTGGATAATGACTTTGTCGTTTATGCGACGGACTCGCGACTTCATATTACTTATCGAATGTATCGCCAAATGCTCGGTCGCGAAGGCGCGCAAACTTTTGTGGAGCCATTTGCGGATTCGCACAAGGTTCGATTGACGCTTGGCATTAAACATGAACAAGCCTCCGACATTCTCAGTGAAGTGTTTCAATTGATGAATCGTTACGGTTTTCAAGTCAATCGTGCGGTTGTGTCGAGATTTACGGCTGGATGTGATTCACCCATAACGGTCATGCATTTTACGTTAGCGGGAGAAAACAACGAGGCGATTGACGTCGAGTCGATTCCTATGATCAAGCTCACTAAGGCACTTCGTACCTTGGCTTGGGTAGATACGGACGACTACAATGTTTTCGTGCGAAAACCATATCTCTATTCAATCAATGCGGTAAATTACCTTCGAGCCTTAGCGAGTTGGACCCATATCGCCCTCAGCAAAGAAAACCCATACTATTTTTCTAACTACAAGATATTGACGACGTTCCAGCAGTACCATGACATATGCAGCAGGATCATCAGTCTCTTCCGCTCCAAGTTCGATCCGCAAACCGCTAAGAATTATGATGCGAATGTGTATTTGCAAGATATTGAAACATTAAAGAAGAATATCAAAGAAAATATTTTGGGCGATGTCGAACGTAAAATTTTCATGGAGTGTCTGAACTTCATAGCGCACGCAACCAAAACAAATTACTTTATTCCTACCAAGACGGGTCTTGCGTTTCGACTCGATCCAAAGGTGCTAAACCGCGAATTTTACAATGAAATTCCGTTTGCTTTCTTTTTCATTGTAGGACGTGACTTCCGGTTTTTTCAAGTGCGTTGGCGCGATATTTCACGCGGCGGCTTGCGTGTGGTTATGCCTAAGAACTCTTCGGACTATGATAGTGCGATGGCAAGCTTGTTCGACGAAGTTTACGGACTTAGCTATGGCCAACAACTAAAGAATAAAGACATTCCGGAAGGCGGCTCGAAAGCTGTTCTCCTCCTTAAGCCTGATGGAAATCGTGATAAGGCGGTGAAAGGTGCTGTGAACGCACTCCTCGACCTTTTGGTCGCGGAAGATGAAGCCCATGAAGCTGCGTTTGCCGAGCAGATGAGTTACTACAGCAAAGAAGAGATCATTTATCTTGGCCCGGACGAGAATATAACAAATGAGCTGATCAACTGGATTCCGGAACAAGCTCATCGCCGTGGCTACAAATATGCCAAAGCCTTTATGTCTTCGAAGCCAGGGGAGGGAATTAACCACAAGCAATACGGAGTCACTTCCGAAGGGCTTAACGTTTTCGTTGATAACGTTTTGAAATACATGGGTATAGACCCGAAAGTTCAAAAATTTACGGTGAAAATGACCGGTGGTCCTGATGGCGACGTCGCGGGTAACGAACTCAAAATCCTTCATCGCGAGTACGGCGAACAAGCGCGCGTTGTCGCGATAGCCGATGGTTTCGGCGCTGCCTATGATCCAGCCGGTTTGGATTGGACCGAGCTCTTACGGCTCGTCGTAGGTGGGCATCCCATCAACAAATTTGATGCCAAGAAACTTAGCGGTGATAAAGCGGCGTTCGTAATCAATGCCGACAGTAACGAAAACATTTTGCGGCGTAATAATCTCCATTTCGTTGCTCCGGCCGATATTTTTATACCCGCGGGCGGGCGACCGTATACGGTTCACGACAAAAACTACGTTAAGTTTTTGGGTGTCGATGAAGACGATCAGGCCGGACTGGGCAAGCCGACGTGCCGCGCCATTGTCGAAGGTGCCAATATATTCTTTACGAACAAAGCTCGTGAGGAGTTGCAGAAGCTTGGTATTATTATGATCAAGGATTCTTCGGCCAATAAAACCGGAGTGATTTGCTCTTCGTACGAAATCATCGCCTCTCTGGTTCTCACGACGAAAGAGTTTTTGGCAATCAAAGAGAAGTATGTCTCACAAGTGATTGTGATTTTGCGTCAGAAAGCTGATTTTGAAGCGAAGCTTTTGTTGCACGAATACAAGCGCCTCGGCGAATCTAAAAACTTGGTGGACTTATCGTTTGAGATTTCAAAAGAAATCAACGCGGTAAAGGATTCTATTTTGAATCACCTCACCGAGCGCAAAGAAACTCTTTTGGGATCTGAACTTTGCAAAAAAATCATATGGCGCCATTGCCCGCAAATCATTGTCGATAAATATGCCGAGCGACTAATTGAGAAGCTGCCTGAGGCGCACAAAATTGCTATTGTTTCGTCATTTATCGCCAGCTACATCGTTTATCATGAGGGTCTCGGTTGGTTACCAACCCAGAAGCCGGACGAGTGTTACCGCAAGGCCATGGAGTACATGCGTCATGACTCTCTTACCGAGCAGTTGTTAACCTCGATAGACAAGTCGGCTATTAAAGATAAAGATGTCATTCGTTCAATTCTTAAACGAAGTGCGGCGAGAGATTTGACTGAGTTTACGTTTGACAATGCGCTGGATAATACTAAGAAGCCAGAGCCTGAATGATTATTCGGCGTAGTCGTAAGTGTTCCAACATTTATAATAATTGTTCGTCAATAAAGCGCCAACAGTCTTGCTTAGCTATTCGTAGGTTGAGACCTTTTAAATTTCTTAAACCAAGACTCTACCAGTATACTTTGAACTCTACACGCCGGTTCATCTTACGACCTTCTTCAGTCTTATTGTCAGCGACTGGTTTCGTATCACCAAATCCGATGGTTTCGATTTTGTTTGCATCCATGCCGTAACGTTTCACCAAAAATCCCTTAATCGTCGCAGCGCGTTTTTCACTAAGCGCTTGATTGAGTTTGGCGCTACCGCTGGAGTCGGTGTGACCTTCCACAACAATTTTTTTGAAAGGTTTTGCTTTGATGGACGATGATATTTGTTCTAACTCATCTAAAGATGCTATGCCAATATCTGCGTGAGATCCGGGCTTAAACGTAATATTTTTGGAAACAATAGATTCGACTTGCGGACTACGTGGAATGGTAGGCGCTTCTGGGGTAGCTGGTTTCGCGGGTTCGATCGCGACGACGGGTTCGCTGGGTTTGGGTCGAACAGTTTTCGTTTCATAAAGTTCGCCATCTTCTGGGCTTATGACTGCTGGCAAGCGGCGGCGTTTTTCCCAAAGGCTGCCTTGCCAGTTGAGGCCAGCAAAAATGCGCCAATCGGCAGTGCCGATAGCATGTGTCACTTCACTGCCAATACCGGCTTGCCAAACAAAGGGACTACGATTGCGATTGTACTCGGCACCAAAAATAACTTCAGCCGGATGTTCGTCGCGATCAAGACTGGTCTTATAGTTATTCAAGTTATGGGCACCCGAAAGCTCGCCGATCCAGCGCAAGTCGTCGTCATAAGCAACGCTGGTGGCCATAGACCACAGGATCTGGCTTGCAATAGGTTCCACCGGAAAGCTCGGCGAAGAAATATTGTCGCCGATATCACGCCAGCGGTACCCTAGGTTTGCACCCATATCGATATCTTCGGAAAGTTCGCGGCTGTAGGCTAACTCTAGGATATAAGTCAGGCCGTCACCTTTGCCGGTGTAGGGGTTATCTTCCGTATGGTTCTGACTAAGGTGAAAAACTGCGGCTAAACCAGTCCAATCATCACCCCAAATGCGAAATTTGGAATTGATGTGAGTTTCGAGAACGCCTTTGACATTAAAATTAACTTTGTCGTTTTCGTCGTTACTTTGTCCAATCACTACCGGCATGCTAAGTCCGATGTCCCATCGATCTGTCAGTCCGACTCCGAAAAGAAAATGGGAAACAATTAATAAGTCAGCATAACCTTCACGTTCATCACAGCAGATTTCGGCGCCGTTGTGAACTTTGGGCAGTGAGTTTATGGAGAAGTCCAATACGACTCCCAGATTAAACTGACCCGGGTCCAGAATGCGAGACGTATGCACGGTAAAGTAATCGGCTCTGGTGGTTGGATTGAAAAGTTCAAACTCAGATCCAACAAAATTTGCATGCGCCGTCCCATGCCAAAAGCAGGTCGCTGCGATTGCTGACACAGAAGCCATTATTGCGAAACCTAACTGGCGAAACCGTTTCATGCCTTACCCTCAGACGATGTCTTAGGGAAATAGCATACCTTATAAAGAGGTCTGTGATCCACCTCGTTGAATGCAAGGCTGGATAAGCGCTGCGTCTTGCAATCTCCAGCTGCTTATTTTTTAATTGGGGCCACCCGACCATTTCCGATTTAATTTAGTTGGGTAACGCGAAAAATTGGCGAGAAGGGAGGCTCAATAAAATTAAATCAGAAATGGTCGGGTGGACCCAATTAAAAAGGGGAGGTCCTGTGACCTCCCCTTTTTCCCCAAAGTATCCGTAGAAAAATTTAGTTGTAGTAGCTTGCGTTAACCTTCACGACAGTTCCACTTGGTACGGCGCTATTGAAAGTAAACACGCGACCAGTTCTGGTGTAATTGTAGAAAGCCGAACCATTCACCGTCACATCCCAAAGAACGTCATCCAAGCTTACTGGGATGGCTGGTGTAAAAGTAAACGTGCTCGAACCGGCTGGTAAGTACAAATACTCTATGTCGACTTGGCCAGCATTCACAGGAAAGTTACAACCACTCAAGTTCACAACGTTTCCAGTAACCGTTAAGTTTGCACACAACATTCCACCGGCTTCTGCAGATACAGAGGCACTGATAGGGGTGTGTGGTAAGCTTACGGACATCTGACCAAAGCCAGCATTTGGATAACGAATCACAACTTGGCGTCCTTCGACCCAAACTCCCGCGCCGAATATGATATTTCCACCCATATAAGCGAAAGGAATTGGCGAACCACTAATGGCATCTTCAATTTCCATGTCGTCCACTAAGTTCGCGTCCACTGCAAACGCGTAAGAAAGAATGGCACTGCCAATTTCTTGGTAAGTCACGACGATGGAAGCGTTGTCAGCCGGGGCAGTTGCAAACACCACGCTGTTTGATGGCGTGTGGAAACTGACTCCGGAAGATACCGACGAACCATTTACTTTCACACCTATGGAAGAAACATTTACCGATCCACTTAGTGCGAAGCTACTTATGAGCGCTGGTGAATTCTCGCGGTACTGCAAGCTTACTAAAGCGTTGTGAGCAGGAGGAGATACGAAATCCACCTCATTGTTCGCAGCGTCGTAGTTATAAGCCGCTGGGCCTACCAAAGATCCATTCACAAAAACTTTCAAAGTTCCGGCGGCTGGATTTTTGCTTAGGTCAAAGCTTGCAACAATCGGAGCCGAATCGTGATTGTAATCAAAAGTAACGGTTGCACCTTCTGGCGGTGGGTTACTGGTAAAAGTCACGATATTTTGCGTTACGTTGTAGTTACCTGATTGCAAGGCTCCATTGACTCGTACCACTAGAGAGCCAGGAACTGGATTGTGCGATAAGGTAAATTGAGTGTTCAAAGAAATCGAAATGTCAGTTGATATTGCCGCTAAAGTATTGGTGTAGTCCGCATCGCAGATAGAACCCCAAGTACCGTTTGTACCAGCAATTAAACTTGCATATTGGTTAGCTTTGAAAGCACCAGTTGAACACTGCGCTTGAGTTTGTGATGGATGCCAAACGATACCGTATACACGGGCGTTTGTTCCCAAAACACGAATGCTGGAAAGGTAGTCTGAAAGAAAACTGGCAGATTTGTGTGGTTGCGTACCGCAGCCATTTCCGTTACTACAGTTGTCCTCATCACTAACAATCAAGACAGCGACATTTGAATCATTACGAACCCATGGAGAACTCAAGCATTCGCCCTTAAGGCCGTTCACAGCTTGGAGTACGCCGACTTCATTACCGGATCCATTGATTCCCGCATTCACCGCAGTTTGGAATTTCGCAGCGATGTTTGCATCACCTTTGTTGATGATGTGGTTTACGCAACCTTTTGCAGGGTCCGTTGTGTTCACGGCGATACGCCAGTTTGTATCCGCTACTTCTTGAAGGAGTGGTGCAAGCTTCGTTGCCAAGTTGGCTTGCTCTTGCGCCATCGATCCAGAGTTGTCGACCACAACGAGGATATCCAACAAATGGTCCGACTCATTTTGAGTGATGGTGTCGGTAACCGGACTTGCTGGGTGACCTTGGTTATGATTGTCGGTAATCGTTGGTCGGTTCACCTGCGTATAGCTAAGTGAGCGATTGAAGTAGGCACGACTCATGGTCAGGTCTTTTTCAATGAACGGGTCGTTGAGGTCTACGCTCAAACCGTCGCTCACTGCAGATCCTGCAACGAATGATTGGCCTAATTGATAAAGTTCCTTGTTTGGATCAAATGGATCGTTGTCGTCATCATCGACCGGATTTCCGTGATCGTCGATTCTACCGCCAGGACCATCTGGCAAAACAGGCTTAGGGAGGGCATTGCTTCCGGGATCTCGTTCGACGAAAGCCGGAGGTTGGCCGCAACCCTGCAGCAGCAGAGCTAAAGCGTACAACAATGTGACTACCGTTTTCATAATTTACCTACCTCTACGTTGGGGGTTTACGAAAACAAGACCAAGGCCTTACCTCCGTTAGAAATAAGATTCGGTAAGGGGGCAGGATGCTTTAGGAAAGAGCGTAAGCTTATGAATTTACTAAAAAATAAACCCCCCTTATTTTGAGCTCAAAATAAAGGGTGTCTGGGAACTACGACAAATGGGGAGGGCTATTCGGCGGCTGGAGCCTCTTCCGTGGTTTCCACGACGGGGGCTTCCGTCTTAGGGACGGCCGTTTTGATCTTACCAGCTTCGACGAGGATCTTGATCTTCTCAACACCGTTTATAAGCTTGCCGCCGCGCTTGCGGACGATGAATTTGCCATTCTTTTTCTTTGCGATGATTTTGTAGGCCGGGTGTTTCTTCATAAGAAGCTTTCCTTTAGTGTTTTCGTGATTCCTTATCCAAATTTTATGGGATGATGCTATACTCGTCAATACACATGCTTGAAATTGATAACAAATTATCGATACCACTCTCTGAGTTTAGCTTCAGCTTTGCGCGCAGTTCGGGCCCAGGCGGACAAAACGTCAATAAGGTGAACTCGAAAGCCGTACTGAAGTGGGATGTCACGAAAACTCGCCGAGTCCCGGCCGAAGTTTTGGCGCGCTTTGTGGAACAAAACCAAAGAAAAATAAGTAAAGAAGGCAACTTAGTTCTTTCGAGCGATCGCTTCCGAGATCAAGGCCGCAATGTTTTGGATTGTCTGGAAAAATTAACAGTCATGCTGCGAGCCGCCCTTTACGTACAAAAGGCCCGAAAAGCCACGAAGCCTTCCAAAAACCAAGTCAAAAAACGCCTCGATTCGAAACGCAAGCATGCGGACAAAAAAAGCCAAAGGCATCGCGTTACTTTCTACTAATCAATCATTTAAGAATCCACCCAAAGGGAGTTGGAAATGCGCTCGATAACCAGTATATTTCTTCTTTTATTCCTTCTTTCCTGCAAACCGGTTTTGACTCAGTCCACCGTTCAAGATGTTGGTGGGAGTGAAGAAGCTTCTGAGTCTTACCGAAGTGAAGACGTCAAATGGATTGGTTACTTTGTAGGATTTGCGTCCGTGCAAGCGCCGCTCACAGAAAACGAAGGCAAGGTCAGTGCAGGCCGCAATGGATTCTACACATGGAAAACAAAGTTAGCCGATTTTCAACGAAGCATTGCTAACTCGAAATGTGGAAGTGTTAGTTACAATCCAGAATTCGAAAAGTTTTATGCCGATCGACTCCGACGAAAAATGGGCTGGTATCAACTTAATGAGATTATGAGCGGGGCCGGAAACTGTGAAAGCAATGCCGCAGACATTGCTGATTTCTTACGAAATATGCGCAGCAAACGTGGTGCCGAGCTGCACGAGCTGCATACGTTGTTTCTGCTGGATCGATTCTCAGACATGTTTTTTATGAACAAAGTACGAGATATTGCCAATCTCACATTTAATGAGATGCCAGCAGCGATTTTCACTGACAAGACTTCACCTTCCTTGGATTTTAACAATGAAGTGGCATCGATCATCGCCCAGCCTAAAACCTGGGAAGAGCTTGGGATGAGTCCGAACATGGGACTTATGGCCTACTATGGTGGCAAGTTTATCTATCAAAACAAAGATTCCATTTTATTTCAGTTGTCCCCACTTGGAGCGCTCTATGCGGTGGGTGAGTCTTGGATGGATCTGGTGGAAGGGCGAGACGCTCAAGGCAAATCGATCTCGCGAGTTAAAGCTGGCGCGTGGCTTGCGCTCAATGTAGCGATCGCAACCGGTGAAGCATTCGCCATAAAAGTAGGTTCGGT
>JBGSKV010000058.1:0-12965 GCA_041740975.1 Oligoflexales bacterium | reverse complement strand
ACTGTCTCCAGAGGGTGCGCTTGCCTGCCAGACCACGGGGATTTCTATGCGTTACAGAGCTCCTGCCCAGGCTGCGCTGGTGTTCGCGCGTCCTGCGCTCACAACCCCCTCTGGAGACAGTGCTGGGAAGTTTCCCTCCACTCTTCGCAAATTTCAAAATCTCCACCAGTGAGGCTCCGCCAAACAGGACTACCTCAATCGAGCAACCGTTGCGGATGCAACTCGTGCGGGGCGCACTCGTATGCGGAGCCTCGCCGTCACAGTTTTTACCCGATGGTTGGCTGGGACGGTTGAGCCGGCTTAGATTTGCCTGGGCATTGAGGCTGCATCAGCCGACACCGCCCAGGCAAATCTAAGTCGGGAGAACCGGACCAATCAACCAAAGAATTGAAAACTGTGAGAGCGAAAGGCGGAGCTTGAAAGACGTTACGGCCGCGGAGCGGCCGTTCATTTATCTACTGTATTTGAAGTTTCACCACTTGATATGGCCAAAAATGCGCCTTATCTCGGATGGAAGTAGCCTCATCGCTCCAGACAATATAAAACGGCCCTAAAGACGTTTTTTTGCCATCTTTGGCATAATTAATAAGAGTAAAATCCTTTTGATCTGCGCGCGCGAATGCAAAATAAAACTGACCTTGAAGAAGGGATTTCGTTTCCATAATTGAAACGTAGCCATCCAAACATTCGTAGTTCAAATAAGACCTATCGGTCCATGCCTTGCGACTGCCAAATACTTTATCCAAAACTTCCCGACCATCAAAAGCGTGGAACGTGATGACCGAGGGCTTGCCTGGTCGCGATTGATTGATGTCTGTAACTTTGATCGCCTGACGCTTTAGATCGTTAAATTGTTCGACAGTAAGAGTCGCCGACTCCGCGACTTTAACTTGTTGTGGAGTCGTGACACAGCCAGATAGGCCTAAAAAACAAAAGAGTAAAAGATTGGATGCAACCTTCACAAAATCATCCCTCTAGAAGAAAACTTTTTCGCAGAGCTCGATACCAAGTCTATGCATGTTTGATTCTTCGATTTCGGCTAACTCTGCTTGTACTTCTTCAATCAAAGCGGAGTACTGATGGATTGCTGTCTTCACATCGGCATACGCTGGCGCCGCTTCATCATTGTAAGGTTTTATCAATGAGACGTTTTCTGTAAACCTTAATGTATTCATCTGGGCATCAAGGGCTTTCAGTTGAGCCTGCAGGAAGTCATAATAGCTATAGTGTGAGGTTGCAACTTGTTCGCCGCTCTCGACAAAAAGAGTGTAGTTTGCGTAGTAATCTTGTAATTCAGACCCCGATCCCTTGAATCGATGCTCCATTTTGAGTCGAATATTAACCGGTTTGACGTTCTCAGGTGCAATACTATAGTCGGTTAGTTTTCCGGTGTAGCGAAGAACTGTACCAGGATACAGGTCCATCTGCACCTCTTCCCATCCCGTCATGTCCGAAGATGATGATTTGCCATTGGCGGTTAACTTCATGCGGAAATTATTCTTCCGAATGTTGTCACGTAGCCAGTCAGATGGCACCAAAATGATGGAAAGAATATCTTGATCTAAGGCGATATAAACGTTTGCGACATGCCCCATTTGGAGTCCGGCTTGATTTTGCCGGTGCGCCCGACCAGTTTTCATTTTTTGCAAACGTTCGGTTATGCGAATACTATCCAGTTCAACTTGTTTTTCCTCCCCAAAACTTTCTGACGGATTCTCCGAAATGCTTTGGTAAACGCCAGGCTCTTTGTGAAGAAAAGCCCGAACTTCGACGTTATGAAGTGTGGACTTGACCCGCTTCAATAACCCCAAGAATTCCGTCGCGGCTAAGCCGCCGCCTTCATCAAGCAGCTCTTTTGAATTGTAATTCATGCGAGAGTTGATTTCGATATCCTGCAATGGAGTCGCGAATCGACTGCGCGTCGCGATATTAAATAAAGTATCGCGGGCGAGGTTGCCACCTTCAAATACCTCGACGCTGACCGGGCGTTCTTGGATTTCGGCAAAGCGCAGACTTGCTTCTGCCATGGTTTCTGAAACCTGCGAAGCTGTAGATGTGAAGATAATATAATCAGCTTTGGCCGCAAGTTCGCGCAGTTCCGAGTCGCCATCATAATCGCTGCGACTAACCACAACGGCAAGTTTGCCCTGTTTTTTTTCTAAATAACTTTTTTCGTTCATCAACTCGATCAGTTGAGGAGCCAGTCCGCGACCGGATAATGCCACAATGTGTAACGTGTCTTTGGGTTTTTCGGCGACCATAGTTGCGAGTTGCTGGCGAACTAAAAATGGATGCAGGTATGCGCTCTTGGTATTACCCAGATAGACAGCCGTTGCAGTCGTCGCAAATTCTGTCGTTAGGAATTCTTCGCTGGATAAAATAACCTGATCACCACGATCAGTAGTATTGGATCCGCGCGCCATCAATTGTGTTGAGACTGTCATTAAAGAAAGAGTAAGGGCTAATAATCTGGCTATCCAGTCAGTATATAAACCGCGAGATTCCTTCATTTTTATTTTCCACCAAATTTAAGTTAATCATTTCTAAAACTTAAGTTGGTGACTATCAATGAATGGGCGTCTGGGCAAGTTAATTGTAACTATCCATAAATATTAAATTAAATATCGGTATCCACCATGATTCGTGCTTTTTGACCAGGGTAAGTGAAGTCCTTCATATCAATTTTGGGGTCTTGAACGAGTCTCGTCACTGATTTCAGTAACGATACATTTATGATTCTGCCCGCGGGACTCACGCGAACATATGTATCCGGCCAGGCATTCAAGACGGATTTGTAAACGGTGACATCGCCCTCTTTGACAATCTTCATCGGAATCGCCTCGGGATCATTATTGTCGACGGCTTGTGGTTTAGAAATTCCCGATTCTATTTCGATAACGATTTGATTCAGAATTTTATGTACGAAGTAGGCCGTCTTATCAGATTGAAAAATGCTAAAGCCAATATTATAAAAATCATCGTCATATTCTTGCATAAATGTTCCCGACATCACCATTTTGCCGGGTACCGTATCGAGATCTTTGAAAGGATTGGCGTCATTGACACCCGAATCTTCTAACTGGTCAAATTCTTCTTCCGAGGCTTCGTCGCGATCGGCGGAAATGTCTCTGATTTCGGAATCGACACGATTTGATTTGCAGCCGATAAGGCTCGCAAGGAATAAAAAACTTAACATATACTTTTGCATTGAACTCGACATGTCTCTATCTCCTGGTTTTAAAAACTCACATTTGCCACTAATCCAAAGCCCCAATTGCCATCTTTGACACGAGTGACATCTGGTGAGATTCTTATCTCACGCACGGGTATGTAAAAGTTATTGCCTCTTCTAATGGGGCGCTCCCACAAATCATAACTTTCGTAAACACGAAGGGCCCCAAAAAGCGCAGCGCCAACGAAAAGCAGTTCAGCTTCAGCGCTCTCTTCGGTCAGTTTAGCCCATCCGATTGCGCCTACCGCGACCGCAGCAAGTTGGGCCGACATGAATGTTAGACCGCGTTCCGTTTGCCCCTGGACTAAGTGACCTGTACCGAATCCAATTATGGTTCCCGTTAAACCGCCGCCGATGTATTCGCTTTGAGAAATTTCAACACCCATCAGTTCAGCGGCGTGAAGGTTGTTCGGTACCACTACAATTTCCCATGTGATCGAAATAAAGGTCACAAAAATTAGGAAATTTACGCTGCGCATGTCTACTGAAACCTTGAGGTTATGGACGTGTGTTACCCTTCCATTCTAACATATCTGCGAAACTAATCTTGTCTCGTCAAAAACTCGATTTATCGAAGTTTAAGGAATGAAAATTACTCAAGTAAACCGAAGAAATTGCTGAGTTTTCGAAGGCGGTTTTGCAATGCGAAAAATGGATGGCAGCTTCCCAATATAGTTGGCAAATCTAAGAGCGCCTTGCGTTTCAGGGCTATCGCTTTTAAAATAAAAGAAATCAAAATCCCTTTTCAACTTAAGATGAGTGAGGTCCGTATGCGTTTGGCGTATACCCTATTGGTGAGTCTTCTTGGCGTTAGTTTTTCTCTTCGCGCATGGGCCGATGATGCGTTTGATCCGGCCGAAGTTCCAAAGGGAGCAAAAGTGACCATCGCTCAACCAGCCGTGACTCAGATCCCGCTTGGCATGCTGGTGAACTTTGATGCCACGGACCGCTCGCAAGCTTTACGACTAAAACCGGTAGTTCAAGGATCACAAAAACCGGTGGCGTTGAAGATTTATATTTATGACAGCACTGAAAAAGAAGTCAAAGTCGTTAACGTAAATTCCGATTCGACCGTATTCTACAATTTTAAATCTTTGAATACCGTGAGTGTGCGGCCGGAGCTCGTCACTCCTGAGCTTGGCATCATGGGTCAGGTTCGTTTAATGGTCGAGAGCAATCGTCCAGCGACGATTTACCATTAGATCTTACCAGTTGTAGCGTTTGATATAGTCGTGAGCATCATCGACGCATGTTCCGTTTTGACGGCAGCAATTGGATACGCAAACATTGACAGCGTTTTGGCATTGTTTGGTCCCGCAGGTTTTGCGGCAATTCGGTGCATTTTTGAAAATTCCATCATACTCGTCGGCTTCTTCGCAATATCTTTTGCGTGAACCGCTATTGTTACTGCAAAGTTCTGCGCAATCATAAGAACGATATCCGAAGTAGCTTTGATTATAGAGGTACGACCCGTATTTACCCATCGCAAAAGTGTTGCAATTCGTAGATTCGTCATTGCAGAGCGATGAATTGGTATTGTTTGGCGAAGGTTTGTAGGCGTTTTTCTTATGCATGCTTGCAAGTTTTGATTCAGCTAGTGCTAGTTTATCAAGGTCTCTCAAGAGACACTGAGTATTGTTGTAAATCAGGGCACCACCTTCGGAAATGGCAAAGCCACAATCCTTCAGAGTGGTAAAAATGGCCACGCCCTGCATGATTTTAGTGATGCCGCTGGTAATTTTTTTGAAGGCTTTATCTTCTGGATCATTGCCGTTGAAGCAAACTTTCACGTTGCCAACAAAGTTAATCGCGCTTGTGACGGAGTTAAGTGAGGTTTTTAAAATACTAATGACGACGCCCACGCTGCCATCTCTTGAAATGCCTTCGAGGCTGCTAAAGAAGTTCATGAAGCCTTTCAGAGAAGATCTTGAGCTCTTGAGACATTGAACTTTCTTGTAACGATCACCAAGTTTCGTACCCGCAACGTCGCTAAGGACTTCTTGCGCCAAGCCCTTGAATCCTTCATCGTCAATTGCATTGACAACTTCAGCGGATCCTTCCAGGAATTTTAAAAGTTTGACCGCATATAAACCGAGAGCGCCTTTACCCGCGGTTTTAGCACATTGGATATTTTCTGAAACGAGTGCTTTGGTGGAACTATCCCAACATTCTATATCGGAGCATCCACACTTACCGTAGCCCGTTTTGGAACCCGCACTAGACGAAGTATCGTTGACTTTCTTACAACCACCAGCGAGCAGTGCTACGCCAATGAAGGAAGCAAGCAACATCAATTTAGAGCGATGCATCATGAAGATGATTCCTCAAAAAATAAACTCAATTTACAGAAGTCTTGTTTCTCTATCGGAATTTGCCGGGAAAAACTTGATAGGCTAGCAAGGCCAGGAATCAATACCCCTAGAAGTGGGTAGTAGTGGCCGGAATCTATTGGCGAAAATGAGGAGCGGATAGGGCGGGTTTTTCAAAAAGCCTCGCCCGGACTGAATTATTTATAGAGCGCGTTGTGGCGGTTGACGCCAGTTCCCACCATTTCGATCGGAATCTTGCAGAGCTCGGATATCCCTATAATATAGTCTTTAGCGGCTTGAGGCAGGTCGGCGATTTTGCCCGACTCAGGAAGGTCGCACTTCCAGCCTTTGAAAGACTGATAGACCGGTTCGCATTTGGCGATGACGTTTGGATCCCAAGGCATTTCGCGAATCTCACCCAGCTGTGGGTGTTTATAGGCAACGGCGACTTTAATGACATCGAGATCATTGAGGACGTCCATTTTGTTGAGAATAATCGAATCGAATCCATTTACGTCAATCGCGTAACGAAGCGCAACCAAATCAAGCCATCCACATCGACGAGGACGTCCGGTAGTCGCGCCTTTTTCTTTGCCGCGATCGGCCAGATACGCTCCGACTTCATCAAAAAGTTCGGTGGTCATAGGGCCTTCACCAACACGAGTTGCGTAAGCTTTACTAACGCCCCAAACTTGGTCAATGACTTTTGCGCCTAGTCCTAAACTTGCGCAAGCACCACCCAAAATCGTGTGACTAGAAGTTACGAATGGATAAGTTCCGTGATCAATATCCAACAAAGAGCCCTGGGCACCTTCCAATAAAATATTTTTGCCGTCTTTGATGGCGTGTCGAAGTTTCGCTTCGGCGTCACAAACATAAGCGGCAATTTTTTCGGCGACCAAATCAAACTCGCGCCAATCATCGCGGGCGTGTTGGTAAAAATCAGAAAACCCAAATGCTTCGGCTTTCATTTTTTCTATCCATGCGTGGCGAGATTCCGTGTTGGCGTAATCACCTAATCGCAAGCCAATGCGATGGGCTTTGTCGGCATAAGTTGGCCCAATGCCGCGTTTAGTCGTGCCTATCGGCGAGGTGCTTTTTTGTTCGCGCTGGCAATCTTGGAAAATCGTCCAAGGTGTGATGACGTGCGCACGGGCCGAAAGCCAAAGTTGGCTTTGCGAAAGATCGACGCCAAATTCATTCAGGGTTTCGATTTCGGAAATGAGCTGGGTTGGATTGACGACAACGCCGGCGCCCAACATGCAGGTTTGTTGGCGCAGTGCTCCACTTGGAATTTGATGGAGAACGATTTTTTGGCCGTCTTTATACAGCGTATGACCGGCATTGTTACCGCCCTGGAAACGTACGACGATGTCGGCTTTTTCTGCGAGGATATCGACCCATTTGCCTTTGCCTTCGTCGCCCCACTGCGCGCCAATGATCACAGAGACTCTTGCCTTAGACATGGATGTTACCCCTAGGTTGAACCAAGCAATTTTGTGAAAAGTGAGCCATTTACTGCATTGTTGTATACGAATTCAGGTTCTTCGGCCAGTGCATTTAGTAAGCAAAGTCCTCTGGCTCTCTGCAAATGGCCGTGCTATAAATCGATAAATCGGAACCTTCGTGTTCTTAATTTTTCGACTCTCTCTAAGGCATATGCCGAAAGGAGTTGTAGTCAGGATGGCCCATCGGTGAGTGCACCTCAAGATCATAACCTCCCTGCATACGCTATATCTCCACTGGATGGGCGTTACCGCAATCAACTCTCAACACTTGCAAGTTCCGTCAGCGAAGCCGGTTTGGTGGGTTATCGCCTGCAAGTCGAAGCGGGATGGCTTTTACATTTGGCTGACACCAAGCACATGGATTTTGTGCTGAACGACGCTACCCGCAAGGTCTTAGAAGGTTTTGCCAAGTCGGCGAACCAAAGTGCCGCTTATGAACACGTCAAGAAACTCGAACAGACCACGAACCATGACGTTAAAGCGGTCGAATATTACTTAGCCGAACAACTTAAAAAGGCCGGAGCCCCGCCAGAACTTTTGGCACACGTTCATTTTGGCTGCACGTCAGAAGACATCAATAATATTTCTTATGCACTGATGATGCGCGACGCGCGAGATCAAGTGGTCATACCTGTCTTGCAAAATTTAATTTCGGTTTTGCGAGATATGGCTTTACGCGATGCCGACACGCCGATGCTCTCGCATACGCACGGACAACCGGCAAGCCCCACAACTTTAGGAAAAGAATTTGCAGTGTTTGTTCAGCGCTTGCAGCGCCAGGTTAAGCAATGGCAAAACGTTTCCCTTCAAGCCAAGATTAATGGCGCGGTGGGTGCTTTCAATGCGCATATGGTGGCCTATCCCGAATGCGACTGGCCGAAGATCAGCCAAACGTTTATCGAAAAATGGAAGTTAGAATTCAATCCGCTCACAACCCAAATTGAAAATCACGATAGTGTCGCCGAATATTTTGATGCGCTTCGGCGCGTCAATATGGTGTTGATGGACCTGTCGAAGGACGTGTGGGCTTATATAAGTCTGAATTACTTGGGCCAAAAACCCAAAGAAGGTGAGGTCGGTTCTTCGACAATGCCGCATAAAGTGAATCCGATAGATTTCGAAAATGCCGAAGGCAATTTAGGCTTGGCGCAGGCTTTATGCGATCACTTGTCGACAAAGTTGCCAGTGTCGAGACTACAGAGGGATTTGAGTGACTCGACGGTTTTACGCAATACGGGAACCGTTCTGGGATATTCTCTTTTGGCATACAACTCGCTTCTCAAAGGTTTGTCGAAAATTACGGTCAATAAAACCAATTTGGCAGCGGACCTAAAAGACACACCTGAAGTCTTATCGGAAGCCGTTCAGATGACCATGCGTCGCTATGGTGTGGTCAATGCTTACGAGATTTTGAAACAAAAAACCCGAGGTCAAAATATTTCTCTTGATGATTTGCATGCCTTGATCAAAGAATCCTCTTTGCCCGATGAAGCAAAGAATCGCCTTTTGACACTTACGCCAGAGAGTTACGTAGGTTTGGCCGCAGAACTCACAAAAACACTAAAGACTTAGAACGAGATTGGTGACGTAAATGCAAATTCAAGACATTGCAAAACTGATTTCAGCCGAAGTATTGATTCCTCAAAACTGTCGTTTGACGTCGCCAGATATTAAGTGTGTGGCAGCTTTGGAAAAGGCCGGTCCAACTGATCTTAGTTTCTTAGTGAATCCTCTTTATGAAAAGCAAGCGCTGGCGTCGAAAGCTGGCGTTATGATCGTGAAGACACAACTAGTCGGATGCGAAACTGCGCAGCTTTTACATCCGAATCCTTACTGGGCGTTTGCAAAAGTTTCGCAAGAATTTTTCAATCCAGATTTCGGGCCGGCGGAAGTCAGCGAGAGAGCTTTTGTGGATTCGACTGCAAAAATCGGCAAGAACGTGCGAATCTTACCAAATGCCTATATTGGCAAGAGTGTTGTGATTGGCGATGATGTGACGATTCTACCGGGAGCTTATATCGGTGATCGCAGTCTCATCGGAAATCATACAACAATTCATCCGAACGCTGTGATTGGGTCCGATACAAAAATCGGCGTTCGTTGCATTGTTCATGCCGGGGCAATTTTGGGTGGAGATGGGTTTGGCTTTGCACCATTAGCGCCCACCGACAAACATCCAGGTGACATCGCAAAAATTCCTCAGATCGGCTGCGTTGTCTTGGAAGACGATGTTGAGATTGGTGCCGGGACTACGATTGATCGCGCGGCCATGGGGGAAACCCGAATTGGGGCGTGTTCCAAAATCGATAGTCAGGTCCATGTTGGACACAATGTGCAAGTTGGACATCACACGATGATTGCCGGGCAGACCGCAATAGGTGGATCAGCAAAGTTGGGCAATTGGGTGGTCGTAGGCGGGCAAGTCGGCATTGCCGGGCATATCAGTGTAGGCGACGGGATTATTCTGGGCGCCAGAGCGGGTGTGACGAAGACGATTACCGAAAACAGCGAACCATATATGGGTTTTCCCGCGCAGCCAGCCTCACAGTGGCGTCGACAAGTCGCCGGACTTCGTCGTATGGTAGATATCTTAAAATCTCTAAAGAACACTAAATAGGCCGGGCCCAATCCTATGCGCGAATCGCCAGCGTTCCAACAAATCAAATCTATTCTAAAAGAACGTATTATGATTTTGGATGGTGCCATGGGTACCATGATCCAAAAACATAAATTAAGTGAAGAAGATTTTCGCGGTGACAAGTTTCTGTCAGCAGCAAAAGATTTGCAGGGCAACAATGATTTGTTATCCATTACGCGTCCTGACATTATCAAAGACATTCACGCCCAGTATTTGGCGGCCGGTGCCGATATAATCGAAACCAATACGTTTAGTGGCACGAAAATCGCCCAGGCAGATTATGGTCTAGAGTCTGCCGTTTTCGACATTAATTTTCAGTCCGCAAAGATTGCCAAAGAAGTGGCTTTAGACTTCATGAATAAAAATCCTGCTCGCCAAGTTTTTGTGGCGGGGGCCTTAGGGCCGACCAATCGGACGGCTTCACTTTCGCCGGATGTTAATAATCCAGCTTTTCGTGCGGTTTCGTTTGATGAATTGGTCGATGCGTATTTTGAACAAACAGAGGCACTCATGGAAGGGGGCGTGGATCTGCTTTTGCCAGAAACAACTTTCGATACGCTCAATCTAAAAGCGGCACTTTTTGCGATCGAAAAATATTTTGATAAAACTGGCGTACGGTTGCCTGTTATGGTTTCGGTGACTATCACCGACAATTCGGGGCGCACGCTTTCCGGACAAACTATCGAAGCGTTTTGGTATTCGATTCAGACCTTCAAACCTTTTAGCGTTGGCATAAACTGCGCCTTAGGCGCTACGGAAATGCGGCCATTTATGGCGGCACTTTCGGAAGTAGCCGACTGTTACGCCAGTTGTTATCCAAATGCTGGATTGCCTAACCCACTGAGCGATACAGGCTACGACGAAACCCCTCAATTGACCGCGAAATTCTTGCAGGATTTTGCCGTGCAGGGATTTTTGAATATTGTGGGTGGATGTTGCGGAACGACGCCGGATCATATTGCAGCGATTGCCAAAGCCGTAAAAGGCCGAAAGCCTCGGCAGGTTCCCGAAACAGAAACCAACGTCACGAACTTGGCCGGATTAGAGCCGTTTCGCATTGTCGGTGAAAAAGCTCCCTTCGTCATGGTGGGCGAGCGCACCAACGTTACGGGGTCGCCGAGGTTCGCGAAACTTATTAAAAACAACGATTACGAGGCGGCACTTTCGGTTGCTAGACAGCAAGTCGAAAACGGCGCCAACGTCATTGACGTCAATTTTGACGAAGGCATGTTAGACGGCGAAGAATGCATGACCAAGTTTTTGCATTTGATCGCGTCAGAGCCAGAAATTTCCAAAGTTCCCATCATGATCGATAGCTCAAAGTGGAGCGTCATTGAAGCTGGACTGAAATGCTGTCAAGGTAAGTGCATCGCCAACTCCATCAGTCTCAAAGAGGGCGAAGAAAGTTTCTTGGAGCAAGCCCGCTTGGCTCAGAGGTACGGTGCGGCAGTGGTGGTCATGGCCTTTGATGAAAACGGCCAAGCCGTCGAAATCGACGAAAAAGTACGTATTTGCCAGCGTGCCTACAAACTCTTGACGGAACAAGTTGGCTTCGCACCTGGTGATATTATTTTTGATCCCAATATTTTGACCGTGGCCACCGGCATGAGTGAACACGACAATTACGCCGTCAATTTTATTGAAGCCATCAAAAAAATTAAGAAAGCTTGTCCGGGTGCGCGCACCAGTGGCGGCGTCAGTAATATTTCGTTTTCTTTCCGAGGCAATGACCGAGTGCGCGAAGCTATGCATGCGGCTTTTCTTTATCATGCCATTGCGGCCGGTCTGGATATGGCCATCGTCAACGCAGGTATGTTGGATGTTTACGAAGAAATTGAGCCAAAACTTCTGAACCTTGTTGAAGATGTCCTCCTAAATCGTCGGCCAGATGCTACCGAACGCCTTTTGGAATTCTCAGAAACGATCAAAGGCCAAGACCGCACCGAAGCCCCCAAGCATAAAGTGTGGCGAGATTTACCGGTTAAAGAACGCCTCAGTTATTCGTTGGTGAATGGTATTCATGATTTTATCGAATCCGACACGGAAGAAGCGCGTCAAATGTTTACGCGTCCTTTGGAAGTGATCGAAGGTCCATTAATGGACGGGATGCGCGTTGTCGGCGAATTATTTGGGGCGGGTAAAATGTTTCTGCCACAAGTCGTCAAGAGCGCTCGCGTCATGAAAAAAGCCGTTGCCTATCTTGAGCCGTTTATGGACAAAGAAAAAGAAGCGGCGGGACTGAGTTCAGCAAAAGGCAAAATTGTCCTAGCGACAGTGAAGGGTGACGTCCACGATATCGGAAAAAATATTGTGGGAGTGGTTCTGGCTTGTAACGGCTACGAAGTGACCGACCTTGGTGTGATGGTGCGTGGTGATGATATTTTGAAGAAAGCCGACGAAATGAAGGCCGATATGATTGGCCTCAGTGGGTTGATTACGCCTTCATTGGACGAAATGATCAAAAACGTCAGCGAAATGCAAAGACTTGGTATCACACTGCCTGTGCTGATTGGCGGCGCTACGACGAGTGAAGCGCATACGGCCATCAAAATCGCGCCGCATTATGAAAGTCCTGTTATTCATGTGAGTGATGCATCGCTTGTAACGGAAGTCTGCAGTGCATTGTTGAGTGACGAGAAAAAACCAGCCTACATTAAAAAATTGAAGATTTCTCAAGAAGCATTGCGAGTCCGCCATGCGGCAACGTCTCAGGCTGCCAAATATGTTTCTTTGGAAGATGCGAGGTCCAAAGCTTTTGCAACGTCTTGGCAAGATCTTGAAATTGCCATACCTTCGCAGCTTGGTGTGCATACGCTTACGGACATAAAGCTGGATGAGGTGATTCCGTTCATCGATTGGTCGCCGTTTTTCTGGATTTGGGAACTCAGCGGCAGCTATCCGAAGATTTTGCAAAGCCCTAGATACGGCGAGCAGGCGCGCGAACTTTTTGCCGAAGGTCAAAAGCTTCTTAAAACGATAAGCAGTGAGAAGTTATTTGCACCACGCGCAGTTTACGGACTTTGGCCCGCCCATTCTGTTGGTGATGACGTGGTGCTTCTCAATCCAAATACTCAAAAACCGCTGGAAACACTTTGCTTCTTACGACAACAACGCGAGAAACAAGATGATATTTATCAGTGTCTTTCCGATTTTATTTGTCCAAAAGAATTGGGTCGAACTGATCAACGAGAACAACACTCATCGCCAAAAAACATCAATGTAAACGGGATATTGTGCATTACCGAAGTTTGACAGTAAAAAACCTTGGGCGCCAAAAG
>JBGSKV010000057.1:0-29046 GCA_041740975.1 Oligoflexales bacterium | reverse complement strand
TTTCATGGCGTCATTGTCGCAAATTCTTTTTTACTACGGTGTTTTGCAGCGCATTATCGGCTGGATCAGCGTCTTAATGCAAAAAACCATGCGCATTTCTGGGGCGGAAGCACTGGTGACGGCCGCCAATATTTTCTTGGGTCAAACCGAAGCTCCACTCTTTGTCAGACCCTATCTTCCGACTATGACAAAATCCGAAATTAACGTCTTGATGACAAGCGGCATGGCCACGGTCGCGGGTGGAGTCTTAGCGGCCTATGTCGGCATGGGTGTATCGGCCGGGCATTTGATTGCCGCGTCGTTTATGTCGGCGCCGGCATGTATCGTTATCGCCAAACTCATGGTTCCGGAACGAGAAACCCCATTAACGATGGGCTCACACAAAGTTGATTTTAAAACCAACGACGTCAATGTCTTTGAAGCGGCTGTTAATGGCGCCAGTCAAGGTTTGATGCTGGCGCTGAACGTTGGCGCCATGCTGATCGCATTCGTGGCTTTGGTGGCTATGTTCAACCATGCGGTGGGATCGATGGGCGCCTGGTTTGGTTGGCAACTAAGCTTTGAAGGCATTATGGGTTGGATCTTTCGTCCGCTGGCTTTTTTGATGGGTGTGCCTTGGGCGGATTGTGCGGCTTTTGGTGAACTTCTGGGCAAAAAAATTGTTCTGAATGAGTTCGTAGCGTTTATGGACCTGGCGGAAATGATCAAAACCTCCGCGATTTCGCCGCGTGCTCAAGTCATTGCAACTTATGCTTTGTGTGGTTTTGCTAACTTCAGCTCCATAGCGATTCAAGTCGGCGGCAACGCCAGTCTTGCGCCGGAACGTCGCAAGGATTTTGCGCGCCTTGGTTTGATTGCGATGATCGGCGGAAATTTCGCTTCATTTATAACCGCGAGTATTGCTGGATTATTTCTTTAAAAATTTTTCCCTAAAGTTTTTCAGTTTTCGTTTCTCTCAAGTTTTTTTCGGCGTTTTCCGATAGGTGCGAAAACCTTAGAGGAAAATCACGATGAAAAGCATGTTTGCAATCATATTTGTGTTTATTTTAACTGGATGTGGTTCGACGGAAAAAGACTCAAACCTTTCTTTCTCAGGCAACGTGATTGAAGATGAATCTTCCACTATCATTTATACGGAATGGTATAATCAGATTATCTTTGGACATGTTGAGGAGCTGACGATACTAGCAGACACCGTGCGTAGCGACGTCTTCACGATTAAAATTCGGGGTATACAAGTACCCGAGAACAACCTTTCCGCAGATGTACTTGGCATGCCTATGAGCACACATTCTGGCACCATTCCCGAGTCGGAAATAGAGACTTGCAATATTGCACTCGCTGTTTTCAACCAAACAAAAAAGAAGGTTCTTTTCATTTTCGATCTAGTAACACAGCGCTGTCATATTTTGTCTAAATAAGAGTCCAAACTAAACCCAGAAAACATGAAACCGCAAGGATTACAGCAATGCGCATCGTGACAGCCTTTATTTTTCTGAGCGTTTTATCGGGTTGCAACAAGAAAGACCGGACTTCTGCGAGTTTCGGCAGTGAGTCCGATCGCCAAGCAAAGCATTCCGCAAACCCTTACATTTTTACGTCCATCGATCACTTTAAAATCGTCGCCGATCAGAATCCGAAAGAGCCAGCCTTTTCGATCGTGGTCAACGGATTAACAGCCGACGATTCGAGCGATAATATCGAAGGACTGACAAGTTTAGACGGAAGTGAAGATATGCACCTTATGACCGTGACCCTCGCCAAAAACGTCGCCCAAGAATGCCAAGAAAGTTATGATGAGTTCAAGAAAAGCCAAGGGAAACTAGAGTTTGTTATTTACTCTGACATCGTTCACTGCTCGACCCGAAATAGCTCAAAAGCCTAGAATTTGCAGCATTTGACCAGTCTCCCTGCACGGTCCAGTCGCTTCTCACCCTGCTATAACTATTAAGAAAACAAGATTTACTAAAGTTTTTCCCAACATATTCCGATAGGACCATTAGAACCATACGTTTTTTTAAAATCTTAGAGGATCGACGCCATGATTCGTACGACTTCACTCGTCCTATTATTTTTATTTTGTGTCGCCTGCGGCGATGAAAAAGACTTTACCGTAAAACCTACGGTTCAAGCCCAAACCAATCTTACAAATGATTCGGTTGCGGATACGTCTGCGACGACGAGTCCTACTGTTTACCAAACAGGAGTGACGCCATCGACTACCACACTTGGCGACAATTATATTCCAACGAGCACAGGTAGCTCTGAGCCAGGGATAGGGAGCGCTTTAGGCGGCCTTTTCTCGAATATTGGCAACAGCAATAATGGGAATTCCGGCGGCGGGCTGTTTTCAAACATTGGCAATGGTAATGGCCTTTTTGGCGGCGGCAAAATCTTTGATGGTTCAGGCATATTTAATAATAAATGTGGTTGTTAACCCTTAGGGGTAGAGACAAGGGGATCCTTCGCTTCGCTCAGGATCGTGTCTGCCGAACCAGTGAGGGAGAGGTGGATTCGCTTCAGGATGACGCCAACACCCTGCATATAGATTATAAGCGCCAATGTCCTCTGATGACTTCTTCGAAAAAATTCTTTTTTTTCTTGACAGGTTTTTTTAACTTCAGAATCAAACCCTAATCTTCATTTTCCATTTATCGAAAACTTTTCTTCAACTTTCCATTTTTCTTTATAGCAGTCAAAGCTTGCGTGTTAAAAACCATTTTCTCGCGAGGAAGTCCTTACGAAGAAATCTCGTTTTTAAAAACCCATGCTATGGTCACTCCTGTAAAAAAAGGAGAAAACATGGAAAATCTCGAAATCATTTCAAATAAAGCACTAGTCACATCGGCAAAAAATCTAGCTGGTGAGTTAAAGAAAAAAGAGCTGCATTTGCTGACTCATTTAAAAGAAATCAAACTGCGCAAACTTCATATTCTGATGGGTTTTCATAACCTAGCCAGTTTTTGCGTGGACCATTTAGAAATTTCCGAGGACCGGGCCTGGCGGCTTTCTCAGGCCATCAATGTCGTTAGCCTTTTTCCAAAGGCGATGGAGCTTCTAAAAGATAACAAAACTCATCTCACTCACCTTAGTCTACTTTCGCCCCATATTACCCCCGCAAACTCAGACGTGATATTGGACCGCCTACCTGGTCTATCGAAACGTGAGCTCGAAGGCTTTTTGTCGCAAGTTCAAGGTGATGGATCACTTCGAGATGCCGAAGCAAAAGTTGAGATCACACTGCGCTTACCGTTGGACGTGATGGAAAAACTAGAAAGAGCACAAGGTCTTTTGCAAAAAGGCAGTGAAAAAAATGTCACCCGAGATACGGTCATCCATCAGGCTTTGGAGGCTCTTCTAGATAAGAAAGACCCGGTCCGCAAGGCGGAACGCGCGAGTATTCGCCAGCAGAAAAAACACTCTCAGTCCACCACCTGCACCGGTGCAGGTGAGTTACTCATTCCTAGTACCAATAAGCCAGAGGACGCTCGATCACGCTATATTCCCGCCCAAGTTCGTCACCAAGTTTATCAATCTCAGCTGCACCGGTGCAGTTACTCAAGCTCGGATGGACGCCAATGTAAGGAGGAGGCAAATCTTCAGATGGATCACAAAACGATGTGGTGTTTCGGGGGAGAGCACGCGGCAGAAAATCTAAGGTTGCTGTGCCCATCTCATAACCGGCTGGCCGCAGCCCAAGCCTTAGGAGACGAATTCATGCAAAGCTGGGTGTTATGATTTGGAATATAAAGCGCGAAGCTCTTCCACTCTTTTTCGATTCACACCAAAATCAGAGTAACCTGTTCGGGATGCTGACCTTACGTTTAGTACCCCTGCCGTTCGATCCACTTGAAACTCAACATCATCCACAAACCGCAAGATAGCGCTTGTAAACGTCACGTGTAAGTAGTCGGCTTCTTGGGTGACGATTTTCGTGCGGGGCACTGTCTTGAGTATAGTGACGAGCTTCGTCATCGACTCTTTGGGGTTGTTCTTGAACTTAAATGGCGCAATTTTATGCCGACTGTCTTTCGCCAAACTGAAAACGCAGTTAGGGCTGTCGGGACAAGCTTGCATGCGTGGAAACGTTGCCATTATCTTCCTTTCGGCGCTCGATTTCTCTCTGAATAAATGCGAGTTCGCGGCTGGTCTGGCCCCGAATCGCCGTGTTCTCTTGGGCGCGACGCACTAGATATGGCATAACCCTGCGAACCGGTCCATAAGGAACATACTTCGAAACATTAAAACCAGCTTTTGCCAAATTAAAGGTCAAATTCGCACTCATACCTAGAAGCTGCGAAAACTCGACACGACGATCTTCCTTTGAAATTCGTCGCCTTCGAATAAGGTCGGTCAAATAGCGGGTTGACTCCAAGTTATGGGTCCCCGCCACAAATGCGGCATGATCCTCATCGATGAGTAGCTCAAGTGCTTCATTATAAGCTCTATCCGTGGCGGCCTTCGATGGATATATCGGACTTGGTTTCCCCTCCGCCTTAGCTCTTTCGCGCTCTTTTTCCATGTAAGCACCACGCACGAGCTTGATACCTACGAAAAATTTTTCGTTATGGGCTTGGTACAGAAGGTGCTTTAGATACTTGAGTCGATCTTTTCGGTACATTTGAACGGTCGTGAAAATGTAAGTTTCATTTAGGTTATAGCGACGCATCATATCTTCAGCAATGGAATCGATGGCGTCTTGCACCCAAGACTCTTCTGCATCCATAAACACGCGCATGTTTTTGGCAGCAGCTTCCGCACAAATTTTATCGACTCTGGCCAATAGTTTTTGCTTGGAAACTTCTTCTTCTTTGGAAAGTTTTGTACCTGCGTCCATTTTTTCTAAAAGGTTCAAAGAACCCATGCCACTAATCTTAAAGACGACAAACCTGACCTCTGGACGACTTGCAGCGAATTCTATTCCTCTAAGAATTTCATCCCTTGTCGCATCAAAATCCGCCTCATGGGTCCCACCTTCCGCCGAGTAGTCCAAAACCGTTCCGACGTTATATTCAGCCAGTTGAGCAATGACGCCTTTGCATTGTTCAAGTGTTTCTCCGCCGCAAAACTGCTCGAAAACTGTGTTGCGCACAACTGGGGTGATCGGTAATCCTAAGTTTAAAGCTAATGATGTAAGACGGGCGCCGTAGTTACTGACAATGGGACTTTGCATCATCCGGTAAAGGAGTGCCATTTTTTGCATGTCACTATCGGATGCCCAAGAGAAGGCGACTTTGGTATCTTCAAAATTAATTTCGCCCGAATGCAAACCTACCACCCCATGGCCAGATGTCATTGAATGGGTTGAATTTATTATAAAATCTTAGTGACTCGCAAGTTGGGAGGCATGCAGTGGGGAATAAACGAGCAAATTAAGGTTTGGGGCGGGACTGGCAGGGTTGTCGCACGTGAACAAGATTGCCGTAGCCTTTATAGAAACCTTGCGTAATCGCCAGGTCCACGTAACCATCCGCAGCCGAGCAGTTGTCTTTGGCGCGAACTCCGGTGACGAATCCGTGGCAAAACATACTTAAGCTGCTTTTCAACTCGTCGCTAAGGGAGTTTTGTTTAGCTTTGTCATTGATTTTACCGGCGCCACATTCCTGGTTGGTTGCACCGCCAAAAAAAGTAGAGATGACGGCTTCTCTTTTACCATCCTTTTGAACCCATTCCACTTTACGAATGCGATCACCAGCAAACGTTTGCGTCACTGAATATTCGTAATCTTCTCGAATGAAATGATTTGCTAAGTCTCCTCGGTGACACATACCATCAACAAAATAAAGCGTACCTTCGCTTGTCATCGTAACATCACTCGGGCAAGCTAGTTTGGCCTGCAGCGCGGGACCACCGTCACCCCCAAAACCTTTTTCGCCGGATCCGACAACTGTATCGACGTAAAACTTCCCATCTTTCCCTTTAAAAATTCGTCGAATGCGGTGATTCTGGGAATCCGCAAAAAAGATGTCTCCGTTGGCAGCGACCGCAATTCCGTAAGGCTCGTTCAGTCTAGCTTCGCTAGCTAATCCATCACGGAATCCACCCATTTCTTCGCCATATTCATCGGTATCTGGCTGTCCAGCCACGACTTCAATTTTGTTATTTTCCAGTTTATGAATTCTATTGAGGTCGGAATAGTAGAGTACGCTGTTTTTATCGTAAAAAAGTCCACGTGGAAAACCCGTGCGAATTTCTTCCTCAATAAACCCTGCCGTTGGCGTTTCCATGCCACCGTAGTTGCCGCCAATCGTGATCGACTCCGCTAACTGCGGATGATCGATGTAAATCGACTGATAACAGCTTGAAGCTTTCGCTCCGTTAGGCGCAATTGCGTAGGCATTGAAGGCGGGGCAAACTTTGTTATTAACGGCAACTCGCGAAGGTATGATTTCTTCCTCTTTAATGACATTGAAAGTCTGGCTGGTTCCATCAAAGAATGTGATATGTCCTTTGGTATCAAAGTAGGGATTCATCGGTAACAAACGCTTAAATCGACTTGATTTGTCGGAAGCAACGATAGGTTCCTGAAACTGGTAATTTTCGCTGGCTTTTAAGCTCACGACAAGTGCCCGCACGGGATCGTACAAGTAGAGCTTACCTTTTCGATCCACAGTCAGTAGCTTAATAGGAATTTCGCTAAAATCGTTGGTTCTCGTACTGGTCCAGGACAAATCGATGATGACGTCATCCAATGGATTTCCATTCGACACGACTAACTTCAGTTCGCGATTTGCATTGCTTAACGAATAGACTTTGCCATCGTCACCGAGAAGTGTGTCAATCGCCTCGACAGGGTAAGGAATGTGAACTTTCTTATCACCATGCGTTTTGTAGATCCAATCACCATTGAAAAAGTTGCCCCGGTATTGAGCGACTTCGAGAAGGTAGCTGCCATCGTCCGACTTTGCAAAATCCATCCCATCCGAAACCACTTCCGCATCTGAAAGTGGGACGGCAATGTTTCTCATCATTGAACTTATGAAAATGATTTCTTTTTGGCTGATCGTATTGAATTCGACTAGGTTGAGATCTCGATCGTAGTACAATAAACCGTCTTCCGTTACGGAAAGAAAGTTTTGGTAAGGACTAACTTTAAGGTTATCGACGACTACCCTTAGTTTTGAAGTAAGATGATTAAGCGCAAGAATGCGGTTGTTTTCACGTATGTAAACCTCGGTTGAATTGCACGCTAACTTATGAACCTTATCAAATTTGTAGCGAAGGCCATCTAAGGAGTGATTGTTATCGAGATCGTACTGACTGCCCGCTACGTGCCGAACCATTTCATCTTTGAGTCGGAATAAGCTGCCACTTAAATAAAAGTACATACCCATGGATGTCGCGCAAACCGGCGGATTCTCAAAAAGCAGATCAATTTTATCTTGAGAAAACTCGACTACCTGAAACCCGTTTTTCTCTTCTTGATATTTACCGTGTTGAGTCGGTTTAGGAGCTTCGACTTGAAAAGACGCTAAGTTTGGTACAAACCCAGCCGCGACTTCGACCGAATAAGGTAAAAGTAGCCGCGTCACTTCTTTGCGTTTCTTTTCCTTGAAAGAAACGTCAAAACCAAAATCAATCTTTGCTGACGACGAAACAGGTTCGATACAGCAGAACTGGACTAATCCAGTGTCATTAGTCCTACAGTCCTTGACCAGCGCTTGACCCGAGCTAACTTGGGGGGTGCCCCACTTTACCTTGGTATCTTTGGCGATAAGGTTCGCATTGAGTTCTTTGCCGCTGACATGGACCACGACATTACATTGTGAACGATATAAACAGGCGCTATTTTCATCCTTAGTATAAGTACACCGTGCACGAGAGTTATCATAACTGGCCAGGTATGCCCCGCTGATCGCCTGCGGATAGGCAATTTCGTCTTCATCATCTCTCTCCACGATCTCAAGTGGCGAGCAAGCACTGGCAACGCCGAGCCCGAGGATGGCCATGAGAGTTGAGATTTGGGACCGTAAACGCACAGATCTATTCCTTTTAAGACTCGCAACAAAGGCCAAATCGACCGCGGTGATGACAATCTTTAATTGATCTCAGGCCTTGGAAACATAGCAGTCATTACGAAGAGTTGGATCTCGTTGAGGAGGTTTATTGGCAATGAGTCCGCTTTTAAACGCTCTGCTTTCTCGCAATCCATTGCCCCTTCTGGCTTTGGACAAAAATCTCACTAAGGAACGCCGACTATCGACCGATCCATCAAAGGTATGATGCACGTTAAACAAATCACTGAACTCGTGACCTCCGGACAAGCCGACGCGGCCCACCAGGCCCTCGATACTTTGCTGGCGTTTGGTCCCAATAACGTCGCGGCTTTGAAGCTGCGCGCCATGCTTTTTGAAAGCGAAGGGCTTTTTGAAGATGAGGCGTATACGTGGGAACGAATTCTAAATGTGGATCGCAACGATCAAGATGCATTGAATTATCTTTTTCGCCGTCAGAACGAAGACCGCGAGCATTTTTACTTTACCGATGAAATTCCGGGCGGTCGAAGATTTTTGGCCTACCCTCACAAGTTTATCTCGACGGCCATATATGGTCTTGTCGGATGTTTGGCGTTCTTTATTTGTGTTCATCTCCTAACGCATTTTAAGCTTAGTCAAGTGATCTATGTAGATGAAACTGTTTTGGCATTGTTTGGAATTTGCGTCTTATGGCCGTGGCTTGCCATCATTCGAGCCTTTCTCGTGGCGCCTCGGTTTGTGACCGTTACTAATGAAGAGATTTCATTATCGACACGATTTCGGACGGTCTCATACAAATGGGAAGAAATCGCCCACATTTACTTGGCTAAAAATATTTCTATTGATGAATATCACCTATCTCTGGTTGTGGCTCCAAAAGAACTGAAAGATCCAATCCTTCATATTAATTTGACCCCAGGTCTTTCTATTATTCGCGCTCGCCATTATTTTTTGGCGGAAATACGCAAGTACCATCCCAATCTGGACTCGCAAAATCTAGCGGATCTCAAGCTTGAAAACCCAAAGCATTTTCAGTACTAAATAACCTGATATTTCGTATTAAATAGAATCTTCTCGACTCCTTTGATACAAAACACCTCGGATATTTCTACGTTTTTTCCGCACAAATTGCGCCTTTGCGGATTAAATGCTATTCGACCAGTCCCACCGTAGGAGGGACCTGTGATGATGAAACCCCGTTATTTCATTCAGTTACTTTTTGTGTTTATTGCCGAAGTTGCGTTCGGTCAGAATGTTATGTCTTGGAATTTTGATTGGGACGACAATATTTTTTATATGCCAACCAAAGTCATTTTGTTTGACTCCGAAGATCGTGACACGACCGTTCGAATTTCGACAAGAGAGTTTGCTGTCGTCCGTGACTATCTTAAAGATGGCGTGATGATGGGCGGACCGTATTTGGGTTATGGCATTGACCAAGACCGCGCCCGCGGAACCTTTCGATACTTTGGTGACGAGGGTTTCGAAAAAGACGTTAATATTTTTCAAAGACACTTTGAAAGGGCTTGGGCCGAAGACTTTCAGAGCAACAAAGGCCCTGCTTGGGATGCTTTTGTCGCCGCTCTCAGTACGGAGTCAACGGCTTCTTGGACGACGATCATCACGGCACGCGGTCATGAACCAGAATCGATTTATGCGACTCTCGTCGGCCTTCAGAAACGTAAGGTCATCAAATATCTGCCGCGTTTAGAGCATATCTTTCCCGTCACAAATGCAAAGTTCGGCGAAGAAAGCTCGCGCAATCCCTCTGGCGCCAAAGTTCTCGTGCAGTTTAGCATATTGGACGAGATCGATGCCCTTGGTCTTGACAACACTATGCATCCCGTTTTGGACCAAGATGGTCTAGCAAAAACACCATTGCATGTGTGGGGGTTTTCCGATGACGACTGGGGCAACTACGAAAAGACGCGAGACATTCTAGGTAAAGAAGTATCCAGAGGGCGATGGCCAAATGTCAAAATTGTCTTGTTTTTTACGGGCAAGAATAATCCTGAACATAAACCCGAATCCACCGTCATCAGAATGGACGGCACGCTCCGTAGGTTAAATCAAACGGAACTCATGGAGATTGCACGGGTTGCGTTCCAAAAAGAAGAAATTGGTCTTGAGCTTATTCCGGATTAATAACCGCTCGTTTGAACGGGAACCAAAACATAGGTCTGTTGTGGTTGAAGGCTAGCTTCGATTCGACGAGAGTCTCTCGTTGGATTGACGACTTGTTTTACTTTTTTGGGCTTCGGCTTGACCACAACAATGTTGTTTTTGACTTGTTGTTCTACCCGGTATTCGGCTTTGCGTTTTTGAGTTTGTTCGTTTAGGAAGTCTCTTGCTAGGGCCCAGTCTGCAAACAAAATCGGTGCTAATGAAATGCAAATAAGTAGGCGCTTGCTCATGTGAGACCTCAAAAATGGATGATTGTACGCGATGGACTAACAACTTTATCGGGCAAACGCCCCTAAAAGTGTAGGAAAGCTATTTTTGCCAGTCAGCTCAATAAATTAAAAATCTCATTACGGAGGTTTTGGTTTGTCACACAGTTCGGGTATACTGGCGTATGTCCATTTTTTTTAAATCTCATGCGTTCTTCGCCGTTTCCATTGCTCTAGCTGCATTCGCCTTTGGCGGATGTGACGAAGACAAGCCAAAGAATAAAGTTGTGAAGCCACCTGCCGAAGACGACCCCTTTCCAGCTAACTCGGCCTTTGCACCCGTTGGGGGCACAGTGCCTGTTCGCGGGTATTTTGATCCTACCATGACCTCAGCGGACGGGAAAAGGCTCTGGATGTCTTATTCTGCAGTGGAGCCATCTCCGACTTACCCAACTGAGCAGAATGTTACGAACACGGCTTTGGCCTATTCAGACGATAAGGGCCGAACCTGGAACTACGCAACGACACTCAATACATCAACTGACGTCAATGATCTGGCCGTGAATGCGCAACCTGCCGATCATGGCTCGTGGAAACATGAAACCTCTTCGATTGTTTATGATCCGGCCGACAAACTCTGGAAAATGGTATGGATTCAGGAGCTCTTCATTCTTGACCAAGTCATGTTTGAGCACGCCTGGATGGCCGCCAAAACCGCAACAACTCCTGAGGGACTGGCGACGGCGCCAGCGACAAAATTTATCGCTCCCATCGCCTACCATGCGTCCAACAATACTCAGGGAGGAAGTGCGAAACCTCCTATTTCTGGTGCTCCCGTCATTGCTATTTCGTCTAAACCAGCCCCGCTAGCGACTTGCGCGATTATTCATGAACCCACACTCCTCCCCACAGCCACTCATCTGTATCTGGCCTTCACTTGCATACAAGCCAGCCCCTTGGATTTCAATGTGGTCCTCATGAAATGTGCTAATCCATGCGGGTTTAACAACGCCAGTGCCTGGACTTATGCGGGAACGATTTTGACGAAAGCGGACGGGCTTTCTTTTGCGGTAACGGAAGGTTTTACGGCAAGTCACTTGTTCGGGGATGCGAGTAGGCAGTTTATCGTTTCGACGCCCAAGAACGCCGACTCCAATGGCGGGTTTCGCGGATGCAAGGTATTTGAGTTTGATAATATTGCCACGGCGACCTTGAAAAAAGAGCTGGGTAGAGCCAAAGTCCTTCAATCTCACGATGCCGCCAGTGGAGTTTTCGACGGGGCCTGTACCTATCATCTCAATGCTGATAGCGGCCTCGTCCATAGTGAACTGGAAGTTCAAGCGGGTTCTGAACCAATCTTTCAAAGACTTAAATTTAAAGTGATCAGTACCGGGAAGAAAATCCCAAACTAAAATATGGGCTTACTCGCAAGTATTGCGGGAGCAGCTTGCCGTTCCATCTTCATTGCAAAAACATTGGTTGCAACCATCTGATGAAAGAAAACTTTCGCCGGCCTTGGCTTTTGGATTGGTTACGCATTGGTTGGCGTCGGCATTCGAATTGGATTTACTTTCGTCGGAACTGCTGCAAGCGCTCAATAAAACTGAGGCAGAAAAAAGTAGAAAGAATAGATTGGTGTGTCGCATGGGCGTCCCTCAGTCGATGACCTAGCCTTCCTATCGGCAAATGATCGAAAAATCTAAAGTCCGTCCGCATTTTTGGTGGGTTCTACGAATGTACTCTGGCATAGGTTCTGCCGGCATTCCACTTTATTGTGAGGCATGACGTTCCCGCAACCAGCACCATAAGGTGTGATCGGGCATGTGCCACTTACGCGACTGAGAAGGCGCTCGATATCCGCATTGACTTCGCTGGTAAACAAACGCTTAGGGTACGATCTTGGTAAAGAACATGGTGTATGTCCCAAAATTTTGAGGACACAGTCACTATCTTGACTGCAACCGCGGTTCTCTTCCCGGTCAAATTTGGAAGTAAACATCTGATATGTGGCAATCGCATCTTTACAGGGAGAACTCTCTTGGCTCGCCTCGCCGCAAGCTTTTTTCGTGCAGACTACCGCGCCTCTTTCATCGCAATGACAGGTATTACAACCATCTTCTGACGGGAAGCGTTTGCCTTGACTCCACACAGAATTTTCCGTGCATCTCACAAGGTCAGCTGCGTGGGAAGAGGACTTTTTATCGGAACAGGCGACAGTTATCAGTGACGCTAATGAAAAAATGGAAATAAGAATGAATTTTTTCACGTGAAACCTTTTTTAATTTCTATAAGTTTATATAGTCGGCAAGAGAGCCCATACAGACCTTGTTTTCGCAGTTCACTTCGTCAAATGGTCTAAAAACACAGAGGACATCGGCAACTGATACCTGCTGACCACAAGCTCGTTTAAGGTCTGCTTGCAGATTATTTCTTTCTGCTTGGGCGATTTCAGTGACCATCGATTTATTGTAAGGTTTTTTGATATTGCATTGGTTCGGGAGGAAAGTCGCAAGCACACAGTCACTAGTCGCATTACAGGCAGAGGCTGCCGGCTTGTAGTATCGCGCAGCAAATTCGTCCCACTTAGCAGTAGCGACTTTGCAAGATGAGGACTTCACGGGAGACGCGCCACCTTCATAGGTGCCTCCAGTTGGATCATGAGCAGGCTTCAGCCCTGGAGATTTTGCATTCGCATGTTCATCGCTACAAGACACGGTGAAAGCTCCCAAGCCTATCGTCAAAGTAAGTGTAATGACGTATCTCATGACCAATCCCCTTTTTAAGTAGCGAATGAATGAGTCACTTATCGGATTTGCAACATGGCATCTGTATGAATGGGGGCGTGATTTCGTATTCTGGTGTATTCCGAAAGTTCAAGGCAATGGAAGGAACGTAGACTTTTTGTCCAGAATAATTCTTGCCATAGCGTTAATAGGCATAGTATTCAGAGATTTGACACCCTCATGTATCAGTTCTAGCGCGGGATTTTGTGAAGAAGCACTTACTCATTTTAATGCTCAGCCTGCTACTGGCAACCTTCGGGTTTCGGCCACAAGCTTTACTTTACGAGAGCTTCCCTAGTGAAGACCTTCGCGAGTTTATAGAAGCAAACCTTATCTCTGAGATGACTTTCTCGAACCTCCCGACTTCGGCTCGCCTTCCTGCCACGCGAGGATGGGACGCGCACTACTGGCCGAGTTTTCGCTACGGACTTCTTTGGCGGTATTTTGATGAAGAACTCTCACCGTTAGAAAAGTTTGAAGCGGCGTTTGGACAAACTTTGGCAACCGAAAATCCTGGCGAATACAGTATCGGTGATTTGATCGCGTTGGAACGAGAACGCACCACCGGAATGACCTCAAACTGGTTCGGAATCTGTGACGGATCTTCAGAAGCCGCGTTATTTTTTGATGAGCCGACGTCCGTCATACAAATTGGCGAAATAACCTTTTACCCCTTCGAAATCAAAGCTCTTCTAAGTTACTTTACGGCCATGTCGCAACCGCAAAGAAAGACCGTTCACACGGGCATTCGCATTAACTTCAAAGATCCCATTCAGGTCGACGAAAATGGCAGACCTTTCGATTCGCGTGCGCGCGATATCAACCCAGGTTTGTTTCATTTAGCGGTGACGAATATGCTTGGACTCAAAGAACGCGGTATTGTCGCGGATTATAAACAGGGCGAAGAGGTTTTGAACTTCCCTATCAAGGGGTTTAAGGTTTTGCATTCGGAAACTGCTTCAGATGAAAAAACGCTAGCAGAGCTTAGGGCCTACAATCCCAAAGCTAGTGAATTCATGTTTGTAAAAATCGAAATCGCCTACGCGGATAGTCACCGCGTCCTTGAAAAAATCCCTGACTTCGATGCGACGATTTATAAAACCTACGATTATGTCCTAGAATTAGACGAAACCGGCCAGATCATCGGCGGCGAATGGCGCAATGAATCTCAACTGGATCATCCCGACTTTCTTTGGATTTCGCAGGAAAAGAGTTTGAATTTGCGAGAGTTTTCGTCTGACAGACTTCCAAAATCCCTGAAAGTTGGCAAAGCTTTGGATATGCTCTTGAACTCCCCGCCTGTAGCAAACTGCGAAGAACTCATATCAAAGAAACAGGATCACCCCGATAACCGCGCGGCTTACGACTTCTTTGAATTGGACTAGTGAGTCTCGTCATCCTGAGCGCAGCCCGTCATCCTGAGCGCAGCGAAGGATCCCCTTGTCTCTGCCACTTCCGCGAGGGGATCCTTCGGCTTCGCCTCAGGATGACGGATGATTCGCCTCAGGATGATTCGCCTCAGGATGACGGAAGATGACTCAGGTTCACCGCCTAATAATCTATTATGGATCTCTCACGCAAACAAAAGAAGTCCTGGGTTTGAAAGTTGTTGACGTAATCACTAGTACCGCGAGATTGGCGTGATCTTCTGGATTGAACGTACATACATTTAGTGCTGCTGCTCCCCCGGTGTTCCCGGCCCCGCAGCTTCCCCCGCCTTGGCATACGACGACACAACGGGGTGATTGGATGGTAAATAAACGATTGTTACTGATATCGTAAAGGGTACCCTTCTTGTCCTCTGTGTAGAACTCTGACGTCCAGAATCGAGTCGGATCCAGTCTTTGAGTCCCATTTGGGATGCCGATCACAACAGGATTATTCCCAGTTCGGTCACGTCCAAAAGAGTTTCCGAATATTATCGAATTAGCTTTAGGATAACGGGAATATAATCCCAAAACTTCTGCATTCGTGGGAAGTCGCCACTTATTTTCGTCATATTTATTGTTCAAACCGTCGCAAAAGAAGTCGCCATAGAATCCATCCGGTAAATTCGGAAAGGTAACGGTGCCTGGAGGGTTGGTCGTCGCAAGTGAGGTCGTTGGTAAATCAGCCCATCCTTTGGGAATACGATGCCATACTAATTGCGTTGATGGATCTGTACATCCTTTTTTTCTAGTTTTCATTCCAAGCTGATCGTTTTCACAGTTGCTTTCATCACCTTTTAAAAATGCACGAAACTGTGTGGCCCTAAACATGGCATCAATGGGTGCCGAGCGATCGAAGGTAAAATCCCCTTGTATCGTCACGTGTTTTCCGACTAAGGCATCCAACGTAGACGTCGCGCCGCTCTCATTAAAAGCTTGATAGTTTGCGGCTAGAGTCACCCCGGCGATGTGACCCGTGTAAAGTGCATCGTAAAGATCGCCATTTGCGGCGAAAATTTTTACGTTTTTATCGGTATTAAAAATATTGCCTTCTCCTTCAAGTGCGTACTGCACATGAGGGGCCGTTCCATATTTTGCAAGTATGCCGCGTGCAGTCACGCCGACATCGACGCGAGCCGGTAAGGCTGGAACGACTTGCATGGTCTTTGTAGCTAACGTTGCATCGACTGTCTCAAAAGCAGATCCAATCGTCACACCATTGCCAGAAACACATCCTCGAAAGGTAGTTTCGGATCCGCCTAAAAGAGAGCGGATCTTCGTAATCATGCGTTTAAACTCTGAAGAAGCTTGTGTTCCTGTTTCTTGTCGCCAATCATGTGTGGTCGTACAAAGATTGCTTGAAGGAACGTGCGTGATAGAAATTTCTGAAGGCAAATCAATCAATTCAAACGTACCCGGCAAATCATGTTTCCATTTTACGATCGAAGGGGTCGGACCAATGGTAATGACATCTCGTAATTTGTGACCGGGTTTCAGGTCGATGTGCCAGTCGCGTCTTTTGTAGGTAATCAAAACCAATGTCACAGGGTTTGGAGTAGGCTCCATGGTGATTTGGCCATATTGATTGTTCGCTTGCGGTCTATCGAGAAACGAAACAATATGAATTTCGTTGTTCGCGGTCGATGCAGGACGAGTGTTTAGATACCCATTGCGAGACGCCTTCCAACCCGATCTGAAATTATAAACGTCATACGGACAAAGAAATCCGGATGTCATGCTCTTTGGAGCAAAAGAGAGACTATTGGCCGCGGTATTGACCTGAGAACAGGAAAGCGCGTTGAGATTAAGTACTGGTCCGGATCTTCGGTTTCCCAAACAAATACGCGGAGCCGGAGTTTGTCCACGTTGTATGGCTAAGAAATCTCGTCCATCAACATCCCCATCCCCATCGTAGTCTCCGGGAACTTGCGGGCAATTTGTCGGGGTACCTTCTGGTGCCGACATGCCATAGTTCCCTTGCCACTCTGCAACTTTCGGTGAACTAGTGTTTGCGACGGGATTTGATTGAGCACCAGCAATTTGAAGTTCAGACTCAATACCGACGTCTGGTTCTTGTCTTGTCGATTGCTGATTTGATTCCGCGCAACCCTGCAATAGGACTAAGGTCATTACTACTCTGAATCCGAATGAAAGATTTTTCATAAAAGCCCTAAGCGTTGGAATGTTCTTAGCAAATTCTAAAAATTCTCGGCCCACTGAGTTCGGCCGATTAAAGGCGTTTCTTAAGGCCTTATTTTCTTTTCAAATTCAACGTCTTACAGCCCTGGATACATGAGAATACAGATTTTGAGCCTGTTCCGTCACCCAACAGAACTCCCATTCCGATAAGCAACGTATAATGACGATACGGAGCTCAAACATGAAACGTTACTTTCTTCAAACTGCATTTGTTATGGCTATCGTGATCGGTTGTGATGTTACCGTTGATCCCAATGTTATGATTTGTCCAAAATTTGAAGGCGCAGTGGATGCTACTTTAGACCCTAAGAAATGGACCTCGTATTTTGAATTTGATGGTGCGGAAAACTTCAAAGGTTTCACTGCTGCGACACTGGATTCGGAAGGTTGGAACATCCACATCAATAGTCATTCTGAAGATGAGTTAGAAGCAAGTGTCGGCAAAAACATTCGATCGTTTATCTCCCTTAATCTTTTCTTCGAAGCCGACAAGGAAAGCACATACCGTCAGAATATGTTTGAAGCCAGCACTTCGTCCAAAATCATTTTGGTTGAAATGGACATTCGCAAAGGTCTTGAAAAATTAGTCCTCGATTTGAAGGACGTAAAGTTTACTTCATTGGATCCAGATGTGACTGGCAAAAAACGCGAGGTGATTATCAAGGGACTGTTAGTTTTAACACCAAAGCGCAGTAAAGTCGCAGAAAATTACCCTAATACTGGCATTGCCTGTCCGGAAATCGGCTATCTCGGAACAACATTGGTACGTTTAAAATCCTCAACCAGCGTCCCAAACAATCTGATCGTGAAAAGTGGTGATGAAACCGTAGCTTCTGACTGTTCAACCACGGCACGCGGGGAAATCAAACGCGAAAATGGAAAAGTCCATCTTCAACTCGTTTCTTATCAAGCGCCAAAGGAATTAACTTTTGATATTTTTAGTGTGGCGTCTTGTGACGAAGTGGAAACACAAACGGCGGTTAAAACTGACGCGGTTGTTACGATAAGTTACACACCGCAAGTTAAGGGGCCAAAAGGCTGCGAACAGACTATTCAAAACGGTTCAGGCCAAATCAACTTAGACTGAAAAATTTTACATTAATCTTTTGAAGTAATAACACGTCATCCAAATCTGACCGGCCATCACAGGAATGCCCCCAGTCTGGCCTCGTGGATGGTACGTTCCGGTTTGAATCGCGCTAAAGGCCGTCACATAATACTGCCCACTCACCCGCAAACCAAAAGATGCTGGCGTTGAAGCGTTGAGCAAACTGACCATGGTGCCACCGACATCTTCGATTTCGGAGTAATACTTCTCGGCGCGGTCGATATCCCATTGCGCCGTTGACGCCGGGTAATTGTCAAAATAACTTTCATGATAGCCGGCCACGCCAACTTCCACCATTTTGCGGATATAGGTATCCGGGAAGGCCGGGCCGTTATTGTTGGGGATACGTTTTTGGACGATGCCCAGCAAAGTATTGTGAGGCTGATTGCGTTGGTTCACATAATAGCAACGTCCGGTGAAGTACCCACTGGCTTGCTCATAGGCGATCGGAGTGCCGGAAACATACCAACTCATCAATGTTCCAAAAATATCGGTGCTGTTAGCGAGTTCGCTACGCTGATGCGGTGGATCGATCTGTGCCTGTGCCGAAAAACTCCAGCCTAAAGCTAAAAGAGAAGTTAGAAAAAGACCTTTTAGATTTGGTCCCGTGAATCGGCTCATCATTAACCCCTTTACTAGCACTTCGGACTCGCCAAAACCTTTGATGGTCAAGGTGCAATGAACTTTTTCGTGCTGTGTTATGGGCAAATTTAGCAAGATTCGGACGAAGGCGGAAGGAGATTGTCGTTGAGATTGATCTCTTCAGGTATCTACCACGTTAACTCCCTTCAACAGGTCGGTAATCGACACATAACTCAATCTTCAGAAACTAATTTATCCCTTTATTTTCATGCTATTAATGCACTTTAGTGAATTTAAGTACCTGGCTGTTCACCTTTGCTATTGATTACTTTTGAATCACATTTTATAGGAAGCCATCCTCCATAAATTTCTGAGGTTATGGTAAGTGGTATCTCAAATCGAAAAATACGATGACTACCGCGAGTTTCTTGCAGACCTACTTCTTGAAAAGACACGCATCAATCCGACATTTCAGCTGCGCACGTTTGCGGGTCAGCTGAAGCTGAGCCCTTCGATGCTATCGAGTGTGATCAATGGCAAGAAAAGTCTGTCCTATGCTCGCGCCTATGACGTCGCCGGTCACCTTGATATGACTCCTGATGAGAGATCGTATTTTTGTGATCTTGTCGAAAAAACGTCCGCCAGATCCTCAGTACGACGCAATCGTTCCATCGAAAGACTTAAAAACTACCGAAGCACGCGCCAAGGGCTGATGGACTCCCCCGCTGCGACAAAATTTGAAGAGATCGACATTCAGACGCATGAAACCATGGGGCACTGGTACTACTGGGCACTCGACGAACTCCTCAAGCTCCCGGGTGAGCACACGGTGGTGGATTTTGCGATTAAGCTGAATATCCCCCTTTCGAATGTGCGTGAGGCCCTGAACTGTCTAGCTCGTTTGGGTCTTGTGCAGAAAAACAAAAACAATACTTACTCGCGCACCGATAAAACCATCACAACCTCTGAAGATATCCCGAACAAAGTTATCGCGGATTTGCACCGAGAGATTTTGGATAAAGGCAAAGAAGCCATTAGCACACAAACAGTGGCCGAACGGGATTTTTCGGCGATCATGCTCAGCGTTGATAAAAAAGATATGGAAGCCGTGAAGAAAAAAATCTCCGACTTCCGCCGGGAACTTTATGCGTTCTTGGATGACTCCAGCAAAACCAAAAATGATGTGTACTGCATGTCTGTGCAGTTTTTTAGTTTACTTCATAACGAAAGGCCTTCAGATGACTCTCGCCACTAAAACTCTCGTAAGCTTAACTTTGATTTGCTCTCTTGCTGCTTACGCTGCCGAAGACTTATATAAAGGCGAGCTTCGCAATGGCCGTCCTCAATCGAACGGCGCGATTCACGGTGAACTCCGCAATGGCGGTTCGAAAGTTCAGTTATCTGAGGATGGCGAGATTGAAAGCGCTGAGATTGAAAACGACTGGAAAGAACTGAGCGTTCAGTTGACTGAATTTGCGAAAAGAGAACCAGCACCCCGAATTTACCTGCGACGCGATATCGAAGCAGCCGAGCAAACTTGGAACATAGAAGCTCTTGAGGATGATGGCATTGCCGAGCCGAATTCTGTTCTGCGACTTTTCATCAAACGCGATGCGTGGGCGAAACTTTCTGAGGACGAAAGTGCTCGCACTCTCAAGGCTGAAGTTCGCAAGCTGACGGTAGACAGCCCGGAACCTGACGCTCAGTACGCATACAAAATAGAAGTGATTTTCGAATAAAGTTGTTGGTGTTGAAAATTGAGAGGGGCTTAAGCTTATGGGGATAGTATTCAGGGGTTTATTGACGTTCAGTGTTTTCGTGACCTTAACCAGTTCAGCTTTGGCGCAATTCGAAAGCTACAGCTCCGATGAGTCGGCAAAACAAGTATCCGACAACGTTTTTTCTGCCGAGTCTGGCGGAACTATTTTTGAAAAAATCGGCAAGTTATATGAAGATGGCGACGCCCTTGAACTGAGCGTTCTGCAAAACCACCCCATTCTTTCACCAGTTTCATTTGTAATGGCGCGCACACCCTCCCAGCTGACTAAAGATCAGGTTTTGACATCTTTGAATACAGGCGACGATGTGGTTGGCCCTATTCTTTACACGCAAGCTTACAGAATACGATCGGCTGAAGTAGCAGATGAGACTTACTTCGAACTTTTGAAGAAAGACATCGCTAAGGGCAGTTTCAGCCCGTTGGAAAACGACGAAGAAAACAATGCCTTGGTTCAGTTCCAATTTAAGGAAAACAGCGAACCATACTGCCGCTCCAAAACTTCCCTTCGCCTCACAACCTTAGAAGATGGCCGCCGAATTGTCGTCGTTATCGGTACGCTCGCCGATGCGCGGAAAAAGTGTAACCCAGACATTCATGGCGTGAGTAGTGGCCAGGACTTCGCCCGTGGATACATAGTCTTGCATGAAGAATAGATAACTTGGTTGGCATAAAGCTGGCCTTCGTACTTTGAAAAAGGATTGATTATGAAAAATGTTTACCGAAGTTTGTTGGTGTTAAGCGTCCTCGCGGTTTTTTCGAGTTCGGCATTCGGACAGTACGGCCCCAGCTCGGCAGGAATGTCGATAGGCAGTGGCGCTGGTTATGGGGCTGGCGGTGGTAGCAGCAGTGCGCGTCAATCCGTTGCGAAAATCCCTGATCCTACTGACAGCGCATTCGAGAAGGTCGGAAAACTCTTCGATGCTGGCGTAGCTCCAGACATTAGTGTTCTTCTTGACAATCCCGTTCTTGAGGGCGCAGTGGTGGTACTAGCTCACCGACCGTCGTTTCTTTACAAGGATGCGCTATTGGTGGCTTTCAATGAGGGCGATGATGTTTTGGGACCGATACTTTACGCGCAAACCGTCCCTAGACTGGCAGACGATGGCAGTCTCTTCGATTATCAGAAAGAATTTAAAGATGATCTCGCAATGGGTTTTTATTCGAGTCCATTAGCGTACAGTGAAGAACAAAATGCCTTAGTCCAATCCTTAGACTCACCGACTTCGCCTACGAAGTGTCATTCAAAATTTTATCTCCGTGTCACACAACTTGAAAGCGGCAAACGTGCGCTTGTCTCTCAATCGGTGCACGAAGATCAACGCCGAGTCTGCAATCCGGACGCACGTGGTGCAAGAACTGGACAAATTTACCATAGGGCTTATGTAGTTTTGCCGGACTAAACTTTAATACTTAATAAGAGGATTAAGCTGAAATGAAAACTTTTTATTGGTTATTAGTTAGCGGATTATTTTTCTCCACGGCGGCCATAGCTGACATCATTCTTCCGACGGAAGAGTTTGAAAGCCAACATGTCCACGAAATCGCAGGCGACACGTTAATAAAAGACATTCGGGCGGGCGGATATTTTCAAATCAACACGCAGATTAAGATCCATGCTGGCTCGGAAGACTATGAACATCCTAAGTTTATTACATTTTATCTAAAGAACATATTGGATGAACCACTCGTCATTAACTCTGGATCACTACTTAAGGTCCTGAGTGTTTATCAATGTCCCTCTCCCGGCCGAAGCACGACTTGTTTCGACATAGACTCACCGTACGTGGATCGCATCATGTTGCACAGCGGGGCCTGCGTGGGCAAATACTCTATCTGTAAGCAATACTTGCCTATTAGGTTCGTAAGAGCAAGTCGGCGTGAGATTGTGGAAGACGAGAAATTATTTTATCAAGTTCCAAACTAAGAGAAGAACTTAAACCTTGTGAGAATAAAAATATTTGAGGAGTTTATTTGTATGGGAAGTAACGCTAGAAATTTCGGATTGTTGATTTGTTTACTAGGGACTTTGTCAGGTACCGCCTTTGCACAATACGGACCTCGTTCGGCTGGAATGTCGATAGGCAGTGGCGCTGGTTATGGGGCTGGTTTTGGCGGAAGTAGCAGCGAACGACCCGTCATCCCAACTATTCCGGATCCTACGGGAACTCCGTTTGAAAAAGTCGGCAAACTTTTCGCTGAAGGCGAGATTTTTGACTTGGATATTTTGGTAGCTAACCCTGTATTGCCTGGCGCAGTCATGGTCACAGCTCAAAATCCTTCAAAACTGGATAAAACGTATAATTTTTTTACCACGGTCGATACGGGAGATGATGTGATTGGAAAGATGCTTTATAGCAGCTTTACATCAAAAGACACCCCGGATGAAACCGAAGAGGATTTAACGAACGACGTTTTGAATAAAATCAAACAAGGCTATTTATCATCGCACTGGGTAGCCGACGAAGAAGCGAACGCTTTGGTTCAACAAACCGCCCCAGCGAATTCTGATAAATTCTGTCAATCCTCAGAGAAGCTTCGTTTGAAAACCTTAGAAGATGGCAGAAGACTTCTAGTCTATGCCCACGTGATAACAGACCCCCGCAAGGCTTGTAGCCCGACGGATCAAGGGTTCTCCAAAGGTGACGTCGTTGGATACGGTTATGTAGTTTTGCCTGATTGAATCTGGCTATTGAGACTTTCTTCTTGGTGCTTGTCTTGTGGAACCTATTAGGAAAAAGAATTAAGACAATAAGAAAATTTATATACAGGTTTTGACCATATCGTTATGATCTCCCCCGTTAGCGGTAAGGGTGCCCTCACTCGACATATACCAAAAGTCGCTATACCAGGCCGCGTAAAGACCAGGATCTGGCGTTTTGCATTTCGTTGTTACGGGACCATAACCTGCACTCTCTCCTTCGCCACCCAGATCGCGCCAGTAAAACGACCAAGCTTCGACATAAATTCCGGTTGGGTTACTGCTGTTCAAAACATAGTGGTAACGAAGTTTTTGACAGGACGGAACTGAAAACCCGAGAAAGTTCGGATTGCAATTGATAATCTCGCCTCCGAAATCTGCGACACCATATGAAAAAGAGCCAACTGGATAAGAGTCATTGTCTGCCCGTGCCGCTTCACCTAGGGTTCTCATCACACGCAAATTCTGCGTCATCTCAGCCCGCGCAGCTTTGATCTTAATCATGACGATGTTAGGAAGCGCAATAGACACAACCGTACTCGCAATGGATACAACCACCATGAGTTCAATTAGGGAAAATCCATTGTTTTTCCTAAGCATACTGACCTTTTTGAATCCGTTAATGATATTTCGGCGGCATTGGTAGCATCTTGATGTAAAAATGTAACATGTTAATATTACTACTCTTTCATGAGATTAAGCCGGTTTCCTGCACGAATCAAGATGCATAAATCGAAACGCGGCTAATTTTCTTCTAATCCCCCCTTGACATAATAGGCCCAGACCTTACATTGTCTGCCTGAAATCAATGCACGGCTCCCAATCTCTTGTTGAAGAGGCGGCGCCGCAAAATTCAGTAACTCATGAAAGTTATTTCATTTTTGGAGGAGTGTTTATGAAAATTAGGCCTTTACAGGACCGTATCTTGGTCAAGCGTATCGAAGGCGAAGAGAAGACAGCTGGCGGTATTATCATCCCTGATAACGCCAAAGAAAAACCAATGGAAGGCAAAGTCATTGCCGTTGGTAATGGAAAAATCCTTAATGACGGAAAAGTTGTGAAGCCCGACGTTAAAGCCGGCGACACCGTGATCTTCAGCAAATACGCGGGATCAGAAGTTAAGATTGACGGAACAGAACACCTCATCATGCGCGAAGACGATATTCTTGGCGTTCTCGAATAAAAAGACTGAAACAATTTCTGCTTTTATATTTGATTTAAACTATTTTTACAGAGGTAAATGACTATGGCATCGAAGATTATTAATTTCGGAGAAGACTCTCGCCGCAAAATTTTGGCTGGCGTGAATACTTTGGCCGACGCCGTTAAGGTGACTCTCGGACCGAAAGGCCGCAACGTTGTTATTGAAAAATCTTTTGGCTCACCACTCATCACCAAAGACGGTGTGACGGTAGCGAAAGAAATCGAACTTGAAGACAAGTTTGAAAACATGGGCGCTCAGATGGTAAAGGAAGTTGCTTCTAAGACTTCTGATAACGCTGGTGACGGTACAACCACTGCAACTGTTCTTGCTCAAGCGATCTACCGCGAAGGCTCGAAACTCGTAGCAGCTGGCCAAAACCCAATGGAACTTAAGCGCGGGATTGACCTAGCGGTTACTGCTCTTAACGCTCAACTCGACAAAATCTCTAAGCCTTCTGACACTAAAGAAGAAATCGCCCAAGTCGGCTCAATCTCAGCAAACAACGACAAAACAATCGGTGACATCATTGCAGACGCAATGGAAAAAGTCGGTCGTGATGGCGTTATCACTGTTGAAGATGCAAAAGGCATGGAAACAGAACTTGATGTTGTTGAAGGTATGCAATTCGATCGCGGTTACCTCTCTCCGTACTTCGTAACGGACGCGGAAAGAATGGAAGCTGTTCTTGAAGACGCTTTCGTATTGATCCACGAAAAGAAAATCTCGAACATGAAAGAGCTTCTTCCTATCTTGGAAAAAGTGGCTCAATCAGGACGTCCGTTCATTATCATCTCCGAGGATGTTGATGGCGAAGCCCTTGCTACTCTTGTTGTGAACCGCCTTCGCGGAACTTTGAAGTGCTGCGCTGTAAAAGCTCCAGGCTTCGGTGACCGTCGTAAGTCAATGCTAGAAGACCTTGCCATCCTTACAGGTGGAACGGTGATTTCTGAAGACTTAGGTTTCAAACTTGAGCAAATGACTGTTGATCAACTTGGCCAAGCTAAGCGCATCAGCGTTACTAAAGACAACACAACTATCGTTGATGGCCAAGGCAAAAAAGCGGACATCGATGCTCGCGTAGCTACAATCCGTCGCCAAATCGAAGAGACTTCTTCTGATTATGACAAAGAGAAATTGCAAGAACGCTTGGCGAAACTCGTCGGCGGTGTTGCGGTCATCAAAGTCGGTGCTGCTACGGAAACTGAGATGAAAGAGAAGAAAGCTCGCGTTGAAGACGCGTTGAACTCGACTCGCGCTGCTGTTGAAGGCGGTATCGTCCCAGGCGGTGGGGTTGCTCTCATCCGTTGCCAACACGTTTTGGATAGTCTTAAAGTCGAAGGCGAGCAGTCTTTCGGTGTGGCGATTATTCGTCGCTCGATTGAAGAGCCTCTTCGTCAAATCGTTAAAAATGCTGGTCTTGAGCCTGCTGTTGTTCTTGAAAAAGTTCGCAACGGTAAAGACGGTTTCGGATTTAACGCTTACAGCGAAGAATACGAAGATCTTTACAAAGCTGGTGTCATCGACCCAACTAAAGTTACAAAAACTGCTTTAACCAACGCAGCTTCTGTAGCGTCTCTCCTCCTCACTACTGAGGCCATGATCGCTGATAAACCTGACGATAAAGGTAGTAGCGGCGCTGGCGGCGGCGGTATGGGTGGTGGAATGGGCGGTATGGGTGGAATGGGTGGTATGGGCGGCATGATGTAATTTTCTGCCTCTGTTTTCAATGGGTTAGGTCACTAGTGACCCCCACAATGACGAATTATGATGACGATTTCGGAATCGTCAAAAGTTATCCACAGAAACAAGGCCCGGATCAGTTGAAAAACTGGTTCGGGTTTTTCTTTTTGGCGGGAAAAAATATTGCGAATTAATGACACGAAGGTGAGCAATCTTGACTGTCCCTGAAGCCGGTTTTGACCTTGTAGCGCCTTTCTTCTTTCCCGAGACCATACCCATTCGCAAGACTGATCACGCACATTCAGGTGCTATCATTGACATACTAAAAAAGGTATAGTATATAATTGATATGTGGGTGATCCTGGAAACAAAATCTGCCGCCAAGCATGTTGATCGCCTGCCGAATCATATTCTTGAAAAATATGAATTTTGGCGAAACATTGTGAAGGTGTCTGGTCCAGAAGGTTTACGCAAGTTTCCGGGATTCAAAGATCATCTATTAAAAGGTGAATGGAAGGGACATCGCTCATCTTATTTAAATGATTCGTACCGGGTTATCTATCGAATTGATGCGCAATCTATTACCGTTTTTGTCATCAACGTGACGCATCATGATTATCGGAGAAAATGACTATGGTGAAAAAATTCGTAAAATCAAAGACCAGAAAATCGTTAACCCCCGGAGATGCTGTGAGGGTAGCTCGGGAGATGCTGGGCTTAAGTCAAAACGACTTATCTAAACGTTGTAAAATACCTCAATCGACAATCTCAGGAATCGAGTCCGGAAGAATATCTCTTGGGGTCGAGCGATCCTCCAAACTAGCTCGCGCCTTACACGTACATCCAGCCGTGTTGCTATTCCCCAATTGGGATATCGATGAGGAATCCGCAGCTTAACGATTCTTGACGCGGCACTTTTGTAACGTTCGAAGCGGAAGAGCGGAGAGCGCACTTTCCCCCGTGGCGAGCATCTAGGATGCAACATGAGAGGCCTCAGGTAAAATAGTGGACGACTTCTATCTAATTATTGGAAAAAGGCGTATGATACGCATGAAAACATGACCCTCTACGGGAACAACCTGAAACCTTGCCCCCATCCAAAGCATAATAAACAAGAGATAATTATGATCTCGATAAAAGCCCCCCCCCCCCGGAAACGCCTGTGAAAGCAGCCTTTCCTATTGTTGCCGTTGGTGCATCTGCTGGAGGCTTAGAAGCTTTTGCTCAGCTTCTTAAGGCACTAGACGTTACCAGTGGTATGGCATTTGTGTTGATCCAACACTTAGACCCACATCATGAGAGCTTACTTGGCGAGATTCTTGCCCGAGCAACTTCCATGCCTGTCATCGTTATTGAGGATGGGACTGAAGTTAAACCCAATCACGTTTATGTCATCCCGCCCAATACTCGCATGTCCATTAGCAACAGCAAGCTAGCATTAGCTCCTCGCAGCAAAAGTGGGGATGGCCTATATCCCGTCGATCATTTTTTCTGCTCCCTTGCATCTGATCAAAAGAGCAATGCGATTGGCGTTATTCTGTCTGGGACCGGTACTGACGGGGCGAAAGGAACCGCAGCTATTCTGATTGAAGGTGGCGTTACATTTGCACAAGACCAGAAATCAGCCAAATTCGATGGTATGCCGTCCGCTGCTATTGCTAGTGGTGTCGATTTTATCTTGCCTCCCGAGGGAATTGCTAAAGAACTCGCCCAAATTGCGAAAGGTCCTAAGCGTGAAGTGACTAACCTTGGCGAGGCGTCGTCAGACTTCCGTATAATTCTGAAATTGCTCACGACCGCCAGGGGCATGGATTTTACGCAATACAAAATGCCCACTGTACAGCGTCGAATTTTGCGACGCATGGGAATGCACGACATTAAAAAAGTCGAGGATTATCTGGCTTATCTTAAAACCAATGCGACTGAAGTTGATTCGCTTTATGAAGACATTTTAATCAAGGTTACCGATTTTTTCAGATCCCCCGATAGCTGTGAAGCCCTCAAAACGAAAGCTTTTCCTGCTTTTCTAAGAAGACAGCCACTGCCAGCTTCTGTGCGCGTGTGGGTACCAGGATGCGCCACTGGTGAAGAAGCGTACTCCATTGCGATTTGTCTTTTGGAATCTATGGAAAAAGAAGGTGTATCGACTAGGATCGAGATTTTTGCTACCGACATTAGCGAAACCGCGCTTTCTACGGCGCGATCTGGATTTTACGACGAAACTCGCGTTGGGAATATTTCCCCGGAGAGGCTTAAACGCTTTTTTATTAAAGAAGGACGCGGTTATCGCGTGTCTTCCGCCATTCGCGAGCCATGTATTTTTGCTAAGCAAAACGTGACTCGGGATCCGCCGTTTTCAAAACTCGATCTGATTAGCTGTAGGAACCTACTTATTTATTTGACCCCTGTGCTCCAGGACCGCGTGCTGTCAGCTTTTCATTTTGCACTAAACCCCGACGGTTTTCTTGCCCTTGGCAGTGCTGAGACGATTGGAACCGCAACGGAGTTATTTGGCATAGCCGACAAGGACGGAAAAATTTTTTCAAGAAAGCATGCGCTGCGTAGTATGCGTGTTCCGGATTTCGCTTTCGACGCTCTGGCTGATAAGCCTCCTGTTGTCACCAGTCAAAATATCTCGCGTGGTGATACCGTCACAAAAAATGACATTCGCAACGACGCGGACCGGACCATTTTAATGAAGTACTCTCCTCCGGGGGTCATTATTACCGAACAGTTTGATGTCGTTCAATTTCGCGGCGATACGAGTCCTTTTCTTTTACATCCGGCCGGCGACATCACCTCCAGCCTCTTTAAGATGTGCCGTGAGGGGCTCTTAGTTGAGTTGCGAACCGCCCTGCAAGAGGCAGGGATTAAGAATGAATCCGTCAAGAGAACAGCCATGATGAGGCTCCCAAATCAAGAAACAATGCTGGTGGCAATCGACGTGCTTCCTTTTGCCGCCGCCAACAATGCCCAGCGCTATTTCGCGGTTTTGTTTGGACCTAGCGCCACCAGTGTTTTAAAAACCGTAGAACAGACACCGGAAGAGAGCAACGAGAACCATCGGCTTGTGCGGGAGCTCAACGAGACTAAAGAATATTTGAACTCCATTATAGAAAGAGAGCAGGCTGCCAACGAAGAACTAAAGTCAGCAAGCGAAGAGATTCTATCAGCTAATGAAGAGTTGCAGAGCACTAATGAAGAAATGGCGACTGCCAA
>JBGSKV010000056.1:0-6465 GCA_041740975.1 Oligoflexales bacterium | reverse complement strand
AGCCTATTTAGTTTACAAAACCATAAAATATCATTTACCATTATGAAGCTAATGGTGATTTGGTGATTGTATGGGAGTGGATTGGGGAATTTGGTGGCTGACATATAAAAGTCAAAGTGGCTTTATAGGGCCTATCCCCTGGCAGTTTGCCGAATCCATCGGCTACAAAACCCCGCCTAAGGCTTATCCCCCAGTCAGCAAATCATAAACATGGAGGTATTGCTCCTCATTATTTGATTTTGACTCAATGAGTAACCACCGACCATGATCGCTATCAAAACGTGCCCCATAAAAACCGGCGTGCTTGATAATTGCCGGTGAAATTTCGACGGATTTGGATATACCAAAAGTATCGACTACTGAAAGTGGTTCCGATAGATGTGTAGAGCCATAGATATAGTTCGTTTCAAAAAAACTTACCCCTGCTTCGGCAGCTTTAGATTGCGGAAAATAGGAAACCTTCCCATCAGATGCTGCGGTCCATAGCCCCTTGTTACGTAGATCGATCGCATTCTTGCCACCATTAATGATCAGAAGTTCGTCGGGGCCACCGCCGCCTGCTTGGCCTGGTTGTAGCGCCGTATATTGCAGGCTAGCGTCTTGGAAATCAAATTTTGCTGCATCGCCCATGCCGCCCAAAGCTATTTGTTCAGCGTTTTCGATTTGAGGAACCCATATCTCTCCAAGACTTCGATAGTTTTTGAAAAGGTTTACTGAAATTTTTTCCGGAGTTCCGAAAGTTTCGCTCTGTACTGGGACCATCCATAGTTCGCGATCGTGCCAGCGAGATTTTGTTTTAGCGGTGATAACGTAGAGCTTGGATTTATCGTAATTGAAACCAAAGTCTCCAATTTCAACGGACTTCTTGTCAAACAAGGTTTGCGATTTGCCAGACGCAAGATGCAGGGTCGTCAAAACCGTATATGACGGCAAATCATGGGTATTTCCGAAAATTTGAGAAACGGCCATCACGAAGCTTTCATCTTGGCTCCACTCTAATCTTTTAATGACACCACCGACTTTTTGAGCTTGATTAAGAGGATTCTTGTGGTGATCGAGGACGATACATTTCCAGTCTTTCGACGATTCATTGGCATTTGCAAGATTTAAGATAAACACACATCTTGAATAATTGGATTCCTTGGGATTTCGCATACTGTCCGTAAAGGCCAGTTTGTTACCACTGGGCGAAAACGTAATGAGTCGATCTAATATGACCGGTGTATCTAAAGTTTTTTTATAAAGGGATGAGCCATCTTCCAAGTTAATTACATTTAAATTTCGTCGATCAAAAAAAGCTATGCGATTCGCGTTGCGAGGAGCCACGGCGAGGTCGCGAAAGGATTTGGCAACTATGGAATATTTGTAATTCTTTTGCGGGCCATACTTACTGGTGAGATTTTCGGTCCGTGGCATATCTGGAATGCCATCATCGTTTAAGGTGGAATTTTCCGTTGCACACGCTGAGGCGCAGATTGCGAGAACGATGGCGCTAAGTAAAGAAACTGACCAAGTAAAAATAGCTTTCATAATATCGAACCTCCACATAAGAGACGATTGAAATGCAAATGGGGTGCCAATATTAAAGCTCATCATGTCGGCAGCTTATAAATTCTTGATCCGTACATAATTGGGCAGTAGTACTTATTATTGGTGCCACCTTAGGTGTTTTTCGGGAAATGCAGACAGGGCGCCTGAACCCACCTATCTGCACCTGCTAAGTATCAGCAAGAGCTAGAATACACGCATTACCTTGATGAATGGGTTATTGAGGTGCTGGTTCCGCACACTTATAAAAAGGCTATACTCGCGTATTTGGCTGACTGTTGACGTCGTCAACACCGGAAACTTGGCAACAGGCTGAATTTTTGTGGTTTTTAAGTACATAAAACCGACCCACACCCTAATTGTCATTTAAATTAAGGAAGAAAAAATTCAGGTTTAGATTTGATGTACCTCAAAACCTTGACTATAAAACGCACATCAGATACGAGGAAGGACAAGGTGCGATTTTTTGAAGATATTTATTAGAAGAATGGAGTGGTTTATGTATTGGATAATTGTGGCTTTAATGACGTTAATGGTTTCTTGTGGAAAAACCGCTAGTGACAGCAATGTAAATGCCATAGAACGCGATGGCTACATCTGTAAAGACGAAAATAACATTGTCGCTTCTGGTCTGATTGGCAAATGGACTGTTGATAAAGATCTTGCAGCTAAAATGGGCTTAACAGAAATTTATATTGCTACCATTGAATTTTCAGAATCAGATGCAGCCGTAGAGTCATTTCACTCTTTACTGAGACTGAAAGAAAAGTGCGCGTATCTTGCAGGTCAAATGGTATTTGAAACGTCAGGCATTCAAGAAGAAGGCGTTTTAACCATTAAATCACCATTTATGCTCATCACACGCTCTGGCAATCCTACTGTTTTTTTCGATGAGCGCGGCTTTGATGGCGAACCAGGTGATCAAGTTCGAAAGGCGCATCCGTTGTTCGTCATGCTAGCTAAAGGCGAAACCTCAGACAAAGATATTTTGTTTATTGGTGGCGACAACAACAACCAACCGCTTACGCCATTTGTAAGAATTAAATAATTAAGTCATTAAAATTGAAAAAGCCACGCCGATGCGTGGCTTTTTTTCATCCGCGGTGTTTTTGAGGCATAGACACAAAAGTCTTGTGCTCGAAGTTTTTTTCATTTGATGTAAGTGATTTAAATAAAAAAGAAAAATGGCGACCCCAGTACGACTCGAACGTACGACCGCAAGATTAGAAATCTTGTGCTCTATCCAGCTGAGCTATGGGGCCATGCACCCATTTTGCACCCGTTTCGTTAGAAAGAGGGGTAAACAGTGAGTTATAGCGAGAAGTTCAAAACCTCGGAAGTCCTTTATTGGCAAGAGTTTGGTTAATAATCATCGTTCCTTAAAAATTGCCGTCCCAGAATTAGAAATCTTGTGCTCTATCCAGCTGAGCTATGGGGCCACACTTATTTCCGCCCCATGCAATGGAGCATAAAACGAGCCGATTTATAACACGACTCGCCTCAAGTCCAAAACAACGATTGAGATTTGATGTGATTTGCTAAATATCTGAGCTATCAGATGGCTTTTTTATGTAATTTTTCTACATAGTCGCGAAGCTCGGGGTCCTTCTTCGTCAATCGGATGGAGAGATCATGCGCCTCCGTGCCGCCAAGTTTTTTCAGAGCGTAGAGGACATCACGTTGCACGCGCAGGGACTGCCCTTTGCGAAAGTTTCTCTTATCGCTGAAAGTCTTTTCTAAAGACGTCAGAAGAGTTTTGTCGGATCTTTGCTCGTAGCGTTTGCCGATGATCTGAACTGTTTTGGTTCGCACCACCATCGCGTCATCCTTAAGTCCTGCCGCATAGATCGCCGGACAGATCGACGCATTGCTCTTAGCGCAGGCGTGTAGCCAGCCGAGGCGCCAAGTCCAGTGGAAGTGGCCAAGGCCTTTTCCTTTATTGTTATGGCGCGTCCAAGTCTGCGTTAAAGAGGCGTCGTCAAGTGACTGCAAACTCCGCCAGTTCTTAAGCGTTGCCGGTGAGGCCAAATTGATCTGAAAACCAGCCGAAAATACTGGCGAAATTTCGGCAAATCCCACCAAAATCAGCAAAGCTGTAAGGTTTCTGCATAGTACGTTCTTGATCTTCATAAATTTTAACACCTTATAATAATTGGCAAAACATCCGTTAATTTCATATTCCCCTAAAGTTTATTTGGGGGAGTCCGAAAACTTGGCTAGTTCTTGAATAAATACTGGGGCATTGACCAGTAAAGTTGAATTGTTAGCGGGGCGTCTGAGAGCAATGAAAAATCTTGAATGGTACCTTTTTCAAAACGACCAGCAGCTTGGTCCCTTCGCCGTGGAACAGTTGGCTCAACTGAACCATAACAAAATGATCGCTCAAAATGCGTACATTTTCAAGATGGGCTGGGATGACTGGAAACCAATCTCTGAAGCGTGGGACCAGCTTGGGTTTCAAGGTATGGCCCCGAGCGTTGACATTCCGACGCCTTCGCGTCGCGGCGGCTTTGCCAGCCGAGTGGCGGTAACCGGCAGTGTGATTTTGCATAACGACGAGCACGTCGTCGAAGGCAGTGGCGCAAATATTTCGGAAACAGGGCTCTTCATAGAGACGAAAGAGCAACCCTTCAATGTTGGTGACCTGATCAAGTTAACTTTGCGAATCGATTCCATGACGCGCTCCTACAATACCGGCGCTTATGTGATTCGCTACAACTCCAATCCAAGTTGGCCTGTTGGATATGGACTTACGTTTCATGAGGCGCCAAGCAAGTTGATTGCAGAGATCAAAAAAATAATCGAACTGGATCGTCACAAAGTACAAATCGAAATCAGTAACAACAAAAAGATGAAGGTGGCCCATGGATAACGTAATGACGCTAAGCAAGCCGAAAGAAATTAAAGAATGGCGTGGTATTGTTAACGTCGAAGACGCCATCGATCTCATCGACTACGGTATCTTGCTCAAATGGAACGAGATGCGTACGCTGAAGAAGAACTTCAGCGATGCAGACCAAGAGCGAATCGTCCGCCACTTTGCATACCGGTTGTGTGAACGCCGCGAAATGCACTTGTCGGCTGAGATTATCGTCGAGTCGCTTCTCATCTGGTTGGCTTCCTCTAATAACGAACAGCTCATCGGCTCCTTCTTGGAAGAATTCTTCCAACAGCCAGGCTTCGAAGACGCTTGTTTAACTCTAGTTCGTATCGTCTTGTCGATCGAGCTTTCTGAAAACAGCCACGTCGAAGATATTTTCTCCATGGGTGTGGCGATGATCTGCGAACTTGGCCGATCGATTAAATCGGTTAAGGAAGCTTATCCAGGCGTTCTCAAAAACCCGGATCAACTTATCGAGCAGATTTCGGCGTACTTACTTTCGGTTAGCAACCAAAGTAACAACTGCATCCGCTTAAGCTTGCTCCAGTACTTTGGAGTCATTGAAAAAGGTACAAACAGAGAAAACTTCAACCGAATCGTTTCTCGCTTCGGCCACAGTCTCCTCGAGCACTTGTTCCTTCTTTTATTTGACAAACGTACAGAAGCCGTTGCTCTGCAGTATCTTCTGGAAAACTTAGGCGCTTGGCTTGAGGGCGACAATCACTGTCAAAAAATCCTTTTTGACACGATGAAGTTCTACATGCTTAAGAAACCTGAACGCTTCTCACTCTTTGTAAATACGACTGCTGAGTACGCACTTTCCAAAGAATGGACTGGCAACGAACGCTCGCAACAAACTCTGCTGCAACATCTTTGCTTCTTGTTTGAAGTCGCTTCGGAAGTCAACCACCGCGGTCTTGCCTTCGAAGTTGTTTGCGCGATGATGAACTTCAAAGATAAGCCTTACTTTGAAACCGTAACAAACAGCACCGCCGAATCGCCGGTTGTCAAAAAGATCTTCCGCGAGTTCTTGAATACTTACTTGGGTGAGCAAAACAACTCTTCTTCGAAACTGGTCAATATCTCAAGCTTCCGAACAACCAAACGTGGTCGTAGACCATCGTTCGCAAAACTCGAGAACTTCGGACCAATCAAGCAAGTGAACTATTTAGGTAATATTCCGATTGTGAAGGCATCTTAATTCGTCATGCAGAGCCGTGTCTGCCGAACCGGTGAGGGAGAGGCGAAGGATCTCCTGTTTCTAATTAAAAGCCATAACATGAGTTATGGCTTTTTCATTTACTACGCTTTTCCGCACTTATATTTAATTCGCCACTCAGTTCTATCTCTGGTTGTTCCGGTAGAGCGGGATCCTCGTTTGGTACGCTTATTATCAGTCGATGTCGATGTGCCCACGACGTGTTCGCCTTCTTCCAAAATCACTGGTCGTTTGGACCCACAATTTCTTCGCATTTCTAGATCGGCCTCAGCTCTGGCGTCGCCAAACATACCTTTACCCACTGCGATCAGTCCGCCTTTGCCTGGTTGAGACTTAACGACTCGTGCATGCGCACAACTAAAAGTCATTCCCACCATAATAAAAAAATACGTACTCACTAAAAAAATCTTCATTTTCAAGTCCTCAGCGCCACTTAAAAGTATCTTTTTAGATTGAAGAATAATCCTGGCTTTGTCAAGAAATGTGAAAGTTTCCAGGTTCAGAGATTGAGTTCTAGTACGTTCAATCAAAACGTTCAGGCAGGAATATTTTATAGCGCAGAAGTCGACAAGAAATGAAAAATCTACACATCGTGACAATAAAATGTCAGCATATGAAATGGTGATTGCATCCAGCAGAGGAGTGACGGCTAGTTATTTTGAATGGATCCAAAACATTCAAAGTTATGCTTGGGGTCTGGACCTTATAAAAACCTACGTGGTCCATATTAGGGGGGGGTTGATCTTCCCAGGATTTTTCGGACACACAGTTAAGCAACTTTCGTAAGTTCCTCATACCGCACCGGGCTTACGTAGCC
>JBGSKV010000055.1:0-6656 GCA_041740975.1 Oligoflexales bacterium | reverse complement strand
GGCTGGGACGGTTGAGCCGGCTTAAATTTGGCTGGGCATTGAGGCTGCATCAGCCGACACCGCCCAGACAAATTTAAGCCGGGATAACCGGACCAATCAACCAAAGAATTGAAAACTGTGAGTGCGAACGGCGGAGCAAATTTAGGTCTCCGGCCGCGAAGCGGCCGAATGTTCATTTAACTATATTATTTCAAATAAGCGTTTACACCCGTTTCGATAATCAACTGATTAAACAGGTCTGGCTTTCCCGCGAGCTTATCAGCTCGTTCATTAATGAAACGAGCATCAAAACCCATAAAAAAATGCGACCCACTCACAAGTGGTATTTCCACTCCCGACGCAAGTTGAACACCCAGCAAATTAGATTCATCACTAATGTCACTATCGGGAAACACTCCAACTGCTCCGATGCGCGCATAACTTCCGAAACGGAGATTTTGATAATTTTTTTGAACTTGAAGACCAACATTCGCGTAAGGACTAGCAGAGTTTTCGTATTCGCCAGCGACTATTTTCAAATTCGAGTAATTCAATAGTCCTAAACCTGCATAAATTTTATAGTTGCCCGCAAAAAATTTTCCCTCAGGAACTGCAAACAAAGTCGGCGTCGCAATGTTCATTCGATAGCTCTCAGCGTCAGACGAGACGCCTAAACCAACCCCGAAACTAAAATTATCTTCTTGATTTAACGTTTCCTGCGCAAAAGAATTGGACGAAAGTAGAGTTATAAAAACCAAACCAAACAACGTGGCCATCACATTTTTCATAATCTTCATAAAATTTTCCCGGTAAAAGTTTATAGAAATCAACTGACTCGCTCTACATAGTCTAATGATGACGCTCCTGCAATTCCTCAAATAGAACCCCAGAATTATCGCCTCCTTGTGCATTTTGTGGATTCGCGTCGGGTCGGCCCGACAAAAGCCTCTCTTGCGTAACCTAAATGAAAATTGACGATGCGTTAAATTTGGTAAAATCGAAATAATCCGACAATTGACTATAAAAGACTCAGCCTTAAGTGCGCCTTTCTGAAAAGCAATCTTTGACACCGCAAAGCATACATCTTACTCTTTATATATGTAGCGGAAAGCCATATCCCCATCCACTCTATCCACTCGAGGAGAGCCCAATGGACGCAAAAAAAATCATGCAACTCATCAGCAAAGATGAATTTGCGAAAGAATATGCAGAACTGCATTGGACGGGAGATTACAAAACTTATCTCAATATGGTTTTGGAAAAACCTCAGATTGCACGAACTGCTTTCCAAAGAATTTACGACATGGTCGCAAGCTATGGCTTTGACGAATACAACGAATACAAAAAATCGATTCGTCATTATCGTTTTTTCGACGATCCAATTGATGGCGGCAAAGATGCTGTTTTCGGTTTGGATGTCCACCTCATGAAAATGGTGAATTTCTTTAAAGCAGCCGCCCATCGTTACGGCCCAGAAAAACGCGTTATCCTACTTCACGGCCCAGTTGGTTCGGCAAAATCAACAATCACCCGTATGTTAAAAAAAGGCGTCGAACATTATTCGCGAACACCAGAAGGTGCACTATATAGTTACTCTTGGAAGAACTTGTCGGATATCCTGAAGATGGACGACACCATGAAGTGCCCGATTAATGAAGAACCACTTCGCTTGATTCCAAAAGGCAAACAGGCTGAGATTCTTAATCACATCAATACAGGTCGCAGCCGAGATGAGTCTCTTCATATCGAAGGGGATTTGTGTCCACCATGCCGTTATGTCTATCAAGAACTTCTCAAACACTACCAAGGTAGTTGGGAAGATGTAGTCGAGAAGCATATCGAGATTCGCCGCGTTGTTCTCAGTGAAGCCGATCGAATCGGTATCGGTACGTTCCAACCGAAGGACGAGAAAAACCAAGACTCAACAGAACTCACCGGTGACATCAACTATCGAAAAATCGCCGAGTACGGATCGGACTCGGATCCACGCGCTTTTAACTTCGATGGCGAGTTCCATGTCGCAAACCGCGGTATCATTGAATTTATCGAAGTGCTTAAACTTGACGTGGCTTTCTTGTACGACTTGCTAACAGCGAGCCAAGAGCACAAAATCAAGCCGAAGAAGTTCGCGCAAAGCGATATCGACGAAGTCATCATTGGCCATACGAACGAACCAGAGTATCGCAAACTTCAAAGCAATGAATTTATGGAAGCTCTTCGTGACCGTACGGTTCGCGTCGATGTGCCTTACATCACACGCTTAGAAAACGAAATTCGCGTTTATGAACGTGACTTCAATGCTGAGACTGTTCCGCACATTCATATCGCACCGCACACGATTGAAACGGCCGCAATGTGGGCGATCTTGACGCGTTTGGATGAACCGAAAAAGGCAAATCTGACGCTTCTGCAAAAACTCAAACTTTATAACGGCAAAAACATCCCAGGATTTACGGATGACAACGTCAAGGAACTTCGTAAAGAAGCAAATCGTGAAGGTATGGAAGGTATCAGCCCGCGTTACATCCAAGATAAGCTTTCAAACGCTCTCGTCGAAAATCGTGGCGAAGGTTGTATCAACCCATTCATCGTTTTGAACCAGTTGGATTCTGGCCTTAAGAATCACTCGCTCATCAACGACGAAGAAACTCGCAAAAGTTACCGCGAACGCCTCGCAGTTGTTAAGAAAGAATACGAAGATATCGTTAAGCATGAAGTGCAACGCGCCATCACAGCAGACGAGAACGCTATCGACAAACTTTGCGCCAATTATATCGACAACGTCAAGGCTTACACTCAGAAGGAAAAAGTCCGTAATCCTTACACAGGATCTTCGGAAGAGCCCGATGAGCGATTGATGCGTTCAATCGAAGAAAAAATTGATATCACCGAAGGCCGCAAAGACGACTTCCGCCGTGAGATCATGAACTACATCGGAGCCCTCGCTCTCGATAACAAGTCTTTTGATTTCCGCGCCAACGAACGTCTTCACCGCGCCCTCGAATTAAAATTATTCGAAGATCAAAAAGATACGATCAAGTTAACGAGTCTTGTCTCCAATGTTGTCGACAAAGAAACGCAACAAAAGATTGATGTCGTTAAGAATCGTTTGATCAAAAACTACGGCTACTGCGAAATCTGTGCTGGCGATGCCTTGGGTTTCGTTGCTAGTATCTTTGCACGCGGCGATATGGTGAGAAATTCAGACAAAGCCTCCTGATGGGATGTGTCTATGCAAATGGAATACGATCAAAACCGATTCCGTAAGATCGTCAGGGGTAAGATCAAGAAGGAACTTCGTCGATTTATTTCGAACGGAGATTTGCTTGGTCGCCGCGGCAAAAAGACGATTTCTATTCCCATTCCGCGTATTGAACTTCCGAAGTTCCGTTACGATACCAACCAACAAGGTGGTTCGGGAGCAGGCGACGGTAAGGTCGGTGATCCAGTCGATCAAGGCGGACAACCAAGTGATCAAAAGCAGGCTGGGGATCAGGCCGGGCAACATGTTTTGGAAGTGGACGTCACGCTTGAAGAACTAGCAGCCATTCTTTCGGAAGAATTGGAACTTCCTAATATTGAAAACCGTGGCCAGAAAAACATCGAGTCTACGACTTACAAGTACACTGGTATTTTGAAGCAAGGTCCGGACTCCCTCAAACATTTTAAGCGCACTTACCGCGAAGCACTCAAGCGAAGCATTGCCGAAGGTGTTTATAATCCGGATGATCCTTACATAGTTCCCATTAAAGAAGATAAGCGCTTTCGGTCTTACAAAGTCACCCATCAGCCGCAAACCAATGCCGTCATTCTTTATATGATGGACGTGTCTGGATCGATGGGCGATGAGCAAAAAGAACTCGTTCGCTTAACAAGTTTCTGGCTCGATACGTGGCTAAAAAGCCAATACAAAGGCTTGGAACGCGTTTATTTAACGCATGACGCAAGCGCCAAAGAAGTCGACGAAGATACTTTCTATAAAACAAAAGAGTCGGGCGGCACGCTCATTAGCTCCGCATATAAACTCGCCATTGATATCATTGAAGAACGCTATAATCCTTTCGAGTGGAATATTTATTTGTTTCACTTTTCCGACGGCGACAACTGGTCCGGAAACGATACGACCGAGTGTATGCAACTTCTGGAAACAAAACTTTTGCCAGCATCAAACTTATTTTGTTACGGACAAGTTGAGTCTCGTTACGGTTCGGGTCAGTTCTACCGTGACTTAGAAAAACACTTTGATCCAAATGACGAAAAGGTCACGATGGCGCAGATCAATAGTAAAGATGCGATTGTGGACGCACTCAAGATCTTTTTGGGAAAGGGTAAGTAACTATGCATCGCATTGAAGCTCTACCCGCTGAATTACAAGCAATCGCCGACGAACTGGGCGAAGTAACGAGGAAAGCTGGCTTAGACTACTTCCCGACGGTTTTCGAACTAGTCGATTACAAGCAACTGAATGAAATTGCGGCCTACGGCGGGTTTCCCACACGTTATCCACACTGGCGCTTCGGTATGGAGTACGAGCAACTTTCTAAGAGTTATACGTATGGTCTTTCCATCATTTACGAAATGGTTATTAATAATAATCCGACCTACGCCTACCTTCTGCGAGCCAATAACCTCGTCAGTCAAAAGATGGTGATTGCGCACGTTTACGGGCATGCGGATTTTTTCAAAAATAATCTTTGGTTTTCAAAGACCAACCGCAAGATGCTCGATCAGATGGCTAACCACTCGAGCACGATCCGCCGTTATATTGAAGACATTGGACACGATATCGTTGAAGACTTTATTGACTGTGTTCTTTCTCTGGAAAACTTAATCGATGCGTACTCGATTTTTCAGCCGACCAAACAAGCATCCAAAGACGAAGATGTCTATCGTCAGCCTGCAGCGCCCAAAATGGTTGCCAAAGGCTATATGGACAAATACATCAACCCAGCTGAGTTTATGGCTCAGCAGCAAGCGTCACGCGATCAAAAAGCCAAAGATAAGAAAGAAAACTTCCCCGTTCAGCCGGAGCGCGATGTCCTAAAGTTCCTAATCGATCACGCACCGATGGAAGCTTGGCAAAAGCGCATCCTCGGTATCGTTCGCGACGAGGCTTACTACTTCGCGCCTCAAATGCAGACCAAGATTATCAACGAAGGTTGGGCTAGCTACTGGCACAGCATGGTCATGACCAAACTCGCGCCGCTCAAGGCATCTGAGATTGTCGACTACTGCGAAAATCACGCCGGCGTCGTGGGCTCGGCCCCAGGACAGCTCAATCCTTACAAACTCGGTATCGAACTTCTTCGTCATATTGAGCACCGTTGGAACACGGGCAAGCACGGCGTCGAATACCAAAATATTGAAGATCCTAAAAAACGCGCTGCTTGGAATACCAACGCCGGCAAAGGTATGGAAAAACTATTTGAAGTCCGCAAAGTTCATAATGACATCACGTTCATCCAAGAATATTTGGATGAGGACTTTTGTCATGAACACAAAATGTTTATTTACGATTATGACAAGCGGTCCAGTAAATATGTGATCTCAAGTCGGGATTTTAACGACGTTAAAAATCGCCTTCTCAAGCAACTCACAAACTTCGGTCAGCCGATTATTAAAGTTGTGGACGCGAACTACGGCAATCGTTCAGAGCTTCTTCTGGAACACGTTTATGATGGCACCGACTTGGATCAAGCCAAAACTATTGAAACCCTTCGCAATCTTTTTCAGGTGTGGAAACGCCCCGTGCATATTGCCACGCGCATTGAAAACTCCCCAAAACGCATTAGTTTCGGGCCGAAGGGCCACGATATTCAAAGCGCCTAATTCAGGGACACATAACTAATTTGTAGAATTTTTGGTCAAGGTGTCACTTCCTGACTTGGTCTATACGCAGCATAAGTCTGTTTATGGTAAGAATAGCAAGAATAATCCTTCCGAATGTTCCGCATCATGTGACGCAGAGAGGAAATCGTCGTCAAAGAACTTTTTTTTGCGATTCGGATTATTCTCTTTACCTCAATCTTTTATTTGAATGGTGTTTTAAATTTGAAGTACATGTCGATGCCTACTGTCTCATGCCCAATCACGTCCATCTCATCCTTATCCCTAAGACTACTTGCGGAGTAACAAAAGCGCTAACGGAAGTTCACCGTCGATACACCTGTACGATAAACATTCGTAACAGTTGGCGTGGCTGCCTGTGGCAAGGTCGGTTTTTTTCGGTTCCACTTAACGATCAACATTACGAAAATGCAATCCGCTACGTTGAGTTGAATCCAGTTCGAGCAAACATAGTTAAGGATCCTCGACTTTATCCTTGGAGCAGTGCACTCAAAAGAGTTCGATCTTCGTGTTTCTGGCAAGAACCTTTTGACGCGGAACTTTTTCGAAAAATTACTCGAAGCGGTCGTCCAGATTTTAATCCTACGATTGCAGAAAGAATTTTAAACGAGTGTCAAATTGACATTTTTCCTAAACGGCGGGGGCCTAAAGTGAAGAAAGATTACACAAATTAGTTATGTGTCCCTGAATTATAAAATAGATTTTGCGATTTGAAGTTGAAACGGCTCACCCACTTTTTTCAAAAAAGCCCGGTGCCATTTCTTTTGCTCATCCATCATCAGCACGTTCGGCTTATCCCAACTATTTACACTGACAAACGTCGTGCCGTT
>JBGSKV010000054.1:0-8078 GCA_041740975.1 Oligoflexales bacterium | reverse complement strand
GGTGGGTGAGTCTTGGATGGATCTGGTGGAAGGGCGAGACGCTCAAGGCAAATCGATCTCGCGAGTTAAAGCTGGCGCGTGGCTTGCGCTCAATGTAGCGATCGCAACCGGTGAAGCATTCGCCATAAAAGTAGGTTCGGTGAAGGTAATGGGGAAAGCGGTCCAAGCATCAAATCGCATCGCCAGTAAGGCGAAAAGCCTAAGAAGCAAAGTGCTGGATGGGACTCTCTCAAAAGATGAGGTTTTGGATTATCAAAGACTCGTAAAGTCAGAAATAGATAGTTTAAGTTCTGCTAAGAAAGTTGTAACCACAATAGATGACGCCGCAGTAATTACCATTAAAGGCAAGAAAATGTTAAATCTTGCCAAATCTATCCCCGGCTTCAAAGATGATGTTTTTCTCGGTATCGAAAAAGGTCATGCCATGCTGATCGTAAAAGGTCGCCGAGTTGACGCCGGTCCTCTCCTTAAGACAAAGGTTAAAGCAACTTCGAACTCTCTTACTAAAGACGGATTGTTTTTTCGCCTCAATTTGGATGAAGCGACAAAGTCCGAAATTTTTAACAATTTGGATGTTGCGGCAACTAAGCGGTCGTGGACGTGTTCGCATGGCGCATGTCAGATTTTAAATGATCACGGGAATCTAGTTTTCGGTCAAGGCAACCTGATAGAAAACTTTAGACCATCATCATTAGCGCGAGGAATTTTAGACGGAAAACTGAAATACAAAGCTGGTGCCAACGCCGGCAAAACGGTTGATTTCGACATTTTCATCACGAAAGGTAAAACAGTACCAAACTATTTAGCTTCCGTTGCCAATGTCGAAAATGTTGTTATGGGTCTCTATGCCACCGCATTGACGATGGTGACGGCAAAGATCATCGCGCCTGAATCTGATGACATCGAATTTTACTCGGAAACGATTTTCTTAATTGTTGACGGTGAAGTTAAATTCTAGACATGAACAGTTTTCTCCGTAACCTGCTGAATTAAAAAAAACATCAGCTATATAAGCGCTATCCTGCCAGACTTTACGGCCGGGACTATGGGGTAGTGTAGTCAATTGCCAACATTGTGTGACTGACATGGTTTTGCTAGGTTTACTGAGTCTTGTGCAATTTTTATTGTACAAGGGAAAAGTGTAGGTTCTTTTTAAGTGTTAAGGACTGTTGATGGAATCTCAATCTAATCCATACCGCGAAAATCGCGCATCGACTGGCATTGAAGGTTTGGACGACATTCTAGATGGTGGATTTCCCTGCAGTCGATTTTATTTAGTGGAAGGTGATCCTGGGTCTGGCAAAACGACTCTGGCTCTGCAGTTCCTTCTTGAAGGAGTCAAGTGCGGCGAGTCGGGACTTTACGTAACATTGTCAGAAACCAAAGAAGAGATTTATGCCGTCGCCAAGTCACACGGATGGGATTTGGACAAGGTTGCGATTTACGAACTTGCGCTTCCTGAGGAAAAGATGACTCCCGGTGGGCATTATACTTTTTTTCATCCTTCAGAAGTTGAGCTTGGTGGCACGACGAAATCCGTCTTTGAAGAAGTCGATAGGGTCAAGCCAACGCGCGTAGTCTTTGACTCGCTATCTGAGATGCGGTTGCTCGCAAGGGATGCGCTCAAATATCGCCGGCAAATTTTGGGTTTAAAACAGTTTTTTATTGGCCGCAACTGTACCGTCATGCTTCTTGATGATAAAACGGCACCAGATGGCGATCTGCAGCTGCAAAGTATCGCGCACGGAGTTGTTTTGCTGGAGCAGCTGTCACCTTTATATGGTGCGGAGCGTCGACGCGTGAGAGTTATTAAACTACGCGGTGTCAAATTTCGCGGTGGCTTTCACGATTTTATTATCGAAAGGGGTGGGTTGGCGGTTTATCCACGTTTAATTGCTGCGGAACATTCCGAAGAATCAACAGAAGATATGCTTGCTACCGAACACACATCTACCGGTGTTGATGGGCTTGATCAGCTTCTTGGTGGGGGGCTCAATCGGGGTAGCAGCACTTTGGTGATTGGTCCCGCCGGAGCCGGTAAATCCACTTTTGCATCTCAGCATATCTGCACCGCAGCCGGCCGCGGCGAAAAGTCCATGCTATTTGCATTTGATGAAGGCGTATCTTCGCTTTTCCAGCGCGCGGAGGCGCTTAAGCAACCTCTTCAAAAATATGTTGAGGCTGGACTTATCAAAATAAAGAAGATCGATCCCGCCGAAGTAGCCCCCGGAGAGTTTATCCATACAGTACGGGACTCGGTTGAAAAAGGCGGCATTAAATATATCGTTATTGACAGCCTAAACGGATATTTGAATGCTATGCCTGAAGAAAAGTTTTTAGTAATTCAGCTCCATGAGCTTCTTAGTTATCTGAACCAAAAAAATATCGTCACTATTATGATTGTTGCGCTACATGGCATTATGGGATCAACAATGAGCTCGCCAGTTGACGTAAGCTATTTAGCCGATAACGTCATTATTTTCAGATATTTCGAAGTCTTGGGTTCGGTCAAAAAATCGATTGCAGTCGTCAAAAAACGGGCGGGCGGGCATGAATCCACCATTCGCGAATACTCGATGAAAAAAAATGGAATTGAGGTTGGCGAGCCATTAAAAAACTTCCACGGAATTCTGTCTGGCATACCCAAGATCCTCTCAAAGAGTGAAAGTGATCTTTTTGCAAAAGTTTGACGCCAATCGAAGTTCCCGAATTCTTGTCCTTGCTTCGTCAGAAGCTGATGCCCAGATTACGTCTAAGATTTTGTTGGGGGAGAATCTCGATAGCTATGCCTGCGCTAGCCTTGCGGAGCTGAGATATCAATTTGATTTGGGGGCCGGCATACTATTAATTGCGGAAGAAATGCTGCATCCACGCGGCTTGCAGTTCATGAAAGAAATTATCGAGACCCAGCAACCTTGGTCCCATATACCTATTATTGTGCTGACTCTAGGTGGAGAGATGAGCAAAGCAAACTTCGAGATCTTAAAGTCTGTTGAGGATTTGCGAAATGTGACGCTTATTGATCGCCCTGTTCGGCTTATGACGCTGTTAAGTGTCATCCGTGGCGCACTTAAAAACCGCGAACGACAATATGATATGCGCGATCTTCTGGAAAGGTACAAGCAGGCGTCGGTTGATGCAGAGCTCGCGAATCAGGCGAAGAGTTTTTTCTTGGCTAACATGAGCCATGAAATCCGAACGCCTTTAAATGCAATTGTGGGATTTAGCGAGTTACTGTTAGAAACGGACATCACTCATATCGATCGGGCACAGTTTGTTTCGACCATCCAACGAAACGGCAAATTGTTAACGCAGATTATTGACGATATTTTGGATCTATCAAAAGTCGAAGCCGGAAAACTCGCTGTCGAGAAGGTTCGGTGCGCTTTGCCGAACTTATTTGAAGAAATTATGCTTTTGATGAAGAAGCAAGCTGGAGATAAGAAAATAAATCTCTGCATGAGTATAGGTGACAACGTACCCAGATCCATTAAAACCGACCCGACCCGCTTTAAACAAATTCTCCTGAATATTGTCGGTAATGCCATTAAGTTCACGCAAAAGGGGAAGGTAGAGGTGTTCGTTGACTATAAGCTGATCCAGACGAAGGCTTATATTGAAGTTGTCGTGGAGGATTCGGGTCGCGGAATCACCGTTGGGCAGCAGAAAAATCTTTTTCAACCATTTTCCCAAGCCGATACTTCGACGACGCGCAAATTCGGCGGAACGGGACTCGGTCTCATACTTTCTCGGCGTCTAGCGTTGGCGTTGGGTGGAGATATCGTATTGTCCGAAAGTACCCCAAAAATTGGCTCCATATTCAAGATTATGATTGAAGCGCACAATCCGGAAGGTCGTTACGAAGATGCGGTCGATAATTCTTTTTCCGATTCTATTTCGCATTTTGATTCCAATATCTTGAAGGGGATTAAGATTCTCGTGGTGGAAGATATTGAAGATAATCAGAATTTTATGCGCTGCGTTTTAAGTCGAAGTGGTGCCAAAGTTGATCTAGCGGAAAACGGTCAGGTAGGCATAGAGAAAGCTCTTCAAAGAGAATATGATTTGATTCTTATGGATATTCAAATGCCGATTAAGGATGGTATAGAAGCCACTACGGAGCTGCGTCGCAAGGGATTTCAAAAACCAATTGTTGCTGTCTCGGCTGCGGGAATGCGTGAGGAAAGAGACCGCGCTATTGCCAACGGTTGCAATGCTCACATTACCAAGCCCGTAAACATTATGGATTTACTCACTACGGTCTGCGTACAGGCAGGTCGTAAGGACCTTAAGCGCTCGATAAATTCTTAAATGAAATACTAAAGCATCCCCTACAGTTTTTGTTCTGCGTGAATAACCATGTCACATGAAAGTGCATTCGCCACGAAGCAGTTGGCATGAGCTTTTTCGTGGAATAGCTGAAATTTTTCTTCAGTCAGGGGTGTGTTCTCTGAGATTTTGACAAGGGGTTTCAAGGTGATTTTTGAGACGGCCAGTTTTCCAGCAGCATTTTTTGCCAGAGTGGCGACGGCTTCGTCAGAGTAAGAATCGACAGAAATATGGCTTCGTGATGCCACTGCGAGAAATGTAAGCATGTGACAACTTGCTAAAGCTGCCGCTAGTAACTCTTCTGGATTTGCATTGCTCGAGTCTCCCAAATATTGCGGTGCCGCGGAAGCTTGCAAGGTTTTGCCGCTGTCAAATGTAATAAGGTGATTCCGATCGTATTTTTCATATGAAAAGTCATGAGAGTTCCGTAACCATTGAATCTTGGCGTTGTGTTCTGACATAATCCACTCCCCATTTCGTCGTGCAATTAATATTGAAAATCATTCTCAATTGGTAAAGGCATTTATATTTTCTCATTCATCGTTTTAAAACGTATAATAAGGCGTGAGAATTTGTCGTTCTACACTTCTACCGAGTTTTGAATTTATATGAAAGGATTTGAAAATGCAAAATGTGAAACGTCGTTCTTTTCTTAAAAGTGCCGGCCTCGTGGGGTTTTGTGCTGGTATCGTGAGTATGGGTAAGTCTACGGTCCTATTTGCAAAAGATATTGTTTATAAAGCTGCCGACTTGGCCGTGAACAGAAAGAATCCATCCGTAGCGGCGTTAAACTACGTTGCCGACGCCAAAACGTCGAAGTTGCGTACGACGGTTCGTTCCGGAGTGCCGGCGGATAAACAATTTTGTAACAACTGTTTACAGTATAAAGAGCCCGGCGTTTTGGATACCGATAAATCAAAGGTTGGCAAATGTGTTTTGTTCCAAAACCAGTTGGTGCATGGCGCTGGTTGGTGCAATGTTTGGGTAAAAAAACCTTAGTAAGTCGAATCTAAAGATAAAGAGTGGTGATGCTGAAGACGCAGATTAGAAACGTTCCCTTGTTGCCGAAAGCATTCTTAAGCTCGTTCAACAGCCCCGCTCTTTGGTCTTTTGTTGTTATAGGCAACGCAACACTTGTTGTGTGTGCCTTTGCATTTTACCACTTCGAACATGATCACAATCCTCAAGTGAAAGATTGGTTCGATGCAGTTTGGTGGGCATTCTGTACGGTGACGACGGTGGGCTATGGTGACGTCACACCTATTACGATCAATGGTCGGATTACCGGAATCATTTTGATGATTACGGGAGTGACAACTTTCGTGGGGTTTACCGCCTTACTTGTTTCCGGAATACTTTCTTATCTTGCCAAAAGTATCATCGTGAACGAGCAGGTCACCATGAAAGAATACGAGCACATCATCCAAGAAATTCACTACCTGCATCGCAAAATAGATAGTTTGGCGCAGAAATCAGACTCCAAATCACAATAAATTCCGATGAGTATGAACGCCGGAACCTTCGCGTTGTTAAAAAATAAAAATTAACGTCTTTTCGGCATGCAGGCCATCGTCGCATTTAATGAAATTGCCAATATGGAAGCCTCTTTATCATTGAGCTTCCTATCTTTCGGCAAATCCCGATATTGACTGCTGGTCCACCAAGTTGTCTTTAGTTCAATGAGTAAGGACTCTTTGAATTTTGGACCAAATTTTTTGTCAGTCATCTTAAAGAGGCCTTTTATTTTCTCGTGGCTAAGGATTTGATCCGCCAAGCATTGGCAGTCTTTATCAGTCATGCCTTTTTGATTTTTAAGACACGAAGCTTTTAATTCATCCACCGTTGCGGCATCCAATAGAAGTGATGAACTCGCAATAGTGAACAAAATGAAAGTCATTGTAAAGAATCTAATATTCATATGTCTCCGGTCTAAAAATAATTGGAACGTTCAATCATCATAATCTGCAGCTCATATACTCTTCATAAGTACTATAACCCGCATCAGCACACCCTGTGTACAACGGTACACCCGTGCCATTGTTGGTGATGTGGCGTTGATTGCAAATCTCGTTGCAGAGGTTTATATTCTTCTCAACCGAATTATAACTAAAGTTGCGATACGCGCCAGATTTTAGAGATGCTGCTGCATTAAAGGTATTTTCATCATTAACTTTTCTGCGAATCCAATAACTGAATCGATTCTTATCGCAGTTGTCGATTTTAAATCCAAATGGATTTTGATAGTTACAGTCAGATGCCATATAGGAAGTCGTGAGTATATGATATCGCCACGATCCAATTGTACTCGAGACGTTGTATCCAGTCTCGCTCCACCTTAAGTCATTATCGGTTTGATAAGATCGGTAGAGTGTCGTGATGAATCGCAGATTCTGTTTCGATTCTGCTTGTATAGCTTGATAAAGAAAAGTGTGATGAGTCGCAAAACCAAGGCTCGACATTAGGGAGACAATGGACATCACGACCATAAGCTCAACCAACGAAAAGCCAGATTTAGAATCAATTTTTCTCATTAAGTATTTGTTCGGCCGGAAAACCGATAATCTTAAGCTTATAAATAGACGTAATATTAGATAGTTGCGATGTATTTGGGCGGAACTTCGATGTTGCCTGCAGACACTACAAATTTATTCAGTAAACAACAATGATCGTTGCGTTAGCGGGAACTGAGTTTTTGAATACTATTATTTTGCCATTGGCATATTGATAAGCCGACGGTGCAAGTTTCGCCCCGTTAGCGAAGACATCGATATTGCCTTTGACGGGCATGCTTAACGCCAAGCTATAGTCTGAGTTTGTTGTGATATTTGATGCGATGCCGTCAAAGATTGGCGACCAATTGCTGGTACGAAGGTCATGAGTGACGCCTGCGTATTTGGGATCACCGGCTAAGTTATAGTATTCGTTTCCCCGAGTTTCACAACCGCTACCGCGTTTAGGACAAACGATACCGTGAAAATGCACGACTAGCTTCGGGTTTGCCGCTAGATACTGACGCATCGCGACTTCTCGGGCAGCGCCTGCATCGTCGTCCGTAACAAAAATGATATGTTTTTTGGCGCTGGGACGGAGGGCGATTTTGGGAGTTGTAATCTTGCCACTTAGAAAATCTTGAGCCACAGTAAGCGCATTATGGCTGCCAATACTGTGATTGGTACCCTCAAATGTAAAGTTCGGATTACTGGCAACTGACGCGGGTGGATTGAACCTATGGTCATTTTTTCCGGCCAGAATAAACAATTGGTAACCTGACGTTCTGGGGTCCTGAGCAAGTCGCGTCGCGAAACTCGTGATATTGGATTGAACTTTACCGACCTCGCCACCCATAGAGGCGCTCATATCTATGACGAAAGCGATATCGCTGTCTGCAGATGTGGGAGTGATTTTGAATTTTTCTATATTGAATCCACCAGCGTTTGCAAAAGTTTTGGATTCGTCATTGTTAAGATTAGTGAGCGCCTCATTCATTCCAGAGTTAGGACTATTGGGGCCATAAAATCCGGGAGCACTAGGGACGCCGGGACCTGTGACTTCGGGTACTTCGGTTTGTTTCGTATTGTTAACGCCGGTACGTAAGCCGTTTGAGCCAAACTGCTCATTCTTACACGCAGTCAGAGCGATAGCGGAAATCAAAACAATGACGTTCACGGTTGGCATTTATCCACCTATTTACGATAAAAATTAAAGAAGACTTATATTCTTTTCGGCAGAAGGAGCGGGGATCTGAAGCG
>JBGSKV010000053.1:0-5182 GCA_041740975.1 Oligoflexales bacterium | reverse complement strand
GGGCAATGGACTCTTACGAGCATTGCTCCGTCTTTTCGCCGTCGTCTGACGGCCGAAACGAAGTCTCAGCTTCAAGAGAAAAATATTTCGGAACTATGTATGGGGTTTTACGGAAAAGTAAAAACTCACGACATTGTCATCCCGAACCAAAGAAAAGAACTCGATATGGAAAGAGTTAGCGGCGAAGTACGAGGGTTGATCGAAAGAACTTTTGTTTCCGATTATTCTGGAGCAACAGTGATTTCGTTTGAATCAGAAATTTCTCAACGGCTTCGAACTGCTTTGGAATTGATCCACCGGACTGACGTGGGCATTTCGCTTTTGCTAAATGAGCTGGTCGCAGCATTTGTTAGAGTGAAATCGGTAAACTTTAGAAGTGCATCGCACCCGCAAATTTTTGGGCTGATTTTAATTGGTGATGGCGTTCATGAGTTAACAGCGAAGCAGCTCGCGGTTTCAGTCGTCCATGAGTTGGCACATCAGGAGCTTTTTCTTATCAATCTTCTCGACCGACTTGTAAATCAGCCTTTTGATTACAATGAAGTCCATGCGCCATTTCAAGGAACCAAGCGACCGCCGATTGGCCGGCTGCATTCTATGTGGGCGCTTTATCGTATGGTACAGTTTCAAAAACTACAAAACGAAACAGACCAGAGGTATCGCGAGTTACTTCTGAAAAATGTCGAAGCGTTTGAGGACCAAGAACTAACTCCTTTCGGGAAGAAGTTAGTTGAGATCGCAAGAAAGAGAGCCAGCTAATGAAAAAATGGCTCGTTTTGATCGGAGGGATCATCATTATGACAACAACAATCAGCGCGGCAGCACCAAAAAAATATGGATACGTTCCACCAACTTTTCCCCGTGATCCCGCCGAAGTTAATCAGTTCGCAGAGCACATTGTCTTGGGCCAAATTCTCGAGCCAATGGTCGATACGGACAAGCTCGGCAATGTTACTCCAGGCCTTGCTGAAAGTTGGACGTTTGAAGACAAGGGCCTCACAATTAAATTCAAAATTAAAAAAGACCGCGTTTTTTCAAACGGGAAAAAGCTCGAAGCCAAAGACATCAAATATACTATTGATCGTGTCATCCACAAAAAATCTCAGTCGAGTAATTTTTTGGGAAGCATTTCATCCATCGAAGCGTCTGCTTCGGACACTCTCATCATTCGCCTTAAAGAGCCGAATGTGTCGATTCTTAAAGCTCTTAGCCGAGACCAGCTTGGCGTGGTTCCTATAGATTGGAACTTCGATAAAGATTCTTCGGAGCCTCTAGTTGGTTCAGGACCTTATCGACTTTTAAAAAAGGGTACGAATTGGAACCTCGAAGTAAACGAGAAATATCCAAAAGCGTCAGCCATTAGCATTCGCGAATGGCAACTTGTTTTCTTTGCTGATCATGACCTCAATGTGCCCGTTGTCGGTCTTCCTGATTACGTCCCTGGCGCGACCTTATCCACAAAGAACGGAATGCAAAAAGTTAGCGGATTTGAAAAACTTAAAACAGTTAATCAAATCAGCTACGCACAAACATCTGCGTGGTGGCATCCTCACGGAACTCATTTCAGTTCATCGGAAATGCGAAACCGTGCGATGGGACTGATCGAAGATATCTTGGATAAGGGTTGTAAGAAATTGGACCTTGAGCGAGCAACTGGCGTCATCCCTAAAGGAGTTGCGGGCCACTTGGCCGTTACACAAGTTCCAAAAATCACGCACAAAAAATATGAAAAAACAGAACCACTCAAGCTCGCGGTCGTCGGTGCGACATTTGACGATTTTGTTAAGGGAAATGATGTTCAGGCGATTGCAAAAGAGCACGGATTTCAAATCGAAGTTATCAAAGTTTCTCCGTCTGAAATGACGAAAATAGCTGAGAAGAAACCTGACATCATATTCGCTGGATGGGCTGGTGGTTTTAATGATCCCGAAGGATTCATCGCTCTTCTTCCGACGTTCCTTGGAAAAGACTTTGGAACATATATTGGCCCTACTCTTGCCGAAAAATACAAGCGAGCTAGACAAGAAGAAAATTGGACTATCAGAAGTGAACTGTTTCAACAGCTCAATGAGCAGCTCCGCAAAGACCAGCTGATGGTTCCCGGATGGCGCGTTCCGTTCTACATTATCGGCCAAACTAACATGATCTCTGAAGAGGCCACGTTCCGTTACACACCAAGACTTCACTTAGTGAAGGAGTTGTAGTGGGCATTTTTGGAAAGTCTCAGACTAGATCCATTCAAAGATATTTTCTGAGAATTTTTATTCCTATCGTACTTCTTGTCAGCACTGTCATTAGCGGCCTGCTGGCATGGAATGACTATCGGGTTAACAAAGCTTCCCGTTTAGACAGTCAGAAACTTACGTTTGAAACTTTCGCGGCGGTCGTCCGTCAGCCGCTCATTCAAGGAAGTCTTATTGAAGCAAGAATTCGGGCTAATGAGCTTGCGCAGAATTCACAGATCTATTGCATCGAAATTAAGTCGATCTCAGAAACTATTCAAAGTTGCAATAAACAGAATACGTCTTCATCAGGGCTTCACCGCATGGATACCGATCTCTACTTTTCTGAGGATGCCTCGAATTGGATGGGACATATCTCGATTACTTTCGACAATTCCGATTTGATAACGGGAATTTGGAAAAACACCGGGAAGAACGCAATCGGGTTCGTACTTCTTGCCGTAATTTTGTTTGCTGGGCTTTCAATCGGTTTTTCGCGAATTCGAATCGAACTTAATGAATTGATGAAGATCTTAGAAACCAAAACAAGCGACAAAGAAAGAACACCCACGTTTAAAATTAGCGAATTCTCCTCTTTAGCGAAAAACTTGAGCTATCAATTTGAAGTAACCAAGGCCGCAGCTGAAGCGAAAGCGGCTCTCGATGTTGCAAGGCAGGTTGCTCATGATATTCGCTCGCCAATTGTTAGCCTTCAGGTGGCGCTCAATGCGGCCCAAGCTCAGCTCGATCCGACGGTTAAGGGCGTTTTGAATCATTCTGCGCAGAGAATCAGTGACATCGCAAACGACGTTATCAGCCAGTACACCGCATCGAACAAAAGTTCTGAATACAGAGTGCCGATACAAAAACTTCCGATGTCTGTCGATCTTGCTTTGAACGAAATGGTTGCTGAGAAAAGTCTGATGTGCAGACAGATGCCGCAAGTATCGGTGCAAACAAAATTAAACGTAGAAGATACTTTCGTCGAAATGCAAGTCAGCGACTTCAAGCGGATTATTTCTAATTTAATCGACAATGCGCTCTACGCCGTTTCTGACCGGGGAAGCATTGATGTGAATTGCACAAGAATTGTGAATGAGTGCTGCATTTCAATTCTCGACAACGGCTCTGGAATTTCAGAGTCAGTTTTAAATACTATCTTAGAAAAAGGCGGCTCGTTTGGAAAACCCAACGGCAAGGGCTTGGGTCTACAGTGGGCCAAGAAAACAATCGAAAAACATAATGGCAGGATTTTATTATTGTCTAAAGAGGGCGTCGGCACCGAAGTTAGAATTTTTCTGCCGATGTCGATGAATCAAAAAGTAAAAGTACAAACCGGCGCTCAGCTTAGCCTTGCGGCAAAAGAAGCTTGAACGCATTGAGGAAGGTCTTATGGAACAACCACGAGTTATTTTTGTAGATGACGAAAGCTGTTTTCGTGACGGTCTCAAAATTTCACTTGATTCGGCATTTGGAGCGGACCGCGCTTTCGATGTGGAGTTTCATTCGCATCCGGACTTAGCCCTCGAGTCGATTAAGAAAAACCCATTCAATGTTTTCTTGGTTTTCATGGATCATCATTTCCATGAATCAAAAGAGAAGACTATTTTAGGTGCTTACTTCATACGTCCGATAAAAAGAGTGAACTCTTATATTGAGATAGTTATGATGTCGTCGGATACAACGCCTGAGAGTCTTCGCCTGTGGTTGAAAAATGGCGCTGACAAATTTCTCTATAAAGAATTTGTTGGTCAGCAAGAAAAGCTGCAAATTTTTATCACCGAAGCTTTGACGAAATTTCGTTCGAAATTTAACGGATTTCTAGGAAACAGCAGTCGGCGCATCAGTCAGGTGCCTGAGTCTCTCAAAAAAATTGGAGTTGTGTCTCTTGATCGTGAGATGACGGCGGTAGCCGACCTTGTTTTGCAATTGGCAAAATCGAATCTGTCAGTTTTGATTTACGGAGAAACAGGCACCGGAAAAGAGCTAATCGCGCGTGCGATTCATCAAAACTCAGAGCGAAAAGAAAAACAGTTCCGAACAATTGACTGCACTCAGTTCAAAAAGTCGGAACTTATCGCGAGCGAGCTATTTGGGAGTGAGAAAGGTGCCTTCACGGGAGCCGAATCAAAAATCGGTCTTCTTGAAGTGGCTAACGGTGGGACTGTATTCTTGGATGAGGTTCATCATTTAGGTGATGAAGCCCAGGCCATGCTTTTGCGATTTATTCAGGACCGAAAGGTTAGACGCGTTGGTGGCAGCGTAGAAAAATATGTTGATGTACGCTTGGTATTCGCAGCGAAACCACATTTGAAAGTCCTAGTAAATGAAGACAAGTTTCTTGCAGACCTGATCTATAGGATGAGACAGATCAAAATTGATCTTCCGAGACTTGCCGAGCGGCCCAACGATGTCGAAGTCTTATGTGAGTTCTTTCTAGAAAAACGCCGACCATCGCAATCTGACAGCGTTCCGAAACAGTTGCATCCCGATTCACTTGATATGCTTCGAGCATACTCATGGCCTGGAAATGTCCGCGAGCTGGAAAATTTAATTGAGAGACTTTCGGTCTTGGTAAGCGGACCAATTATTCTACCAGAACATATTGAAAAATATGGAGAGTTTGAAGCAACCGCGACTGCTGAACAAATAGCGACCCTTGAATCCCTTGAGCAAATGAATGTTCGTCACGAAAACGAAGTTAGAACTCTGATCCTTAAGACTTACCAAGCAAGCGACTATAACCTGTCTGAGACGTCAAGGAAGCTTGGCGTAGCTCGGTCATCCCTACGCAGCCAGTGCCAAGCATTGGGGATTTGGGAGAGCATGGATGTCGTTAGCCGAAAGGATCAATCCAGCGGCAAAGGCGACTTGAGGCGCATGGTGGATAACTCCGTGAGGATGGTTATGAGCGCGGTCCGAGATAATTAGCTACGCCAATTCAGCTCAACATATTTACC
>JBGSKV010000052.1:0-2211 GCA_041740975.1 Oligoflexales bacterium | reverse complement strand
GCCCAGCAAGTTTTGGTGGTCCCCCACCAGCTCCTTGTTTTCTTCCCGCCGTAAAATATCGGTTGCCGCACTTGTCTTAGGGCCAGGCCGCCAGTTGTCGGCATAGTATTTGACGGAGCATAAGCAGCAAGACATCAAATTCGTCGAAGGATTGAGACTTTGGACTTCCGAGGCGAGTTCGCGATCGCGACAGCCTGCAGCCATAAAAACAATGGATGCGATAATGGACATGAACTTGACGTTCATAGGTAGCTCCAGATCATGAATGAGTTCTTTACGAGGTTAGCAAACTCGCAGAAACCTGTCACGACCTAGCTGGCAAACCCTTCTGGGCTAGCATTGCAAATGTGATTTAAGGAGCAAAATGAAATGAACAAGAATAATTTTTGTCGAGGCTGGGAATCTCAAAGACGACAACGGATCCAATTGCGGCGATAGTGGACTCTTCGCCATTGCATTGGATTTTGCCAGAAAAAGTTAAAGTCTGACCGTTTGCCGAAATGGTTTTTGGCATCTCAAATCGCAGGGGCGAACCAGCCGCAAAGTCTTTGCTGCAAATATCTGAAGACGTTCGGTTACAGTCGATGCCTTCGCCGGTGATAGCCCCACCACTGAACGCTCCTCCTGGAAAGGACACAGTGAACTTTTCCTCAGTGCTTCCAGTCCCGCCAAACAACGTATCATCGGGATTTTCGTCCAAAGGTTTCTCTGCTGCCACTGCCGAGGAAGGGCCTTCGTCCACGATGCCTCTTGGCGTACTGCCGCAACCTGTCAATATATATAGGGAAATTAAACTAATGATAGTTTTCATGCTTCGCCTCTAAAAGAATCGAGATTTCCAATTGTATCGGTAAAACAAGCTTCTATCTTTATGAAAGTCAAAGTTACAAACAAGTTTGCGAACTTAGCATCTTGAATTGCGACGGCGTCTGTTATGATAGCGGGAGTCAAAAATGGAGTAAATCACATGACGAAGGCCGCACCATTAAATGTCCTCAGACTGGCGTTTTGCAGTGGTTTGACGACATTTGGTTTTATATCTATCTTCCTTTGGATTTCAAAAACGGATCAAAATTCTTATTGGCTAGATGGTCTGAGTTTCAACGCGGAACTCGTCAAGCAACCCTATTTTTTACCCATTGTATTTCTAGCCGCTTCCTCATTGGTGATGTCATTTATCCTCCCCTCCCGCATTGCTGCCGCGATCGTAAAGTCCGGCTCATCGACAAATCCCAAAATCACCGCCGAAATCATTCGCATGGCGATATTGGAGTCGGTAGGTTTGTTTGGCTTAGTCTTGGGCATGCTGAGCCAGCGCTATTTAATTTCACTTCCATTTATTGTGATCGCAATCGTTTTTATCCTGCGGCCATTAGGCGATAAAAGCGCGGCACAGCATGCTGGACGTGAACTTTACTGAACTAAAGTAAAAAAACGCCAATGTTCCAAGAAATCAAATTGCAGAACAGCGCAATCCAAAAACAATCCACATAAGATTTTTTCAGCAGTCTTGCTAAAATCACCGCCTCGATAAGTGGCGCGAAGATTTCGCTGAAAATAATATACTGTCCGTACGAAGCTCCCACTGCTTGTCCAAGAGCGGGCCAAACGAAACACACTATCGGATGCGTCGCAAGATTAAGGATCAATACGATGCCTATGGATTTTTTTAAGGAAACACCCCAACGCTTTAAGAAAAAAGCATAAAAAGGCCACTCGAGAAGATTGGTCAGTCCGAAGATCTTGAGATAAGTCAGAAATGAAATTCGAAAACTAGAAACCGGTTGGTCCAAAACGATCTGACAGAGAAGTTGTTCAATGTCATTGAAAAGATAGTGAACGAACAAGTGCCATAGTGAATTACAAGAACTCATATCTAGGCTACTATTCGTCGCCAGCCTAACAAACTAAGCCCGGCAATTTCAAAAAAACCATGAAAGGACGCGCAGGCAAAATAGATCCCACGCCAAAGATCAAAACTCACCAATGGAAAGGCAATCCATCCCACCATGCAAATCGCCACCCCTACCCCAGCTCCCATAGGCCCCAAATCTTTTTTCAAAGATCGCCAGCTTTGTTGAAAACAGGCCGGAGCTTGCACGCCGCGGAGTTGATCGGGTACGGCTTTTAGCCACACAAAATAGTGCATCGCCTGACCAAACGCATAGGCCACCACACAATGAAAAAGGATATCGCGCTTGGCCATGGGAT
>JBGSKV010000051.1:0-12805 GCA_041740975.1 Oligoflexales bacterium | reverse complement strand
GCGGGAGAACCGGACCAATCAACCAAAGAATTGAAAACTGTGAGTGCGAAAGGCGGAGCAAATTTAGATATCCGGCCGCTCCGCGGCCGTTCACCAATCCAGAGCCGAAGGCCACTCACTTAATTGTTTCTCAAAATTTTTGGAATGGTCCTTGAATCATCAAAGTCGCGTGAATATTTTGTAGGTTCACAAATAATATATTCTCATCTGGCGTAAAACAGACTCCGCAAAACTCGGAAGCGGCACCTACATTTTTCGCAAAATCGAGAATCTTACCATCTGGTTTCAGAACCCGGATGAAATTTGCACCGGGGCCATCTTCGGCAATGTAGGCATCTCCCCAAGTGGTTAAGGTGATGTTGTCTGGCATATCCAGATCGTTCGAATGGTCGGCTTGGGCCACTAAAGTTAAGCGGTCTTTGCCGTTTTTTCCAATATCGAGCCTAAAAATTTGACCGCGTTCTTTAGGGCCGCCTATCGTTGCGCAAAAATAAACAGATTTTTCCAGGCGCCAAATACCCTCACCTCGTGCGAAAACAGCAGCGCCTTTCTTCTGAGCCTGGTATCGAACCGAATCTATGTCGGGAGTCGGATCATCGATATCAATCCAGCTAACCTCCAAACTCGTCCCTGGTTTCATTAACTTTGCCGTTGCAAGTTTTGACTGATTTTCAATGACAAGTGCTTGCAGGACTCCTTCAAATGGAGTCTTCTTGTTCTTAGGGACAAAACGATAAAAAGAAGAGTCGAACGTATCCTCAGTCAAATAGGCAATAGAAGTCTCGGGATCTACACAGACGGCTTCATGTTGAAAACGACCATAGCAGTCCTTTCTATCTGGCTTTTGAATGGTATCGGCCTTGGGATCACATAAAAAAACAAAGCCATGGTTTTTTACCGTGGTTTCTTCGCAGCTTAGCCAACCCCATGGAGATGGCCCGCCTGCGCAATTAATATTTGTTCCGAGAAGAACTAAGTTTTTGCGCAAGATTCGCATCGAAGTTTTGTCAAAAACTATTCGGCTCACACCGCCATAAGAATTCTTATCGTAGCTTTCCTCGGGCATGTGTTTTGCAGGGAACACTGCCGAAAATCTTTTTTGCGAAGGGTTGAGTTCGTGGTTTCGCATCAATGCTAGCTTATTGTCGCCTATATCAAAGCATGCCATACCATCCGGTAGTCCTGGAGAAGCGTAACCGTCGTCCATCATTTGTCCCATTCTGTCGATGATGGAATACCGAAATCCTTCTGGCAAATTGAGGAGCTTATTCTTGTCGGGAACTAAAGTTGGCTGTTTAAAGCTAGGAGTGGCCGCGCCGAAAGCCGATGTAAGAGTCGAAGCAAATGTTAAGGCTCCTGAACTGCTGGCAATGAAATTGCGCCGATTGATGGACATCCTTGCCTCCTGTATCTGCGCGTTAAATTTCGCAGTAACAAGAACATTCTACCGAAAAATTCATAAGAATTGGCTAAAAACTTCACATACCCAATAATGTAAGGCCCTGTAACAATAGGATTTAATGTAACATTCAAACAGTATTCATGAGAAATTCGCAAAATGCCGATACATCCCTGAACCCATTATGATTTTTAGCGAGTTGAATTTGAAAAAGTGGTTTTCCAAATTGTACGTCCTGATGTCATTGGTTGGTTGTTCATACGAAAGTGTTAAACTTCCGGATGTCAGCTCAACTGCTAATGATAACGTTGCCCAAACAGACTCGTATTCCAGTTACACCGATGTCGATAAAATCCAAGCGTATGGGCAATTTCTTTTGCCGGTTTTGCGGGCGCAAAAGTGCGTCGAATGTCATGGTGCTACGCAAGTGCCAAAATTTGCGGTTGTCGATTCGTACGCTGCATTTAAAGCGGGTGATAAGTATATTGATTTCGCCGCACCACTTGGTTCCCGATTCTACCGCCGTCCAAAACTGGAAAACCACAACTGTGCTCCGAACTGCGACACAATTGCAGAAGCTATACTAGGTGGCCTAGAAGCATACAAGCAGCAGCTACAGTCTAAAAAATCAGGAAAATAAATTAAAGAACGTGTGCCAAACTTTAGGTTCGGGTGCAATGATTTCGACTTGTTTTTTCGTTTTCGGATGGATGAAGGCGATTTTGCTGGCATGTAAAAAATGATGAATGGAGGCAGCCGCTTGGCAAGCTCCCGGCAAATCACTGGTGAGTTCGCGGTTATATTTTTTATCGCCAATGATAGGCAGCCCAACTGAGTTGAGGTGCACGCGAATCTGATGGCTTCGTCCCGTAAAAATTCGGCACTTCACGTACGACAGATTCCATTTTTTATTATAATCCAAAATTTCGATGTCGGTGTGGGCCATACGCCCGCCCTCGGATTTCTGCTTGGCGATTTTGACAAGGCCAGTGGAGGCGGAGATGCGAGTCAAATAATTTTTGATGGTCGCTGTTTTGCGGGGATGAAACCCTCGAGCTAAGGCGACATAATATTTTTCGATGGCGCGTTCCTTAAAAAGTGCACTCCATGTGTCTGAAGCTTCTTTGGATTTGGCGATAAGCATAACGCCAGAGGTTTCCTGATCGAGGCGGTGAATGAGATACGGAGTGTAAGCTCCTAAAGCTAACATCTTAACTTGTGCTAACACGTGCTGCTTGGCATTGGTGCGAGTCGCTTGGCTAGCAACGCCGGCAGGTTTACAGATTGCGATGATTTCATCGTCTTCATACAAATAATCTTCTTTGGTAATCCCGGCCACTGGTGGACGTTTCTTTATGGATTCGTTTTTAAATTCGAGTTGGATAATGTCGCCAAGATGAACTTTGCGCGAATTCGTCCGAGCGCGTTTCTTATTGATATAACAGCCACCCGTATCGATGACTGAGCGAATCTTACGACGCGAAAAGTCTGGCATCAGTTTGGTCAGGGCTATATCCAGACGCTCTTCGTGCTGACCTTTATCAATACGAAACGTGTATTTTTGCAATTTGCTCGACTGATTGGGTTGCGAGCGATTGGCTTTGGGAGGTCGATTAGACATGGGGCATTACTTTTTCACTAAAATACTGCATTCGCTCACAGATTCTCTCATTGCTTGACTCGCCAAATTCAAACCATAGCATTAAGCGATCATCGGACCGAAAGTCATAACGACTTCCTGGCGACAACTGCTCGAGGATGCTATCGGCATTGCCAATAAGGGCGCGCTGCATGAGAGCCTCTTTGGGAGGAAAGGCGACAGTGCCTTGCATGGCACTGATGTATATGTCAAATGCCTGATTGGCAAGCTCTTGCGCCTTTTTCTCGTCTTTATCAATAAATACGAGGACAGTACGGGGGAGGCGATCGCGGCTCCAGGGGCGGCGAGGGCTTTGGCATACCTCATTAAATTCGGCATGAATGGTATTGATCTTGTCGGGGGGAGTGAACGACAAGTTGAAGATATCAACGTCACAAATACTCATAGCAAGTGTATGCGCGAGGGGATCTGTGGATCCCAAAACAAAATTTGGCATAGCCTGACTGGGTATCTGAGGAACCAGTTTAAGCTTTTCAAATTCCCATCTACGCTTGTAAATGCGATCGTTTTGACTCACGTCCAAAGTTGGTTTTCCCGCCGGAGTGAAAGACGCGTGAGCAAGATCATAATTTCGAGTTTGCTGGCTTGCCAGAGTTTCACCGTGGCTTAATCGCAGAAATATTTCCAGTGCCTCCAAAAAAATAATGCGTTGATACACGGACCAATATTTTTTTTCGACATCATCACGTGGTGAAATACCAAATGGCCGATTAATATAGGGAAACCGACCTTGTGCGATACCGATATCCAAGCGGCGGGGACTAGCTTGCAGTTGATTCAAAAAAGCAAGCGATCGTATACGATCGGCCGCACCTATGGGTCCGCCGTTGCCGCCGACAATGTTGTAAATAGCCGTACCAAAGCCAATGCGTTGCGTCCGACTGAAGATGAGGTGTGCTAACTGGCAGCTATCGCTATTGAGTCCGACTTCGCCGTTGTAGTTCGGAATAACGGGGTCGGTATTTGTTTTTTGTACTTCCGATGAGAAGTGAGACTCAGCTACCCAAACAGTGCCAAATCCCAATGCGTCGGCTAACTCGGCTTGCACCAGAAAATTCTCAAACACTTGCGAGTCGGACAGGCGCGGATTGATTTCATCAATGCGGCCGATAGAGTGAAATAAGTCAAATTTCACAAAACACCTGCCAGGTTAAAGAACTCAGCTTAATGGTCGCCATGCACAACTTCCGTCCGGTATTTTTCAGCCGGCAAAGGCTGATCAACCGTGGAGTGTTTGTCGTTCTCGGGTTTAACAGAATGAAGGCCACCCTGGAGTTCGGGGCGATCAGATAGATATTCTTTTGTGTAAACCCACTTGGCGCCGTCGGTCGAAGCCATCGCGTATTCTGGTCCAAGGCGGATCGCGTCCACTGGGCAAGCCTCTTCACAATATCCGCAGAAGACACAGCGCAGGATGTCGATCTCGAATCGGACTGGAAACTTCTCAATTTCGTTTTCGGGATGTTGGCCGGCTTCGATATGAATACATTCGGCTGGACAATTGGTCGCACACAAAAAACATGCGGTGCAGCGGATCTGGCCATCTTCACGACGAGTTAAAAAATGTTTACCTTTAAAGCGTTCGCTATAAGTCACGGGTTTTTCTGGCCACTCGAGAGTTTCGGATTTTTCAAACCCGAAAAGCTGCTTCAACATGGTTGTTAACGTGAACTGCAAACCTTTGATGATTGCCCAAACATAGCCAAACCCCAACTTAAAGATATTGCTATCGTCGGGTGGATTTGCAACTTTTACTATGCCCATAAATTCCTCTAATCTTTTACAAAAAATCTAGTGTACCGTATGTTCTCGCGGCTGAAAGTGCCTTGATCCCGCCAAAAGCTCAACAGCTTCGTCGACACCGAGTGCATCTAGGACCGCCGGCGGAAATGATGCTTCCAGTTGGCGAATCTTGCCTTCAAAATTTGTAAAACTACCTAATTTTTCAGCCCACCCTCGCATAGGGATCAAGCAGTCAAAACCAGGAATTCTCGCGAGTGAAACCATCAGAGAAAATACGCAGGTGTAAGCAGGTGCTTCTGAAAGTTTGGCAAGTTGTCCGGCCAAGCTTGGGAAAGTGTCCGGCAGTTCGGGGGCCAGTGCAATCACAAGTTTAAACTTTGAATCCAACGCTTTGTCGAATTCATTAGTCGGTTTGGCGCTGATGCCTACTTGTTTCATGGCGGACAGAAGACCCTGTGTATTGGCATTGTGATCGCCGCGCATCAACAAGCCGTCAAAAGCCTCGATAGTTTCAGTGGGCTCGCGCCATTGAAAAACATGCTTAATCTTGTGTTGCGTCACGAAGTAATCAAAAAACTTTGCGTATTCTTCATTGGTGTACTGGGCTGAAACTAGTAAAGCCACTTCCGATGGCTGAACTTGGCCAAGCATGGTTTTCAGTTCAGTGAGCGCATCTTCTAACAAAACGTACTTTTGTTGCTGATTGACTTGCAGAGAAGCTTTGGGAAGTCGTAGTTCAGCATTCAGTGGCACGTATTGATGGCGGCCGAAGTCACACATCCAGTGACCGTTGACTTCCGACTCACGCGGTTTGATACGGTAATAGTGTCGTTCCTGCGGTTTGCCATAAACGTCCACGGCACATCCTGTCGAGCAACCTGGGCATATCGACGGGCGATCTTGCAAAAACCAAACGCGTTTTTTAAAGCGAAACTCCTTCGACGTAAAAGCCCCAACTGGACAAATATCGACAAGGTTCGTCGTGTAGTTATGATCAATTTTTTTTCCGGGATAAGTTCCAATGATAGCGCGGTCGCCACGGTCAAAGATCCCGAGCGCGTCGGTCTTGGTAACTTCTTCTTCGAAACGGACGCAGCGTGAGCAAAGAATGCAACGCTCTGTATCCAAAACCAAATCGCCACCAATATCCAGAGCTTTCGGTTTGAGAGCTTTCGGACGGTTCATCCAACTGTCGTACTTCCCAACCGACATATAAAAGTCTTGTAGGCCGCATTCGCCGGCTTGGTCGCAAATCGGACAATCGAGTGGGTGATTGACTAAGTGAAATTCAAGAGCCCATTTGTGAGCTTCTTTAACTTCGGCGTCGACAGAAGAAACGATCATGCCATCGCGAGCTTCGAGGTTACAGGCAATTTCAAGTTTCCGAGCGCCTTCTACTTTGACCAAACAAAACCGACAGACACCCGCAACGCTTAAGCCGGGATGCCAACAAAAATGCGGGATATCGACTTTGTTCTTGGTAGCTGCTTCCATCACCGAAGTGCCTTTGGGTACGGAGATTTGCTGGCCATTCAAAGTGAATGTGACCTGAACGGGGGCTTTTACAGCTTGAGCTTTTTGGTTGTCGGTAGTGGTCGTCGTCATATTAACTATGCTCGGCTCCGAGGTTATGTTTTATTTCATCGCCATATTTTTTAATAAAAGACATCGCGGGGCCAGCCGCTGCATCTGACAACGCGCAAATGGTTTTGCCGCTCATATTTTTTGCAATATCGTAAATGCGGTCAACGTCTTTTGGCGTAGCATGTCGTTCTTTGATACCTTCTAGAATGTTCGCCAGCCAACCGGTACCTTCGCGACACGGCGTACATTGTCCGCAACTCTCGTGCGAAAAGAAGTCCATCGTGACTTTCAAAATATCCGTCATGCTTTGGCTATCATCAATGACCATAATCGCGCCGGAGCCGAGCATGCTGCCGTTCTCGGCGAGGCATTCGAAATCCAAGGTCACATTTTGCATTTCCTCGGCAGTTAATACCGCAGCTGAAGCACCGCCCGGAATACAAGCTTTAAAAGTTTTGCCTTCGAGCATGCCACCGCACTGGTGATTGAGAAAATCCATAAACTTTGTTCCCAGGGGAACTTCATAAACACCGGGACGTTTGATCGGCCCAGAAATTGAAAAGAGTTTTGTCCCCGGACTTTTTTCGGTACCGAATTTTTTAAAGGCAGCCGCACCGTTGTTAATGATCCAAGGAATGTTCGCCAAGGTTTCTGTGTTGTTGACAACCGTCGGACGACCCAAATATCCTGATACGGCAGGAAATGGCGGCTTCAGTTTGGGTTGGCCTTTTTTGCCCTCTAGTGAAGAAATCATTCCAGTCTCTTCACCGCAAATATAAGCACCCGCTCCGACATAGGAATCAAGATCGAAATCAAAACCAGATCCCAAAATGTTTTTACCAAGAAGTCCCGCTTCATAGGCTTCTTTGATCGCCACTTCTAAATAGCCAATCTCTTCTTGGAATTCATAGCGCGTGTAAATATAACCTTTGTTCGCATTGACAGTGAACGCCCCAATGATAATGCCTTCAATGATCATATGCGGACTGACCGTACAAATATGGCGATCCTTGAAAGTTCCCGGTTCACTCTCGTCATTATTGCAAAGCAAATACTTTGGTCCCGTGATGTCTCGGGGCACAAAGCTCCACTTCAGTCCCGTTGGGAAACCGGCGCCACCACGGCCTCGCAGTCCCGATGCTTTGACTTCATCGATGATTTGCGTTGGCTGCATTTTGAGGGCTTTGGCAAGCGCCGTGTATCCGCCATTCGCTTTATAAGTGGAAAGCGCGCGGCTATTAGCCATGCCTTCATGCGCGAGGATTATTTTTTGCGAAGATGCTGTACTCGTCATATCACCTTAGCTCTTTTTTTTGATGGGTTTGGACGTGCTTCAAAACCATGCCGTCGACATTTTCTAAAGAAACATTTTCATATCTCGTTTTATTGATAAGCATTACGGGAGCGCCGTCACATTTACCAAGGCAAGGGTAGGGCGTTACTTCACAGTTTTCAAATCCAGTGCGTTCACACTGATCTTTCAAATGATCGACAATTTGCTGCGAGCCCATCATGTGACAAGTGATGTTATTGCAAAAACGAATCTGAAAAGGTTTTTTTGGTGTGGAGGAGTAAATGTCATAGAAGCTAATAACTTCTTTGACCTGGACCCGATTGAATTCATAATCTTTTTCGAGAGCATTGATGTGCTCTTCATGAATCCAATGATATTCATCTTGAATCGCATGCAAGATCGGCAAAATTGCCGATCGCTTCGTCTCATAACGTCCGACGAGCGATTTAATTTTATCGGTTAATTGTGCAGAAAACACAGCCAACTAAGTCTCCTCTTAGCGATCTAATTCGCCAGCGATAATATTAATAGAACCTAACGCGGCAATCGCATCAGCCATCATCTGGCCTTTGATCATGTCCGGGAAAGCTTGAAAAATTGCAAAACAGGGCGGACGGCATTTGACGCGGTATGGTTTGCTGCTGCCGTCACTCACTATATAAAATCCAAGTTCGCCATTGGCGCCTTCACCATAATGATAAATCTCGCCCGGTGGCGGTTGTACGCCATTGATGACCATCATGAAATGGTTCATAAGCCCTTCAATGTTTTGATATACATCGCGCTTTTCCGGTAGCGTCACAGCTTTATCGTCCACCTTGACAGCGCCTTCCGGCAAATTATTAAGAACTTGATCGATGATGTTCAAGGACTGATGCATCTCTTCCATGCGCACCATATAACGATCATAACTATCACCACGCGAACCAACGGGAATATCAAATTCGAGCTGATCATAACCATTATAAGGTGCGTAAACGCGAGCATCAAGGCCAACGCCTGCTGCTCTCAAGCATGGTCCCGTAAAGCCCCAGTTAATGGCATCTTCGGCGCTAATCGCTCCAGCGCCCTTCATCCGTTGGATGAAGATTCTGTTTTTCGTCAGGAGCCCACCCAGTTCAGCCCGGATGCGGCGAATTTCTTTGACCGTATCTTTCGCCTGTTCAACCCAACCCGCAGGTAAGTCAAAACCCAAACCGCCAACACGGGCCAAAGAAACCGTGAGGCGAGCCCCGCAAAGTTTTTCGAACAAATCATAAACGCGCTCACGAGCCGCGAAGCCAATCCAGAAATTCGTCAGGGCGCCTAAGTCCACACAATTTGTACTGATGCAAACTAGGTGATCGATGCAGCGAGAAAATTCGTCCAAAATTATGCGAATGGCTTGGGCTCTCGGAGGGACCTGAAGGCCCATCATTTTTTCGACGACTTGGCACCAAACATTATTATTGATGGGGGCCGAACAATAGTTCAATCGGTCCGTATAAGGGATAATCTGATTGTAGTTGTGGGTCTCGCACATTTTTTCAAAGCAGCGATGCAGGTAGCCAATCTCGACATCGACGTTCTCGATAGTTTCACCCTGCAAGACCGCCATAAAACGAAGTGTACCGTGCGTCGCCGGATGTGCGGGACCGATATTGATCCACGTGCGCTCATCCAAATAGTCGTCTTGATCGGCGAGCATCCGCTCTTTGTCTTTGGCGAAAGCATGATCCATCGGCGTGCGAAGTTCTTGTCGTTTATCGGCCGGATAATCTTTGCGGAGGGGGTGTCCTACGAAGTCTTCGTGGCACAGTATTCGTCGTAGGTTCGGGTGGTTTTTAATGCGAATGCCATACAAATCAAAAGCTTCGCGCTCAAACCAGTTGGCGGACTTATATACTGGCGTAAGCGATTCGATTTCATCGTCGGCGTTTAACGCCGCTTTGACTCTTAAGCGCTTATTGCCGTTGGCCGGGTCTGCAAAGTGGTAAACCATTTCGAAACGTTTATCTTTGCCGGGATAATCCACCGCACAAACATCCATAAGAAACGGAAAATCGTTTTTCAGTTTTTTGGCGACATCCAAAATCGCATCGTGCGATACAAGTAATGTGTCCTCGCCGCTGACTTTTAGATTACCGACGGTTTTGACGCTGGCACCAGGTACATCTCTTGAAATCTGATCAGCGAGAGTACGTGTGAGTTCCGATATAGATTGAGATGAATTCTCTTGTGTCATATAAATAACGCACCGACCTCATTCATGTTTTTCGAGTGTTTCGAGCCAAACGAGATTAGCATCCAGCTTTCCTCAAAGCAATCTCTCCCTCACCTCCGCGCGGACGCGGGTGACCGCTTATTTTTTCGACACCTTCATAATTAATTCTTGAGCAGTTGTTGTTTTGCACGGGTGACGGTACAATTTTTCTTTACTGCAGAAGTTTGTAAATGTTGGCTTAAAACCACAGAAAAGTTATGACTGGCCTTTGCGCCATCGCCCCACGGAGAAGAATTTCCTATGCAAAGTTGGTTACGTACGATTCGTTTGAACGAATTTAGTCAGCAAGTTGGCAACACGGTTACGGTGAACGGATGGGTGTTTCGTCACCGCGATCATGGCGGCATTGTTTTTATTGATTTGCGCGATCGCTTTGGCATTGCCCAACTTATGATTGATCCATCCATCTCTGCAGATGTTCATAAAAATGCCTCTGAGATAAAATCCGAGTACGTTATCGCCGCTAAAGGCCTCGTTCAGCGCCGTGTCGGAGTTCCCGAAAAAGCAAAATATGAAAATACTGAAGTCGAGTTGGTCGTGAAGGAACTTGAGATCCTCAGCCGCTCGGCGACTTTGCCTTTCGCTTTGACAGAAGAAACGCAGCAAGCCGGGGAGAACCTTCGTTTGCAGTATCGCTTTTTGGATTTGCGACGTCCGCAGATTCGCGACAAAGTTCTGGGCCGGATTCATCTGACGCGTTGTATGCGTAAGGCCATGGACGAAGCGGGATTTCTAGATACCGAAACGCCACTTCTTTATAAGTCCACTCCGGAAGGTGCGCGTGAGTTCTTGGTGCCATCTCGCATCCATCCAGGTCATTTTTATGCCTTGCCGCAAAGTCCGCAACTTTTCAAACAAGTTTTGATGGTGGCGGGTTTTGATCGTTACTACCAGGTGGTCAAGTGCTTTCGCGATGAAGACTTAAGAGCCGATCGCCAGCCGGAGTTTACGCAGCTTGATTGTGAAATGTCTTTTTGCGATCAAGAACTCATAATGCAGACTTTCGAACAAATTACGGCCCAAGGAGTCGGCGAGTATCTTGGAAAAACTTTAAAGACTCCTTTCCAGCGCATGACTTATCAAGAAGCAATGGAATCCTACGGTGTCGATAAGCCTGATTTGCGATTTGAACTCAAACTACAAAATATCAGCGATCTCGTGGAGAATAGTTCCTTCAAAGTTTTCAGTGAAGTCGTACAGCACGAAGGAATCGTCAATGCTCTGGTCGTCAAAGGAGTGGCTGAAAAGTTCAGTCGAAAAGATATCGATCAAATGGCGGATCTGGTCAAAAACCACGGACTCAAAGGACTAGCTTGGATGAAGAAGCAAGCTGGATCGGGAGTCGCGAGTTGGCAGTCACCGATCGCGAAGTTTTTCGACGATACAGGTGTGGCTGCTATTGAAAAGAGGCTGGGTGTTGGTGAAAACGACTTAGTGTTGTTTGGCGCTGGTCCTTATGGCTCTACGAAAGCTGGTCTCGGGACACTGCGAAATTACTTAGGCAAGCACTTAGGTCTGTATGATCCATTGGAATATAAATTTGCATGGATCCACGACTTTCCATGTTTTGAACGTGACTCTGGGTCCGGTCGCTGGATGGCCGTGCATCATCCTTTCACGTCTCCGATGGTTGAAGATATTCATTTGATGGATACGGCGCCAGAAAAAGTTCGCGCTGCTTCTTATGATTTGGTTTTGAACGGCAATGAAATTGCCGGTGGATCTGTTCGTATCCACAATGCTGAGTTGCAACAAAAAGTTTTTAAATTGATGGGTATGACAGAAGAAGACGCGCGCGCCAAGTTTGGTTTCTTATTAGATGCATTAAAATTTGGACCTCCACCGCATGGCGGGATGGCTTATGGTCTGGACCGCATGGCGATGATTTTGACGCAAAGCGAATCGATTCGCGAAGTCATAGCTTTTCCAAAAACCAATACTGGTATGTGCCTAATGACGGGTTCACCAACTCCAGTGACACAAGATCAACTTATTGATTTGCACATTCGCGTCAGGGATTTACGCGTCGAATAATACTGATATTTTCGTCGACTCATCTCATTCTCATTTCTTGACATTAGACCCCCTTTGGCAGTGGTAGAATGCTGCTTTTACTCAAATTATTTCAGTTGCTTACATAAAGACCTCAGGTGTTAGGAGGGAAGGGGCGATAACAGTCTAAAGAGAGAGAACCGTAGAACTGACATCGTAAGAGGTCGAAACTGGTCATGGGTCCTATAACACATTTTCAAAAGGGCTTTTCCCTCGTTGAGCTTATGGTGGTGATTTCCATATTATCACTCATCTCAGGCCTTGCTATTCCCAATATTGCGGCCATGAAGATTAAGGCTGCGAAAGCGGAGCCGCAGACAAATTTGCGAGTTTTTGAAGTTGCAGTGAAGTCGTATCAAGCGGAGACTGGGTACTACGCATCGCCCGATGATGGTTACGTCGATTCGCTCAACTTAGGCCCACAGAAACTCTTTGGATTCGAAATGTACACTGGGACCATTCCCTTCTTAGGCATTTCCTTTGCGCCAGATATTGGGCGAAAGTTAAAATATCATTATTGGTTTGAGCTCAGAGAAGATAGCTACGGAATAGCAGCTCAGAACTCGGAAGTTACGATAGCGGGTTTGAGTTATCGATATGGATCCTCTCTTCCAACCCAGTATTGTAAAGCAAGACTTGCCGCATCGGGATCAGCTTTTTCATACCTTGACTATATGAAGGTCGAATCAGAAAATGGTTCGATGCTAGGAACTCCAATTGGAGTCCTTAACGCCCTAAAAAACTGCTTTTAAAGATTAAAACTGGCCCCCTAAACTGAGCTTACGCACGTAAGTCATTAAACGACTTCCT
>JBGSKV010000050.1:0-13333 GCA_041740975.1 Oligoflexales bacterium | reverse complement strand
TCCTTTAGTTGTCGATAGTTGCCTTGTTTTTCAAAGCGTATTTTGTGATGATATCTTGTGTTTTAAACTTGATACGGAGCGACTATGGCTTTCAACCTTAAAAAGTGTTTTGTACCACCTTCGCAAGGCTCATGTGCCTCTGCTGCGATTCTCACCATTCGAATCGTCTGTGGTATCGCATTTATGATTCATGGCTGGGGAAAAATTCAAAATCCGATGGGATGGATGGGTCCTACAGCACCGGTGCCAGGATTTTTGCAAGCACTCGCGGCAATAGCGGAATTTGGTGGCGGACTCGCCTGGGTTATCGGGTTATTAACTCCACTGGCATCACTCGGGCTGGCCGTTACCATGTTCGTCGCAACAGCGATGCATATGTTTGTGCTCAAGGATCCATTTGTGAATATGCAACAAGGCTCCTCGTATGAACTTCCTTTAGTGTACCTCTGTATCGCTTTGCTTTTCATGGCGGTGGGACCTGGAAAATATTCTGTAGATGCCAAAGTTTTCAAATAGTTCTTTTGCTATGTAAGGTAGACGTTTGTGGACGCAGTCGTTGAGGTTACCGGTCTTAGTAAAACATATGCTACTGGTTTTAACGCTCTCAAAAGTGTGAACCTCCATATTCGGCGAGGCGAAATATTCGCTTTATTAGGGCCAAATGGGGCTGGAAAAACCACTCTCATTAATATCATCTGCGGTATTGTGAACCCCTCAGTGGGTACAGTGTTAGCAGATGGTCACGATGTCGTGCGTGAGTACCGAGCAGCTCGCTCCAAAATTGGTCTTGTGCCGCAAGAGCTGACGAGTGATGTCTTCGAAAAGGTTTGGAATACGGTTTCCTACAGTCGCGGACTTTTCGGTAAAGCGCGAAATGACGCGCACATTGAAAAAGTTTTGAAAGATTTGTCGCTCTGGGGCAAGAAGGATAGTTCCATCATGACTTTATCGGGGGGAATGAAGCGGCGAGTCATGATTGCTAAGGCGTTGTCGCATGAACCGAAGATATTGTTTCTGGATGAACCCACGGCCGGTGTCGATGTTGAGCTCAGGCGGGACATGTGGCAGATGGTTCGCGATTTGCGCGAGCATGGCGTCACGATTATATTAACAACGCACTATATTCAAGAAGCTGAAGAGATGGCCGACCGCATCGGTGTTATCAACAATGGTGAAATTATCCTTATTGAAGAGAAGGCCGATCTCATGAAAAAGCTGGGTAAAAAACAGCTCAAAGTTGAGTTACAAGCTCCACTTGCCTCTGTCCCAAGTGACTTAAAGTCTTATAACTTGGAATTGGCTAACAACAACACTCAGTTAGTTTATACTTTTGATTCCATGGCAGATCAAACCGGTATTGCTACTCTTTTGAAAAAACTAGGGGACCATGGCATTGATTTTAGAGACCTTAAAACTTCAGAAAGTTCCTTGGAAGAGATTTTTGTGAAGTTGGTGGGGAGAAGGTCATGAATGTTCATGCGATCAAAGCCATTTATTGGTTCGAGTTAGCTCGTTTTTTCAGAACGATATTTCAGAGCGTAGCATCGCCTGTCGTCTCCACGTCATTATACTTTATCGTCTTTGGCTCAGCCATTGGCTCTCGGATAGCCGAAATAGAAGGTGTCTCCTATGGAGCGTTCATTGTTCCAGGCCTCATCATGCTGTCCGTATTGACCGAAAGTGTCTCTAATGCCTCCTTTGGAATTTACTTTCCAAAATATTCAGGAACAATCTACGAGATTTTATCGGCGCCTATTTCCGCCTTCGAAATTGTTCTAGGCTTCGTGGGTGCAGCTGCTTCAAAATCGCTTATTCTAGCCCTTATCATTCTGGTTACGGCTCGATTGTTTGTTGATTTTTCTATTTTATATCCTTTTTGGATGATAACTTTTTTGGTCCTGACCTGCGTTTCCTTTAGTTTATTTGGCTTTATCATTGGCCTATGGGCGGATGGTTTTGAGAAACTACAAGTCATCCCCCTCATGATCATCACGCCGCTAACGTTTTTGGGTGGTAGTTTTTATTCGATTAAAATGCTGCCGGAGTTCTGGCAAAAAGTGACCCTTTTCAATCCCATTGTGTATCTTGTGAATGGGTTTAGATGGAGCTTCTACGGCGTCGCCGATGTGAGTATCGGTGCGAGCCTTGGTATGACATTGGGATTCTTGGTTCTTTGCTTGGGTATTGTATGGGGTATGTTTCGCACCGGCTACAAAATTAAAACCTAAACATGAAGCAAATTTTAGAATTACAATTCTTGCGAGATTTGACATTGGCCGCACCTATATCCTTAGGGCGAGAAGCTCATATCTCCGCAGCAAGCGGCATTGTCAAAGTTGGTCATGACTTCATCGTGGTGGCAGATGATGAGCTTCACCTGGCCCTATTTGATTCCAGTGGCTTGAAACCAGGGAAACTGGTCCAAATATTCCCAGGAGAGCTGCCTGCAAAGAAAAAACCTCGAAAGAAAATGAAGCCAGATCTGGAATCATTGGTGTTACTGCCAGGGTTAAAAGGTAGCCAAGTTTTGGTGATTCCTTCTGGAAGTAAATCGCATCGAGGCGTTGGTTCGTTAGTCTCGTTAGGTGCTGAAACACAGGTAGATTCTTTGCGAGACGTCGATTTTTCTGAGCTGTTCGCAAGCCTTGAAGATGACCATGCAGTTAAGAGTTTAAATATTGAAGGTGCCATTGTTGAGGGCGAATATTTGCGACTTCTTCAAAGGGGGAATTCAAAAGATTCAAAAAATATGATCATCGATCTTCGTCTCGATATGGTCATTCATTCGCTTATTCAGGGCAAGCCTATTCATAAATCTTGTGTTTCCTATTTGCAGGAAATGCAACTGGGAAGCCTCGATGGAGTGGCCCTTTCTTTTACCGATGCGACAGCGTTGGGATCAGGCTACGCGCTCTTTACAGCTACCGCTGAAGCAACTGACAATAGCTACGATGATGCACCCTATTCGGGATCGATCATGGGCCTTTGGCAAGGTCGCGCAATTGAAAAATGCAATATAATAAGGACTTGGAAGTTCGATAAAAAGCTTAAAGTAGAAGGCGTATTTGCAGAGCAATCTCAAAAGGACTTAGATATTTATTTTGTTACCGATGACGACGATCCTGCGATTTCGGCTCGAATGTACTATGCATCAATCGATGTGAATTCAATGACTCAAGGCTAAGGAAAATGGTGTACAATAAGAATTATGCACCATAATTTTAAAATTTATTTCACTGCTTGTGTTTTTTTTCTATCAAGCCCAGCTTTCTCATTGCAAGTTTGTGAACTGCTGGCAAGTGCAGTCGAGTTCAATCGCAATGCTAAGGTTGCTATTCAGACCTATCATCAGCCAAATAAAAGAACTTACCAAGACTACCAGAGCATATTATCCATGCCTGAAGGATTTATCGGCAATGGGATGACGGTTTTAGACTCCGGGTCAGGATTGGGCGTGGCGATGCAGGAAGTCGCGCGAAAATTTGATATCAAAGCCATTGCCGTTAACGCCCAAGATGTTTCCAGTTCTGAGGTTTTTAAACAGGGCGCTGATTTGGTTGCGAAGGGCAAACTTATTTATCGGGAGGGTTATTCGGAAGCTGTATTGTCAGAGTTTCCAAATCAGCTTGATCGGATCACGGATGTTTGGGGTGCGTATCCCTATACCGGCAATCGCGCTTTACTAGTGGAGCAATACTATAATGCGCTTAAGCCAGGTGGCGAAGCGCGCATACTCGTTCCGTCGTATTGCCAAACTGTACTGAAAGTTTCAAATGAAGAGAGCCGCAAATACACTTGGAATGACGATGAGCAGCATCAAAAATTAATTATGTTTGAGCAGTGGCTTCATAAAACGTACCCTAATATTTTCAATTGGGAGCGCAGCAAACATCCAAGAAGCGCGATGTCACTGGTTTTGGTTATCAAGAAACCCATGAATGGCACGACGATTTCTCTAGGACTGACAATGGACTCTATCAAGCCAAGCAAAGATGACGTCTCGAAAGAAATGGTGGTCCCCAAAATTTACTACCTTCCGCCACTTTAGGATCACGACGCTATTTTGATACTTGCAACAAACAAGCAAATCCATCCAGCTAATAGCAGAACGCCGCCGATGGGCGTGATGGCACCCAATACTTTCAGGCCTGTGAAGGCCAGCGCGTAGAGTGATCCTGAAAAAATAAGTGTACCCAGGACAAATAACCAACCACTCGAGCGTAACCAAAAAGAATCGATGGACATTAAAAGTAAGCCAATTGAGATGATGGCAAAGGTGTGGAAGAACTGATACTGAACGGCAGTTTGAAAAATACCATGAGAGTATTCATCGAAACGCGATTTGAGTGCGTGGGCCCCGAACGCTCCTAGCGCCACAGACAAAAAACCAAGGACAGCCCCAATACTTATAAAAGTGTGTTTCATGTAAACTTGTGCCTTTGTGGTGGCGTCGTGCGAGTCGACTCGCGCACCAAACTAATCACAGTTCCTGACCCTTGTCTAGGAACTCACATAAAATGATAAGTGTTTCTAATTTTCGAAATCACCGATCGAATAATACCAAAATTCTGCGGCATTATCAGGTGTTAGTCGACCTTTGATTCATACTTCGAAGGCCCAACAGTCATTGCAAGTATGGACTGTGTTTGATATAAACTCCGCTCATTCATCGAGCGGCTTGAGGGTTAAAATGAGACCGGCTTTTTTTTCGAATCTTCTAACTGTGTTTATATTTGGTTTTTGTACTCACTCGCCACTATTCGCGGATGCACCCGGTGGAACTGGGCTTTCGACTTTTTTGTCAGTTGATATGGTTGGTGAACTAAACGCTGGCAAAAGCTCAAATGGTGCCCGTGATGCTTTTGAAATTCGTGAAGTCGAGTTATCATTTTTTTCACCGGTCGATCATCTCTTCGAAGGCATGGTGAATCTTGCCGCTCATCGCGAAGACGGCCAGTATGTTTTGGAACTCCATGAAGCATTCGCTTCGACTTCAAAACTCATTCCCTATTCCAAAATAAAAGTTGGACAGTACTTTTTAGGCATTGGTCGGCTGAATCGCTTCCATAGACATGATTGGCCATTTATTTCGGCGCCGCAGTTTTTCGTTAACTTTTTTGATGATGAAGGTCTATCGGACACTGGTCTAGAGTACTCGTTTTTGGCGCCGTTACCGATTTTCATGGAACTGACGGCCGGAGTCACGAATGGTTGGGTTTATGGCCATACCCATTCAGAAGGTGCCAAGCCAAAGGCTCCCATGCACTATGCCCGCCTTGGTAGCTTTTTTGATTTGAACGATACATTGGGAATGGCTGCTGGCCTGAATTATCTAAATCGTCGAGATGACTCAGGTCTAGATATGCAACTGATAGGGATTGATTTCGTCGCCAAAAATAATGCTGGAAGCTACAGCAATATGTTGGTTCAGCTCGAACTTTGGCATAGTCAGCTGAAGCCTGAAGTCGGAGCAAAAACGAGGGCGCTTGGTGGATATTTGTTTCCGCAAATGGGATTTTCAAAGACTGTGTTTTTTGGATGCAGACTTGATTATTACTCTGTATTAACTTTGGAGGATGCATTAGGCGACGAGATTAGCAATGCAGATTATGCGATTGTTCCTACGCTTACTTACAAAAGTAGCGAGTTTGCTTCCTTTAAACTTGCCTACAATTATAAAGTCTATACTCAAGACAGTTTGAATGATCGCTATGAACGATCGTTTGAAATTCAGGCTAATTATTTATTAGGAGCACATCCAGCCCATGAATTCTAAAATCATAGCATTCATTTGTTTTTGTGGTGTTTGGTCGACTTCGGCTTTAGCAAAGCTTAATGTTTTAACGACGATCACCGATCTTAAAAGTATCGTCGAAGAAGTGGGCGGCAAGGAAGTGAAGGTCGAATCTTTTTGCCGTGGATCGCAGGATGCGCATTATCTGGAGGCAAAGCCTTCTTATATGATCAAAACTAACCGGGCAGATCTTGTGATCGCTAATGGTCTTGGTTTAGAAGGAGCATGGTTGCCAAAAGTCTTGGCGGGTGGTCGCAATACGAATGTCATGCAAGGCATGAAGGGATATTTTGACGTAGGTACACTGGTCAAAGTTCTCGAGGTACCGACGGGAGCAATCTCTCGCGCCGACGGAGATGTACACCCGGAAGGTAATCCGCATATTACTCTGGATCCGATTCGCGTAGGGGAAATCGCCATGGGAATCGCCAAGAAACTGGGCGAGTTAGAACCGAAGCATGCGGCGGCGTTTATGCAACGTGCAACTAATTTGAAAGCGAGAATGGAAGCGAAAACGAAAGAATGGCAAAAGCGTATTGCCGCCACTGAAACCAAAAAGGTGGTGACTTACCATAAATTTCTTTCCTATTTCTTAGATCGTTTTGGAATAGAAACAGCTGCAGTTCTGGAACCATTTCCTGGCGTACCACCTACGGCCCGCCATATTATGGAAGTGATAAAAACTTCTCAAAAAAATGGCGTAGAATTGATATTGGTAGAAAATTACTTTGATGATTCTATCGCTCAACGTGTGGCGCGAGACCTTAAGTCGGTGCGCGTATCTTCGGTACCAGTCGCTGTCGAAGGTCGCAAAGATATAAAAACTATCGATTCTTTGTACGAAAACCTGGTCCTCACGATCGAAGGTGATGCGAAAGCTCTGCGAGCCAAGCGATGAGCGACGCGCTGATCTTTCTTTCGGCGCCGATTGCGATGTGTCTTCTACTTACTGGAATACACTGTTATCTCGGACTTCACGTTCTAGCGCGTGGAGTCATTTTTGTGGATCTGAGCCTGGCTCAAGTGGCGGCCATGGGAGCCACAATCGCGCTGCTTTTTGGCTATGATCACAAATCCCCTGCGGTCTATTTTTGCTCGTTGTTCGCCAGTTTTGTGGCGGCTGGAATATTTGCGATCGCCAGGAAGAACGAACACAAATTTTCGCAAGAAGCGATCATTGGGATCGTCTATGCACTTGGTTCGGCATCCGTCGTACTCGTTGTGGATCGAATGGCGCATGGTGCCGAGCACATCAAAGAACTACTAGTCGGCCAGATTCTTTGGGTGTCGTGGTCAGACGTTTTCAAGACCGCGCTCATATATGCCGCAGTGGGTCTCATTCATTATATCTTTAGACGCCAGCTTATTGCAGCCTCTTTTTCCACGCAAAAAGTGGGTTCGCGCTGGGATTTCTTGTTTTACGCTTTGTTTGGTGTCGTCATCACTTCATCTGTTCATGTAGCTGGCGTTCTTCAGGTTTTTGTATTTTTGATTGTGCCATCTGTCATGAGTACTCTTTATTTTAAAACGATTCGCGCTCGGCTCATTGGTGGCTGGATTTTTGCGATGATTCTTAGCGTGATTGGTATGTGGCTTAGTTATATTTTTGACTTTCCGTCGGGGGCTTTTATCGTCGTTTGCTTTGCTCTCGTACCAATCTTGTTTCTCTTGCTGAGCCCAGGCCTTCAGGAATCGAGTCGATAGCGAAACACATTTCATGGCAGAAAACGTGAGCTCTCCGTTTCTGTGGGTATTCGGCAAGAATCTCGCCTACCCAGCAGTTTATATCTGTTCTTGGAGATCATCCGATAGATCGCATCGCGAATGGCCTTTGGAATCCAAGCCAATGGTTTCGCTAAACGCCAAATACCACCAAGGTCGTCTAGTATCTTTAGGACAGCATCCGATTGCTGGAAAAGCTCCTCATCGCGCCGATAGATAATTGATGACGGTAGTTTGGAAGAATCAAGTGAAGTCAAAAGCATCGCGGCTGTATCACCGTCTTGAGAAGCGTATGTGAAGATATTTTCTTTGTCGCGACGCATCAACAAATCAACGAATCCATTGCATAAGTTGCAGTATCCATCAAAAAAAATAATTTTCATAATTTCAACCTCCGGCCTGTTTGCAAACTTCCTTAAAGGATTTTGATAAGGCCTTTATCAAGACATCATTTCTATTTTGCGAGTGACAGGTCAACCACACTTTGTACTTCCAGTATCCTTTCTTAGGACCAATGACGCGCACTGATTTTTCGCGAATCTCACGAGCGACATAAATCAACGGGATGAACGCCAACCCAATCTCATCTATCACCGAACGAACGAGTGAGGCAATTACGTCACTTTCAAAGACAATGCGGCCTTTAATATCATTGGCTTCAAAGAATTGATCGATTTCAGATCGGAGCTTAAACCTAGATGACGGCAGGACCCATTGTGCATCTTCTCCTCCAATAATGTCTTTCAATACGGAGTTCACGTTAGAGGCATTTTTAGGCGACCGAAGTTTCCAGTTTCCTGAACACGTTAGAGCGACAGGAACTTCGGCGCGTTCCAAGTTTTCAAGTTCAGGATCCATCATGGCTTGCTGTGTAACAACAGCGTCTAACTCACGAAAACGGAGGCGATCCACAAGCTGCTCATGATTTCCAGAAACAACCGTAACCTTAGGTCTCTGAATGAGGCCATGTTTTTTCAAAAATAAACTGACGATTTCAATTACGAAAGGTCTATCCACTTCTTCCGAGACGCCGATATGCACGCGTCTAGCGGCCGAGGGAATTTGTTTAGAAATTTGCTCACTCATTTCTTCCGACAGTTCAAACATTTGCCGACAAAAGCCAAAAATAATGGATCCGACGGCAGTGAGCTGATTGCTTCTGCCTACTTTATGGAATAGGCGCACGTCTAGGGAGCGTTCAAGAACCTTGAGTTGACTGCTTAGGGAAGGTTGACTGATACGGAGGTGCTTGGCCGCAGAGCTGACGCCGCCTGACTTTGCAGTGACGTAGAAGTAATAAAGATGGTTGTAATTATACATAATAAAAACCTATATATTAGATAATTATTATATATTTTATATATATAAGTTCATATGAGATTCTTCCTTTCGAAGCCAAATAAATGGATTCAAACGGAGACTTTTCATGTTACGTGCCGCTATTGCTTTCTTTGTCATAGGTTTAATTGCCGTCGTGCTAGGCGCCAATAATGTTGCTGGTCTTTCCATTGAGATGGGCAAAATTATTCTATACGTTTTCTTAGCATTGGCAGTCTTAAGTTTCTTATACACCCTGCTTACAGGTCGAAAAGCCAAAAATCCGCTCTAATCAACCAGCATGTTTCCACATAAAACAATTTTAAAGGTAAAAAAATGAAAAAGTTCAAGAAACTGAATTTGATGTTATTGTTCACCGCGATTTCAATGCTGGTCATTACGGCATGTGCCGGCGGCCCGACCATTAAAGAATTTGCCGACACAGCGAGTCCGCAGGAAGAAGTTTCGAATCTCGACAGGGATTTGCAAGCTGCGAAGTCCAAACAAATGGACGTGTTGTCACCGACAAACTACAATGAAGCTCGTGAAGCTCTGGAAGATGCGAAGAAAAGCTTAAGCAGTAAATCAGCTGCAAAAGACACGTTGTACGATGTTGCCAAAGGCCAAGCATATCTTATGAGAGCGAAACAATTTTCGCAGCTTTCGCATGATAATATTGCCGATGTCATCGCGGCTCGTAGACTTGCATTAGAAGCCAATGCGGACACTTTACTAAAGGCAGATTTCAAAGAGATTGATGAAGACTTAACGGATGTAACGTCGCAAATAGAGAAAAACAATCTCTCGGCGGCCTCCGATGAGCGTAGTGAGCTTCAGCTGGCTTACTTGAAACTTGAGCTCCTTGCCATCAAGCAAGCGAGGCTTGGGAAAGCACAAACCATTATCGCTAAAGCGATTGATGACGGAGCTGACGAATATGCTCCCCGAAGCCTAGCGATCGCTCAGAAGAGTGTGTTGGATACGGATGCGTTCATCACCGCCAATCGTCACGATACAGTACAAGTAGGATCGCGGTCGGATGCAACCTTGAAGAGCGCCACCCACCTGTTGAAAATCACTCATGCTGCAAAAAAAGGTACAAAGGTTACCTCTGAAGACAGAGCGCTGAAGTTTGAGAATGAGCAAAATAAAGTTGCCAGTAAAACTGCGCTTCTTGAAAGCAAAAATTCTGAACTCCAAAGTCAGAGAAGCCAAAACAAAGGCTTACAATCAGAGCAGGACTTCAATCGCGCTTTCGAAAAGGCCCGCGCGCAGTTTACGAAGAGCGAAGCAGAAGTCTACAAGCAAGGCAATAATTTGATGATTCGGTTGAGAGGCCTAGAATTTCCTAGCGCTCAAGCTGTCATTAAAGGCTCTAATTTTCCGCTCCTTGCTAAAGTTCAAAAAGTCATTACAGAATTCGGAAACAGTTCAATCGTGATTGAGGGTCATACGGACTCCATGGGCGGCAAAGGTCCAAACGAGAAGCTTTCGACGGAAAGAGCGGAAGCTGTAAAAGAGTATCTGATGTCGAATGCGGCTAACACGTCCATTGACATTAGCGCAGTCGGATTTGATTATCAAAAACCCCTAGCTTCCAACAAAACAGAACAAGGTCGCGCTCAGAATCGCCGAGTTGATATTATTATCACTCCGGAAGAAAGTTCGACTATGTCGCACTAGATTCTATAATTTCTTCGAAAAGAGCCCGCTGGTCGGGCTCTTTTTTTTGTTTCATATTTGTCGCCGCTTCAGTTTGGTCGTCCGTTTCATCTTTTTCATCGTTGAAATTTGATAGGGAGATGCCTAAGAGTCTTATCTTACGGCGCCCAGCCTCAGTTTTGGCAATTAGTGAACTAGCAATTGCAAATATTTCTTCAAAAGAATTGATAAAATTTTCTATACTTTGACTTCTCGTACAAGACTCAAAATCCGCATATTTGATTTTAAGAGTGATTGTTCGGCCGAGCAGGTTTCGTTTGGCTAGACTTCGGGAAACGCTTTCGCTAAGAAGGCGCAGTTCTTCCAATAGAAGCTTTGAATCCAAAATATCAGTGGAGAAAGTCTCTTCTTTGCCGAGAGATTTTCGAACGCGCGTCCCATCGACCTCCCGAGAGTCTAGCCCTCGTGAGCGAGCGTAAAGCCACGCAGCCATACGTTCACCGATTTTTACGGTCAGTTCATCTACTGAGTACTTCCAGAAGTCGCCACAGGTTTTAAAGCCAAAGCATCAAGTTTCTTTTCCGTGGCGGGGCCTATGCCGTGGATTTTTCGAATAGGAAGGGGGCGCATGAAACTCGCCACATCTTGCGGCAAAACCAGAGTCAACCCAAATGGCTTTCGAATATCCGAGGCAATTTTGGCAATGAGTTTATTGGGGCCAATACCCGCAGATCCCGTAAGGCCCGTTTTTTCGAATATTTCTTGCTGCATGAGTCTCGCTAACTTTACAGCGTATAGGTCGCGAGAGTTATGCGTCACATCGAGGTATGCTTCGTCCAGTGACAAAGGTTCAATTTTCTCAGTATACGATAAAAATATCTCTCGAATCTGGTTTGAAGCGAGACGGTATTTTTCAAAGTTTGGTCTCAAGAAAACCGCTTGAGGGCAAAGGCGGAAAGCTCTCGCGCAGGACATCGCCGAATGAATTCCAAACTTTCTTGCTTCATAGCTTGCCGTGCAAACGACTCCTCGCGACTGAGGCGAGCCGCCAATCACCAACGGCTTTCCTTTGAGACTTGGGTCATCGCGGACTTCTACGGAAGCATAAAAGGCATCCATATCAAAATGAATGATTTTACGATCGAGAAGCGAGGGATGTACCAGTGTAGTCATAAGCACGGACCTCCTGGATTGAGGTTACCATATATTCTTATGGTTATTGAATAGAATTGTCCTTTAAAATCATAGACAAATGAAACCGACGCAGGGCTTCTGATCTCAAAATGAAACTGATTCGACTGACTGCAAAAATGGCAGAACTTCACATTTCAATGGGTTAGTGGCTGGCACGGAATCTGCTCTAAAGGTTCTGCAATTCAATTTAGGAAAAAGGAGTTCTGCAATGATCAATGAGTTGAAGAGAAGTTTTGTGGGTTATCTGTTGCTGGCGGCCCTCATTTTTTTGCTGGTTTCTTGTGGAAGGAAAAGCAAAGGAAGTTCAGAGGCAGAATATGAAACGGAAGCTTACCTGGGTATCCCGTTCGGACCAATACACCAAAATACGTTGGCATTTTTGAAGAAGGCGCGGACATCCGGTTGGTAGGTCGCTGGCATAATGAATCTAACGTAAAGGTCTATGGTAGGTCAGACGACCACTATGTCGACATTAGTTACGAGTTTGACAATAAAGGAAACATGTCTCTGATAGGCGACTGTTATCTCTTATCGGAACAAGCTCGTGTCGTAGCCGTTTCAGCTGTGCGCGTAACCAAAGATCAGATTCATATCCTTGAGGACGTAGAAGCATCCTACGAAAATGGGGATTATAGTTGCGAGGTTTCGCTTAACAAAGAAACGTTCAGCTATAAGTTCGTGAACGTTAATCAGTTTGTTTTCGGAGAAGAAGAGTCAAATTTTTTCAGGTTGAGGGAGGACTAACTTCGGCGAGACTACCGCCGCGGGAGACGCTCATATAAACTCCGCAAATAACGATCAATCCACCGATGATTTGCAAAAGAACTAAGTTCTCGCCCAAGATAACAACTGAGCAGATGACTCCAAACACTGGGATTGTATTGAGGATGCCAACTGCTGAACTAGAGTCTAGTGTTCGAAGGCCCCAAGTATACAGTAGGAACGCCGCGACCGAACAAAACATTCCGAGATAAACAACGCTGATGATAGAAGAGCTTGGAATCATTTCCCATTGATGCGTTTCGAAAAAAGCAAAAGGATAGATGGCTAGGGTGCCGGAAACGGCCTGAAGAAAATTTGTGGTCATGAGTGGATATTTGTTGACGATGGGGCGGGTTGCAAAGTTATAGAACGCCCAGCTGACACCAGTCAAAATCAACAGAATATCACCCAAAACTCTTCTGCCGTCCATGGCAATAGCGTCATTGCCGACAATCATGCAAATGCCAACTATTGCAACTATAGCACCAGCAAATCGAAGCCAAGAAAGTTTTATCCCGTAAATCATTCTTTCCAAGAGCATCGCAATAATTGGAAAGGCCCCCACCAACAATGCTCCGTCCGTGGCGGATGAAAACTTGAGGCCCCAGTTCTCCAGCAAAAAATAAAATGTGATCCCAAGGAGTCCACCGGAACAGATTCTATAAAAGTCTGGACGGTTCGGTCTGACAAATTCTTTCTTTGCCAGCAACATCAAGCCCAATAAAATCGAAGCCAGTGTCATGCGAAGCGCGGCTAGGGTCATCGGTTCAAACGATACCAGAGCAATTTTTGTCGCGACAAAGGAGGTACTCCACAGAAAAGCTGCAGTCAGTATGGCAAGAAACGCCTGGATTCGACTCGGATTGAACATGTTGTGGCTTC
>JBGSKV010000049.1:0-1828 GCA_041740975.1 Oligoflexales bacterium | reverse complement strand
CAAGGAGCTTCTCTTCTTCGACCACAGCAAGTTTTTCAATGGCGTATTGGAGTGTGCATTGATCTTTGGTCGCAACAGCCTCTGCGCGTGCGTAATCCTCGGCACTTAAAATGCCGCCATTGATTAAATGGGTCTTTAATGGATTGGACATCGAACCATATACCTCTAAAGCTAATACGCTCTTAACAAGTAAGAATCGTGCTTTCGCATTGAGGGCTTATCGGCGCAATCGGGCCTTAAGTTTACAATAGGTCTGTTTTGTAAATGATTTTTGGATCGACATGCTTCAGCCTAATTGCTTTTAATTGGGCTGAGGCGGTGCGACCTAGGAAATTTAAGTGATCAGCATCAGGGGACTTATTGGATGCTTTTATCGCTTTCTTTAATACGGAAAGAACAGTTTCAGGATGGTATGAAATACCAGCTGCTGGATGGTAGCCGAGCTGAGTTCTAAAAATAAATCCCTGGAGGATCTGATTCTTTTTCAGGCCAAACAAGCGGTAGTTCTTTGGTAATCGCATAGGAATCTTGTCTTGAGTCAATAAATTCAAGAAAATAGCATCATCATTGCTTTTGACTTTGATAACTTGAAAGATTCCATGAATACAAAGAGATAATTCATGGATTGCCTGAATCGCTGCTGCGTCGGTACGCTCTGGATTTATATCTAAATAATAGCGGACCGGTGCAATGTTTTTAACGCCTTCTTTGCCAACCGGTCGCTCAAAAAGATAGTAATTGATGAAGTAACTCATTCTTGCGCCGAAGAATGAGTCGTCGTAAAAAACTTTACCAAACTTTAGAAAGAACTCTTCACGCGCAGCGATAAGCTCATCATTGCCAAATTCGCGCTCAGCCCAATGGGTGAGCTTTTCTATCGCCGCATCTATAGCATTACCAGCATCGTCAGTTTGATTTGCAATGGACGAGGGCAGAATTACTTTTTGATTTGTATGCTGGGTTTCCAACACCACTCATGTACCTTTTCGCCGTAAAATGGCAGAGAAATTTTCAACGGAATCCAGACGAAAAGGCTACCACGTCCGCAGGCTTTCGTCATAAGAGATTCCATTCTGTTATCTTCTTTTTTGTCCGGGGCAATGATTACAATATCTTCGATTGGAATATAAACGGAATAATCGAGAAAATGCCTTTGAATTTGTCTTTTCACGGTGACAGCCGATTCCTCAGTACTGAGATCGGAGGCACTGATAGTTATTTGGCTAAATTTGGTGACTGCAACCGCTGCGCGCAAACTCGGCAACAGACTCCACGTCGCAGCTGCTGCTATGGGTATTAGACAAAGCAAGGATACAAAGAACATGTTTGGATCAAAGCGTTTGGTAGATTTCTTAACGGAGCGGCTCATGGTTTTCCGGCCTGCTGCCACAATATTTCAGGGGCTTGTAGACGACTACCAATAGTACGCCCTATGATAAACAACCAGTCACTGAGTCTATTTACATAAATCCGCGCTTCATCACGAATTTGTTCTGTGTCTGCTAGCGTTACAATACATCGTTCGCAGCGGCGGCAAATAGTGCGGCAAATATGTGCATACGAGACGAGCTCATGCCCACCTGGCAAAATAAAATTTGCCAGCGGTGTTAGAGATTCGTTGTAAGAATCCATCTCGGTTTCCAGGCGACTAATATCTTTGTGGTCAACAAGCTGCTGTTTAGAGTTTCTGAGAATTTCGTGTGGAGTAGCGAGTTCGCCCCCGAGATCGTGCATCTCGTTTTGAATTTTAAGTAAGTTGGCAACGATATCATTAAATTTTTCGCTATCATGCTGCGTAAGTTTATCTCGCAGCAGTCCTAGGAATGCA
>JBGSKV010000048.1:0-5703 GCA_041740975.1 Oligoflexales bacterium | reverse complement strand
GCGCCAAATCCAACTCTATGCGGTGGCTTATAAAAGCCTTCTGAAGTAAAATACATCTGTCAGCCCGAGCCTTCTTCCAACTCAGTCATGTCAGAGGTCATTATGCAAAACAATCCACTCATTGGCCACCATGGCCTACCGTTATTTGAAAAAATCTTCCCTGAACATATTGAACCAGCGGTCGCGGTCTTGCAGAAAAAAGTCGACGACTTGCTGAAACATTTCGAAACCTTCACCGAGAAAGTCACTTGGGAAACCGTAATGGGTCCGATGGCTCAACTGGATCAAGACTTTCAACAAGGATTTAGTCCGGTCGGCCATCTTCTTGGAGTCAAAAACTCACCAGAATTACGTGCCGCTTATGAAAAAGTACAACCGCAAATCGTCCAGATGGGACTCGAGCTTGATCAAAATAAAAAAATATTTTCTTTATTAACGGAACTAAACCAGCAAAATCTCAATTCAGTACAAAAGCGAATTGTCGAAGCCAAACTACGCGACGCCCGAAACTCCGGGGTCGCACTGGAAGGCGAAAAGAAAAAACGCTTCAGCGAGATTTCCCAACGTTTGTCCCAGCTCTCCACGAATTTTAATAATCATGTGCTGGATGCCACGAAAGCTTTTGAACTTATCATCACCGATAAGAAAGACATGGCTGGATTGCCGCAGAGTTTTCTGGATCAATCCGCCCAGGCCTACGCACAGCACAAAGGCCTCAAAGCATCTCCGGATGCTGAAAAGGGCCCGTGGCGCCTCTCTTTAGACTTTCCAAGCTATGGTCCATTTATGAAATACGCGGAAAATCGCGAACTGCGTGAAAAACTTTATCGAACACGCCTCACGCTCGCGTCTTCCGGTGAGTTCGACAACACGGGTATCACCCGCGAAATCCTTCAGCTACGCAGTGAGAAGGCGAAGTTGCTCGGCTTTAAAACATACGCGGATCTTAGTGTCAGTTCAAAAATGGCCCCCGGTGTCCCCGAAATTTATAAATTTCTGAAAGACATTCGCAGTGCGGCCAAGAAGCCCAGCGAAAACGAAATGGCTGAGTTAACCCAATACGCCAAAAGCAAAGGCATCTTGAAAGACGAGCTTAAGCATTGGGACTTTGCTTATGTTAGCGAAAAATACCGTGAAGAGAAATTCAAGATCAATGAAGAGGAAGTGAAGCAGTATTTCCAATTTCCCAAAGTTGTACAAGGTTTGTTCCAGATCACCAAGAAAGCTTTTGGAGTGGACGTGCGTGAATCCCAAGCTGACGTACAGAAGTGGCATCCCGACGTCCGCTTCTATGAAGTTTGGGACGAAAAAACAAAAAAACAAATCGCCGCTTTCTTTCTTGATCCCTACTCCCGCCCTGAAAACAAACGCGGCGGAGCTTGGATGAATGAATGTATCAGCCGCCGCATGACAAAAGATGGATTGGAAATTCCCGTCGCTTATTTAATTTGTAACGGCACGCCTCCCGTCGGAAACAAGCCATCTATGATGCCATTTTCCGAAGTGACCACGCTGTTTCATGAATTTGGCCATGGCCTGCAGCACATGTTGACGACCGTCGAGTTTCCAGAAGCAGCGGGCATCCATGGCGTCGAATGGGACGCCGTCGAATTACCTAGTCAGTTTATGGAAAACTGGTGTTACCACAAAGAGACCTTGATGGGCATGACCTCGCACATTGACACTGGCGCTCAACTTCCTGAAGAAATCTTTAACAAACTCGTTGCAGAGAAAAATTATCTCGAAGCTTATTCGACTCTTCGCCAAGTTCTGTTTGCATTGACGGATATGGATTTGCATCATAGCTATGACCCTTTCGGCGACGAGACAATCTTTGACGTTTTCCAAAATGTCGCTAAAGAGACTTCAGTGATGGCACCACTCAAAGAAGATCGATTCCTCTGCGCGTTCGGCCATATATTTGCCGGAGGCTATGCCGCCGGATACTATAGTTATAAGTGGGCTGAAGTATTAAGTGCCGACGCATTTGCCGCTTTCGAAGAGCGTGGCTTAGAAGACAAAAAGTCAGTTAACGAGCAGGGGTTAAAGTTTCGCAACACCGTTTTAGCAATGGGTGGCAGCAAACATCCTCTCGACGTGTTCAAGGAGTTTCGTGGACGGGAGCCACAGATCGACGCGCTACTGCGTCACAGCGGACTCGCATCAACCTGAGTCTTGGACCTCTAAGAAAAAAGCCGATGCAACTTGCTAGCAGTAATAGGCTGTGGTGAAGACTGCAGCCCGACCGCGAACGCAGCCTGACCCAAGACCGCTTCCGCCGCGACGTTTTGAATTTTGAGCGCTCGCACGCCTTCCGATAAGAATCTCTTGCTAAGCTTTGCACCTTTGTCATCACATATCAAAGGATGATGAAGATGTACGGGTTCTTCGGTGCCTCCCAGTGCATCGCGCAAATCCAACTGACGACCTGTGGATGTCAGAATATCTTCGCCTCGGATAATCACATTAACTCCGTCTCGCATATCATCCACAACAACAGCCATCTGATAGGACCAATGGTTGTTCTTGTCCTTCAGTATACTGGCTCGTTGCTGTCGAAACGGATTCTGTGACTGAAGCCCTAACCGCGCATCGTAAAATGGAAAATCACGATCACTCATTCGGAAACGCAAAGCTAAAGGGTTATGACCTGGGATCAAATTCAGGTGCTCACACGCCCCCGAATAAGGAACCTCATTTAGGAGATCCCCCTCAATTGCCTGCCTTGCCACCGCAGCCCCAATGTCTTTGCGGGAGCACCTACAGTAAAAAAGTCGGCCTGGCTCCAGCTTTGCGAGAGCTTCGTCATAAAAGTGTGTGCAGGCACTCTGAATATGGAAAGACTTCTCTAAACTTTCAAGGGGGGTGAGTGGAATAAATCCAAGCCAATGCAGATCTTCTAATATTGCTTCTGCGAACTCACTTCGGTATCGGCTCTGATCATGGTCTTCGATTCGCAAGATAACGTCCGCTTTGAGCACCTGTGCGATTCCCCATACATAAATAGCCGATGCAACGTGACCAAGATGCAGATAACCAGTAGGACTGGGGGCAAAACGTGTTTTCGCTTGCTTTCCCGCCAGTTGCTTTCTAATTTCGTCACATAACTTTTGAGTTGTCACCATTGGGACATCATAGCATCGCCATGACCACGGTTCGAAAAAAAGTTGCCGTTATTGACTCCGGAGTGGGAGGGCTATCGGTCCTGCGCGCCTGCGTGCAAAAAATGCCGCAGCATGATTATGTTTATTGCTCGGACAATAAGAACTACCCTTATGGCACAAAGACAGAAGAAAGAGTTATCGACTGCGTCCAATCCGTTGTCACGAAACTCGTCGAACAGCATCAGCCCGATATTATCGTCGTGGCCTGTAACACCGCCAGCACAGTGGCTTTACCGGTTCTACGGAGTTCGTTTAGCGTTCCTTTTGTGGGGGTTGTCCCGGCCATCAAACCGGCCGCTCAAGTTTGTCAGACGGGAGTGATGGCGCTTCTGGCCACGCCGGGAACCGTGCAAAGAAAATATGTCGATGACCTCATCGCCGAATTTGCTTCCGATAAAAAAGTTATCAAGCTTGGTTCCAAAATTCTTGTCGACATTGCCGAGCGATTTATTCTGGGTGAAACAGTCGATTTGGAAATTTTAAGAGAAGAGCTAAAGCCATTAACTCGCACAGACTGCGACACTGTGGTGCTTGGATGCACACATTTTAAGCTTATTGAATCTTCTTTAGCGATAGTGTTACCGCACGTAAAAAACTGGATTGACTCGTCGGCCAGTATCGCAAATCGTGTGGCAACTTTGCTGCACGTTAAAGACGAAGCCCATGAATATCATGACGCACAAGGCCTGTGCCTCTTTACCGCAAAGCTACAGGATGTAGCGCCACTGCAACATTATTTAAACGGCATCGCCAAGTTTACAGTTGGCGAACTACGCTAGACTTAATCCTGCACGAATTCCCTTATTTTTTAGCATTAACCTGTTTACAAAGTTATAATGTGATTTATAGTAAATGGCACGTTTTCGAAAAAAACAGTTTATCAGGAGTTTTACTATGAGAATTTTAGGCTTAGGAATCTTAGCGATGTTGATGGCAGGTTCTGCTGTTGCTCAAGAGCAAATGGCTGTCACTGCAACTTCACCTTTTCAAAACCACTTGCGTTCCGTGATGATGGTTTCCCCAACGCAAATCTATCAAACACAAAATGTTAAAACTGACTTCCAACTTGGTTATCAAAACACTGAGGGTACAACAGAAGCAACTAACACGGATTTCACTAACACGAAATCCATGACTGATGTTTACGGTGCTGCTGTTTATGCTTTCCCAGACACGAATTTGACGCTTGCTGTTGAAGCCATCTACCAAACTGGTACCACGGAAGATGACGGTAAAGTGCTGGGCGTTAACGTCGCTAAAAATGAGCAAGACAGTTCAATGTGGCAGTTCAAACCACAATTGGCATACACAATGGGTTCTGTCATTTTAGGCGCAGCAGTTAAAATGACTGGTAACACTTATGAAGGTGTCGGCACAGCGAAAGACAAAGATAATACTTACGCTACCTACATCCCTGCTATCGCTTTTGCTCAAGACAACTTCGAAGTAGGTGCAATGTTTGAGTCTCATGCTCGTGATTTGAATCCTGGAACTGACGAAGCCATGTACAATGAACCAGCTGTTGTTGCAGTTCATGGTCGCGTTGCTGCAACCCCTGAGCTTGCAGTTGGTGCCGTCATCGCTAACACTAATTACAAAAGCTTAGACGACACTAAAAATGACGACCAAATCACTGTTCGCGGAACTGCAGAATACTCTCAACCAGCATGGCGCGTCGAAGGTGACCTTGGTTACAATACTGCTTACTATAAAGAAGATACTGACATGAACAATAAAAATATCGCAACTGTAGAACTTGGAACGGCAGCTGATTTCAAGATTCACCAAAACGCTATGATCGGTGGCCTTGTTCGTTACGAATTCGGTTCTGATGATGTTGGTGGAACTGATCTTGCTGTTAGCAATTTCGACATCGGTGTTCGTGGAAACTGGAGTTTCTAATCTTTTAGAAATTTTTCGGATATCTCAGAAAACCCCATCGCAAGATGGGGTTTTTTTTGTTCGTCAACCAAAGGCATGGGTGAGAGAGCCCCCACTGGATAACGCCAAGAAAAAAAATCCCCCCTTCGTACCTAAAGGGGGGATTTCTCTTATCGCATTTGGGGGCGATATTTAAATTTGATTTAAGATAAGATCCAAGGCCATTTCAATGCGACGAACTTTTTCGCCATTTGCCAGGCGTTGATTAGAAGCAGCTGCACTAATGTGGTCGACAGCTTGCAACATACGACGCTTGCTATGAAGATCAATTTGGCGAACGCCTTGAATGGCTACGCCGAGATTCTGCGCTGTACCCATGACCACATCAAAAACCGCACCTTCTGCCAAAATCAATGTAAGGCGCGAAAGCTGTCGAATGTCTTGGCGAAAGTTCCCAGTTTGAGTAATCAAAATATTCAAAGCTCGTCCAACATAACGCAAACCTTCTTGAGCTTGTCGTTCCAAAACCAAACGCGGCTGTTGCAGTGCATTAAGCGCTTGCGAAAGTTCTCGGCGTGACGCGTGGTCCAGGCGAGACTGCGACAAAATGGCATGGAGCTGACGAGCGGACTGACGAATCAATTGCTGAACTCTCTGT
>JBGSKV010000047.1:0-21205 GCA_041740975.1 Oligoflexales bacterium | reverse complement strand
TGCCTGGGATACCTTAATGGCCGAGAGTCCGAATATGAGTCGGCGCTTAGTCCATGCCGAAAAAGTTCGAGAAGTGAACTGTATTTCTGGATACGCTTGGAGAACGGACAAGCAATACGGAGATAGATATTGTTTGATGGGAAACACGGCAGGATTCTTGGATCCGGTTTTTTCTTCCGGTGTGACGATCGCCCTGATGTCCGCGATAAAAGCTTGTGAAGTTTTCGTAGCATCTCTAAACGGAGAGCCCGGAAACTGGGAAGAGTATGAAACATACGTGAACCGCGGACTCACCGTATTTTCGGCCTATGTAAACGCTTGGTACGATCAAAGTTTTCAAGATGTGCTTTTCTATGACCATCCTGAAGAGCGTACCGTATCCTTAATCACTTCGGTTCTAGCCGGCTACGCTTGGGATGAGAAAAATCTTTATACGTCGGAAGCGGCAAAACGATTAAAAATTCTACATAATTTGTGTAGTACGTAGTCACAGCTAGGAATTTGCTACACATTTATACATTTCTACTTTAATCATATAAGTTCTGTTTATTAAAAAAGTTCTTTAAGGGGAGTCGCAACGTGCAGAGCCAGGCAGATCTGACTACGGAAATCAAAACCATGTTTCTCGAAGTTTCCAACTTGCCCGGCATGACCATTGATGACATCGACACCAATAAATCCTTATTTCAAGACGGCCTCGGCCTCGATTCGGTCGATGTTTTGGAATTTGTTGTGCGACTCGATCGTAAATACGGACTGAAGATTCGCAATAGTGACGAAGGTCGTAAAGTTCTCGCCAATATTTCTTCTATTGTCGAAGCTGTTGCTCAACAAACTCGAGGTTAAAAGCCTTGGCGTCTTCTCCTTATAACATTTTGACGATCTCAGGAAGTTCCATTGCTTCCTGTCTTGGTTTTTCTTTTGATGATGTAGCCAGACGCATGTCTAATCAGGAAGTTGGCCTAAAAAAATCACATCGCTTCAGCGATTGGTTGGCAGCCCCTGTTGGTGAGTTGGACTTTTCTTACCTGGGTTCCTCCGCTCCATCGCTTTATGGCGATAGTGCCATCTTTGATAAAGTTTTGGCGTTTTTGCTGGATGAATTGAACAAACAAACTTCCGTTTTTACGCGTTATAAACCCGAAGAAATCGGACTCTTTATCGGCATGACCACTGGCGGAGTTCCGGGAACGTTTGAAGCCGTTCAAGCCAGCACTCCCCATCCAAAGCTAAACCTAGAAATGCAATCCCATCAGCGTCTTGAAAAAGCCTGCCGGGACTTTGCGATCAAGGGATTTTCAACGACTATTTCAACCGCATGCTCGTCGGGAGCTTTGGCTGCCATTCTGGGCCAACAAGCCATTGAAGCCGGTATCATCAAAACCGCCATCGTAGGTGGAATGGATATTCTCAATTTGGTAACGATATGCGGGTTTGACGGATTGCAGTTGATCGATGCGGATCATTGCCAGCCGATGTCGCTTCACAACCAAGGACTCAACCTATCGGAAGGCGGCGCCCTCCTTCTTTTGGAAGCGAAGCAGAATGTCTCAGAACCCATATGCACATTGCGAGGCTATGGCATGTGTAGCGAAGGATATCACTTCACGCAGCCTGAGCCCAATGGTCTCGGCATGGCCCTTTCCATGAACATGGCGCTGCAAAACGCTGGACTAACAGCAAACGAAATCTCATATGTTAGCGCACACGGCACGGGAACTTTTGCCAACGATAAATCCGAAAAAGCAGCCATCGCCTTATTGTGGCCTGAAGAAAATATCCGCGTGGACGCCCCCAAAAAATATTTGGGTCATTCTCTCGGTGGTTGTGGCGCTATCGAACTGGCTCTTTGCGTCGACATGTTGATGGAGCCGTCTCGTTGGTCGTCCTATTTACAAAAATTCTCGCACAGGGAATCAACTCCATACTTACTTTCAAATTCTTTTGGTTTCGGTGGAAGCAATGTCAGCCTCATCGTCGAAGGGTTAACCTAACATGAGCTACGTTCACTACTACGATTATCAAAGAGTTCGGGCCGAAGATAATTTTACAGACTTTCATCCGCTGGCGCGCCGCATGTCACCTCTCCAAAAAGCAGGGCTTATGGCATGGCACCACTTCACACAAAACCGCAAAGACTTGTTCGCTGCACTTATCAGCGATGCAACTGTCCCCTTCTTCTACGCGACAAGTTTTGGCGAAACTCGGGCCATTTTTGATGTTGCGGGATCCGTGATTCGTAAAGAGCTACCAGTTTCCCCCGTATCGTTCCAACATTCCGTCGAAAATGCCGCGGCCGGCTATGTAACGATCATCCATAAACTTAACAATGCGGGCATCACATTACCAAATGGTTTCTTTGCACTTGATAAAGGACTCTTTTTTGCCGACAAGCTGCTCAAAGCAAATATTTATGCCTCGTTGATACTTATGTTCGCCAACGAATTTCCGTTCGATGGCAAAGGCACTGCCGAAGTGGAATTGATCGTTCTCGGTGCAAATAAAGAAGGTCAAAATCATTTCAAGTTGTCTCTCATCGAAACCATCGAACATACGCCTCCACCGTCAGCTGAGTTCACCCGCGACGCGTGGAAGCGAGACGCGCAAAAACCAGAAAGCCTTTACTTCCCACTCATGAAACTTAGCTCCAAACTAAATAGTTTTGAACGCTGCGTTCAAGATGAATCTGGCCACGGCTATTTGTCGAAGTGGGAGCTAACGTGAACTCAGAAATCACACCCATAAATTATTCCGAATATGATGTGAGAGCTTTGGTTCCGCATTCCAAAAACATGGTCCTTATCGACAAAGTCAAATCATACGACGAAGACAAAAAGTCAATTACCATGCAAGCAACTCTTCGACCCCATCGCCCGTATTGGACTGAAAAAGGTGAGTTTCAGAGCCATTGGCTCGTCGAAATTATGGCGCAGTCTGTAGCTGCCTACCACTCCATTCAAAAGGGAGCCAAAAAGGCGAAAGCCGATATCGGTTATCTCATTTCGATCGATAGTTTTGAGAACCATAAAAAATTAAATTTAAAGGCATTTGATAATTTGACTATCGAGACCAAAATGGAAATAGACATGCGCCCCATCGGGATCTTTCTCTGCACGGTGCACTTCAAAAATGAACATTTGGCTTCAGCTCGAATGAAATTCTTAACAGAAACAGATCAATCTATTTTTGAGGAAGAGGTGAACCATTAAAAAGCGAGCCCTGGTAACTGGCGGAAGCGGCGGAATTGGTGAGGCGATAGTCAAAGCTTTAGCGCCCAACTATGCCGTCACATTTACCTACAATTCTAACTTAGAAGCCGCTGACAAACTTTCCATGCAGCTGAAGGATTACAGTGTCAAATTCTTCAAGCTTGACCTTCTCAAAGACTCCATTGACGAAAAAATCCGAAGACAGACTTCTGAAGATGGCGGCTTCGACATTGTCGTGCACAATGCTGGAATCGCCGATGATGCAGCATTTTATTTTATGACACCGGATCAGTGGCATAGTGTGCTCAACGTCAGTCTGAATTCTTTTTTCTTCATAAACAAAGCGTGCTTGGCACATATGATCGAGAAAAAATGGGGACGGATCATTACGATCACAAGTATTTCTGGGGAAGCCGGTAATCGAGGTCAAGTGAATTACTCGGCCGCAAAAGGAGCTATGATTTCGGCTACAAAAGCGCTTGCAAAAGAAGTTGGGCGCAAAGGCGTTTTGGTCAACTCCGTCAGTCCAGGTCTGATTGAAACAGAGATGACAAAGGATTTACCCCCTATAGATTTCAAACAAATGATTCCAGTGGGACGTCTTGGGCGCCCGGAAGAAGTGGCAAGTGTTGTAAAATTTCTGGCATCGGAAGAAGCTTCCTATATCAATGGAACAGTTGTTCAAGTCAATGGTGGGTTATATTCATGACAAGACGAGTCGTCATCACAGGTGTGGGAGTCGTATCCCCAATCGGCAATGGTTTCGGAACGTACATGGAAGGACTTTATTCGGGTCGTTCGGGTGTGACCCCTATGACCGATTGGAAAAGTTGGGGCTTACAAACGGCCGTTGCTGGTCGCGTGCAAAACTTTGATGGCCAAGCTATTCCGCGCAATATTCGCCGGTCTATGAGTCTCATCAGTCAATACGCATATGAAGCAACCGTTCAAGCGCTGCGCGATGCGAACTTACCGCAGGACCTTGTTGAAAACGAACGAACAGGTATTTCTTATGGTTCCACAATGGGTGGCACTAGTGCGATTGCCGATTATTTGGGAAGTACCTTGCGTGAAAACAAAATCGACAACGTACTCTCCACTACATTTCTCAAAATCATGTCGCATACCTGTGCCGCAAACTTGGCGGTTTCTCTCAAAATTCCGGGGCGTGTTATTGCCAGTTGCACCGCTTGTGCTTCTAGTACGCAAGCCATCGGTTTTGGTTATGAGGCTATAAAGTATGATCAACTGGATCGGGCTATTTGTGGTGGGGCCGAAGAACTGCATGTCAGTGTGGCTGGAGTTTTTGATGTGCTGAGGTCCACAACCAGCAAATTTAATGACACACCTAACCTCACCCCAAAACCTTTTGACTCCGAACGTGACGGCATTGTGATTGCGGAAGGCGGCGGAACCTTTATTCTTGAAGAACTTGAAGCAGCTCAAAAAAGAGGCGCGAAGATTTACGCGGAAGTTACTGGCTATTATACAAACAACGATGCCACCCACATGACCAATCCCAACCGCGAAGGCCTGAAGAAATGTATGGACGGCGCCCTTAAAGTTGCTGGACTCAATGCCTCAGATATTGGCTATGTAAACTGCCACGCCACAGCTACGGATATAGGCGATATTGCCGAATCCAAAGCCGTGGAAGATATCTTCGGATCGAACATGCCGGTGAGCTCACTCAAAGGTCATTACGGCCATATGATGGGCGCGTGTGGTGTCGTCGAATCGGCGGCATGCTTGGGCATGATCATGAACTCCAAACTGATCCCCACATTAAATTTGTCAAAGATCGATGAAAAATGTGGCAATCTTGATTTCGTTATGGAAAAATCACGAGATAGGACAATGAATCATATTTTGAAGAATAGCTTCGCATTTGGTGGTATTAACGCCAGCTTAGTTTTTTCTAAACTGCAGTAGGTGATGGTTTGACGGATACAGCTTTAGTACATCAAAAAGTAAACGCCATTATGGTGAGCTTGTTTGAAATAGAGCCGGAAGCCATTAAGCCAGAAAGCAGTATTTTTGAGGACCTTGGACTCGATAGCTTAGACGCCATCGACCTTGTCATCAAATTCCAAGAAGTTTTTGGTATTAAGCCGCAAAGCGAAGAAGTTCAAAAAATTCGAACCATGAATGATGTTTACGACCTTGTCCAAACTTACCACAACAAAAACGCTTAACATTCTAAAACCACTTCTCTTCTTGTTTCCTTTTTTGATTCTTGGTTTTGAATATTGGAAAGTACCTTTCTACTTTCAGTACGCATTGGTCGCAGTGGCATTTGCCATTTTCTTTGCGCAAAAATCTGAGAAACTACGCAGTCTCAAGTTTCTCACTTTAGGCTTCCTCCTTTTTCTTATTTTCGCGCTTGAAGCCGATAAAATCCCGCGCATATATCCGCTCGTCATGTCGTTCTTCGGACTCGCCTTTTTCGTCGCGTCATGGTTTCAAGAAGAATCTGTTCTCGAGTTTTTTGCGAAACGCTTTGGTGAACTGAGTGACCTAAAACGCAAAAAACTGCGTGGCAATATGTTGCTTTGGGTCGTCGGACTATCGTTGAACACGGCGCTTATCGCTATTTTGACGGTAGGTGGCAGCACGAAAGCTTGGGCGCTTTACACTGGGCTTTATTCTTATTTTCTTCTCGGCGGCCTCTTTCTCATAACTTTTCTGACGAGTGGCGGAGTCGAGCGCCTATCAAAAATACCATTGCGAATAGCTTACATTGCAAAACATGTCGTTATTTTTGGTCTTTTCGGCTTAATGGCCATTTCTTTTTTACCGTTTATACCCCTCATCAAGCTTGCCAGCTGGGGCGATAAAAAACGTTATACCCGTTACATGCAATATTTTATCCGGCATGCCTTTCAATTTGTCCAGACCTATACCCGCATTTTGCGTTTTGTCGATATGCGAGACTTCGACCACGGTGGCGAGAAAGTCGGGCAACTTTTTATCGCCAATCACATCAGTATGATGGATGTGATCGCTATCATCTGTTATATCCCCAATTGCTTCACATTCATTAACGCCAAGTTTGCCAACAACCCTATCATTGGTTTTACCGCTTTGGGGGGTGGGTATATCCCGATTGATTTCGATGATCCCACATCCATGCTGGAAGGTTATCTAAGAGTTCGAGAACATTTACTGGCGGGCGAGAAAGTTATTATTTTTCCAGAAGGCACTCGTTGCACGGACGGTCGGTTAGGCGAAATGCACCAAGGCGCTTTCAAGCTATCCATAGATACTAAGATTCCCATCACCCCCATTTTTATCACGTCCGATCACGCAATACTTAATAAGAAAAACAACTTCCAACTCTCTTGCGTTCAGCACAATAGCCACTTTTTTCCGCCCATTCCACTGCCAAATGAGGCATCCGATAAAGCCAACTTGGCCAAACTTGCTCTCCAATTGCAAAAATTTTACGATGAGAAGTCATCTTCCGAACTCGCACTGGACTACAATAAGGCGCGACTGCATTTACCAAGCCTCGAGAAGGTAGAACTCTCAAATATGTCCGGCAAGGCTCAGCTCATGGTAAATAACGATTGTTTGTTCCTAGACGGGCACTTTGACGAATTCTCGATTATGCCTGGTGTTAGCCAGATCGAATTTGTTCTAAAGCTGGTGGCGGCGGTACTAGGACAGCAGACTGTGAGCCTCGTCAAAGCGACGCGATGTAAGTTTCTTGATAAAATCACCCCCGACACTCTACTGGAAATTTTCGTGGATGTTCAAAAAGAATCAAATACCGCCAACTACACAATTACGAGTCAACTGAAAACCTACGCCAAAGGTGAACTGGAGTTCGCCCTATGAGCTCTCCTAAAACTGTGGTGCTCATTCCGACTTACAATAACGAAAAGACAATTTTTGACGTTGTATCCGAAACCAAAAAGATTCACGAACACGTCGTTTGCATCAACGATGGCTCCACTGATCAGACCCTGATCGAAGTCATTCGGGCTCAGCCCAGTGCCTATCTAAACCTGTCACAAAACAGCGGCAAAGGCGCGGCACTCAAAGCCGGCTTTGGGTGGGCAAAGGAAAATGGATTTACCTACGCCATCACTATGGACGGTGATGGCCAGCATTATCCGAAGTCCCTCCTGGCATTCTTAAATCATCGTGAGAATAATCCTGACTCGATCTGCATCGGCAACCGTAATTTTGGCAGTGAGTCAGGCGATGTGACTTTTTCTTCCAAATTTGGCCGGGCGTTCTCGAATTTTTGGATTTTCGCTGAAACTTTTAAGATGCTTCCGGACACGCAGTCTGGATTTCGAAGTTATCCTGTAGCTGTTGTCAGCGGCATTCAAACGTCCTGCTTCAGCTATGATTTTGAGATTGAGATTTTGGTCAAATCCATTTGGCAAGGAGTCCCCGTGACTTCTGTTCCGATTGAAGTCCTCTACCCTCCTCGCTCCGAAAGGGTTAGTCACTTCAAAGCGTTTGAAGACAACATCCGGCTAACACGACTCCATACAAAATTATTTTTAACGCGAGGTCTTTTGTAAATTATGTCAAATGCCTCGGCCATACCATCTAGTGAAAAAGGCGGTACCTTTGTCCTTCGCTTTATTTTCAAGCTTGGGGGTGTTTACCTTTGCTATATCGTGGCCATTTTTCCTTTGATATTCTTTTACGCGACTGGCTATCGTGAACGCAAGGCACTGCGGACGTTTTATCGCCGACGTGCTCATTATTTCAAATCGAAAGTATTTATCGGCCGGTCGTTCGCTAACTACTGGAGTTTCGGCTGCACGCTCATTGATCGAATGAGCTTTATGCACAAACCCGACAAAGTCAATCGTTTCATTCAACGTGACGAGTTCAACTACAAACTAGAGCCTCATTCTCAACATGGCAGTTTTATTTTGGGCGCGCACATCGGTGATTGGATTCTCTGTGGCGCCGGATTGAAACGTTACAACTTAGATATTTCTATTGTCATGAATGCTGCGACGTCTCCGCAGTTTCAGAAAATCACCAACAACTTGAAGTCTTTTGGTGTCAAAATTATTCCGTCTCAGAACGATCCCCTCGAAGTCCTTCTCGCTATTCGAGACTGCCTGGATCAGGGTGGCAATGTCTGTATGATGGGAGATCGGCTTGACCACAGTAAGCGTCACGTTGCAGTTAATTTCCTTGGCAAGGAGGCCGAGTTCCCCGCCGATATATTCGAGATTGCCAGAATTCTAAAGCGGCCTATTTTTCAGTTTCTTTGCATCAAAAGCGGTCCGTTTCCCTGGAGTAAATACGTCATTTCGTCTATTTGCTTGTGGGACGGAAAAGAACCCATTACTGTTCAAGATTTGATTAGGAAATATGTGCAAAGCTTGGAAATGTGTGTAGAAACACACCCCAGCCAATGGTTCAATTTTTTTGATTTTTGGAAAACTGCAAATGCAAACTAGAACTTCGAAGCCATACATTATCAAGCTAGAGAACAAACTCACTCTGCAAGACCTTTCAGACATTTGCTCGCAGGGTATCCAATCTCAGAAATACGAACTCGACGAAAAACTTTTAAAAGAAATTGATGCCAATCATGCTTTCTTGATGAACGCTATTGAAGCTGGCCAACATGATATTTACGGAGCGACGACAGGCTTCGGGTCATCGTCAGCTAATCGCATCAGCGTCGATCAAGCCCTGCAAATGCAAAAGAATTTATATGAGTATCACGGTTGTGGGACCGGGGCGTATCTGACAGAAGAAGAATGTGCCGCGGCCATGCTGGTTCGGTTGAATTGTTTTTCTTACGCACGCTCCGGTATCAGCGTTGGCCTTCTTGAAAAAATGGTCGAGCTTATGAACCACGGTGTTTTTCCTTGCATCCCTAGTCGCGGATCAGTGGGTGCCAGCGGTGACCTGACGCCACTTTCCTATATCGCTGCTGCTTTGCATGGCAAGCGCCACGTTTACTTTAAGAATGAAGTTCGACAAACCGCGGAGGTTTTTGCAGAACTAGGTATTCAACCCTATGTATTTAAAATGCGCGAATCGCTGGCAATCATGAATGGCAGTTCCATTATGTCCACGGTCGCTGCGAAGGCATGGATAACGCTCGATAAGGTTTATTCTGCTGCGACGTTTAATATTGCGATGATGCTGGATTTGCTTGATTTGCAAAAATCCGCATTTCATCCATTGGTGCATCAAGTGAAACCACATTCTGGACAACTAGCAGTGGCGAAGCTGTTTGAAAGCATTTTTCCGCAAGACATGCAGCTACAGGCCATTCGCAAAGAAGGCGAGATTCAAGACAAGTATTCCATTCGATGCTCACCACAAATACTGGGAGCTTTTCAAGATGCCCTAACTTGGACCAAAACACTAATCGAGCAAGAAATGAATTCGGTTAATGACAATCCGCTTTTTTTTCATAAAGAAAATAAAATCTTAAACGGCGGCAATTTTTTTGGTGGTCATATAGCTATGGCATGCGACACCCTGAATGCGGGGCTCGGTTCTGTCATCAACCTCATCGATCGACAAATCGCTTACATGATGAGCACAGCTTGTCACGACAAACTCAGTGAGAATCTCGTCGATCCAGGACTAGAAGAGCCCATCCGAAAAATCAATCACGGCTACAAAGCCATGCAGATAACGCTTTCGGCACTCACTGCTGAGATTATACATTCCACAAATCCAGCGGCGGTATTGTCGCGGCCCACAGAGTCCGGCAATCAAGATGTGGTTAGCATGGGGAGTGTCGCAGCAACGAACTTATCGAAGCAGGCACATTTAGCGGAGGATTGCTTAGCTATCCATACTCTTACTCTTCTTCAGGCCCATTATGTTCGGCGCCAAAAGAACGCAGAGGTGAGGTATGCACCGAAGATTCAGAATATTCTGGAAACATTTGCATCGCAGTTTCAGCCTGTCATTCATGACCGCGCCTTAGATCAAGATATCGTCAGAATGAAAACCACTTTGTTTGAAAAATGTGAGTGGACATCATGGCGCTAGGATCGAAGTTTCTTTTGATCATTATTTTGAGTTCTTTGTCTTCTTTTTCATATGGCATAACCCTAACGCCAGAACTTTTGGAAAAAAAATACCGCAATATTACGTTTTTTGATGGCTCTTTTGAACAAACCAAGACCAGCCCTATTTTCATTCGCCCATTGACCAGTCAAGTTCGTATCATCTACCAGAACAAAGTGATGGAGTGGTTCTCATCTGACCCAAAAAGGGCTGATTTGCGCTTTGCTGACGGCCAGATTCTTTTATATGACGCAAAGACCAAGTCTTACCTGGCCAAACTGCCGCAAGGGCAGAGTCAAGCCACACCTCTCATCCGAACTTTTCAAGCACTATTGACCTTTGATTTGAAAAAATTAGGGGATTTTTTTAACATCGTTTATCAAGACGATGCTCTGACACTAACTCCCAAAACACCAATGAAAATCACGAACATTTCTCTCCGGTTCGATAAACTTCAGAATTTGACACAACTTGACTTGGATCTTGAAAGCGAAAAAGTATCTATGCGGGTCATAAAGCTACAGACGCGGAGCTAATCTTCTTATGAAGTGGAAAATTTTGGCTCTCATCTTCCTGAACGCACTCCTTTCTCTTTGGATTTTCAATCGTTTCGCCACCGAAGATGACATCATCGCCTCCCTGACAGGCCAGCAAGGGACTCGGCACACCCTCTTTCAGAAGTTTCAGGATCAAAGCGTTTTTAACAACCGAATTTTTATTAAGTTTAGTTCGAATGAGTCTCCGCTTCGGGCAGAAATAAACCCACTATTGGCCCAAGCTGGTTACGAGCCAGAGAATGCTTTTGATCCGCAGAAAATGCTGCCGATGGAAGGTCTGATTGCGGTACTGGACCCAACTAATTTGCAGAATTTTCTCCGCCAGATTAATATTTCCGAACTTTCCGATTCCTACGCTAACCTTTTGCAGCTCCCCGGCTCGTCGGAATATGCCCAGATGTTAGCGGCTGAGCCACTACAGATTAGTAAACTGGCTTTCGGTGAGTCTGGCCCACAAACGCAACCCATCAAAATCTTTTCTCGTAAGGCCGCCGTGAATTTTGACAAGCTGGCTCCCCTGTACGATTTTTTGGTCGCCCACCACAAAGACATCGGTTTCATAGGGGCCGATTTTTTTGCATACGAAAATTATAAGTCTATCAAAAGTGATATTCAGCTCTGCATGTGGTTATCGATACCACTCAATCTTTTACTCTTTGTATTTTTCTGTCCCAACTGGATTCTACTCGGTTTTCTTTTGGTCGGAACGGCGATGTCCTATATTTTTGGGCTTGGGCTGCTAGGACTCTTCTATACAAACATCTTCTCTGTGGTTTTTGCCTTTACTTCAACATTCATTGGCTTCAACAATGAATACTTGGTTCATTTTTCCGGCATTTCACCGGCCGAACGACGGCGATCTTTTTTGACTCTGGGATCAGCGATTGGCACGACTCTGATTGGCTTCATAGTAGTGTTGTTCGGTCATAGTGTCGTCTTGAAACAGATTGCCATAGTCTCTATTGGCGGCATGGTCGGATTCGTGACACTTATGCTTGTCTTTCAAGATCGTTTATCTCAAATCTCTTTCCGTAATATGTATATCCCTAGTTTAAAATTACGCGCACCTTCCTTGCTCGTCGCGTGGTCTCTGTGTTTGCTGGTCGTCTTTGTATTTACAAAAGTCTCTTTTCAGACAGACCTTCATGCCTTTCGGTTTCAGTCAGATGTATTAACCCAGCAGCAAACGCAGTTTGAGGCTGAGCTCAAAAAAATCGGCCTCGCCAAGTATTTCGCAGTCGAATCTGACGTGTCATTGAATCAGACCTACGACTGGCTGCGCTCGCAGAGCATCGCCAGTGAATCCCATCCTCTTCATAAGTTTCAGAACCAAACTCAACAGTCATTATCCATTCAGCATCTCAAAGAACAGTACCCGGCACTTGTCGTAGAATTGCAGAACGATCTGATTAAAAGAGGAATCAATCTGAATTTGAACGCCGACTGGGTCCAAAGTTTAGAACCAGTTTCAGCTGAGTCATACCTAGATTTAGCCAAACAGTTTACGCACCATGCGTGGCATGCGAAAGATGGCGAAAAAACTTTTTTGTTTTTTGCGGCAGATGGTCCTCCCCAGCTTGAGAAGCCTGTTTTTGACATGAATGCCAAGAACTATTATGAAACCGCACTGAATGGCATCCAATCCAATCTTCAAATGCTCCTCGCCATTGGGGTCGCTTTTATGTTTTTATATTTGATGTTTTTACATAAGCGCCTGCTTAAGCTCGGTTATATCTTCCTACCTTTGGCTCTTGCCTCAGCGACATTGTCGATTTATTTCCATCACAATCATATTGCCGTGAACTTTATTCATGTGGCGGGATTTATATTGGTGATCGCTTTGGCGCTAGATTATTCTTCTATTTCGCTGGCATCAGACTACAATGACAAAGACCGGGTGAAGGTCCTTCTGACTGGCCTGAGCGCTGTTTTGAGTTTTGGTATATTGGGATTCGCTCGTCACCCGGTCTTGCATGATTTGGGCATAACAGTGGCGCTTGGCTCGGGAGTTGCCTTACTCGCTTCATTAGGACTTAAAGTTGAATCAAAGTAAACAGAACTTTCTATTATCTTTGCAAGTAAGCCTACTTCTTTCGGCTTGTGTAACAACCTCTGACAGCGATCACTATCAGTTTCCGCCTTCTTTCTACTTAGAACAAAGATTTGAAGCCGATCAAAAGGTCTTTTCGGCTCAACTCCAGAGAAATCCGGGACAATTTAAGGTGGTTATTTTTGAACCTTATCTATCTTTGCCATTAGTGACCTTTCAAAAGATTGACGAAAAAGAAACGATCCAGTGGCATATCCCTTTTCCTTCAAAGAACAAAGGCAAGTTGGAGAGAGTTTTTGGTATTTTACCTCGGGTCTACTCCTCCCGATATCAGCGTGATGGTAATGGAGGATTTATAGAACTCCATGGGATTCGCATCTCTTTGCGTGATATTTCTGGGCCACAGAACTGCTTATTGCCCGGTCGCTTGGATCTCACCAGTCAAGTTCATAAAGTGAATACTTTTATTCAAAATACAAAGGCCGAATGCCTATGAAGCCTTTGATTTTACAGTTTGGTAAACAAGCCATAGATCTGCAGGACTACCTAGCCAGTTGCGCCGAAGCAGCAAAGAGTTTGAAAGACGTGTCCGTCGATATTTTGCCGCAAGCACCTACCCCGCTACAGACCTGGATTCTGTATGGCGCCTGCTTTCTCGCCCAAAAAACTCCCATTTTGACTACGCGCAATAGAGAGCAGCTCCAAATGGAGAATGTTTACGAGTGGAATTTTTCGCCTGAACTCAGACAAGATAAGGGCGGTTCTTTAACTTGCGAAGATTTATTTGCGACCAAAGGTCCAGCATTGAAGTTTCTGACTTCTGGATCAACGGGGAAACCAAAGACAATCAATAAGACATGGCACCAACTTATACTAGAAGCCAATCAACTGGCAAAACTTTTTAAGATTGATGGTGGATGCAATATTGTAAGTCTCGTACCGCCGCTTCACATTTTTGGATTTCTCTATAGTTATTTATTGCCCTTACTGAGTAAAAGTCATGTGTATTTCACCACCCCACGAGACCAGCTGTACAAAATTGATTCTTGCGATACACCTCATGACATTCAGCTCTTAATAACCGTGCCGACCTTGTGGCCTGTGGCGCGTGAGATTATTTTGCAAAAAAATGTTTGCAACTTGATTTCATCTGGTGCGGCATTTGGGGACCGCAACGAAATCTCATTGAAAGAACTTGGCAAACCGACTCGATACTGGGAAGTTTTGGGCAGCACAGAGACAGGTGGTATCGGCTATCGAGAGATGCCGGGTGAACAAATCTTCAAGCAATTCGAAGGTGTAGAGATTCGATCAGACGTACAAAAATGGCAACTGATGAGCCCCTTTGCCACAACAAACGGCCTGGATTCTATTCCACTCTCCGATTCACTGGAAATAATGGACGATCATCACTTTCGTCATTTGGGTCGCAGTGATCAAATTTTTAAGTACGGTAGCAAACCGTATTCGATGAACGCAATCCAAACCTGGTTCGAAAAGCGCCTAGGAATACCTACTATTTGTGAGTTTATCGTTAATACTGAGGCTATCTCGGGCGGTGAGTTGACAGTCTATCTCGAATCAGAAAGTGATGACTTGGACTACGCAACTTTGAAATCGGAATTTCAACTACTAGCTATCGGTCCATTCCCAAAGAAATTCCATTTCCTAAAAAAGTTTCCTAAAGACGAAAATGGCAAAACGACGTTAGCTCTTCTTTCGTCTATTTAAAATAGCTCTCTCCGTCGCCGGCTTAGCAAATATATATAGCCGGCCGCGAAGCGGCCGGGGTACATCAATCTATAACTTAACAAAATCCCCAATCAATGCTGTTCCAGCCATTAATGTACCAGCCCCGCATTGATATTCGATATCACTATTGAAGATATTACCTTTATAGTTTGAGCGAATATTGACAACTGCATTGGCGCCAACTGAGTTTGCCCTCTTCTTTAAATCGAGAAGTGCTGAAAACATTGCCCACTGACAGGCTTCTTGATCAGACTTGTTAAAGGCATTGGTTTTTTTATTTGTAGAAAACTCGCCCATTTTGGATTTGACAGGTGGGTGTTTAGACTTGCCAAAAAAGAACTTCACATCTTTGCCAAGCTTTTGCTGTACATCCGCTCGCGACATAACGTCTTTGACCGAAAGATTCAGCAAGGTGTCTCTCGCGTAGCTCATCGTCGAACCACTCAACAATAGTATGGTTACTAAAACTGATCTTATCATCTTCTCTCTCCTTTAGAATGAACGCCTCTAACCCTGACTACCCTCTGATTGAATGCAGACTTTTTGCCGTCAGTGCTAATTTCTTCAAATTCCCTATTGCGACCGGTGAAAACAATAAGGGAACAATTCCGAAGTTTCAATATCTCCTTGGGATCTGCGGGATGAGAGCAAATTTAGGCAGTTGAGTTGCGGCTTTCCAATGGCATTTTATTCGGTTATGGTAAGTTTTAAGGCAGATGGATCGGGGCCACATGGGCAGTCAGTACGGCAAAATTTTTCGGATCACTACTTTTGGCGAGTCGCATGGACACAGCGTTGGTGTTGTGATCGATGGATGCCCGGCTGGATGCAGAATTTCTTTGGAACACGTTCAAGCCTGGCTTGATCGCCGTCGTCCGGGCCAATCGCACCTCACAACCTCACGGCAAGAGCCCGACCAAATCGATTGTCTTTCCGGCATAGAGGACGGCGTGGCTCTTGGATCTCCCATAACTCTACTCGTTAAGAACCAAGATCACAAAAAACAAGACTACGAAGCGCTTGCCAAAGTTTATCGTCCCTCGCACGCCGACTACACGACCGAAAGTAAATATGGTGTCGTGCCCAGTAGTGGCGGTGGTCGCGCCAGTGCACGCGAAACTATCGGCAGAGTTGCCGCCGCGGCCATAGCTGAGCAAGTTCTCCACCAGATGCTACCCGAACTTCAGATTTTTGCTTGGGTCAGCGCAGTCAAAGACTTCGAGTTTAAATCTGAGGAATTTTCCGATTTTTCCCGCGCTTCGATTGATTTGTCATTGGTGCGCTGCCCTGATGCCGAATCCAGTAAAAAAATGATTTCGATTATTGAAGAAGCGAAAAGTCGCGGCGATTCTGTTGGCGGGCAGCTGACATGCTGCATTCGCAATGCACCAGTTGGACTAGGTGAGCCCGTTTTCGACAAACTAGAAGCCGACCTTGCCAAAGCTATGATGAGCTTACCCGCATCAAAAAGTTTCGAAGTTGGTTCCGGCCTCGCTGGCACTCGCCTTTTTGGCTCAGAACATAACGATTTGTTTGTACGAGACGGTGATCGGGTTCGCACGATAACAAATCTTTCCGGGGGAATCCAAGGTGGCATTAGCAATGGTGAAGATATAGTTTTACGTATTGGCTTCAAACCGGTTTCCACTATTCAGATGCCGCAACAAAGTTTAAGTCGTGATAGGGAAACGATAGAATTCACGGCGCAGGGTCGCCATGATCCTTGCGTGTTGCCTCGTGCAGTCCCTATGGTTGAAGCCATGGCCACATTAGTGATACTAGATCACTACTTGCGCAACCTCGGCTCACGCCTAAGATAAATCCTCGATTTTTCATAAATATCAAATTCTGTCACTTTAACTTCACACCTCTTCTCCTTATATTTAGCCCTATCTATCCGAAAAGATTAGCGGATATCTTTCGTTTCATCAGGGACATCATGAAGCTGGTCTCCAACATTTTTGGGTGGCTCGGGAATTTATTTTATCCCGATTTATCAGGACGTCGTTCGCAAGCTCGCGGCGCGATGGCAGGTGATCGCCGCAAAATTGCAGCTGCCACTCCCAAACGAAATACTTTTCTAAATTCTATTGTTTGGCTACTTATCGTGATTGGGGTCGTTGCGTCCGCGTTGAGCTTTGTTTATGCGGTCAATTTCTTTTCAACGGCGCTCAAGCGATTAGAATCCAACCCGCTCGTCGTAAACCTCAGTAACGATGGATTAAAAGCCAATGTGACACTTGGTGAAACCAAAGAGCCATGTAGTAAACTCGATTCCGCCTGCTGGTTGCATCCAAAATATGATGACAGTGCCTGGGAAAAAATTGTTTTACCAGAACTCGATATCAAAGCACTCAAAAACTATCAAAACTTAATCGGCAAGGGTAACGCCTATTACCGAATCACCTTGAACATTCCCGAAAGTCTTATCAACCTTAAAGATGAAATCGCCTTCACTTCCATGTACATCAATCACGATTCATACAAGGTATATATCAATGGCGAACTGAACTACGTGGGCAACGGCTCCCTCGGTAATTACCCAATTATACCGATTGATCGCTCCATGATTGATCCAGTTACGAAATCCGTGTCCGTGCAAGTCTCTGGGGAATTATCTGCCACCGCCATCGGGATTCGCCATCGCGGTGCGTTGTATCTTGGTCCCAAAAGTGATCTGGATTCTTTAACGACGGGCCAAGAGAGATCAATCATCAGTTTTTATCTTCTCTTTCTCCTCTCCAAAGGCAGTATCTTCGTTATTTTCTCATTGTTTTTTTTCTTTTCACGGAATCGGGCTGGTCTTGCTTACTTCCTTGTTTTCGTATTTTTCACGACAGTTGAAAACCTCTACCCAAGCGGCATTCTCATCACAATGCTCAGCGAAAAGGTTCGCATTCTTCTTTTGTTTTCTGGTCAGGCAATTGCTTTCTCCGCATTGCTAGCATTCTATGGTGAGTTCTATCAGTCGTCCTTCGTCGCGCGTATCGTCCGCTACTTTTTGCCGATTAGTGTTCTCCTCAGCTTATACATGTCCTATGACTTTAACTGGGGTCGGCATTTCTTTTCCATTAATCATCTTTTTCTGGTCTCAAACATTGAAATTGGCTTCGTTACCGCGGTTGGTGTTATTGCCGGATTTATTAAATACCGAGTTCTCCGCAAATTCGAAGCTTCAGAATCCGTTATTTTCTCCACGAAGCTCTTGAGTCATCTATCTCTGGCTTACTTGTGTTTGATTGTTTGGGAATTTGGCTTCAATGAATATAAGGGGTTCGACTTAAGGTCGCTGTTCGATCTGGGTTATTTCTATTTCGTAGCCTTTTTAACCGCACGCGAGTTCGGTTTTAATGAAAAACGGGTCGTCACCTTTGATGCGATCAAGAAAGAAAAAGACCGCATGCAGCAAGAGCTACAGGAAGCCTCATTGATTGCCAAGACGTTTTTACCCGGTCGTCCACCAGAATGGGCCGACTACAATATCTCGGTCTTCCACGAACCTATGACCGAATCAAGCGGCGATTGGTTTGCCTTCGTTGGCACCGAAACTTCCGCGTATAAGCATTTCATTATGTGTGATGTGACGGGTCATGGCGTTCAAGCGGCTCTTATTGTTTCCGCCTGCAAGACAGCGGTCAGTATGCTGGAAAAAACTGACGCCAATCGTAGTGATTTTATCGCCGAATACGCCAAACAGTTAAACTCTGTTCTCTTTCAACAAGGTGAAGGACGGCAAACAACAACTTTTATTGGTCTCACTTTCGAGAAACTTCACAATAAAGTTCACTATTATACGGCAGCTCACCCTCCACCACTGATCATGCGAAAAGATCGCAAGTTTGACTTGCTCGTTAATCGTCAGCAGCCGCTAGGTATGACTGCCGAAATCCAGCCGAACATGCAATCTAGTCAGCTAGAGTCGGACGATATTTTGATTGTCTATTCTGATGGGATTACATTGGGCACCAATCGCCGCTTGATTCGCTATGTTCTCGACCAAGACATGTCTCATCCGACAAATTTGGCAGGTCATTGCATTGAACTAGTTAGGGCTTATGAATTAAAAGATCGAGGGTTTATCACCCCCGACGATACGACTATGATTTGTTTTAAAAAGACGGCTTAGTCTTGCAGAATATTACTTTTTGATGGCAACGCTATTCGGAACTAATACCACTTCTTCAGCGATTTTCCCAATGAGCACTCGCGTATTCATTTCTTGCTTGTCGTTGATCGACTGAGCCATAACATATGTGAAGTCGATGTTTTGAAAGTCAAGTCCGCCGATCGGAGCCCAATAAGGAACTCTTTCGAATTCAAAAGCACCTGGCCACATTGCTTGCATGGCACCATGCGCATTTTTTAGAGTCTTTTGAACATACGAGCCAACATAATTCTTCTGAATGACTTCTGGCAAAGTGACGAAATCTACTGTCTGCGAAATACTAGCTTTGTTTTCACAAGATTCGAACATGATAAATGAAACTTTGCTAGCGATCGTCGCTACGAAGATCGTTGTTATACTTTTTGGAAAGCCGAAAAAATTATGCGATCCGATATTACCCATGGCACCGATGTTGCCCATAGATCCGATGTTACCACCTTGACCGATGTTACCATTCGAACCGATGTTACCGTTGGATCCGATATTACCATTCGAACCAATGTTACCGTTTGATCCGATATTGCCATTCGATCCGATGTTACCGTTGGAACCAATGTTGCCGTTCGATCCGATATTGCCATTCGAGCCAATGTTACCACTTTGGCCAATATTTCCATTCGAGCCAATCATGGCATTGGCCGCATCAAACTTGGCTTTATCAAGGTAAGGAGAAAAACCAGCGACCGCCAGGCGCTTAGCCACTTCGGCAATGGACAAGCCTTGAAGATTTGGTTTGCCGATATCTTCAATCTTGATTTCATTCAAACCGGCTAACTGCCCTCTCACCCCTTGGTACAACTGGCGCTTCAATAAATCGGCACCGTCCAATACAGTTAATAAGAAGTGTTCATTGCCATGCCCATATGGATTGAGGATAGCAGTGTATTGCTCTTCGTCAAAAATACCTTCGTCACCCATAAGCTCGTGTAATGCTAGTCTGGCCACTTCCGGATGAGTCATCGGATAGGTTTTGTAGCCTTGAGGCTTCGCGACTTCTACATCGAAAAGTAATCCAGTCGGTTTGCCTTTTTTCTTGCTGGAAGCTTTATTGATGACTTCCGTGAAGTTCGTTTTGAATTCATAAGACTGTTCTACACCGTTTTTACAAACGAGCGCTTTATATGATTTTGTTTTAAGACCTGTGGCAAATTGCGAGTTCACCATCGCTATCCAGTTCACAGCGCTATGACCAGTTGCGCAAAGTTCTTTTAGACGAATAATTCGAAGATGAATTTGCCAACGAAAAATTCTTTCGTCGCCATCAACGGCATAGAACATATAGACAGGCTTCTTGGCGGCTTTGACGTCGCTTAAACCTTCTAAATTTTGAGCTGCAACATATTCCGTTGCAAAATTGTACTCTGCAGAAGAACGGTACGTTCCCTTGTTTGAGGACTCTTCCGCTCCACATGCCATCATGAAAGATGCCGCGAGTACGATGTACAGATAACGCATTGCCTTACTCCTCAACGTTAAGTCAAAAACCTAACTTCCCCTAAGAGCTTCACCTGCTAGCGACTGCTGCTGCGACTGATTTTGGGCTAACGCCCACGTTTGGTTCTTCAAACTTTCAGTACATGCAATCTATTTGCCAAGTTTCAGTCTCTTTATTTCTGGGCACTTAGCGTCTTTTGACGAGCACCTGCAAAACCTTTGAACGATGGCTGTCTAAACCATAGCTGTATTTTTTGTTGTTCAGAGAAGATTGATTCCAAGCGGATGGCAAGGAAGCCGAATTTTGGAGGTGGATCGTTGGTTGGGGAGCGACTTGCATGAACAAAAGTTCAGCGCCCAGTACGCTTACAAACAATACGAAAATACCCAAATAGGTTGAAGAACCCTTCACGGTTAACTCCTCTAAAACATTAAAAATACGCAATTGTTCTACGGGGCTTATCGGCATAAACAGACGTGAGCTTGAGGTTTTATCAAAATATCGTATATTTAATAATGATATTGGTGCATTATGGGAAACGAAAATTAGCCATTTTCCTTAATTGACTCTCATGGACAGGGACTTATTGTTAAAGGAACGTTGGATTAACTTGATTCAAAGGAACCACTTATGAAACTTTTGAAGGTGCACAGCCGAAAACTACGGACGATAGTCTTGAGTTTGCTGGCTTTTCAATTTGCCAGCGGCTACAGCCTACCTCCTTCCAGTTATTCTCCTTTGGCCAAGAATCCCACCACTGCAAGATTAGAAGAACTTTCTAAAGGCCTCAGTACGGTGGCAAAAACAGTGTCCCCTGCTCTGGTATATGTATCTGTTTCAAAGATTCCTCAAGGAGGCTCTCCGGGATACTACAACCCATGGGAGTATTTTCTCAATCCTCAACAACGCCCTCAAGGTGGCCAACAGCGCCGCGCCGTTCGTGGTGTTGGGTCTGGATTTATTATCGATTTGGAACGCGGGTTAATTGCAACGAATAACCACGTGATTGATGGTGCCGAT
>JBGSKV010000046.1:0-58369 GCA_041740975.1 Oligoflexales bacterium | reverse complement strand
GCAGGGGCGGGTTTCGCTTTTGTCAATTTCAATGCTTCGCTTACCTTTAGTGCTTTCATTGTACTTTCCCTCCTTAAGTGACTGAGATGTTCGAGCATTACGCGCTGCTCATTGTTGTTAGTAGCTTGTATCGGCGAGAGCATTAATTGCTTAAATAGATATTTGTGAATTTTAACTTTGTATAAATCGAATTAACTTCGGTCGCCAAATCGGCCAAAAGATAAGCGGAATTTATCATAAATTCGTATTTCAATCAGCTTGATTCGCATTCCTTCTCTGGTTCAACATTAGCTTTTGGAATCCAGATAAGAACAAACAGTGTCAATATTGTAGCGAAGACCGCTGAGGCTTCACGTCCCATTCCCGCTGCGGCGCCAATCGCGGCCGTTAACCAAATGCTTGCAGCTGTTGTCAGACCTCTGACATGGTTTTTTTTGTCTCCATTGATGATAGCACCCGCCCCTAAAAATCCAATTCCCGCAACAAGACCTTGTAAAACTCTCGAAATGTCTGCAATAGAAACTTCAGCCTGAATGGGGATGACAATAAAAAGCGCCGATCCAAGGGACACAAGAACGTAAGTGCGAATTCCAGCAGCTTTTCGCCGGTACTCACGTTCAAAGCCAATTAAGCCACCCAGAATCGCCGCAGTTGTCAGTCGAACTGACATTTGAGTGAATTGTTCAATGTCATTGAGATCAGAAAACTCAGTTTGAATGGTGGCAACAACAGATGCAATTAGGTCCATTTAAAAATGTTCCTCACTCTTTGGTCTTTTCAAACAACTTCGATTCGTTTGATGGTAATGCAAGCTTGGGTTTTATAATAAAAGAAAGAACAATTGAACACAAAAGAATGGCGCCGATTATTCCAAGAGACCATCCGACAGGAAACTTTCCACCGAAGGCTTCGTTAAGCCAGGTCATTTTGAGTCCAACAAAAATAAGTATAAACCCCAGGCCGTATTTTAAAAAACGGAACTTATCCACCACATTTGCTAGCAAAAAGTAAAGTGAACGCAACCCAAGGATCGCAAAAATATTTGAAGTAAAAACAATCAGTGGTTCTTTGGTAATTGCAAAAATTGCCGGCACTGAATCAATGGCAAATATTATGTCAGAGAACTCTATAAATACAAGGGCGAGAAATAGAGGCGTAGCAGTCAATACTCCGTCCAAACGAACGAAAAATTTTTGACCGTGAAGATTTGAAGTCACTGGCAAAAATCTTTTGACGAGTCGAATAAGTGGATTCGCGGCGGGGTCCGGCACTTTTTCGGGAGCAATTAGAATTTTTATACCCGTTACTACAAGAAAAACCCCCGCCACTAGGACGACCCAATGATACTGTAGTAAAGAGGCCCCCAGAGCGATAAAAATTGCACGAAAGACTAATGCGCCAAGGATGCCAAAAAATAGGACCCTATGTTGGTATTTAGCTGGTATTGCAAAATAGGAAAAAACGACGACAAAGACAAAAATATTGTCGATCGCAAGAGACTTTTCAATAATAAAGCCCGTTAAGAATTCGAGACTAACTTGTTTTGCGAATAGTGCGGGGTCAAAATTCGGAAGTGCATTCAACCTAAGACTGGTCGAGAAGGTATCTAAGGCATAGAAATAGAGTCCGATATTGAAACATATTGCAAGGCTAAACCATATTGCACTCCAAATAGCAGATTCTTTAACAGTAACAGAATGTGCTTTGCGATGAAACACTCCCAAATCCAAAAGAAGCATGCATATGACAAAGAAAGTAAAACATATATAGATCCACCAGTACTCTTCGATTGGAAATAAAGAGACGTAAGTCATTTATCATGCCTTTTGCAAAATACAATTTTCGAAATTCTCAGCTTATTCTTTCAGCTTCGTCGCTTAGCTGAATTTTTGAAAATAGATAATAAGAAAGCTTAGCTTTGTCAAAAGTAATATTTTCACATCTGGTTTCTCTATTTTTCCGCTGGCAATGCTACAGACGCACTTCTAGCGCCTAATCCAGCAAGTAGGTGCGCATAGCTGCTTTCTAAGCTACAATGGGAAGTCATAACCATTTGGATGCCTATGCGTTGTTTGCATTTTATATTTGTTGTGTGGCTTGTACTGCCAGTTGGCGACGTAGCTTCCGCCGCCTCACTTCGCGATTGTCTAGGGCTTTTTAAGCGTTCGGGCACACCACAAGCTCGCGAATATTACTCCGACCTGGTTCAAAACGTTCATGTTCAAATGCGCGTGCGCAACGAAGCTGCTAAGCTGCAGGTCTTGGCCGCCGGTTCAGACGCTAAATCCGTGAAAGTTGTGACGCTCAACGCGGGCCTGCTTAACGCTAAAGTTTTGGGATTTGTTGATATTTCGGTGCCGCGTTATGAGCAACGCGCAAACTTATACCCAACTAAACTAAAAGAATTTGTCACACGAGAAGAGCCCGATTTCTTCTTTCTGCAAGAGGTCTGGCACCCGCGCGACATTGACGCGATAAGATTGGCCATCGCACCGTTTGGCTACGAAATTATGTCATCGACAAAGTCTCATGACGGATGGTTCCCTCTTGGGCTGCATACGATCATAAGAAAGACGAATGGTCATAATGTGGTTGAAAACGAGACGAATGTGAGTCGCCTGACGACTTTGAAAGAAAAAATAGCCGGCATTCATCGCGGTAGTCTCAGCACTACGGTTCATCAGGCTGACGGTACTCGCCTTCTTCTCGTGAATTCGCATCTCACATTTGCCGAAGGCAATACGGCTCATCGGCTGGATCAATTAAGTGACATATCCGCCTCGACGGACCGCAAGCGTAACACGTTTGATTATTTGATTTTGGGCGCTGATACGAACTCGTCCGATGTTTTTCCAGCCAGTGAAAATACGCCAAAGTCCAAATGGTATGTGGACAAGGAAGTTTATCTTTCCATCGATGAGAATTTTAATTCTTTGAATATCATCGATACCTACCGGGCCAACCATCAAAACGAGTCTGGATATACGCAAGATCCAGAACAGAATGCACTGACCCGTGAAAGCCCCACCACCCGAACGGAACCCCAGCAACGACTGGACTACATATTGGCTGGAACATCGAAACCTGAAGGGGCTATTTACGCCCAAAGCTCGGATATTGTTTTTCGCGACACCATGGATGGCGACGTAAACTATTCGGATCATTTTGGAGTGATGAGTCAGCTAGCTTTTCTGCCAACAACACATCATGTTGATTGAATCTTAGTTTACGTAAACGTGGGTATGCACTTCCATTTTCAGTATGGGAACGATGCCTTTTCTATCACTCAATGAGTAGGTCTGTCGGGTTTTTCCCGATTTCCATGAACTAATTCATCGGAATAGAATAAGGAATCGTGTAATTCGAAGGAGTTTCGACCGTAGTTGGTCTTTGATAAGGTCGCGGACCCGGAACCGACTCGGTCGTTTGCCGTTTGTCGTACATTTGATTGCCCGGCGTGTAGCTTCCATTTTGTCTTTGCAACTCAGCAGGGACCGGTCCATAACCAAAAAAATGATTCTTGTTTGGCGCCTCACGTAGTTCTTGTTGGTAGCGAGCAATCGCATCCGGTGGCGGAGCAATGTGTCTTGGTCGTGAGTAGCGGGTATACCCATCGCTATCCATACCCGGATGAACAGGAAAATTTCTCACAGGCGGGGCGGTATAGCTGCCGGCGGGGGGACTAGGATACCGTCCGAAACTAGGTCGCGCTGGCGGCATGCCGTATCCCGACGCATTCATGCGGGCAGCGGCACGCGAACCGTAACCCGTCTGTTGCCGCAAAAGTCTTTGGGTTTCAAACCGACTAACATGGCCAGTAAAGGGATTGGCGTTGAGCGCGGGCTCCGCTAGAATCATCGCCAATAATATTAAAAACATAACTTTCATACGAACTCCGCCAGAATGAAAAGGGAAACTTAGACTTCCAAGTGGTTACCATTCTCCATGGATACCAATGGTCCCCGTGTAACACCCAGACCTGCAGAATTCAAATATTTTAAATACTTCTTGAGACGATAAAAAAGCGAGAATCATTTTCGGTTGATAGAGTCTTCCGGGTCTGGGGTACGGCCACACTTCAGGCATGAAAGCCTGACCAAGGGGGCGTTTATGGAACCCCATTTGTGGTTTCAAAATAGCCAAAATTTACGTTGCAATGGGATTATATGAATAAATTTATTTTACTCGTCGCTTCAGTGGGTTTGCTTTGGAATATCGAGGCAGCCAACGCCAAAGATTGCAATTCTCTCGATGCTGCAGCTTTCGGGACCTGGCATGTGTTGTCGGATATATCTAGTGGTGTCGATGTTTCCAACTACAAACCTGGCGTGAGTTCATTCGAAATGGGATCTGTTTTTCGAAACGACATCGGTAGGCGGTATTTGATGCCGGGAGTTGAACCCCTCATGCGCACGACCGCGGGAAGTGCGTTGGCCGAAGCTTATCAAGTCGCCATGCAAAAGCTTCGCTCTATAAACGGCGGCATTGGTTGGTATAGGAAGAATGTTTCTGACGACATTCGCCGTTGGGCCATCAAAAAAGATAGCCCGACTTACCAAGGAGATGATGTCATTGAACAGTCGTTTGGCGATCGCACCAGCGTCTATAATTTGCAAGATGGGACGAGGATTTTTTTGACCGAAGCCTCACGCCGAGAACCCACGGATAAATGGGCGCTGCGCTACCGACCGGGTGATTTTTAGAAAAAGCCTGCCTTTATCATTCATTTTCTAATCTGGAACATGAATTGGTCTAATAGCAGGTTTCAATCGGCGGCGGATATAAACACTCCTTCGGGGTACTACCAGTTTCTATGCCCCACGGGCCCCAGCAGTTGGAAAGCGCTTGAGTGTCCGATCTATATGTCCAATAATCAACACCCCCATCGACTTTACAGTGAGGGAACACTCTTCGTGTGTGAGCGAAGTAGCCTTTTTCAAACGCAGTTATCCAATACATGTAAGTGTTTGCATGCAGTGCATAGTTATAATGAAGGTTTCGACATTCTCCGCTGAGAAGTTCTTTTTTCTGGGGATACATTGTATTTTCACATTGGTAAGGTGGGAAATGATTTCCAACAACAATGTGTGTGTGCGAATGCGCTGATTCTGTAGGAAATGGAATGTCACTGCCGTATCGATAATGTCCTTTCTCGGCGACCCAAGTATCGACGCCCGCTCGAATCGAAACCATGGAAAGCTTCACTTCAAGTTGTCTTGCCTTTGCTTTGAAGCGCCGATAGGGCGAAATACTGAGTCCAATGACCAATGCGATTATGGAAAGCACCACCATGATTTCAACTAAACTAAATCCAGCAGATTTATCATTTAGATTCTTTTTGGTCGTATGCATCATTACCTAACTTGACGATTTAAATTCTAAAATCAATTTTATCGAAGCTTATAAATTCTATTTTACTTTATTTTTTTCTGAAATGAACGATAAATAAATTTAATTAATACCACATTGATGGCCATCACTAAGAATAATGCTGGCAATCCACCCAGATTCGATAGTGTTTTAATTCCATCGATGCCAGAAAAACTCACCATGATCCAAGCGACAACGCCCACGGTCAAACCCCAAATCACTTTGATAGGAGTGCCCGGAGATGGACTGTCGGGGCAAATACCGGTGCTGCTGATGCCGCCCATGGCTTCGGTGTTCGAGTCGGCAGCGGTGACGTAAGACATAAACACCGTAAACAAAAACACGCCGCTTAACACTCCAGGCAAAGGATAATTTTCGAAAAGCCTAAAGATCACCAGTTCGGGACCTTTTTCGCTCGCGAGCTGATAAAGTGAAGAACCCGTCGTCGTATCAAAATATAGAGAAGTGCCGCTAAACACCGACATCCAAACCATCGCGAAACAGGCTGGAAAAATCAGGTTTACCTGCAGGAACTCGCGAACGGTATACCCACGACCTAAACGCCCCAGAAAAAGTGCGGTGACGGGAGCCCACGCGAGCCAGTTAGCCCAATAAAACGTCGTCCAAGTTTTGGGCCAAGGATCACCTGAAAAGGTCTCGGTAAAAAGACTTTTTTGAAAGAAATGGGTAACGTAGTCCAGAAGTCCGGAAAAGCCTGTCTTAAGAACAAACATCGAAGGTCCGAAAATAAAAATGAAAAAACAAAATCCAAAAAAAATCTTTATATTGATGTCAGAAAGGATTCGGATACCTTTCATAAGCCCAGATGCAGCCGACAAAATAAAAGTTCCGACGATGACAGCGGCAATGACGCCCATGACTAATGGGCCTGACGTTGTGCCCGTGAAATGCTGAAATCCCCCCGACATGATAAGTATCCCAGAGCCCAGAGACGCGGCCATTCCCGCCACAAGTGCATACAAACAAACGGCATCAACCACATCACCGAACACACCATGGGCCCTTTTTCCCAGAATGGGTGACAAAGTCGAAGACAAACTAAACGGCTGGTTGTGATTATAATACGCCAACGCAAATACCAAACTGGGCACGGCGTAAATTGCATAAGGCGTTAACGTCCAATGTAAAAACATCGTCGACATTGAAAAAATCACTGCCTCCGCTGAGTTTGGCACGATGTGCCAACTTTCAGGTGGCCGGTGCAAATGAAAGAGCGGTTCGGCTGCGGCCCAAAATAAAATACCCGCGGCAACAGTCGTGCAAAGTGATATCGCAAACCACTTCCACTTACTCATCAGAGGCTGTGCGTCGGGTCCGCCAATTTTGACTTTGGACAAAGGGGAAAAGTAAGCGACCGCGCAGGTCAAAACCATGACCAAGGTTGCTGTGCTAAAGAGCCAAGAAAATGTATCCAGAATCCAGTTGTTCGCGTGCGTTGCAAACGTCAAGAAGGCCTCATGGTCGGCGAGACAAATCGCCACCACTGCGAGGAGCAACAAAAAAGGAGGCCAGAAAACCAGGGGGCGTATATTTTTCAATAGCATTTGAATTCTTTCACGAACGGGACCCGCACATGTCACCAGATCTTCAGATCTTCAGCCACACTGATTTTGTTTTTGTATAGAGAGATAAGGAATGAATTCCCATTTCTTTGCCCCACCCACTTTGTCTAAACCCGCCAAATGGACTGGAGAATTCATAGCAGCCATAACGATTCACAAAAATCATTCCGGCATCAAGCAAGCCGGCGACGCGATGGGCGCGAGAGACGTCTTTTGTCCAAAATCCAGCAGCCAGACCATAGATGCAATCGTTAGCGATGGCAACGGCTTGCTCTTCTGTTTGAAAAGGAGTGACACACAAAACAGGACCAAAGATTTCGTCTTGAAAAATAGCCATTTTGCGATCGACGTCAGAAAAGACCGTGGGTCGAACAAAGAAGCCTTTTTCATTGCCTTTCTGCGTGTCTCTTTCACCGCCGACCAGCAACTTGGCGCCCTCTTTTTTTCCCACTTCAATATAGTGAAGGATTTTTTTAAAATGCGCCTTATGACACTGGGCGCCTTGGTTAGTCGTCGGATCGAAGGCATCGCCACACTTGACTTTTTGAGCGCGCGACTTCAAGCCATCCAAAACTTTTGCATAAACCGACTCGTGGACAATTAAACGAGTAGGCTCCGAACATTTTTCGCCTTTGTGCGAAAACATAACTTGATAGGAGCGTTCAATCGCCGCCTCAAGATCGGGAGCGTCCGCAAAGATAATGTTCGGGGATTTTCCGCCCAGCTCCAAAGAAAGATGTTTAAGATTGGATTGCGCTGAAGCATTGACAATATTTCTGCCAGTTCCCGTGCTACCCGTGAAAGCGATTTTGTGAACCTTGTTGCTGCGGGTCAGGGCTTCGCCGACATCACTACCGCCCACAACGAGATTGAGAAGACCGGCTGGTAAATCCACTTTTTCATGGATCAACTCGAAAAAACGCACCAGAGAATACGGCGTAAACTCCGAAGGTTTGATCACAAGCGTGTTACCAGTCGCGAGTGCGGGCGCGATTTTCCAGCAGGCCATAAGGAGCGGAAAATTCCACGGCACAATCAACCCGCATACACCCACCGGCTCATGCACGGTATAATTCAAAAATCCATCTTCGACAGGTACGGACTCGCCATAATGTTTGCCAATCCATCCCGCGTAGTAATCAAAAATATCACCACAGTCGGGAAGATCGTCTTCGTAGGATTCTTGGTAAGTTTTGCCGTTCGCAAGCGACTCAAGGGTTGCAAGTTCGGCCTGATGATCACGCGCCACTTGTCCGATTGCTCTCAGCAGCCGAGCCCGCTCACGCATATTGATGCCGAGCCATTTACGGTCGCTATGGCATTGGTAGGCTGCTTCGATGGCTTGTTCGACATCACTGACGGAAGCTAGCGAAAAACTAGATAAGACTTCGCCCTTGCATGGGTTGGTGACTTCCCACTGCGAGCCGGAACCTTTTACCCATCGTTTATTTATGTAAATGAGATCAGACTTTTTGAGCCAAGACTTTGCCCAGTCGAGTTGTGCTGGTTTCAATGTGGTTCCTCCCTAGCTTCAACTTCCCTTGGGCGGAAGCTAGCTGCGTGTGAATTTTTCAAGTTCGGCGCAACGCTGTTTGTTGACCTTTATTCCTTCAAAGCAGTACAAGTTAAGCTTTTCATGAGCACGAGTCAAATAGTGGATCGACTCGTAAATACAGAGTCCCATCATTTGTTCAAATACATTCAAATCAATCTCGGCGTGTTCGACACCCGCATCGACGGATCGGCAACGACCGATAACCAACATACAAGCTTGCATCACGGTTTCTAGCAATGTGGGGTTCGCCTTTTCTTTAAAAAAAGAGGACCCACTCATGAGTTTCGGAACTTCCAGCTCGCCGAATCCGCCCATGGGTCCCGACGAAAGCATACGCAAATCTTTCATAAGTCTTAGGAGTTCCTCGGCCGAACATTTCATCTGCATGGAAAAATTTTGTAAAACGGCTGGGTGCTGCGAGTGCGCAACAAAGTTGGTGCTCGCAACCAGTGGGACTTTGGTGACGAGTTTCGCTTCTTCAAGAACAAATCTTCGGTAGTTTTCGTCAGCATGGTGAAGCTCCCCTATCACTGTGCCGCCCAGGCGAACATGCAGTAGATCCTGCCGGGCTTCTTTCAGATAGTGCAGCCGTTGCTGCATACGACAAGCAAATCCTGCGAATCGCGCCCCGACACCAATATCCGAAGCATCTTGCATGCACGTACGCGCCAAGGTTTTTATGGGCTCAAACTCTTTGGCTTTTTGGGATAAAAGAACCGCACTGCGCTCTACTTGATCGATGAGAGTTTGAGAAATTCTCCACAATGAAATTTGAATGGCTGAGCCGCAGACATCAGATGTCGATTGGTTAAGGTTGATAGCCTTCGCATCAGCACCCATCTTCAAAAAAGCTTCAATGACGCTTCGATGAGTGGCGATGCCGCCACCACCTTGGTAGGGTTCGACCTTCGCTGCGCGGTCTTTCGTTAGCGTGTTTTTCAGATTTTCAGCGATTTCCGAAATCTGCGCAGCATGTTCAACCGAAATAAGCCCCGCTTTTGCGTTGGCGTTCGCCGCACTTTGTTTAACTTCGAGGATAGCAACGACATACTCCGGAAAATCACTCAGGATCCGGCCCGAAAAAAAATGTGTCGAAAAACTTTTTTTGGTTTCGTACTTTGCCATTAGGAGTCACGCCCGTAGCGAATTTTGCGTAAGTAAGGTGTACTAGTAACGCCAGGTTTCTCAGCGTAGCCGAGTAGTGCGACGAGACGTTCCACTTTACCGTGAATCGGCGTGACACGGTGGAGAGTGTTCTTGCCTTTGAAAAGAATTAGACTGCCGGGACTCGTCTCCAAAAACTTCACCTGGCTGCGATCGCCTTTCAAGACGTCTCTCACCCCTTCGAAGTTGTCTTGGCCCGGGCCACGCAAGTTTTTGACGTATTCAAACTCACCGCCTTTTTCAGGATTACGCAGATGAATAGAAACTACAAAGTCCGACTGATCAAAGTGCCAACGCAAATAGTCGTTATCGCGCATGACCGAGATATTGATCGCCCCAAGAGGACACTCGTATTCGTAAAGATGTTGGAACTGTAAAAGCACACGCAGGAACTCGGTAAGCTGCGGCAATTTGTAAAGGCGTTTGAGAAGCGACTGGTCCGAAAACTGGTCATAAGCGATAACGCCCAGAGAAGTACGGTCAGTGATTCTTTTCGCATGATCCTCTGGCAAAGAAGGGTCGATATTTTCGAGGTAGGCGTTGCCTATTAATGCGGAGTGATACTGATCAGGGACAAGCTGCTGCGCCTCTTCAACAAACAAGGGCAGTTTTTCGGGAGCGATAAATTTTTCAAGTACACAGACACCGTCGCGTCGGAAGTCTTCTTGCCATGTCTTGATATCGGGGTGATCGGGTGAATTCACATACTTCAAAATGTCATATTGAGCGATATTCACTAAACTCAAATCTGAATTGATTGGCTTTGCCGTAGAAGTCATGGCCGCACCCTTACCCTTTCGAGAACGATCTTAGGCCCAATGTAAGGTGTGGAGCGGTAAGTTGTCTCTAACAAAACGTAGGTAGGCCCATTCACCCTAGTTTCCTTTCGCATTGCAAACCTTCCGGCGACCACGTACAGGGTCAAGATATAAGGGTCTCGCAAAATTATCAATAAATTCAACAAGATAAGAGGGAATACTCCTGCGCAATTTTCTGTAGTTAAGAACTCTTTTAGGATCGCCGAATTCTTCCGATTCAGATCAGATGAGAAAACAAAGCCCAGAACAGACCATAAAAACCCTTGCCCTCATCTTCATGGTGGTAGCTGGTCCAGTCATACTATTTGGGTTTTATCAAAGCAGCATTGCGATGAAACTGCTAACGCAAGGTGTGAAAACTACCGGAATTGTTACCGAGCAAATCGTCTCGACCAGTAACAAAGGCGGGCGGAGCTATACACCTGTCTATAGTTTTAAAACTCAAAAGGATAAAACCGTAACTGTACGCTCATCGACCGGCAGTTCTCTCTACAAGAAATACAGCAAAGGAAGCGCAATTCCGGTAATTTACCTGCCTGATAGTCCATCTCTGGCGAGCATTTACGATCATACACTTTGGCTCATGCCACTTATTCTTATTTTATCTGGAGCAATATTTTTTACTATTGGATTTAAGTTGAAAGGCAATATCACTACACAATCTAATCTTGAAAAATTACGTTATTCGGGCATCCCTATCCCGGCCAAATATGTAAACGTTAAAGCCGGCTGGAAGGTCAATCGCCAAACATCATTTCACATCATTTGTGAAGCTCTGGATTCTAGCACTGGCCAGGTTCGCCAGTTTAAAAGCCCGGCTATATGGAATGGTTTGCCTCAGGGCATTTTGCCCGGTTGTATCATAACCGTATATGTTGACCAGTCTCAGCCGTCCCGGTACTTCGTCGATTTAGACACTGCTACGCAAAAAGTTGCGTGAAGGTGTCGTTAACGATCCAGACCTTTTCCAGGCCCGTTGGTAACGGTGATTGCGGAAGAAAAACCAGAATTCTCCTATCTAAACCTTGCCCCTCGTTGGTTTGCGCCACTTTCTCGAAAACTCGAGGGAGTCAATGGTTTGAATTGACTTTGGGGTCGCCGCCTCAAAAATAACCGGTTTCACCTAGGTCACATATTAAAATTAAGTTATGATGAGAAAACTAGTTTTCCAACGATCGCCTAAGGACCAAGAATGATGTTCCAAAAGACTTCGCTTGTCATTGGATTGTTCGCTTTTGTCTCAGCACTCGCTTGCGAAGAAGTTGTGACTTCTGGGAGTGGCGGTATCATGACAAAAAAACTCAAGGATGCCTCGGCAGTTGGAGATGATTCGGGTCGCCGGTTAAAAGATCCGGGGCACGTACCACGCAGCGAATTGGCAGTTAACTTTTTGAAATCTAAGAACGCCAACACTGGCAAAGGAAAAGTGGATGAGGCGTTTGGTCTCGCATCTGTTCCCGAAAACTCAGCTATCACCTGTCTTTGTGCGTACAGTGCAAGCGCGGGAAAAATTCAAGTGAAATGCAAACTCCCCTTGCAAGCGGACTGGAAGACTTTAGAGGAGCAATCCACTGGCAATCTCAAAACAACTCAGTGCCATGCACAGTGCAGTCAAATGAAAGAGTCCGCAACCTCGATGGTCCTTGAAGAAGGTGTGAAGATCGTATGGTTATCAAGCATTTGCGGATAAAAGGCTTTACGCTCGTGGAAGTGACCGTCGTCGTTTCCATTCTGGGTGTTATTGCACTGCTGGCGATTCCAAATATAAAACGCTTCGCCATAAAATCAAAACGCGCGGAAGCCATCCAAAATACGATGACTTTATATTCGCTAGAACAGGCCTTTCGAGCCGATAATGATCGATATGGTCAACTGACCACCTACGGCCAAGATCATTGCCCCGCAGCCATAAACGAACTGAACTTTGAACTTACCGATTGCCGCAAACTACGTTACCAGTATTTCACGACAACGAACTCAGCAACTATTTTTGAAGCCAGCGCTGCTTCTAGCCTCGTTTGCAGTGACGGATCACCCGATATCGTCTCGATTAATGTCGATAAAGCTGTGACGGTGGCCGACTGTCAAAACTTTCAATTCTAAAGACTCAAAACTGGCCTCTCAAACTGTGCTTAAGTCGAAAAATCTTGCAAGCGAAAGTAGCCCGTTTTTTTATCAATTAGCATATTGTGAAAACATACATAAAGATTAAGAAGCATTTGAAGTTGGCGGGGATTTTTTGTCGTGCACCAGGTTCTGCGACTTAGACGTTTGATGTTATCGCGGATCATGGCGCAACTATGATTTAAAGAAAATAAAGGATCATACCCTCCGCGTTTCAGCTCACCTTGCCCGACCACGCAACCGCGTCTGCCCAAAAACACTTCGTGACGTCCCGTCGGAAAAATTTCGCGCACATATTTTGGGTAACGTGGACTTTCGTCAGAACGAAGCAAAAGAGTAGCAGAGCCAGCTTTTTTGACGGTTTTAAGCACTTTTCTGAGAGCATCGGGTCTTTTATCGGCGCGCGAGCCATATTTTATTCTAGAAATTTTTGCCAAATGCCCCTTTGCAGGCATCTGCGCCACCTCGGCTGCGAGGATCCGTCGACTCTTTTCATCGACGGCCACACAGATCGATAGCGGTTTGCATTTACTGTGCTCAAAAGTTTCCATTTCATCGAAGATCACGACCTCTACTGGAGCAATTGTCTTTAGAGCTTCCTCGTGCATGGACTGAGCGACGAGACTTTGGCGTACTAGTTTTCTTGCAATGGTCTCGCGCCGGACCCCCAAAATAAATCCACATCTTCTTTGCGACACCCCCGAGCAAAGAAGGCGAAAGATTGCCTGATTAAGATATGATTTTTTTTCACGGTAGGTAGACGTGCCTGTTCTCTCACTGAAATGCTTACTGCAATCCTTACAGTAGTAGCGCTGGACGAGGGAAGTTTTCGTCGATTTTCTAATGAAAAAACCTTTGCGAATGACTCGCGCTACCACTGATTGACATAATGGACACATCCCGCACCTCCTTTAAGGATACGGAATGTTAGATTTTTAAAGTTTAGTCATGAACTGACGTGTGAGAGATAGGCACAGTTTAGGGGGCCAGTTTTTAACGTTTTGGTTCGACGATGCGGAAAGCATATCGCTCGCCCCACGCCGTCCCTTCTAAAGCAACTCCGTATGCATATGCCACTTGTGGGAAATGAATGATCATTTTGGCGAAGCGCTTGGCTGAAAACAACAATGCATTCTCATCACTCACAGCCGTTTGCGACGGGAGTGGAAGAATAAAGTTTTCGACACTTAGCTGAGGTTCTGTCCATTTTGATTCATCGTCGTATCCCGTATCGCGATCGTAAGTGCCATCGTCGCTGAGTTTGTAGCGAGCAAGAGGCAGAATTCCGTTTTGACGGTTGAGATCTTCATACTGACGACCTAAGGAAGCATGGAAAATGAGCGAAGAATAGACCATATTAATGCCGATGAGCGCCCGGGTCGAAGCATCGACTCGACCGCCGTGCGGTAAAAATGTCGTGCTGAACTCATCCAAAAATTGATCCCCGACATCATCGGCACCTTGGTGCTTAGGACCGTAAGACGCTTCAAAATCATCATAGTTGCCTCCCACTAGACAACTTATGAGAACAATATGCGCGTCAGGCGCCATAAAGCTTTCGGTTTGTGGTTTGATCCAAGAACTATTGTTGCGAAGGAAATCTCGGCTGATATATCCGCGTTCGCCAAAATGATTAAACTTGTCATTATCAGAAAGTATTGGAGAACTTGCTGATTCTTTTGTTGCAAGTAAACCCGGGATGCCGTGCGTGACCACTTTCAGATATTTGATGGGACCGTGTTCTTCGCTATGTTTTTTAAGAATCCCCACAAAATCATGCGGCGAATTAAAATCGTAAACAAAGAATCGATCGCCGTATTTATGACTCAAATCCCGCAGGAAGTCACGAGACTTGCTGCCGGCGTAAAGGATGTCCATTTCGTCGAGTCCGATAAAGAGTACCGCTGTTTCCTCACCTACCAAATCCGGAAGGGGGCGTTGGTTTTTGACATGATTTTCAAACACAAAATCCGGAGTCGTGTAGCTAAAAAAGAAAGCTTCGTTAGCGAGAATGTATTGGTACGCTGGGATAGCCACTGCTTTCCAAACTGCGCCCATTTTGCCACCAACGCCGCCTAGGTCCCAAGACTGACGAATGGCTTGCGTGTAATTCTTAAAACCTCTTGGCACCCAACCATCCAGTCGAGGGTCCATTGACTTGAAAGCTTGCCCAGTTGTGGTGTTGCCGAACTTTAGTTTGTCCACTTCGTTTTGATAGGACTGACCGTATTTTTTCTGGCCCGCGGTGTTTTGTGCGTGGTTCAAAGTGTAAAACAATAGTGAAAATGCGAGATTCTTCAGACCTTGTTGGCGAACTTGCGCTGGGGTGATCTGAATGCCCTGCTGCTTCATTCTCTCAGCAATGCTTTCCGCCATCGCCACTTGATAACCACCCAATCCGAGGTTGGCGTAGATGGCAATATGGGTTGCACTTCTGGAGAGCAAAGCCCAACTGTTATTCATGTTTTGTAAGGTGCGCCCGACCGATGTCGATGCGGTCACGCCATGGGGAATGCCACGCGGTAATAAGCACATGATCGTTAAGGCATCCATAGCGGATTCGAGATTGAGAAGCCCCTTCCAACCATCTCGGTGGTGACGGTCCAATAAATTCAGCGAAGAGGACACCACGATCACCGCTTTGGAAGCGGCCGAAATCGCGAGAAGCGTCATCGGAATCGTTTGCACCTGCAATGTCAATCCTTCGACAACCACAAGAACGGAGAGCGCCCCCACCGTAATGTTATTTCGCGTTAAATAGGCGTTCCAAAGTATATTTTCGGCTGTATCTTCATTCATAAGACGGCGAAGTTTCGAGACATGCTTTTGCCGGTAAGAATCATCCAACTTATCGGCTTTCACTGCTTCGATGATTTCTTGCAGCGCTTTTCCGTATTCGATGGCGGAGGAATTTCGCCGACTCACCGCTTCAAAATAGTAGCCGATCAAAGTCTTGAGGTAGGTCTGCTGTTCCGACAGTCTTTGGACTGCGTCCAAAGAAGTTGACTTAGTCGCGTAGGTTCTGAGAGTCGTGAAATGACCTTTGAGAGCGCGCATGCTCCCCAATACTGACTGATTGTAGGACTTCTGGAAACTCTGCAAAAAAGACATGTTTTTGAGGAAGTCTTTTTCGAGCTCGCCCAAAGCTCCGTCGGCTGCATCGAAAAATAGCGCCAGTTTTTTTACGGAGTAATCAGGCGAAGCGTACACCGCAATGGCGTCAAGACCCGTTTCAAATTCTGGGTCGTTGCTGATGATGGTTTGCAGCGTGGTTTGATAATCTTGCGCACGTTTTTGCATGGAGTCGGATGAGCGGATCGAAGAACCCTGCAACAGTTTTGCAAACTTCGCGTCGAGTGTTTTTACGTTCTCGTCGTCGGTCATGCGGCTGCGGATTTGCATCTGCGTATTAAAGATATGAGCAAGAAGGCGAAGTTCTTCCGTGTTTTTATTGTTGCTGACTTTTAACGGAAATAATCGGCGGATCGACGCTTCGTATAGTTGGTTTGCACCTTCAAAATCACTTTCGGCCATAGCCTCCAAAGAAAGTTCCGCGAGTCGCATCGACTCTTCGATACTTTGCTCGTCAATAAGCTGACTTGAGAGTTCTGGCAATGTGACTTTTAAGGTTCGAAGCACAAACTTGAAGTCATCTAAGCGCTGAGACTGTGAAATCGCGTTGATTTGCTGCTTGGTCCGGGTCCAGCTATCTCGAACAGCGAGAAACTCCGAAAATAACTGCATGTCATCGGTAGAAACAGAAGCGCTTTGTAGTAAAGCCGCAAATGCAGATGTATGAACTTTGACACGACTACCCAGTTCACGAGGTTCACGAATCTCTCGGAAAGGTAAACCTTCGCAAAGCTGACTCATGATCAGAAGTTGAATAAAATCGTTGGGCGTAAAATCTTCTTTATTTTTGAGTGCCATCGCAGATTTTTCGAGCGGCACTGCGTCGATAACGTAAGGTTGTTTGGCTTTGACCGGGTCCAACGTAACAGCATTGTTTTGCACGGCCGTCGCGACGCAACGCAAATGTTGGTTGTTGAGAGAACGAATAATATCTTGGAAGGACTGCAGATTGAGCATCTGCTGCATGAGGCTTATAAAGTCAGAGCCGTCGAGTTGATTTGCTAAAATTTTCTGCCGAATGTCATTAAGATCGCTTTTAAATTCATCAGCGTCCTGATCGCTGACCGCCTCTTGAAGTTGATCAATCATGGCGAGTGCACTGGACTGCTCTTCACTACCTCGAATGACGTTGCCATATGCCGAACCAAAAGAAACCAATAGGTACACTGCGACCCATAGCAGCCTATGCATAAACGCCCCTTAAAACAGCAGAGAAAACAACACGTTATAATTTTTTTAAATGATGACTTGGGCGAAACTTAACACACGGTTGTTTATAGTCAAGAGATTATTTGGCTGAGCGGCCATTTTATTTTATCGGTTTGTATTTAGATCAATCGAGAGGACAATAGAGGATCACGGAAGCTCGACGGAAAAAACTTCCGCAAAATTTGAATGCACTTCATTCGTCTCACGTAGGAGTTTTTCATGATCTTAGATCAGAGTCGTAGAGAATTCATTGTCACGGGTGTGGGCTACGCGTTGGCCGTTTCACCGGTTACTGCGTTTGCATTAACGACTTCTGGCACTGGACTGAAAGAAAGCAATGTCACGATACCTGTCGGCAAAGAAAAATTGCCGGCCTTTTTGGCGATGCCAGTGTCGGGTACAAACTTGCCGTGCGTCCTGGTCATTCAAGAAATTTTCGGCATACACGAATACATCAAAGATGTTTGTCGGCGCTTAGCCAAAGAAGGCTATATTGCTATCGCCCCTTCACTTTATTTTCGCCAGGGTGACGCCACGAAAGTTGCGGAAATTCCGAAGCTGATTAGCACCATTGTTTCGAAAGTCGACCAAAAACAAGTTTGGGCAGATCTCGATGCTACGGTCGCTTGGTTAAAACTTCAAAAAAACGCTAACGCCAGTAAGCTTGCCATCACTGGTTTCTGTTGGGGTGGCGCCGTCACTTGGATGTACTCACATCATAATCCGCAGGTGAAAGCCGGAGTCGCATGGTACGGCAAGGTCAGTGGTGATGCCACACCGACGCATGGGAAGTTCCCCCTCGATATTGCAGCTGATCTCAAAGTCCCCGTTTTGGGTTTATATGGAGAGAAAGACAGTGGGATTCCGCTTGATAAAGTGGAACTCATGAAGAAAAGTTTGGCAAAAGGAAAAAGTGGTTCGCAGATTATTGTGTACACAGGCGCCGAACATGGATTTCACGCGGACTACCGCCCAAGTTATCACGAAAAATCCGCAAAAGATGGCTGGGCCAAAATGATTGCCTGGTTTCGCAAGTATGATGTCGGATCGAAGTAGGCTCAGGACGACGAAGTTGAATTTTTTTGTTTAAACTTTCTCACACCCTTGCCTTTACGACGCAAAAGTGGGGATTTTGTCGAAGTTGTTTCTTTGATAAATCCGTGAAGATTCCAAGCGATGGGCAAACTCTCCATAAGATCGGTTGCAATCATGGATTCTTCGCCGTAACTCTCGACAGCAACATCGCCGGCCAAGCCATGCAAATAGACTGCTAGTCTTACCGACTCCCAAGCATCGTATTCGCGAGCTTGCAAGGCAGATACAATTCCGGTCAAACAATCTCCTGTGCCACCAGTGGCCATACCTGGATTACCACTTTCGTTAACGGCATATTGATGACCATCGCAAATGATGCTGCCTTGCCCTTTCAAAATCACAATCGTTCGACCTGAACGATCTTTTAAACATAAATCGGCGGTCTTTGATGCGCGTTCCTCAGACGTCCCCAGTCCATTATTTCGGGTCAAAAATTCAAACTCGCCTGCATGCGGTGTCAATATTCTTAAGTTGGGAGGCGAGTCCAAACTCACTTCATCTAGTGCGTGCAATGCATCCGCATCGACTACAACCGTCAAGTTGATTTCTTTATAGAGCATACGAACGAACTGCATCGTTTCGAGGTTTCTCCCGATGCCTGGGCCCAATGCGACAACATCAACACCATCCAACAAGAGTCGAATGTCATCGATATCGCCCGGCACAAAAAAAGGCGACTTTCCGTTTCCTATGGGTTTCGTCATCAAGCAGGGATGAAAACCCGCGACGACCTGAGCAATGCAACGCGGTGTTGCCACCGAAACTTTTCCCGCCCCTGCCCGCAGCGCTGCCATGCCAGCCAGTGCAGGTGCGCCCGCCATGCTTTCTTGACCACCAATAATTAAAATATGACCATAGTTCCCTTTGTGCGAAAGGGAGTCGCGCTTTTTCAATCGAATGACAGGTGATTCCGATACGTTTCGTAAATTTTTTTGCATAAATGATCTTTTATAGTGATTCTAGAAGTAGGAATCGTTCGCTCAAAGAAGATGCTTTATTTTTTGTTGAGGCCCAAAGATTTTTCGTCAAACTTGACGCGGATCTTCAAATAAATTCCCTCGTTGGTGTATCTTGCCGCATCAAAATCACGGTCTTGAAAACCTTCGAAGTTATAACCGACGCTAATCCAGCTGTTGGTCATCGGAGTCCAACCAATGGATGGACCGTACGAGTATTGGAAGTTATCCGCCGTCCAAGAATGCAACATAGATCCTTGTAAGCCTACGTCCCACTTTTGCCCTATATCTTGACGGATTTCAAGGGCCCATAAATCGATGAATGCTTTGTAACTTTCCGAGTCATATTCATCCCATGCCATTTTCGCGCCATAGTATAGCGAAAACTGATTCTTACGAGAAAGAGATAAGCGGTTGAGGTTGAAGTTATTAACGACAGCACTCGAGGTCAGATCATCGGCCCCTTTGAGAGTCGTTTGTCCAAAAATCGGCAAGCTTTGAGCATTGTCGACCGTCTCATACCGATACTTCAGCCGATTCAAAATGCTCCAGCGAGAATCCAAAGGTCGATAGGCCCAGGACAAGTCACCCACGTATAACTCTCCCGCCGCACCGCCTTCAAAGTCGCTGACAAAATAGGAATGTGACGTTGCCAGTGTGACGCCTTTTTTCAGCTCGCGAATGAGGTTAGTGGTGGCACCGGTTTTGTCTTCGATATCACCGGCGCGATTTTCCGCCCGCATGTTCCAGGTCCAAGGTTCTGCCCGGTAAGTAAAGCCAACGCTCGATAAAATATAGTCTTCTGTAAACTGGCCATTGCCACTCAATATGCCGCCAGAAGTGGCCGGTTGACTTGGATTGATCGGAGTGATTTTTTTCTCGCTTTCGCGAAGCGTTTGGCTAATGTCAACAGCTCCGTCGACCGTGAGCTTCTCGTTGATTGGCAAGGTTTGCGCCAGACCCATCGTCGAGTATGTTCGTGGGCCGGACTCGCTGATGCTCTGATTCACAGTGGAGCTAAGTTTTGCACCGGTCCAAGCATCGCTTTCCACACCCAAGCGCGTCGTGAAACCCTCGAATGCCTTGCCGTTACTATATTCTTGCGCCAAAAAGATCTTAGTCGCTTCCGTCAAACTATATTTTGCCTGAACAAGATATCGATCGGGATAATCCGCACTTTGGTCGCTGCCCAAGTTCTGCTCGACGTTAAGCTGAAGCTCGAGTTTATTCTTAAAAACTCGATGCGTGATATTCGCAGTCGCTTGATTGGCCTCGAGCTCCTCTTCGGCCCGAAGCTCGTCAATGCGCTGTACTCCTAAAGCTAACGATCCCTTCGAATGTTCGTACTTCAACTCTGTATTGGCAACATTCTGCACGTCATCAGTGAGGAGTTGTTTCGTATGAGTGTAACCCATATTATGATCGAGTTTCTCGGTCAAATGCAGACTTGTTTTGGCACCGGCTTTGAAGCTACCGCTTTCTGATACCGCCTGCTGGCCCAAACCAAAGTTCGTTTCTGTTTTCTTTGCGTAAGTGTTGACGTCGAGAATCTTCGTTCGAGTCTCGATCTCAGCGCGATAAGCCCTGGCTTGAAGTGCCGCCGGGTCCAACTCCGAGTTTGTTTCCGCACCTTCCAAAATCACTTCGGACTGATCAGCAACTTTGAGTCGAACATCGACACCCTGAAGCTTGGCCGTCTTATCATCGAGAGATTCATTGATATGGGTAAAGCCAACTTTCACTTTATCGTTGAAAAACTTAGTTTCTACGCGTCCACCGTAGCTTTCCCCATCCTTTTCGAGGTTCAAAACCTCATATTCCACAATGATAAACTGCGGATTAAAGTCGACGAAAGAGTCAATACGCTGCTTAAAGTTGATCGTGCCGGAGCTATAGTCAATTTGGTAATCAATATGCCGGCTGAAGGTTTCTGTTTTGATGATCTTGTCACTGCGAAATCGGTCTCGAACTTCCAAGCGGATTTTTTCTGAGTTTACAAGAATCCCACCACGCGCCAGGCGATACATAAATGATTCGCCACGCCCTTGGATCTCTTCTTTAAAGTAATTACTGTCTTGTTCCGCACCAAATATTTTGAAACCCAAAAACTGCCCGGAGTATTCGGACTTGATACCAGTGAAAGAGCGGTTGTAACGCATCAATTCGGTTTCGTTCAGCGCCGTGTCAAAGTCCCCAAACAATGCATAAAATCGTGAACGTTCCAACTTGATATAGACCTTTTCACTTGAAGTCGAATCATTTTTCTGAGTCGTTCCATCACCGTACAAAGTATAAAATTCATTCGGATCAATGATTCCTTTGAAATCATCTTGTTTTTTCTTACGCTCTTTGGAGCTATCAAATGCCAACGTCATGATCCACTCGCCTTTCACACGTCCGCGAGCGTAGAATTTCGTTTGCTTATCAACATCCAAGCTATGATGTTTCGCATCTCCCGGGATTAGCTCAGCCTTACCAGACAGAAAGCTATAGCCTGCCGTCCCTTCCGCGAAACCCACTACAATCCAATCTTCAACCGCAGGTGCTAACCAAGCATTAATGACAGTGTCTTTTTGGTTCTCCAGGAAAAGCTCAAGCCTCACCTCACCAGCAGTTTCCGTTGCGGCAAGTTCAATAAACGCCAGGCCATCGTCAGTGTAGACGTAGTATTCTGGCTCAAACTTCTCAAGTGCAGAGAGTTGTCGCTTCTGCGAATAGTCTTCAAACTGGGCCGAAACGTAAGGCGCGTTAATTTTGAAAGTGCCACGAACTCCCTTACGGATAGGCTTACCATGTTTGTCCAGAAGTTTGACGACAATACGCGGACGATCAATGCCGTTGGCAATCAGCTTAGACATGTCTGGCATGTAAATGATCTTGTCAGGCACATTGGCGAAATGTAAATTGCGTGAAATCGTTCTCACGAGATTTCCACTTACGTCAATGACGCTAGCTTCGATAAGGTTGGGCCCTTCGACAAGTGGTACGCCTTTATATTCTTTGATGTTTATAGTTTTTTCTTTGTTGAACACATAATTGCCGACATAGCGATCACCCACGTCTTCACCGTTGACTTTCAGTTTTACGGTTTGACCGAGTTCATGCTTCATAACCACTCGAGTTGATGGCGCTCGTGGGTTGTAGTCTTCGGCCGGGAAAAGCAGTTCTAAGCCGGGAGCTTGATTCTCCAGCCAGTTTCGATTGCCGCCCGCTGCCGTAATATCATCTTCTACAACTTCGTCCCCAATACTTTTCTTATCTTCGTAGTAGTCTTCTTGCCAGCTCACTTGCGGCAAGGTACAGGTTGGAGTTTGCGCGGTAACCGCAGACATACTTGCTTTTTCACCGGAGTTGAAATTCATGCGCATATCAGAACGATATTCATCCAACAAACACGTGTTTGAAAGAAGTGTAGCCCCTTCTTTTTTCTTGGCTTTGACAATCAACTTACCTTTTTCTCCTCTGGCCATGCCATCGAGCAGAAAGACAAACCTATCGCCTTCCAGCCGTTCACCGAATTTTGCCCCATTCCAGTTTGCGGTCATCGGCAGTAACTCAAGCATAGGCGGCACGTGAATAGATATTTTGAGATCCTTGATATCTTCTTTGGCTTCGACTGTCATCGTGTACGAGATATGCGTGAGATCGACTTCTCCATCACTTCGCATAACTTCACCATCGAAACGATAGTCAACTGCCGAGGTGGATTCTTTTTTCTGCCGAACATAGAAGTCCGTACGCCACAATGTCCCGCCTTGAACATCCACGAACTGTGAGTTGTCTCGACCGGCAAAACGCGTGTTTACATCACAAGGCACAAGTTCGAGATTTTTCGGCAAGGTGCTTTGGTCAATTTGAACTACGTGTGTTCCTGGAGTTACTTTTTGAAAGTGAAAGCGACCTTCCTTGTCTGTCACGACGTATGTTCCATCTTCCATAAGGATTTTAACTTTGGGCACCCCTTGGATGGAGACCGAGTCGGCTTGAATATCAAACTGACAGTTATCAACCTCTAAGAGTTGGCCAATAATCGTAGCGTGAGTGTTAAAAAACGCACTTTTTACGGTCACGCTCACTTGATCGGTATTAGAGGGGAGCCCAGTCGCGCGAGTGGCATGAGCATAGTTCGTTGCCGTTCCCATCACGGCACCGGCCGTGACTTCTGTGACGTAGCTTACTGTAAATTCACCTTGCGCCGCGATGGTTCCTAACGGAATTTCAAGGTCACGCCCATCGGAAGATATTGTTGGGTTACCGGCTTTGAGTCCATTCACTCGCAAAGAGCCTTTTTGATAGCGAAAGCCCAAAGGAAGTTTATCATGTAGGACAACGTCATTAGAGGCGATAAGTCCGATATTTTTCAAGTTGATGTCGTACTTATTGAAGTCACCAAGTGAGACTTCATTCTTTATAGACGTCTTCGTCAGAATTAAATCCGTGAATGTGGGGTCAATGGGCAAATCGATATTCAGCGGAGGCCCGCTTTGAATCGTAAAGTTCGTCCCGTCATAACCATCATTAATCGCAAATGGAAAGCCATTGTTAGAAAGTGCGTTTAGATTTGCCTCGGAAACTTCCGTCGGCCATTTATAGTTGGATGGCACTTCTGAAACTACCAGTCGATAAAGACCGGGGGCCATCAGCGGGAATCGGTACCCCCCTTCCGGTAACTGATAAGTATTTGGACCAGATGTGACTTTTCCACCAGAAATCATCGTGCTTGGGTAGGGCGTTACCCCATCATCATCAAATACTGTTGCCGGTAGTCCATTCACTGCATTGACAATCGATACACGTACGCCATCCACTAATTTTCCATTAGTGGAGTCGAATACGACACCGAATGGGTCCACGAGAATATGTGCAGTGGATATATCGCCAGGAAAAATCGAGTCCTCGTAGTTGATGTCAACATCGACGCCCGTTTCAATGGTTAGCGAGCAGTCGAATGTCTTGAGAACAGGTGGAGCCAAACGAGTATTTATGGTTCCCACAAAGAACCCCGTATCCAGTCCACTTTCAAACAACTCTAAACGCTCGTGATCGCCGTTCGAAGTTTTAATTTCGACGGTGACGCTATCTCTGATGAGTGGATCAATGTTTCGGTTTAAGTCCGTGACACCTACGACCATCGCCTCTTGGTTGCGAAACACGTTTGTTGCCTGAAGTGGCACCGCAGAAGATGTATTAATCGGCGTGCCGCGGTTTACGGGCGCGGGTGCATTTACAAAACTCGTTCCGTTAAAGCATTGAGTAGCTTCAGCCATGTGACTGGTGCCACTGCCAGGAAAATATCGATAAAGTTTTATGGTGGAAGGAGTTGGATCGGAGATAAGAGTCGTGACGACAGTATTGGATTGGACGGAAAAAGGCACGGCCTCCGGACTGATGTAATCTACCGAAGCTGTGTTCGTTATAACGGATACCGCGAAGGCATCCTTATAAATGCAAAAGAGTGCTATTGCTAGCACTCTTATTGCTTTCGAAAAATCGGTTTTCACCGTGATTCCCTTCAGCTAATTTCAACAACAGCGAGTCGTCGCAATTAGTTAATTGTGACGCGGAATACTACGGTCTTAGTAGCTGCAGCTGGCAAAGCCAAGATCGTTGCAGTTACGACACCGGCAGCAAAGTTCGCACCGTTCGGGTCCGTTTCATCGGCGGCGGAGTTGTTATCATCTTCGGCGATGGCATCGACAAGAATCGATCCCGGCACAAAGGTTGTTGTTGCAGCCAATGTATCCGTGATGGATAAGTTATCCGCTTGGGCGCCACCAGTGTTCTGAACTGAAATCGTATATTGCACGACTGCACCTGGGAGACGTTTAGGGTTTGTAACACCGTTTACGGGGTCACTGATCACTGTCGAAGATTTTGTAACGGCAATGGAAGCAGTTACGACTAGGTAAGAACCATCATCACTGTGTGTGCCGTCACGGGCGACGTCACCAGTTGCTGTACCGGCGCCATCGTTAAACACGATATCCACTGTACCCGCTGTTTCCGCACCGACTGTTGCGACAAGAACAGCACCTTGCGTTAAAGCCACACCAGCTGCACGTGCAATGGCTTGCAAATGCATAATCGCATCGTCACCGTTCACTGGCGTACCAGGGATGGTCGAAACAACATAAACCACTCGAGATCCATCAGCTGGAAGTTCGTCAATGTAGGTCAATGTATCTTGACCAGCTTGATAACCGACTGTCACACCGTTTTCAGCGAAAACCGCGAAAGAAGACGGGTTAAAATCGTCACCAGCGCTGTTTGTTGCCGTTAAACCAAAGTCGAGCGGAAGGTTGGCTGTACTTGCTACCGTAAACTGGAGTACGCGACCAGTCGCGCCTGGGACAACGTTGGTGTTACCGTTCGAGGTCACAGTGAAAGACACCACTGAGTCGACCACGAAGTTAAGCGTGTTACTGTTGACTGGCGTTTGCGGTGAACCACCAACACTGAAAGCAACTGCTGCCTGGTTGGAAATTGTTGTACCTGAAATCGTACCCGCACCATAGCTCGTGTATGAGAAGGCAATCGTTCCGATTGCTACATACATCCATTTCATCATTGTTTTCATCTTCGTTCCCTTTCCTTAATCCGGTTATTTATACAAAGGACAATTTTGGCTAAAGCAATCCGATCAAAAAATTCCCATCTCTATCTTGGGCATTTTCTCTAGTTTGAGTCTCTTTTTTCGTTTTCTCTAAATTAGAAACTCGTCTTCATCTGTCAGCACCAGTGTCAGGAAACACTACTTTCGCTCAGGAGGTTTTTAGTTTAAGACTGCTCTTAAACGAACCTTTCCTTCACTCTTCGGCGCAAGCGCTCCAGCTATTCTCCAGCGCACATGCGTCACGTCGCTCGGTACCGCCTTGCGTACCACTTTGGCAGTACTCCGAACCTTGAGATCCTTATCGACAGAAAGTTTCTCAAGTTGATCATATTTTTTTCCACCGTCGACAGAGACTTCCGTGACCTCATTATTGTCACCGCTTGCTGTACGGTAGGTCATGTTCTTAGGGATAGGGTTCGTGACGACAACATCAGTAGCCGGTTTATCCCCGCCATTTCGGTAGGTTATGACGAAAATCACTTCGTCCCCCGGTAGGACTTTGACGGCTGGCTCAACCTTCGTAACCTTCTTGCCGTCTGGCTTGACCTCTACTCGCTCAATGAAGGCTTCGTTCTTAATGCTAATGCCCGATTGTGCATTCGCGGTCAAAGCCGTGAGCGCCAAAGCGGTTCCAATTATTGATTTCATCAAATTGGACATGAGGATGTCTCCCTTAAATAATCTTATTTGGTACTTTATGTTCATTATAGAATCCTTACCTTAAATTCGACGACATGCGTAGCAGGCGCCGCAACAGCCGGGACGGAAACATTGACTTGCGCCCCATTAAACACTCCCGGATCCAAATCAACTGCATCTGTCAATGGTACGCCATCAAATCGAAGTGATCCAAGCTTATATTGAGTTCCATTCGGAATTATATCGCGAACCACAAGATTACTTAAAGTCCCCGAGCCAGTGACATTAAGAGCAAGCTGATAGGTGATCTCTGCATCCTTGACGGGGTTGTTACCACCGAAAGGGTCATTTATCTGCTGCGACTTTGCAATAGTCGCGATGGCACTCGTCACAACGTAACGATTCTCCACAGTCAAACTGCTACCCTGAAAACCCATAACTGCGTCAACTCCACCATCACCGGCGCCCAGAAATATGGCTCCGACAATGCCCGGTCCCGTTTCAGAGTCTACCGTTAACGCCAGGCGAGACTCATCACCAGCAGAGATTCCTGGCATAATGTCCGACACGATGAAAACATTCAAAAAGAATCCCGGAGCTAAGATCGGATCATTGACGCCCGGAATATGGAGAACATCAATCGTGTCATCGTAAATGTTATTATTGTTGATATCGATGTAAATACGAGGAAGCGTTGCGTCAAAGTCATCCACTACGGACTGTCCACCAGAAAGAAGGAATTTCTCGTTTCCATTGCCTTGGTTGGTCAAGGTAAACGATAATGGAACTTTGGCTTGTGGACTTTGGGTTAAAACGCCCGATGGATTATTGGCAATAAGCGTGAAGGCAATGACTTCATCGACGTAAAACGATACGACGTTGGAATTTGCCGAAAAATCATAGCCATCAACCTTGAAATCCATAGTAACGGAATTAGAAATAAGTGTATTGGCTTGGACGGCATATACTGTCGACGCTAAAAAGCTAGCGCTGCACAAAACTAGGGAAAGGTTTTTAAGGAATCCAAACACTTTTTCCGCCTCACAGGTCGATTGGAAATCCACTAATGGAGATTGGTGAAACCAAATCAGCCTCTATATAGATACTCCCTTCGGCCCCTCACTTTGAAAGTTTAGTCTTCCCATTGTCGCAATATTATCAAAGAGTTACAATGATAGTTTTCAACTTAGTCGTTGTGAAGTCTCACCTGCATTTTGATTTAATTCCAATTTTTTCCAAAACTTAACATTTTCTACTTTATCTGCATTCGCCAGTAGACCGTAAAGCTAGGATGCGGAGGGGTTCCAGACGATGCCGCCATCGTTCCCGCTGGGGCGATGCGTATACCTGTTACGGCATTGTCGTAGCCATTGACATCCGGAGCCGGAACATAGGTAAACGGTGGGCCACCACCCACTTGGTTCGAGTACGTCACATGCGTTGCATAGTTGAATGTCAAGGCGCTCGTCGGGGTGCCATTCGTGAAAACGACTGGCTGGCTGCCGCCATTGCAAATGGTACTGACACACATCCGCATTTGTGTTGGTAGTGGATCTTGAATCACAACGGTCGCAGCATTGGGTGAGCTTCGATTGGAGTTCGACGAGACTACGTTGTATTGGATCACCGCACCAGGAATGCGTTTTGGATTCACCGTCAAATTAACCGGATCTGAAATCACCGAACTAGACTTCACCAAAGTTAAATTGGCCTGTTCGACTGCAAAGGCTGTTAGCTGATCGTCCGTAATTAAGTTTTCAGCCCCCTCACGCGCCAAAACATAAGCTGTCCAATTGCCACCAAGTGGAGACATCGGAATCGTGTACGGATACTGATAAATTCGCGTTAATGCAGTCGTTGCGACAGACGTCATGGCAGCACCTGTTACCACAGGAGTTCCATTCGACTGTTCAATCGTTATATCTGCACTGGTAATATCAGCGGAACCGAACGGATCGGAAACGACGGCTCGAATATACGCTGTTTGGCCTTGCGCAAATGATGTCCCTAACGTCATGTTTGGATAAGTTGCCGTATAAAAATTTACGTTATCGACGTTGACTACAGTGTTGACGATAGGACGTAGGCGCGAGAGAACTCCACCATTTAAATTTGTGATAATAATACGTCTATTAGTTTGAGCGGTGTTGTTCGTGATTCGCAACCGAAGATCCCGTCCCGCCGGAATTGTGACATTGGCCCCTAAATTGATCGAATAATTGTATGTCTGATAGGTTCCCGCCGTAGTCATCGTTAGGTTTTGCTGCTGGTTGCCCAAAGCGATCCACCCCCCGCCACCATTGCCATAGTCCAAATCCACACGCACCGTCCGATTTGTATTGGTGCCGTTTCGCGTCATTCGAAGAGTAATCGGAATAGCTCCGGCCGCAAGGGTAAGTGGCCCAGCCAAAACAGGATTCAAGAGAAAGGTCTGAACTCCACCACCACCATCAACTGTGGGAGTCGATGCTGCAATAGCCGGTATAACTCGCGTCAACCTATTGCCACCATTAATCTCGATATATAAATCTTTGGCTCCCGTTGATGGAACAAGTGATGGAGATACGATAACGGTTGGTGCGTCTGGAGCGGCCCCGACTCCAGCTCCTGGAGTAATAGTTGCTGTATTATCTATCGTTGTTCCTGGTGAAGCCGAGCCGGCAACAATTACATTAAACACGATAGTGACCGTACTATTTGCCGGAACAGAAATATTCGTAATGTTCAAATACCCGGTTCCATTTGCACCCGTCCCCATTCCCGTTGACGAGTTGATTGACCCCACAGGAGTACTTATGACTGTAAAGGCGGTCACGTTTGCAGGAATATTGTCTGTAACGACAGTCGCAGACGCTGCGATGGAACTCGTGTTATCCAAGGTAATGGTATACTGCAACGTGTCGCCAATGTTGGCTTCCCCACCATTGAGATCGACAACATCTTTTATAGAACTAGATAAATCAGGAGCCAATACTGTCGTGGGATCACTGTCTGAGTTGTCCCCCGCATGGTGGTCAAAATTTCCGCCCGTTACAGATGCCGTGTTGGTTACGTTTGGATAAGCAGTATTGCCCACCGCAACGGTTAAAGTGATCGCCGGAGCAGTCACACCTACAGCAATTGCGGCGGCTCGTGTACATGTCACCGTTCCAGCTGCGTGCCCGCATGTCCAACCGGATCCACTTGCGCTAACAAATGTCAAACCTGCTGGCAAAACATCCGTGACCGTCGTCGTACCGGAAGTGGTCATCGGACCACTGTTCGTTACGGCAATCGTGTAGACTCCGTTTGTATTGACGGAAAAATTTCCTACATGCGATTTGTTAATACTCAAATCAGAAATGGGTGTGTTGGTGACCGAGATGATCTCGGCGCTGAGAAACACGAGGTCACCACCAGAAGAGTAGATCGTTGTCGCAGACGTTTGTCCTGCGCTAATATAACTGGATATATCGTATGTATCGATGTCGACACCATATTTATCATTTGCCGCGCTGTAAGTATTGATGGTCGAGTTGAACTGATTGTCAGAGGGATTTGCGGCATTTGTTAAAATAGAACCATTGAATCTAATTTCTTCATCGAAACCGCCCAAAGACGCGGAGTTACCAACATCCCCTTCCCAGCTGACCACCGCCATTTTTCCATTAATCGGCGAGCTTGGAATCGTAAAGTTGCTTGGGGTTAATGAGATCGAACTGCCACGAAACTGTTGAAATCCATCGAAAGTATTAATGACTCGAAAATCTTCACTAGGATTAGAGTAAATAACGAAAAGCGCCCAACCGGAAAGTACCGCTGACGACGCGCACCATGGCGCCCCGTTCGACACCGTCAAATTATTAAACGAATAAGACCCATTGCCCGTCACGTTAGCTGTGACATTCTTGAATCCACTAAAGTATGGGTAGTCTGTTCCGGTTAAAGTAAACGTATCTGTAAATGTGCGATCGGCTGTAATATTTGTACCATTAAATGTTACGGCATCGTCAACAGTTGCACCCGAGCCGGCCCAATATAGATATGCAGCTTCGATGGTAGAACCGCCAGGAATTCCGGATACGTTGGCGGAAACAGGGCCAGTCGTGACGTTACAAGGTGCTCCACCATCATCACTAGTCCGCAAGGTTCCACCTGCGGTGACAAAGTTTATGGTACCGGCGAAAGAACTGTAGAGTGTGATGGGTTCAGCTAGCGCATTTGAAGACAAAATGGAAATCAGAAAAAGAAATCTGAGGAGATTTTTTCTACGGACAGCAACAGTGTAAAAAAAATAGGTCATGCATTCTCAGATAGTGAAAATTCTGCAATCATGGCTTTAAGTTATGTCTATAGAACGTATCGTAACCCTGCTCAGAAACTTTAAATCCATTTTAGACATTTAAACTATCTGAAAATACAAATAAATTTAGAGAGATAGCTATGCCAAGCAATGCTACCTCAATTTTGATTTATAAAAACTCAAATTTCAACACATAAGCGAATAAGTTCGAACTAGTAAGAACAAACAAAGCTGCGATAAGTACAGTCGGCCGCTCCCGAGGTGCGGCAGCTATTCATCGCCGCACTTTTCGCGCGGTATTTTGAGTCGCCATATCCCCAAGCAACATTGCCATTTGCCGCACTGGTTGCCATCGCTAAGCAACCGCCTTGAACCCATGCGACCGGGGCGCAATCGTCATCGTTGCAATAACCCACCGCTGCATTTGCTGCGTCGTCTCGATTTTGGTATCCCCAAGCATAACCACCTTGGTCATTTTTTATAGAATACGAAAGTGCACCGTACGTAGCGTAGCGAGGTTGGTAGTTATAATAAGGGAGATAAGAGAATCCGTTGTAATAAATGTTTCCCCAGTAGTTAGCTGGCCAGGTGCGAATGCTATAGTAACCGTATCCGTAAGGCACTTGACCGTAGTAAGTGTGGTGGTAGTAAACTCCGGGATAGGGATAATACTGGGCTTCTGCCGTTGGGGTTTTGGCGAGGGAAATCAAAGTGAAAAGAGCCATAACGAAAGCGAGGCGAGTTAATATCTTCATAGGAAACTCCTTTTTTCTATATTGCGGCGACCGGACTTGGCGTCGCAAATCGTTCGACCCATCCAAAGGCCATACATAGAAAAACACTCGCTGTTTGCATTGTCAATGTTGGAAAAACACTTCACACACGCGGAAGCGCTTAGTCTCTGAAGGGATTGCGGCAGTAAGCCAGGGAGTTATTTTGTGTTTCATCAATTTTTTTTTGGCAAAACTTTCCGATGCAGATCCGGAAACACTTTGCCAACTTTTTTGAGAAGATACTCTCCGTAAGTCCCGTCAAACTCATGGACGTTCGCTTTATCCCAACGTTCTTCATGACCCTTGAGCACAGCCATGCCTTTTGGCAAAGGAATCGCTTCTACTTTCGCGTCAAAGTTGGGATCGAAAAATAAGGGGAAAGACAAACGCATCTTTCCAGAAATATTTTCAACTCGATGCGGCGTCGAACGGTAAAATCCACTCGTCATTTTCTCCAACATATCACCAATATTGCAGATAAATGAATTGGGTACGGGAGGTGCTTCGACCCATCCCCCGTTGGATTTCACTTGCAGGCCGCCGCATTCATCTTGTTTCAAGATGGTCAGCACGCCATAGTCCGTGTGCTCTCCCACGCCCCAAAGATTTTTTTTCAAATCTGCGACAGACGGTGGCGGATAATGGAAAATACGAAACAAAATAAGTGGGTCGTAGGTTAAATGCCGATGAAAATACTCGGCCGGTAATCCCACACTGAGAGCAAGCCCTCGCATCAAGATATGCCCGAGATCCGTCACGTCCCGCATATACTGCAAAACAACGGGACGCAATTCGGTCGGCGCAGCTGGAAACAAGTTCGGACCATGCAGGGGAATCTTTGATTTAACTTTGGAGTGACTTGCGGCGAGTTCTTGACCAAAATAAATGCCCTCTTTGACATCTGGCATACCTGAGGTCAGCTCCCCTCCTAAGGGAAAAAAACCACGCCAAGCTTGACCGCCTTTTTCCATGGAAATTTGCATTTTGGTATTCAGATCAAGACTGAAGAATTCGCGACTCAAAGCGTCCATTCTTTCCTGCAGCCCAAAATCGACACCATGATTAACAACATAAAAAAAACCACAATCTCTACAGGCCGCACCGATCTCATTGGCGACTTTTTGCATGCCAGCCGAAGACTTTCGCAAGTCACCTATATCTATGATGGGCACTTCTCTGAGTTGATTAAGTGAGGCCATTAGGCGCGCTTCCAAAATCATAGTCCACAATTTTGAACTTACGGCGATCCGTCGTCAGAGACTTCTTGATAATTTTGTACGCGTCTAAGTCGAAATCAAACTTCTTTTCCTCAAAACAAATTGCTCCATCAAACTCAGCATTCGCAAAACCTCGTACCGTCCACTGATCAATGACAATTGCTCGCGTCACCGTCGTTTTCTTCGGTGCCATTAAGATAGGGCCATCAAAAGGCCAATCGATAAATTTTGAATCGGCCAAGGCTTCGACGACTCTGATGTTGTAGGCGACCGGGGACTCTTCTCCGACACAGGCCCCATGGCATTTTTTCAGTTGGAATGAAAAACAGCCGTGCCTCCCCTTTTCAAGTCCCAGAAGTTTCGGACAAAGCTGAAGTCTGCCCTGCGCCTCGATCAAAAAAGATTTGGCAGCGGCCAGGCTGGGAAAAATCCCATACGAACTGAGGAGATTTTGCGGGTCGATATCGCCAAGTCGTTTGATCTGTACCTGAAAATACCCCGCCTCATTTTCTTCACGATGCAAAACCAGCAGGGATTTTTTCTTGCGCAACCGTCGGTTGTGGGTAGGCATAAGCTCCTTAACCAATTCTGACTCTAGTAAGAGCGCCTCTAATTCACTAGCCGTTTCAATGGTACGAATGTGACGGACTTGCTGGGATAGACGCATCTCCCGGTGGACTTTGGTATCACTCGCAAAATGTGACAAGACTCGACTTCGCAGCTTTACACTCTTGCCAACATAAAGTGGCCGATGCTGTTCGTCTTCAAAAATATACACCCCAGTGGTATTTTTTAAGCGTTTAAGCTGAGCCTCGTCCAAATTCGGCGGCAGCGTTTGACGTTTCTTCTGCTGATGAAAAGCAAAATGAAATTTCTCATGACCATGTTCGTCGTAAGCCAGTTTTGCAAAGTCAAAAATTGCCTTAGTATCGGCGTATGCACGATGTCGCGCTTCAACCACCAGTCCATGGCGGTGGATAATCGTCTCTAAACTATGCTTAGGATGTTCACTGTAAAGTGCGCGAGATAGTCTAACGGTACAACGAAGTTCGGGATCAAAACAAAACCCGCAGCTTTCAAACTCGGCTTTCAAAAAGGAATAATCAAATCGAACATTGTGGGCAATGAAAATAGCCCCTGCCAAAAATTTATGTAGATCTCCGGCGATCGCAGCGAACTCAGGACTATCTTCAACGTCACGATCGGAGATCCCGGTAATTTGTGTGATAAAAAACGGAATCTCGGAACCTGGATGGATAAGTGTTTGATAAGTCTGCGTGGATCCATCCACTTCCAAACGTATGGCTGCAACTTCTATAATTCGACTGTGCCCTGCTCTGCCGCCGGTTGTTTCCAAATCGACGAAAACCACAGGCTGCTCGAACATGCTCCCAGATTTTGCTTCCATATTCTACCTAGACTTGCCTGAAGTCATGAAAGTATCAACTTTTGTCTGACCTAGTCACACCAAAAGCAATGAGCTTGATAAGAAATGAGCCGATTCCCAAAACCCCGACCAAAACCAAAAACTTTAGGGAAAGGTCCATCAGCTGCGCTTGGCTTATCATATTTAATAAAAATAAAATCGCAACCGTCATTAAAAACAGAACGATTACGACCGCCGACATTTTAATTATGGGATCTACTTTCACAAGTGTTTCCTTTATTAAAGTAACTTCTCTATCGCTGTTATCATCGCTTTATCTTCGGGCTTCACCTTAGAACCGAAGCGAGCGACGACCTTGCCGTTTTTATCAACGAGAAACTTTTCAAAGTTCCACTTCACTTCTCCGGCTTCAGGACCTTTCGTCGTGAGGAATGCAAATAAATCGCTTTTATTTGAACCAGATACGACTTCCTTTTTACCGAGATCGAATGTCACACCATATTTAATTTTGCAGAACTTTTGAATTTCTTCTTCGTTTCCCGGCTCTTGTGCTCCGAAGTCATTCGACGGAACTCCGAGAACTTGAAGACCTTTAGCCTGATATGTTTTATAAAGCTTCTCAAGGCCTTCGTACTGATACGTGAAACCACACTTCGAAGCCGTATTAACGATTAGCAAAACTTTGCCTTTATATTTGGATAAGGCAAGAGGCTTACTCGCGATAGACTGAATTGTGAAATCATGTACTGATTTTGCATTTTCGGCGCCAGTTGCCATGACAGAAATCCCCAATGATAAGAATAGTAATTTAACTACATAAACCATAAACCACCCCACAAAGAACTTGAAGCATTCCTATCTTAAGCCTTACGTCATCATCTAACAAGTCACATTTGAGGTCCATTATCCTTAGAGCTTCAAACAGCAAAAATCGTCCCTCTTGAGCGATATAGCTTGGTACTCTTCTGGTAATTCGTAACACCGCGCCAAGATTCCACTGGACTTTCTTTCATTCAAAAACTCAACCAAACCCTTTTCCGTCGCCTTACCCCACTTTCCAACCAAGTAAAGCACGTGATAGGGACGTTGACTTTTATAAAAGTAGCCGTAAGTGACATCATCGAGAACCAGATGCTTCGCGTCTTTAACGTCATCCGGTAAGCCGCACTCTCTATACAATTCTAAAGCTACGTCTTTGTGGGCATAATAATAGAAAAGTGTAAAAGAATGCCTTTGGAACTTCAGGTTCTGATCTGTCAACCAGTCTTGATAAGGAGAGCGGAAACTATAATAATTTGCAGCCAAAGACATGAGAACCACCGCCAGCAATCCCGTTCGAAACAACGAAATATACTTAAATTTTTCACAGTTAAACTTATTAAATGCGATGATAAATGAGACAACAAACATCGGGACTAAAAGAGTAGCTTCGTAAGCGTTTTTGAAGGTCTGAATGCTACTAACGATAAGAAAATAAACAAACATGCCAATAAGAACAAGGTCGTCCAACCTGCACTTTCGACTAAAAATAAGATAAATCGCTTTACCGATTGCGGCTAAGATTAGAAGTGCGAAGCAAAAAAAGTAAAAAGTGGCTAGATTATTGATGATCTCACCGCCTAGGTTATAAAACGTCGTTTGCGGCAGCCAACCGCTCGTATAAGTCCGCCGGTACATCAAAGACTCAAAATAAATCCTCGAACGGGAAAGATTTTCTAGAAGCTGCCCGATTCCCTTGATCGGATCGGCAACCAAATCGACGGGATTAAGTGCTTCGCCTCGCCAAATCTCTGCTGTTATGGGCGAATCCGGGCATAGCAGTTGCTCCGAGGTACTACGCCGAACCGAAAATACAGTCAGACAAAGCAGCGCGATGAAAGCTACTTTCCACCACCTTCGGAGAGGTGAAAACAGAAAGACCAGAAAGAACATTGGGAAGAAGAACAATGATTTAAGGTGAAAAGACAGAATCCCAATAAACATCAAAAGCAACACTAGTGCCAGCCAGCACTGCTTTTTGACAGACTCTGCATGATAAAAATTGTAACTAACGAGGATAGAACATGCAAGTAAGCTAAATATAACAAACTCTGGCCTTGAAAAGACCAAACTCATCGGGGTAATCGCAATTAAAAATAAACAAGTTACATCTAAAAAAGGCCTTTTTTTATAAAACTGTTGCGAAATATAAAGAACGAAGCCGGTGGCAACCAGAACATGTAAACATGACAAAAGTCGAATCCAAAGCGGTGAAAAATGAGCGCTATAGATTAAGGAAGCGAGGAATCTAAACGGCCAGAAAAGAACGGGAACATTTAAATCATTGCCCGGGTTCCAGCACTGAGGATAAACAGAGTTTGCAAATATTCCATCAATTAGGAAGCGTGCATGCAGAATCTTGTAAGCAATCTCATCAGTATAGATGGGGATTAAAAACAAAAGCGGTATCACAGATATCTGCAATAACCAGGCCGTCCAGGTCTTCAACTTACTTTCGCGCATATCCATTTTTTTGAAAAACTTTCAGCCCATTCGCTTCGGATTCTGCATACACCCAAAAACACTTGTCATATCAATCATTTTACCAGATCATATGGTTTTCGCCAGGTAAATCCAAGACGCAATTCAGACATGACCAGCCCTCTCATGAACTTTGCGAACAGAAAGCTTTCGACCCTGAGAATCTAATTCGCAAACTCAATAATTTATTTTATCCAACTTTTTTTTCCATTCATAAAAAACCGCAATTGCTTCTTCACGGCCCATCTGAAGAGTCGGAATACGTCTTTTTGACAAGTCCAAGCCTATTTCTCGATATAGGAATTCGTCATCAAAATCAATATTCGCCGCATCTAGGCGAGAGTTGGCAAAGTAAATTTTGTCGAGCCTTGCCCAGTAAATAGCGCCCAAGCACATAGGGCAAGGCTCGCAACTTGTATAAATTTCGCAGCCATTCAGTGAAAACACCCCAAGTTTTTCGCAGGCAAGACGTATGGCGACGACTTCAGCGTGAGCGGTTGGATCGTTTGTACTCGTGACTTGATTCCATCCTTCCGAGATAATTTCACCGTTTTGAACAATTACGGCTCCAAATGGACCGCCCGCACCTTGCATCATTTTGTCGCGCGACAACTGGATCGCTCGCCGCATAAATTGGGAACTCACGCGTTCTCCTTGTTTCTTATTCTTATCGATCTAACATTTAATTTACATGATGCTGCTAATGCGTGGACGAATGTGGCTCATCGTGGCAAAATAAAGTCCTGTAACGGATTCGGGAACCTCACTCGTGCACATCGCGCCCCTCATACAAGACTTAGCAGTCATCCTTGGCGTTGCCGCTGTTATTACATATTTGTTCAAACTCATCAAACAGCCAGTCGTACTGGGTTACATCGCTGCCGGCCTCGTCGTAGGACCATATTCTCCCTCCGTGTTTTCCCTGATCGATACTGAAAACGTCAAAATCTGGGCCGAGCTGGGCGTGATTTTTTTGATGTTCAACCTCGGACTAGAGTTTAGTTTCAGACGTTTGATGCGACTGGGACCTTCCGCCGGTCTCACCGGTCTCTTTCAGATTATCGTTATGGTCTTTCTTGGTTATTATTTAGCCAAGGCCTTCGGCTGGACAAAATTCGACTCCATTTTTCTAGGTTGCATGATCGCGATTTCATCGACGACAATCATCATCAAGGCCTTCGAAGAACTCAAACTCAAGAACCGACGCTTCGCCGAGCTGGTTTTCGGCATCCTTATCGTCGAGGATCTCGCAGCTATTTTAATGTTGGTTGGTTTAACGAGCTTTGCAACTCAATCTCTCGTCGATCCCGGAGCCATACTCATTTCTGGCATCAAACTGGTTTTTGTCGTGAGCATTTGGATTATTTTCGGAATTTTCTGGGTGCCACGCATTATTTCCAAGATTGCCGAGCGAGGCAACGATGAAATGCTGACGATTACGGCTATCGGACTCTGCCTGATCATGGTGACGATCGCCGCCAAATACAATTACTCTGTCGCCTTGGGCGCCTTCATCATGGGATCCATTCTTTCCGAAACAACTCAAGTCAAGCGAATTGAACATCTGATTGCACCGCTCAAAGATGTCTTTGGCGCCATTTTCTTTGTATCCGTGGGTATGCTTCTCGACCCTAAAGTGATCGTCGATAATTTTTGGCATGTGGCACTCCTCAGTTTAGTCATCATCATCGGTAAAGTGATTTCTGTTTTTATAGGATCACTGGCCACCGGTCAGACACTGAAAACGTCCGTTCATGCCAGTTTCAGCAAAGCCCAAATTGGTGAGTTCTCGTTTATTATCGCGGCCCTTGGGCAGTCACTCAACGTTATCAATGCTGAGTTGTATCCCATCATTGTTGCCAGTTCGCTTTTCACTACTTTTACGACGCCTTATATGATCAAATTTTCTCTTCGTTTTTCGGATCGCTTGGATGCATCCGTTCCTAAGAGCATGGCAACCGCATTGTCAAACTACCGCCAATGGTTCCAACGCCATACTTCCAGCTCTGATCAGAAACGAAAGTTTATGAACCAAGCGCTGCGGATTATGGGACATGGCGTCGTTATTTTGGCCATTTTTGTATTCTCATCGCGCTATGTACCGCGTTGGCTAGACCGATACGTTCAAAATGAATCGCTTTCGAGAACACTCGCTTGGCTAGTTACGATGATTGCCTGCTCTCCTTTCTTTTGGGCTATGCTTTCGGTAGTCCGTACGCAAGAAGACCGCAACATTGGTGCTGCGGCCCGACGTAAGATCAACATCAATCTAGGTGAAGCTTTTTCCTACGTCTGCGTATTTTTCTTTATTGCTTTTATTAGCGCCGAGTTTTTCTCAGGTTGGATTTCTCTCGTATTCTTTCTGGCTGTATTTGTCGCCCTCTTCACCATTTTTCGCAGTCGAGTGGGTACAGTTTCTGTGGCCCTTGAGAAGCGATTTATGGAGGGATTCGCTCAAGATACATCTTCTACCAAAATCAATGGCGTGAATTCGGGACTTGTGCCTTGGGATGCGCATTTGGTGCCCTTGTTCATTCCTCCAACAGCAAAAATTTTGGGATACACTCTCCACGAGCTCAAACTTCGAGAAAAGTACGGTGTGAACGTCATCGCTATCGAGCGAGGATCACAACAAATTATCGCACCCGGTGCAGGCGAAAGAGTTTACCCGCATGACACTCTACTTTGCTTTGCTAGTGATAAGGAATTCGAAGTTATAAAAGATGAATTACTCACGACGGATGACGTCAACATCGCCGACTCATCCTCTCCAGGTCGCTTTACGTTGCGTCAAGTGATCGTACCGGCAAGTTCTCCCTTGATAGGAAAGTCTCTGCGCGAGACCGATATCAGTGCCAAATTTAACTGCCTAGCAGTGGGTGTAGAACGCAATCAGACTCGGATCAAGAGCCCAAAGTCAGATTTTCGTCTCGCCGCCAACGACACTCTTTGGCTCATAGGTGATCCCAAAAACAGCCAAAAGTTTATTGACAGTGTTTATGAAAACACAGTCTAGCAAGACTTTCGCGCGATCCTCCCTCTCTTGATAATTCTCATTAGACCTCGCCCCCCCTCCATGGCAGAATGACGCATCACCATTCGCCTATTTTTAGACAACGAGGTCCCACTCATGAAATTATGCTCACTCTTTTGCATACTTTTTTTTTCGCTTGGCTTTTCCCACCATGGCCATCTTCGCGAACCGGATCCGGGGCATTCGCATCAAGGTGCGGCCTTTGACGAAGGTCCTCGACAATTCGCCAAAATCATCGCTGGTGCGGGTGACAATATCCATTTTCAAGCCGACCAATGCACTGATGAAGCAAAAGCGTTTATTAATCAAGGCATAGGCCAGTTGCATGGATTTTTGAATTTTGAATCGGAACGCTCGTTTCGCCATGCGGCTTTTCTCGATAACACATGTGCATTGGCATTCTGGGGTATGGCCATGGCCAATACGGTGTGGGCTCCGAATCCTACACGCGCCGCGGCTTTCACTGCAGAGGCCCGCAATCGTCTGCAAGCGGAAAAAGATGAACGGACACAGTTGTACGTAGAATCACTCGAAGCTCTTCATCAGTCCAACAATGCTGTCGGATACCTCGAAAAGCTCCGCGAAGTTTGGCAGAGATTTCCCGATGACCTCGACGCCAAAGCTTTTTTTATGGTCGAAATTTGGGCCCGCAAATTGGGAAACCAGCTCAACTACGACAATATGGATATTGATCGTTTAGCGCGAGACATCCTATCCGCAAATCCTAAACATCCCGTTCATCATTATGTCATTCACCTTTGGGACAATCCTTACGATTATGAAAATGCAATTTTCTCGGCCGACCAGTCCGGGTTTGCAGCGCCGAGCGTGGCCCATTTGTGGCATATGGCCGGCCACACTTATAGCCAAGGCAAGATGTATTTTGAAAAATGGTGGAGTCAGGAAGCTTCGGCGCGTGTTGATCACCTATACATGAAAGACATGAAAGTTTTTCCGTTTATGTTGCACAACCACGCGCACAATAATGAATGGTTAACTCGGACTCTCATGGATCTTAGTGCATTTGATAAAGCTTTGCGCGTCAGCCTTAACTTGCTGATGCAACCCACCCATCCCATTCGCAACACTGGCATGAATGACTACGGTCATTTGCAACATGGCCTCAATCGAAGCTTAGAAGCCCTTGAGCGAGGAGACTATTGGGAGTTAGCCGCCAAAATGATTGCGACTCCCGTGATGAGTTGCATTCAGTTTGAAAGTCCTGACTTGCGAAACAAATGCATTCGCATTGGTAAACTTGCCGAAATATTTACGGGTCAGAGTCTCGCTTTGCCGGAAACTTTTGAAAGTGAAATAGGCAATGAAATTGAAAATGTATCACAACTGATGAACGGCGACGCCTCAGCTTATCGTCGTTTAAAGCGTATGGCGCAACTGCAAAGCAGTTGGGGTCTCTACAATCTCGTGAAGTATGGCTATAAGGCTGGTTTCTATGAAGACGCTGCCGATTCGGCTGATGAACTCATCAGACAAGATTCGAAAAACTCCGCTTTCTTACTATTGTCGAGTGCGGTCTTTGCCAAAGCCGGCAATACTCAGAAAGCTCAAACGACTTTCAAGCAAGCTCAGGCTATTTCGCAGATAGTTGATCTTGAGTCTCCGATTAATCAGTCCATAAGTGAAGTGCTGCGTTCAACTTTTTCTAACTTAGCTGAAGATTGGCGACAGCCTTTTTCGGCTTGGCGCGAAGTTCACGCGAGTCGCCCACAGCACGAAGACATGGGTCCTCTCTTGTGGCAACCGTTCACAATGGAAAATGTTCGGTGGATTGACAAAACTGGCAAGTGGCATGATCTCAGGGCAGAACGAGGCAGCAAGCCTTCCGTAGTCGTTTTCCTGCTGGCCGATTGCCCTCAGTGTGACGCGCAGTACAAAAAGTTGGAAAAATATCAGCCAGAGTTTGACGCACTCGGTGTAAGTTTGGTGGCGGTGACTTACCAGCAAGAGAATATGCCTGCATTCAAAAGTGTGGGTGCATATGATGACTTTGAATCTATGCCGATACATGGACTTTTTGTTGTGAATGCTCAAAACGAGATTGTTTGGCAAGAATTGTCAGCTTCGGCCTTTATGGATATTGAGTTTCTGATGAAAGATTTGAAACGACTGGTGCATCCTGACCACCGTTTAGCTTTGACCGGAATTTTGCATGAGCTGAACTAGTGGAAAAGAGATTTTAAGAGTTCTGTATGATCGAAATCGTTTACGCTGCGCAACATGACATCCCTAGCTTTTATGAAACTTTGGACGCCGTCGCCCGTGAAGAAGTTCATTTGGAACGCGTGACGGCGGGTCCCTATGAAAGTATTCTTGCCTATCAAGTTGCTTTAATCAAAAAGAATAACCCAAGCTACTTTGCCATCCATAACAGCCGAGTCGTTGGGTGGGCCGATATTATGCCAGGCCAGAATGAGCGACTCGCTCATCGCGGAACTCTCGGTATGGGAGTTCTGAAAGCATATCGCGGAAGAGGTTTGGGAACCAAACTTTTAGAATCAGCCTTGGAGCACGCCAAGATCTCCGGGCTTGAAAAAGTCGAACTCACCGTTTCTGTCGCCAATCCTGCGGCGATTGCTCTTTATAAAAAATTTGGGTTCAAAGAATACGGATACATAAAAAATTTTCGCAAATTGCATGGACGCTACATGGACTGTTCGTTGATGGAAATCTTTCTATAGACTAACGAAAAGTTGACAGTTATCGTCGAGGTTATTATAGACATCTGCACCGGTGCAGTTTCGGCAAGTCATGTCATTCGATGTTTCTTTTAAATATGAATTTTTGTGTTGACAGGTTTTTTCGACTTCAAAATTAAACTCAGAAAGACATTTTCTTTTTTTCTAAAACTTTTCTTAAAATTTTCATTTTGCATTACGACTCGCAGCGTTTGCGCGCTGAGGACCGTTATCTCAGGCGGATAAACTTAAGTAAAAAACTTAGGTTTAAAAACCCATGCTATGGTCTCTCCTGTCACAAAGGAGAAAACATGGAAAATTTCGAAGTTATTTCGAACGAAGCATTGGTCTCTTCGGCAAAAAATCTAGCGAACGAGATAAAGAAAAAAGAGGTGCTTTTACTTAGCCACTTGCGAGAAATCAAACAGCGAAAACTCCATGTACTGATGGGTTTTCCTAACTTGGCAAGTTTCTGCGTAGAGTGCTTGGAGATTTCTGAGGACCGGGCCTGGCGGTTGTCGCAGGCAGCCAATGTCATAAGCCTCTTTCCAAAGGCGATGGATCCATTCGTGACGCGGAACCAAAAGTGGAGATCACACTGCGCTTACCATTAGATGTGGTTGAAAAATTGGAAAGAGTGCAGGGGCTTTTACAGAAAGGAAATGAGAGGGTCACCAGAGAAATGGCCATCCTACAAGCATTAGAAGCTCTTCTAGATAAGAAAGACCCAGTTCGCAAGGCCGAACGCGCCAAGTATTGCCAGCAGAAAAAATTGACACAGCCTACCACCTGCACCGGTGCAGATGAAGTCCAGGTACGTAACGATAAAAAACCGGCCAACCCGCGATCACGCTATGTTCCCGCAGTTGTTCGTCACCAAGTTTATCAAACTCAACCGCACCGGTGCAGTTACTCAAGCGCAAATGGACGGCAATGTCGAGAGACGGCAAATCTTCAGGTGGATCATAAGACGATGTGGTGTTTTGGAGGGGAGCACTCGGCAAATAACTTAAGGTTGATGTGCCCAGCACATAATCGACTTGCAGCGGCCCAGGTCTTAGGAAACGAGTTCATGCATACATGGACACAGTGATGCGTCCATCTGCGCCGGTGCAGCTCAGTGTCTCGTGTCTACCGAACCAGTGAGGGAGAAAGCCGGCGAGGGAGACATCGCTCAGGATGACGTTAAAAACTCATCTGAACAAGTGGCAACCACAACTCCACCGGTTTCTCACCGAAAAGTCTTTTTACTTTTTGCGGATTACTTTGCAGCATCTTTTCTGTGACCATGTAGCCAGTCGAAAAAGCCATGACGTTCCACCAGACGTGACCAAACACGGCTTCCTGAATTGACCAGCCATTTCGAATGGTGATGTAACCATCCAACAGTCCACTTGCAAACTGCACGACAGGAACTTTATTTTGATCACTGATATGCAGCGCCGCGAAGAGCCCAGCTTGGACAACGTTTGCCAAATGTTTATTTAAGCCCATTTCATGAAACATCGGAAACAACCAACCGCGAAAAACGGCTTCTTCGTGTGTGCCCGCATTGTAAGAAAATGCGCTTAAAAAGAAGTAATCGGCTGGCTCCAGCGAGCGCGTATCATGTTCATCCGCTTGATTGTTTGTGAGTTCGTCATAAATCAATACGTTCAAACTTAGGCCGACCAGGAGCGGCACATAAGTCGTCGCCCTTGCCAAGAAACCGAACTTGAACGGCGCAGCGAAAATATCGCCAATGCTATCGTGTTCTTTCAGAAACGAATACTTGCCCGTCAGCCTTTGATGCGAAATCGCTGCCGTTCGAAAGGAGTGGTATGCACTCATACCACCAGCACCTTGTGCAATCAAACCGCCAAACATGGCCATCCGCGCATCGTTGTCCAAAGAGTCCAGCTCAATCTCCCGATCGTCACTGGCTAAGCGCAGTTTCTCCGCATAGTGCGAAAGAATGCCATAGCCTGTTACCGCAACGCCCGAGTAGCCAACTGCGTAAGGGATTTGGCGTTCCCAGTACTGGTCGAAGCCCGGAAGAACCAAAGAAGCTAAGGCCGGAAAAAAAACATTCCTCGGCTTCATGTCATTTCGACTAAGTTTAAATTCGGATGGATAGGTAAATTCTTGCGAATTTTCCCCAAAAGTATAACCAACCACTTCTTCGGCCTGGGCGCAAAAAGAAAATCCAGTCCCGCAGATCACAATCGACAAAAGCATACTTCGCAATAGATGATTCATAATCCCCACCATGATTAAACTTAATCAATGATGGTATTACAACCACGAGCGCCTGGAAACGCAAAATTTTATAACTTAGAGGTTTTACTGAGTCTGGCAAACCAAATAGCAGCCATTGCATGGTAAGCCAGCATAGGATTGAAAAATGCACTGAATACCGGTCGAGGAGTATGCTTCCATCCTACAGGCCGAACTAGGGGCAACAAATGTTGCAGATCTTCGCACCTGACCAGCACCGCATAAACATGGGGTATTGGTCGCGTTCGCCTGGCACATTTTTGCCTGCAAAATGACGTTTACAACTGGTGAGTTCGAACAATTTGCCGAGCCATATTTATTCTTCGCCGTGCCAACAAATGTTGTTTTACTCGTCACTAAAATATTCCTCGCTGGACTTGACAAGGATAACGCAGAACCGTTGATACTGATTTCCGTTGCATTGGTTGGAGAGATACCAACCGAAACATAGGTTCCAGAATTGACAAGCGTCGAACTCGCCGTCATCGTACAAGTCGGAGCCGATCCAATCTCAACGGTATCTACGCAGGTTGTAGAGACTCCCGCCGAGTTTGTTACTGTATATGTGTAGTTCGTCGTACTGTTTGCCGTAAACCCAGCCGACCCCGAACCGATCTGAGCGAACGAACCATTCAAAATAGCGCTTGTCGCGTTCTTACTCGTATACGTTACGTTGACGTTTGTACCTGGCAGCCCCACTTTAGGTGAAACGGAAATCGTACAGGTTGGAGCGGCCACAGGCGGATCCGTCACTTCGACTGTAACGTCGCACTGACCATTGCCGTCAGCATTGTTAACGGTTCCCAAAAATGTTTTCGTTTCTGTCGGACTAAACGATTTGATAAATGATCCTGTGGACGCCGTCGCTTTATCCAAGGTCGCTGATGTGGCGTTGCTTGAAGCCATAGTCAATGTGACACTTTGCCCGCGTTGGATACTTGCTTTCGAAGCCGTCAAAGAACAAGTTGGCATGATTCTCGGACCAACTACTTTTGGAATGACCAAAATAGCAATGTTACAGGTGTTATTGCCACCCGGACCGGCAACTTTTCCTTCATAAGAAGTGTCGCTTGTTGGCGAAACCGTTTTTTCTGTAGTAGTTCCCGTCATAGTGACATCTTGCAACGAACCAGAGGTTGCATTTGAGGCAACCATAGAAATTCTTATACTTTCACCTTCGTTAATCGTTGTTTTCGGCGCCGATAGTGTACACATCGGGATAGGATTACCATTGGATTCCACCACTTCGACCCGCACGGAACAAGTCGCCGTGGTACCCGTTGCCGATGTAATCTTTGCATCATAGTTTGTGGTCGACTGCGGCGATAAACTCAACTTCGGCACTTTGACGTCCGAAATTGTAAAACTATTAATTTCTGCCGCCGTAAGCGGGGCCGACGTCGAAATTGTCAACGTGACCGATTGACCTTTGTTTACTTTTCCAGATGAAGCAATCAATTGACAAGTTAAGGTCGCATCACCAATTGTACCAATACCAATGCAGTTCTTACCTTCCGCATCGCATTCTTGATTGTTGCTAAGGCCCGAGTCCTCATCGAGTTCGAGAGCTTTTGGTTTGCCACAAGCCATAGCGAGAGTCATAGCTAATGATAGACTTGCGAACTTATGTATACGAAGAACCAAAACCGACTCCGACCGTAAATAGACGAGAAATGACCTTTCCAGGCTATCGGCTGTATGTCTCCTAATATTGAAAAATTCATATAAGCTGCTGAATGTACTTTGCTTTTGGTGCACCTATCGCGTCCCTATGAAAAGCGCCTATTGGGTGTATTTCGCAGCAATGGTGTATGGACTCCAAGATTGGCTCTCTTGCACGCTCAAAACTTGGGCTACTAAAAAATGCAATGAATCTAGCTTTGAAACAATTGGCCACCAAGGCTCCCAGAATAAGCAGGATAAATTTTTTTCCCATATTTTAATCACTTTTTAAACGTTTCATTAAGAATTTACGGTTTTTTAACCATGTTGCCACTTGCCATCGATCAAAAATGTCAGTAGAAGCGGTTATAGCAATCGAATGATTATTAATTTTTTTAAAGCCCCGCTGGGGTGTCTGGCATTGGGCCGACAGGATTGAGGTTTGTATGACGAACGTTGTTTCCGCCATGTTCCTTTTTCTAAGCCTTTTAACAGCCTGCGGGTCTGACGAATCCGTCGTTCAAAACTCGCCCGTAAAACCGCCTCACAAGGAGCAGAATTTTAGCGACACTCTACCAAGCGTCCAAGAGACTTACAGGCAAGTTGTCGTTGTTCCGTGGGAAGCCCTCACCAGCCAAAAGTACCTGCGACTCAAAACCCATGCTTTTTTAGAGTCCGAAAAGGCTTTAGTCGTATCGATCCTAGTTCCGGGAGAAAACTGGTTTTACTCGCCACCTGCCGGCCTCATCCAGGCTAGACAGAAGTTCACACTTGACCCTGCGCGATCGACGAAACAAATTGATGTCTACGCAAGGAGCCAGACAAAGACGACGAAAGTTACCAAGTATCACAATCGCCGCAGCAGCTCGACGACGTACACGCATCCCTATCGATTCGAGATAAAACTTTATAAAAACATCAATGGTGCATACACCGGCGAATGTGACTACAGCGTTCAGTTCCAAGTTCCTGCGACGTGGAGTGGTATGAATGAGATTTATGACTCTGTCATTCATCAATCATGTCCGCTACACAAAGTCATGGAATACGACGAATAATTTATCACTTCATCCAAAAGCGATCGGTATCCTTCGCACTAGATGTGAAGGATACCCATGTCTCGGTCACCTAAAAACTAAAGAATGATACCCACAAATCTTTGCAGAATCCGATCCATAGTACATTCATCGACCGCTGAGTTTGGCCTAATAGACGGACTTAATCGAATATTGAGTTGTTTCGGATTCTCTACGAAGGTATTCGTTAGAAGTAAATCGTCGCTTTGTATGGCCAACCTGACTTCACCTACAACTCTGCCTGTGACAATGACGTTCGTTCCGTCTAAGTTAAGTTCATAACTCATCTTCAATTCTGTACGCACACCTTCAGGTTCGCTTTTGGCAATGATAGGCCAATGAGTTTTTACAAACTCTCTAAATTGGGATTTGATTTCTAAACTTCCCGGAACAAGGTCAATAAGCAAGAGAAGGTCTCGCTGATTCTCAAAAATCGAATCGTTCTTATAGCTTTCGAGATACAAGTGTACCTTTTCCGCAAAAACCCGGAGGTCGGACTCTGGTAAAGCGCGCAAAAAGTATTTCCTAAAAATCCTCTCCATTGCGCGCGAAAGAATCTGCGCTTCTAAGTGGCTCTTTAGGGCGTCTATCGTTTGAAGATCATTGGGGGTGGCGCCAATTTCCCTAGCAAGTTCATGTTGTGCCAGAAACAAGCGATCAAGCGCTTGATCTTTCAGGAAAGGATAAACTATTCGCGCACTCGGTTTCGGATAGACACCCAAGAGTCCGCTTATCTGACGCATTTCGTCGGCTGTGATGCCATGGATTACCAAAAAACTATCATTTGTAAGTGGATGGACGGTTAAAGTGATGTGATCATCAATGATAACGTCAAAAGGCAACCTGCCCCGACTTGGTTTCTCGCGCTCAACCGGAGGCTCCACCTCGAGAGAAAATTCATAATTTGCATCGTCGGAATCTAATGTGGCTTCAACTGACAGTCCATTCGCCAGGATGTTCTGCAACTCATAACTTCGCTCTTCTACTTCAGCGAAATCGAAAAATGGCAAATTCAACACATCTTTTTCGGCACTAAGTAAGGCGCGAGCTATTTCGTCGGCATTACCACGAAGCAGCCAGCGGTAGTCTTTTTCATGACGCTCGCTGTCGGGTGCCGGCAAATTCAAATCTCTCAGCCCAACCGGACTGCCCATTCTCAAAGAGCGGGCAACCTCATCCATTGGTTTTGGGACTGATTGCTCAAATGTATTCTTGCAGGGTTCGGGACTGGCAGCCGCCGGTTGCGTCCATATTAAGGTGACCAAATAAATAGAAAGGAATAACCAACGCATTCGTTTTATCCACCACTCGCAGGGCGATTTCTTAAAGCTAAGAGACTGGTCTTAAAGCATAATTTCACAGTCGCACCTAGGCAAAACGCTTAACCTCCTGATTTTTCATGTATTCTAAAAGTCCCAAGGCGAACGAGAATACAGATCGCCCACTATTTGTTCATCTTATCAGCGGGTTGAAAGCTTTCCTCAAGCGCACCCACCAGAATTCCGAATACATACCTATCACGTGAGGAATTCGATTTTATTATGGCCGATACCGCAAAACACATTCCGGATGATGCACCGAGCGTTTACAGCTTTATGGATTACCGGATTTTTTTACTTGAGTACTACCAGTTTCGCAAAAATAGCGAGCGTGGTTACAGCTACCGATCATTCGCCAAATCAGCCGGCTTCACCTCTCCCAACTTTTTAAAGCTGGTGACGGAAGGTCAACGAAATTTGAGCCTTCAAGCCCTCGAAAAATTTATAAAAGCCTTAAACTTGAATGGCAATCAAGCCGAATATTTTCGCAACCTAGTTCAGATGAACCAAGCTGATAACGACTTGGAAAAAGACGCCTACTTAAAGCGACTCAAAGAACTATTGCCCCACGCCAAGCGCCGCGAACTTCATCTCCATACACACACTTACCTTAGCCACTGGATTTATCCCGTGCTTCGCGACATGGTGAGCCTGCCGGACTTTCGTGAAGACCCGTATTGGATTGCCCGCCGATTGCATGACCATGTCAGTGTCGAAGACATCCACCGCGCTTTGAACTTTCTCATTAAAGAAGGTTTTTTGGAACGAGACGCCAGCGATTCCTTGGTGCCGAGAGACAACATCGTCAGCACTACGGACGAGATCAACAACCTCGCCATTCGCAACTATCACCGCCAAATGCTTCGCCAAGCCGAAGCTTGCCTGGATAACTTGCCGGTAGATCTGAGGGAGTTCGGCGCTTTGACATTTCAATTGCCTGAAAAAGCTCTCGCTGAGCTCAAAGCCAAGCTCAAACAATTCCGCCGCGATATTCACGAATGGTCTTTGCAGCTAGATGAGAAAGACCAAAAGAAAGTGATCGCCCAGTTAAACTTTCAGCTGTATCCACACAGCAAAAATATTGAGGAGAAATAAATGAAAAATTTCTCTTTAATGATACTATCCATTTTTTTCTTTTCAACCCTATCGGCTTGCCTTGGGACGGAAGTGGGAAACGGCAATAAAGTCCCTTCGGCTGAGAATAACAATAAAAATAAGGTCAATGAAAGTCCCGACAACATGGGATCTCCATCATCGCCTATTTTAAATAGTCCCTATGACTTGTCCTATATTCGGTCTGTTATCTTTGCGCCATGCAAAGGCATAATTGAAAAGTCGCCGGCTATCGAATTTGATCTGGACTCACTTGTACTTAATGAAACCGGCGGCGAATATGACCTGAAATACAAAGGTTCTCTAGTCGGCACTGCTAGGTTTGAAGGTTCTGACGATGTATTAACCGCTTATGACGCGAAGGATGTAAAACTCACGCACACCGCGCAATGCTCAGCGATCAGTGAAATAATCGGTGGTATATCAACGGAAAAGAAAGTCTCGATTACACATTCTAGTAGCTCGCGATCCGACCTGACATGGACGGTTAACTCTACGCAGACTGTTATCAAAATTAAGATTGAACAATTCGATACTTCGAAGATTCCTGAGAAACGAAATCAAGACTTGGTCTTTGATTGAAACGTAGGGATTTTTCATTGCGAAACAACGGCATAGGCCTAAATACCTAATACCACGAACAAAAAAGCAACATTGTGACTTTGTTCTAAGTTTTTCTTGTTCATCACCGAAAACCCTTTTGCTTGTAGCGTCAAAAGCACGCCCGGATTGATTTCGGCACTTTGAACGCTCCCGACATAAAGGATTAGAGGAATGAAAAATCAATCATTGGGGACACGTGTTTTATGGTTGGCGATGCTCACTTATCTTTTGAGTACCCTAACAGCTTGCGGTATGGCCGGCGTTCAAAGTAACTCCCGCATCGGCAACAATCTTCCCGGTAGTGGCGATGGCCAAGGCAATCCCATCAATCCCACTCCAGGTAACGGCGACGGCGAAGAACCCGCAGGACCAGAAGAGCCAGCGGAAGTTTCCTACTGGAAAGGCGCTTTATTCACTGGTGACAATAGCATCGTCGCTTTTGACAACGCCCGCAAAGATCTCAAAACAACATTCATGAAAATGGATAGCAACCTTCAAGACCCCGACCTTGCCGAACTTTCGATGATGAACAGCGAGATCAACGGCACCGTCCAAAAAATGAGTAAGGCAGCTTTGAAACAGGCATTGCTAGACCTCAATATGGGCGATAAAGATCGCTGCTTGATTCACATGACTTCACACGGCAGCAAATCCGCATTCTATCTTGTTAGCCAAGGTGGCATGACGCCAACGGAGTTTGACGAAATCCTTGACGAAACCTGCGGCACACGCCCTACAGTTCTTTTAATCTCAGCTTGCTACTCCGGAATCTTTACGGATAGTTCCGCAATGCAGCAAGATAACCGCATCATTCTTTCGGCAGCGCGCAAAGATCGCACTTCTTTTGGTTGCAGCGCTGAAGCAGAATATACCTACTGGGATGGATGTTTGCTCGACAATCTAGAGTCTTCGACAAGTTGGTCAAATCTTTATGACAATGTCACTGAATGTATTACGAGAAAAGAAGGAAGTGGATTTACACCGTCATTGCCGCAAAAATTTATTGGATCTGCGGTAACGAATCTTCCTTACTTAGGACAATAGACGGAACGGCAAGAAGTTGCTGTTTTTCAATATCTTTGAGAGAATCAGTCCCAAAAAAAGATTCGGTTACCGTGAAAGAGCATTCTTTTTCGACGCCACGCATCATCATGCACATATGCTGTCCGCTCATGCGTACATAAACTGCTCTCGGGTCGATGAGTTCAACGATGGCGTCGCAGATTTGGCCGGTTAAACGCTCCTGCACCTGCATACGTCGCGCGAAAACATCAATGATGCGTGGAATCTTGGAGAGACCAAGGATTTTTTGGTTGGGATAATATCCCACACTGCACTTGCCCCAAAACGGCAACATATGATGCTCGCACACACTATAAAATTCGACCTGATTGACAGAAACAAGGCCCGAACCTTCCGCAGCGAAGACACCCTGACCAGCTTCCGTTTTGGCGGTCTTTTCATAACCTGAAAATATCTGCTGATAAGCTTTGGCGACGCGACGCGGTGTATCCTTCAAACCAGCGCGATCTCCGTCTTCACCAGCCAGTTCGATTAGCAATTGCGCGGCCTTCTCGCCTAAATCTAAGCGTTCCGCGATTCTCGAAGTTTTTTTACTTGGATCTTTACTTAACAATCAATGTTCCTGTCATCATCGCAAAATGGCCCGGAAAAGTGCAAAAGTACACATACTTTTCTCCTGCTTTGAGTTTGGAGCCAGGAAATTTTGTTTCTGTTTTGCTGCCGCCACCAATCACTTTTGTGAACGCAATGACTTTTGCGTCGGACGCATTCACGTAGTTTTTTGCCGCCCCTAAGCCTGCGCCGGCAGTTGCAATGCTCATTTTGTCCGCTTCTTTCGAAATGACGACGTTATGCCCCATGGCGGCCATTGGCAATTTGCCGACATGAACAAGTGTGATTGTGATTTCTTTGCAAGACGCATCGACTGTGACGGATGCTTTGTCATATTTCATCTGGTCGTTGCCAGTTAAAGCTATTTGACAATTTGCCGCCAAGCTTATTTGCGCGGTCATCAAAACTACAAATGATACGACGCCCGATAATTTCATATTTAAGGTGATTCTCAAACCTTCCCCTTAGAACAATTTTCTGTAGTATAACTATCGAAAATCAAAGTGATTTAAACGCGCTCAAAGTAACTCAGCTCCCCTGTCGAGTCAAGATGTTCGTTCATAGTTATGAAAACACTGTGATTTAGGCAAGTCGGTAGGGTCGAAGGATAGCCCGCACGGGACTCGCATCGCTGTCTTTTATCTTAAGCGGTAAGGCGATCAACTCGTAAAATCCGTCAAGGACGTGCTCCAACACGAGACCTTCCAAGTTGCGAATATTAAACTCGAACAAAGTTTGGTGCGCGCTAAGTTCCTTGGAAGAAAATGGGTCGACCGAAGGTGTGTCGATGCCAATCAAGCGAACGCCATGTTGCCCCATATAAGCGACAGCTTCCGGAGTAAAAAAAACAAAATCTTCATGAAAGGCGCGAGGATCGGGAAAACTAAGTGTTCGAAAGAGTATGCGAGAAGCTTGCAGTTGGATCGGAATCTCGCAGTCGCTGACATCAATCTGACGTTTGCCAAGCACGCTATGCACGTAGCATCGCCCAATATATGCTTCCAAAGCCACTTGATCAATACCGACGCCATCACGGCGAAAATGACTGGGAGCATCAGCATGTGCACCGACATGGACGGTGGTCTGAATAGAAGACAAATCCATATGTTGGCCAGCTTCTGTAGACATAGCCATCCTTCGCGTGAACTTTACGTCACCTGGCCACACTGCCATTTCTTCTTCGATGGTGGGGCTAATATCGATAATGCTTTCTGTCATAAGTTCTAATCCCTCACATTGGAGCGCCATGGCAGCTCAAACGTCAGTTTTTTTAGTAGCCCAATCCGCTGGTCGTAGTCTTCGATATATTTATCAGTGACGGTAGGATCCGGCAAAATCTTTCGATGCACCTCGCGTTGATTCTCAATTTTGTAGCGCTTGATATACATCAAAGCAACCAAAAGTGCCGTAGCGATAGCGATCACATAACGCTCATAAAAAATAGGGACCAGCGGCGTTAAGTGCAGAGCGATTCGAATCATGTTGTTAGCCCGGCTCGCTTATGGATAGTTTTGACGGCCTCAGCGTACTGCTCGGTCTTTTCATTCAGATTAACTAAAGTTGGATTCTCATTCCAAAGCACCCACCGACCATCGACTAAAACATGGCGAATATGGGAAGTATTAGAAGAATAAATCAAGTTCTCCAACGGCTGCATCATCGGCTGCATAGCAAGATCACAATCGATGAACACCAGATCGGCCTTGGCGCCAGCGGAAAGCATTCCTAACTTTTTCTCTAGTCCAAGCGCTTTTGCCGGAGCCGTGGTCAACATCTTCATGAGTTTTGAGGCCGAAAAAAAATCTTTGTCTAATCCACTATGCCTTCCTAACAAGGCAAGGGCCTTGGCTTCCGCCAACACGTCGAAATGATCGTTCGAAGCCGCGCAATCTGTGGCCACAGCCATATTTTCGTTAAGGCGCATGAACGATTTTAGCGGAACAAGGTTCTCATACAATATCTGAGAAACTGGACAGACAACTCCGAGTGCATTTTCTTTAACAATAAGATCAAAATCAGAAGGTTCTGCAGAAACGAGATGAACGAGCAAGCTCTGTTCATACACCGCACCGCAATCTCTTGCGAAAACCACAGGCGACATGGACTCACGCTTTTGGACTATTTTGAATTCTTCATGGGTTTGGCTCACATGTATGTGCAGGGGCAAATTTCGTTTGCGTGCCACTTTAGCTGATTCTGTTAACAGTTTGCGCGAAACCGTGTCCGTCGCATGCGGTGCGATCACCGGTAATATTCGGTCCGAAAACTTCCAGGTATCAATCATTTCTTCGACGTCTTTGATGCTGACTCGGTTCGGCAAAGGTCCACCAAGATCTTGCAAGGTCTCACCCAAAAACGCCCGGACCCCGAACTCTTCAAAAGCCCGTCCGATCGCTTCGGAGAAATAATAGTGATCATTAAAGCAAGTGACACCCGCCCGCAAACCAGCAAAAATCGCCGAGTAGGACAAGGACTGAACCACATCTTCTGTTAGCGACTTTTCGGCCGGAAAAATAAACCGACCCAACATGTCCTCGTGGCCGTGACTCAGACCACGAAAAAAACTCATCGCCACGTGGGTATGGCAGTTGATGAGCCCGGGAGAAATCATCCAACCTTTAGCATCAATCCACTGGCAGTCTTTATGATTTTTCTCGGCATCGGCAAGGCTACCGACAAACACAATTTTATTCTTTTCGATGATGATGGCTTGATCTTTGACAGCTTCCGGTTCATTTCCGACAATCAGCACTGCATTCTTAAAGCCAGTTTTCCGGGTTAAGGCTGAAGGGCTAAGTTGGCGCAAGCTGGCGGACATTGTCATGGCTTTCTGTACTCGAAGCTAACTTCCGGTTTGGATCTGCGCTTCGGCGCTACTTTTCTCGTCTGGAGTTTCCGGAATTACCGGTGTCAAACGTTTTTGTTCTTCGTACTTCAAGATTTCAACGATCTTGTCAGTCACATCGCGTTTGGTCAAATACTCAAAATGCGAAACTTCATCGAATGCAATGGAATTAACCTGTTCAGCGGTCTCGTACGGACGATAAACCCCTCCTGGTCCACGACAAACATAATCTTTCTTGGAGTGAATGCAGTAGATCTTGAGATGACTAGGAATTTTGAGATCTTTCACGCGTTCCAGAAATTCCGATCCAGGTCGCATTTGCCAAATATCGCGCCAGAAAAATCCAAGCGGGCTTGGGATGGCAAGGTAGGTCAACCACGAGCCTTTGTAAGGTGTTCCCATCGTTATCATGGCCCGGCAATACTTCGACCCGCCCAGCTTCAGCAAATACCAAAGACCGACTAATCCGCCCTTAGAATGGCCGATAATATAAAATCCGGGAAAGCGATGGCGTTCCAGTTGGCGATCGATTTTACTTTTTACAAACTCAGAGGCCTCAATGATACCGCGGGTAAAAAATACGCCCAACAGCCCACCTAAGTTAAATGTCATGACTTGATGCCCAGCGGACACGAGGCGACGTTCTAATATAATCAGCGCGCGTCTCGACGAGAAGAACCCGTAAAGTAAAATAACAGGTGGCTTATTAGCATCGTATTTATATCGCTTGTAAATGTCGTTATTGACCCGCACTTCGTATTTGATTTCACCGTAAATACGTCGGAATCGCCCCCAGATACGACCATCTTCATTGCTGATAAACATGAGTAGTAGCCCGATCCCCACACAGGCTCCAATGTAGGAAAGCAAGACGGGGATAGCCGCAAGGGATAGTCCATTTTCACTATAACTAATATATGTGAACAAATAAGCCGGGCCCAAAGAGCCGAAAAAACCAGAAATCAAAACGTTTTTCAGGCGCAAATTCAAGACGCCAAAGATAAAACTCGCCAAATCAAAAGGCACGATCGGTATGAGGCGCAAGAAAAACGCAATGCTGTCGGCATGTCTTCGAACATTAGAAAAAGTGTAGGGTAAATTCTTGGAGAGCCACGGCGTCACCATCCGGCGACCCAGGTAATTTGCGGGCGCATAAACTAACAAACAGGATACAATCGCCGCAGCAGAGGCGAGCATCGGGCCCCAAATAGGTCCGAAGGCTTCCGCACCTAACTTTACCAATACAAAAAACGGCGTGAAGATTACGGGTCTAATAAATCCAAAAACAAAAAACCACTTTAAGGCGCCTTTTTGACCTAGACAACTCTGCCAGGTGTCCTCGCAAACGGCGCTCCAAAATAAATAGGCGAAAAGAGAGATGAAAACCAAAACACTTAACTCAACAACTAAGGTAGTGAATATGTATTTTCCAATGCGATTGGTGTTCATGGGCGGCGAAAACTTTCTGCGATTTAGGACTGATATTACATCAACTTATCTTCGGCACTGGTGTACCAAAACTCGACTTGGTCGCAATAAGAAAAACCGAGATGGGCCTAGGCATTTCAGAAGCTTAGGCTCTGAACGCCCAGAATGACAGCAGAATCAAAGGCTAATTTCTTGGGTAAGATCAGTGGCTTGTTTAATTTCATGCCGCAGCTTTTCGAATGAATTTTTATCAATTGGCCTTTTCAAGGTGACGATAATTGTTGCAGGATGCAAGACAAGATCACGAACTGCGTAACATTTTTCTGAGTTCTGACTCGCGGTGGCTGCATCCAAATCGTAACGCTTTGCCAAATTTTCCGCAGTCAACAATCCTACCTCGGATTTCAAATTGTTGACCGTCGCTAAAACGGTACGACAGTTTCTATTTTTCTCCAGAAAACGCTCGCCGATTCCCTGACCCACTTCCATCAACGTGAACGAGATACCATTTATCCGTTCATTGAGAGCCGAGCTATATTGAACCGTCGGGATGATTTCCGTTGCCAATATCACATCTTCTAACTCTAGGGCCGTTTCACGATAATTCCGCAGCGAATATCGACCCGTTTCCTTGTCGGCGATATGTACGCATCCAGTCCCCAAAGCTAGAAAGCTAAGCAATAGCAAAAAGTTTTGATTCGTTTTCATATCCATTTTCCTGAGAGAAACTAAAGCGAAGCCGAAACTATCCAAGTTCTAAAAAAGAGGCAACATGAATTCTCTACCAAAACCGGGGAAAAATGATATATCCTGAGTCTATGCAATTAGACGCTTTATTTAAGAATCATGTGAGCGCGCGACGCAAGGCTGCCGAAGCGTTGCTAAATAAACATCAATTCGATGCCATGGTCATAAATGCCGGCGCACCCTTTACCTATTTTGCCGATGACCAAGACGCACCCTTTCGACCTACTCCCCATTTTGCGCACTGGGTTCCAACGGAAGGACCTCATCATCTCCTTGTCGTGAAACCTGGTCAAAAACCGAAGCTGAACTATTACTTTCCCAATGATTTTTGGCACGAACATCAAGAGCTCAAGAAGACTTTTTGGACGGAAGAATTTGAGATCGAAGTCTTTCATGAACTTCCGAAACTTTACGACTCCCTCAAGCCAATAAAAAATGCATGCTTTATCGGACCCGAAATTAAGGGCGTCGACTTAAAGTCTTTTGCACTAAATCCCATGAAAATGATTAATCCCCTGAACTGGGATCGAAGTTATAAGACAGACTATGAGGTGCATTGCCTCAAAGAAGCCAACCGCATCGGCGCCAAGGCCCATCACCGTGCGTACGAAATCTTCGCAAGTGGTGGCAGTGAACGCGATATTTATTATGGGTTTGTCGAAGCGTGCCATGCGACTGAAAATGAACTCGCTTATAAACCGATTATTGCCTTGAATGAAAAAGGTGCGATTCTTCATTATACAAACGTGCGCGACTTCAAACCGGGCAGTTCGATGCTTATCGATGCTTCGGCGAGGTTCCAGCACTATAATTCAGACATCACCCGAACTTATGTCAAAGAATCCGGTTCTTCCGAAGGTCATAAACTCTTTGCGGAACTCATCAAAGAGACCCAAAAGTTACAGCTCAAACTATGCAGCTTGATCAAAGCTGGGATGAAATATTCGGATTTGCATTATAAGAGTGAGCTCTTTGTGGCAGAAACCCTCCTGCAGTTTAAGTTTATTCAGGGTGTCACAGCGGAAAGCGCCGTTGAGCAGGGCTTAGCGAGAGCCTTTTACCCACATGGTGTGGGGCATATGCTCGGTATTCAAGTGCATGATGTTGGCGGCAAACAAGCCGATGCCGACGATTCTGTACCTCCCCCACAAACAACCAATCGGTATCTGCGAAACCTACGAACGATTGATGTCGGAAACGTCTTTACGATTGAACCGGGAATTTATTTTATTCCGCTACTTTTAGACCCCATGCGCAAAGACAACAATAAACTCGTCAACTGGTCATTAGTGGATAAAGTGATTCACTTGGGTGGGATTCGTATTGAGGATGATGTTCTTTGTACGCCGACTGGACACGAAAACCTTACCCGACTATTTTTACCATAGATTACTGAACGGCCGCGATGCGGCCGTAACGTCATTCAAGCTCCGCCTTTCACACTCACAGTTTTCATTTCTATGTTTTATTGGTCCGGTTCTCCCGGCTTAAATTTGTCTGGGCGGTGTCGGCTGATGC
>JBGSKV010000045.1:0-9099 GCA_041740975.1 Oligoflexales bacterium | reverse complement strand
GAAATTATCTCGATTTCCCCTATGAAAATCCTCATTGGAAGTGGTTGCTGAATTTTGAAATAGATGTGATTGCGCAATTGCGCTATTATGACTTGCAGACATTATGACCTCCTAACAGGTTGTTATGTTTAGAGGGCATCGGGCGTTACTAGCGCTCGGTGTCCTCGATTTCTTTTATAATCCTCCCAAAGGCATAGGTATTGCAAGGCCTTGAGGGATGATTATTTATTTACTGCAAAAACATTCGTTAAATTTGATTATAAGCGGCCCTTGCATGTTGCGCTGTGTCTGGTATAATGGACAGTAGCGATGTTCAGCGTTGAGATGACGGAAGAGTATCTTGATTGGCAAGAATCTCTAAGCTCAAAACACCGAATTTTGGTTGATGCCAGAATAGAGCGCTTAAAAAGCTCGGGAACTCTCGGGCTAATGAGGCACATACAAGGACCGCTTGTAGAGTTAAAATGGAAGCAAGGGATTCGGATCTACATCGCAAGAACTGGTGAGAGTGAATACACTCTCTTATTAGGAGGAACTAAACATGGCCAAGATCGCGACATTAAAAAAGCAAAAGCCTTTCTCGGCCTTTGACCTTCCCATTGGGAAATTAAAAAAGGGAGTTAAAACCACTCCTCATAAGGCTACTTTTAAACTCAAAAGTACGCGCAAGGTAGCCGAAGCTCTAGCTGAGTGCCTCCTAGACGGCGATGTTGAAAGTTTTAAGGAAGTCTTAAGTGCGCATATCAATTTAGTAGGTAATAAAAAGGATTTTTCAAAGAGAACTGGGATTGGTCGAGCCACTCTTTATGAGGCCCTTAGTCCTAGGGGGAATCCCAGTCTTGAAACTGTGGCAAGAATAGTCCACTCTTTGGCAGCGTAACTCCTAGAGAAGCGATGATGAATAATGGCACGCAAACCTCAAAAGTTAGATAATTTTGAAAAAGCTATTGAGCGATCCTTGGGGACGAATGCTTGGAAAACGGCATCACCAAAGGAAAGGGCTAAACATATACAAAAAGCAAAGGGGTTCGTTAAGGCGAATTCACCTAGAAAAAAGACTGTTAAATTAAAATGAGGCAGCAGCAAAATGCTACTGCCTCGGTGTTTTTTAGATTTATAAGTTTGTAATTGGTGTATTAGTTTTTAATTCTTTGTTCTCAAAGTTCAAATCGCCAGTCGATAAAGTCACTTCTTTATTTTCTTCCTGTTGTTTCCTGAGAAGCTCAGCTTTTTCTTTTTTCCACACTCTCTTCTCTAGAATTAACCGGCCAAACAGGATTTTTGGTGTTTTAATTTTTGTTTAGAAAATCCTTTAGCCACGCGCCTGCACCGTCGGTCTCAACCCAAGCCCTCATGGAAAGATCTACGTAGATAATGGCTTCTTCAAGACTTCCAAATGAAAAGGACTCCGGTATTTGGCTGGGCATTTTTTTTCTAGCAAGTAAGAATTCGGGAACGTATTTGTTCTCACTCAAAGCCTCTGTTATCGCTTTTGTCGCTAGCTTGGATTTAGCGCCGTGTTTTTTAAAAAGATAAAGGGCCTTATTGTACTCGTGTGCTGCGCCCGCATCTTCATCAAACTGTTTGAGGAGTTTGGCTGCACCCTCTAGGTTGTCCTTGATAAGATAACTAGCTAAGAGCGCATCTCTAATACCCTGGTTGTCATTGGGGTTAAGTCTGATGCAATCCTCAAAATGAGTGATGGCTTCATCTTCTCTTCCCATGGCCCAAAGTATATCGGCAAGCTGTGCTTTGGCTCTCAAATAGGGTCTCGTTTCGTGCATTCCCCAAAAGTGTCCTTCGTTTTCTTTTATAAATTTCTCACCTAAATCGGCTTCACCAGCCGCCACGGCCTTAAGGGAATAATCAAGCAATTCTGCTGGGGTTTCAGCTTTTTCTTCAGCAAGAAGAAGGTAGGCGTCTGGAAGATGAGGATAAAGCGAAAGGGCTTCTTTAATCATCGAAAGTCTTTTTTTGCGATTTGGTTCCTCATAGCTTTGCCATAAAATATCTTCTGCTTGGAACTTTGGATTACTGTCTTTCAGGGAATCGAAGTCGGCATCAATTTCGTCAAAAGATTTTCCAATAAGTTGATCTTTAAACTGCTCTAAATTGAAGTCTTTCTGACTGGCAATTAATGACAGCTTTTTCATCGACAGCTCCATCTGTCTTTTGGCAGCTAAAAGATTAGGGGCTGAACTGACATGCGAATCTTTAGCGTGACAGCATTTTTTATATTTTTCTCCACTCCCGCAATGGCAGGGGGCGTTTCTCCCAAGCTTATTCGCTGATTCGGTTGCCATTAATTCCTCTCACTTTTTGGTCTTAGCTCATTTTATAAATCCATGTCAGGCTAAAGCCTAGGGGCTGGGAGCTTTATTTTGACCTCGGAACATTGCATCTGTTGCGCTGAATGCCGAAGAACGTTCTATGTTTGCGCAAGCTGTTATAGGGGACATAAGTATTGTAACGACTTCTGTAGAACTCGCGGCTACGTAAGGGCCCGTGCTCGGGCAAGGACAAAATACAACGCAACTTTTGAGGCAATTCTTGATCACAGGGACCGAAGTCAGCGCTACCGGATGCGGAGGAAAATTCGAGCTCTACTTAAAGAAAGCGTGACGGATAACACTTACGAAAGCAAAAATATTTCGCTAATAAACCCGGAAGTCGAAAGTTTTTCTCCACAAAACTGCTGTGTTGTGTGCGGGAAAAGCGTTTTTGGCCCGAAGGGATCTCCCATTGAAGATTTGGACCTATAGATGCTCAACAAGAATTGATGGCAAAGGTATACACGTTGAAAAATCGAATGCATTTTTTGAAGCTGCCGAAATCATGGGGCTCTCTCCTGACACAATTCGCTCGTACGCGTTTACTTTACTCTCATTTTTTAGATGGCTAAAAGAAGACTGGAGTAAATTCAAAAAATTTAACCAAAAAAATCTGCAAAGCTGGATGTTTCATCTCAATGAAATTGAAAAACTAAAGCCTCGTTCCATCAACATGCGACTTTGCTGTATTAGAGCATTTTACCGTTTTTCTTTTGATGCAGAAATTCCGCATGCAGCCGGCGTTCTTTATCCCAAAGCCCACTATAGAGGGCCGAGGCGATACTTCATGGGGTTAAAATCAAAACCTAGGCAACGTTTCACTCAGCTAAAAATCAAAGTCCCAAGAAAAGTTGTTGATCCCCTAAAGCCGCAGGATGTCGATCAATTTCTTCAAGACATTAATCGCTATAGGGACTTGAGCCTCATTCTCACAATGCTTCTCTGTGGAATCAGGAGCCAAGAAGCCATTTCGCTAAAGCTAAGTGACGTGGACTTCCATCAAAGCCAACTGCGTGTGCAAGGCAAAGGCAGGCGCGAGCGTATTCTCCCTATGCCGATTCGCTTAATGCAAGTTTTTGATAAATATCTCCAACTTGAGCGCCCCACCGACAAAAGCCAATACTTTTTTGTCGTTCTTCAGGGAAAAAGAACGGGTGAGCAAATGACAAGAGCGGGACTCCGGCGTCTTTTTCGATATCGTAGGGAAAAACTCTCAATTCCCAAAGCAAAGCCACATCAGTTTCGCCACGCCTTTGCCTCCGACATGGCAAGAGCCGGAATGCCCCTCACTACTATTCAAAAAATGATGGGCCACTCGGACCCCAAAACAACACTTATTTACATTGAGCTTTTCTTGGACGACATTCGCGCTGATTACGAAAATGCTCTCAAAAGAATTGAGGAAAGATATGCCACATTACACAACAAACAAATTACCGGATAATGCCGAAAAGTTTCTAAAAGAGTATTCCTCAACAAGAAAGGCGGTCACCGTTTCTCAGTACAGAGCCTCACTTTCAAATTTCTTTAGATTTCTTATCATAAAAAAACTTGATCTCTCTAGCCTTAATCCTGAACACATTAAGGAGTTTGATCTCGATCTTAAACTTCATAATATTGGTCTCTCAACAAGACGCGATAGAATACACCATGTTCGAACTTTTATTATCTGGCTCGAAAATAAAGGCGACCTTGAGCATGGATATGGCAAAAAAGTTTTTCCTAACTTTAGCGCTGAAACAGTTTGTCCCTCGCAGTCTCCGCTACCTGTCCTAGCTGAAGATTTCATAAATGTATTGTCGGCAACTTACAAACCTTCAACCGTTTCAGGTTATAAGTCGATGCTTCGAGGCTTTTACCTTTTTCACAATAAAACCAAAAGAGCAGCCTACAGCATTGATCGCAAAGATGTTGAGGCCTATATGATCCACCTCTTTAAAATGAAGATGATGCCCGAACACAGAAAACAAAGACTCTTAGCTCTTCGTCGTTATCTCGACTGGCTTTTTGAACATAAAAAACTAAAAACCCATCCTGATGAACTCGTTTCTCCAAAGGATTTTCCCAAAGGCGAAGAAAGGCTTCCTCGTCCCTTTTCCGTAGAGGTGGATCTTGAAATTCAAAAGCGTTTAGAAAAAGAGGGCTCACTCGATTATCTCGGCGTACTGCTGTTGCGAAGATGCGGCCTTAGAGTTGGTGAGTTAAGAAATTTAACAATAGACTGCGTAGGCCAAGACCTCAATGGCAACTGGTTTCTTAAAGTTCCACTCGGGAAACTCAATAATGAGCGAGTTATTCCGCTCGATCCTAAAACTGTTGAAATTGTTGAACGTATCAAAAGACATCATTCCATGAGGCCAGAGCCAGGAACTAAAACCATTTATTTGATTTCTCATCCAACCGGAAGACGCAGGGGAATCTATCATTTTGGGGCGATCCTACGCGATATAACCTCTGACTTAGCTATTCCGGGTAAAGTTGTTGTGCATAGACTCCGTCATAGTTTTGCAACTTCACTTTTATCTGCTGGAATGAGCGTCACTTCCCTCAAGGAGCTTCTTGGGCACAAAGATATTCAGATGACTCTATGTTATGCGGCTGTCACCCAAGAAACTCTTCGAAAAGAATACTTTGCGGCACTCTCTAAAGTTCAAACTCGCTATGAAGTTACTCATTATCCACTAGAAACGCCAAACTTTCGCGATGGTATTCGGCGTTCGTTTAGCGATGCCATTAAGTACATCCTCAAATACACAAAAGAGCACGGCAATCCCAATCCAAGAAAATTGGAAATAATGTACGGACGTATTCGAAATATTCGTCACGAACTCTCCGTCCTTCTCAAGACGGACTTAGAGGAAAAATCGTCGGCCCAGTAGAAAGCATTTCTTTGAGCTTTTCCTCGTCTTCCCTCTTCTTTATCTCAGCTGCTTGCTTCTCCAATTTAATGGCCAGTTTTTCCAATGATACGGAGCCATTACTTGCGCCCGTAATAGAGCTGATAGTGCGTTGTGGGAGTCCTTTTTCTAGCAAAGCTCTGATTAGTTCACTGGGGCGAGTTTTCTTTCGCCCAATGTGGATGCCCTTGGCTTTCGCATTTTTTAGTCCGTTCTTAACTCTCTCAATGATTAAATCTCGTTCGAGGGCGGAGACGGCACTAATAATGACGAACACCATTTTTCCCATAGGGGAATTGGTGTCCATTTTCTCGGTGTAGGAGACAAAGGAAACGCCAAGTTTATTAAACTCTTCTAGGGCGTTGAGGAGGTGGGTCACGCTTCTTGCGAAACGAGAAAAGGAATAGACGACAACGCTTTCGACGTTGCCCTCTCGGACAAGCGTCATCATGCGATCAAGGCTAGGGCGGGAGTTCTTGGCTCCTGAAATGCCTTCGTCGGTAAAGATTTCGTAGTTTTCGATTCTGTTTTTCTCACAGAATTCCTTTAGAGTTCTGATTTGCGATTCGAGGCCTGTTTGTTGGTCGTGGGTTGAAACGCGGCAATATAGCGCGGTGATTTTTTGGGAATTTGACTTTCGAGGAGTGACCTCGAAATTTTGAGTAACGATTTTGTTTATATTTTCATTCATGTGGGGTCGGTTTTCTTTTGGGTAATAAAAAAGCCGAACAATGAGGCTCCCTTTTTAAGGGGAGTCTTCACTGTTCGGCTTTTATGGGTTGATGGTAGGGGTTTAGGGTTTATTTGGGGGGCAGGCCAATGCGCTCTCTGTGATAATTCAGCGAGCCGTTGAGCTTTCGCAAACTCACTTGGCCGTGTTTGGTTGCATGGGCGGCTTTTCTTGCCATCCACATGCAGTCTGCGGTTGAGATTACGATCCCTGCTCCGTATATAGAATCTGGATTTTCTCTGGTCGGTTGTCAGTCTAAAATAAGAATTATAAAAATTAAGGAAATTTTAAATTCTACCGCCGCCGGCGGCGGTGAAGTTGGTGGAGAGTGAAGGATTGCTTATTTCCCATTCGTAAGTTTATGAAATTCAACAATTAACCAGTAATTTTAACAAGATGCCACGATTCATATGTCGCTTGAGTCCTCTACTGTCGGACACGAAAAGACAGGGGTTGATTCACGAGAGAGTAGTTCTTTAGAGTCCGAGCTCTTTTACAATCCAAGCTTCAAATCCGTCTACGGTCTTCAGTAAATGTAAAAAGTAAGGCGTCTCTAAAACCTTATGGTCAGATTTTAATTTGGCAATCACCAGGGCGGCGAATTCTGGGTCTTCTCCCTTGAGTGCTACGCGCATGAGATCATCTGAGTATTCAGGAACTGTATTGAGATCACCCAATTCTTTTCGCCCTTGGGGCTTAAGAACAAATTCAAGGTAAACCTTAGGACCACTTTGTGGGAAATTTTCTACAATAAGTGACCAGGCTTCACGCGGTGAGCGTCCGAAGTCATTTACTAGCGTTTTCATTAAATGATTACTCAATTTTTCATTTTTTAAAAACTTATCATCCCCGGCTTGTGTTTCTTTCAGATAATTTAGCAATTCACTTTCGCTATTGATGCGATCCATTTGCCAAATCAACAAGTTCTCGCCGATGCCCCGAACATTCTTCATAGTCTGCTCAGAAGCGTGGTAACCAAACTCGGAGTGCCTCAAGAGGGCATTGCCAATTTCTAAGCGTTCTCGCGAGGTCGTTTCGTGTGAATAAATTTGATCAGTGTGATCAGAAATCATTCCGACAAAATCATCAATTCTTTTGGGCCAGTTCCTATTTATGTAATCGCCTGGCTCGGGGCGCCAGTTTGTCTTGAGTCGGTCAATAACCGTACGATGTTTGTACGTAGTGCCTGGCTGATATTCAGCAAGCAAGGCATCGGCCATTAATGAACCAACGTTAACTCCCTCTCCTGCGCGAATTCTTCGATCCATTTCAGCTGTTTTCTTTTGAAGCTCGATTTCTCTTGCTGCTTTCTTTCTTTCAAATACCATGATATTGGCATTCATTTCATCTTGAGCGGGTAAGCCTTCAAAGAGGGCTTTGCGTGCAGCTGCAAATTCGTTGTCTTTATCGGTTTTTATTCTGAGTTTTTCACTCAGACTTTGCCCCTCTTCAGACCACAAGCGTCTTTGCACATTGGGGCTATTTTGCGCCTCTCCAAGTTGCATCTGTCCAAGTAAAAAAGTGTGCGCATCTATAAGTTCTTGCGACAAAGTTGCTTCGCCACCCGCTTTTTCGGTAGCCGCATCGAGTGCAGTCCGAAGCTGTGCGTGGCTTAGGGGCTCCTCCATTCCCAATGCACCTAAGCAAGATAGGCGGTCCATACTAAATAAAGGAAAAGCTGAAAAAGAAGAAAGTGCGAAAAGCACTGAGGATTTGCACCCAAACATATTCATTAATTTTAGCAGTCCTAAAATGGTCTGAGCTATGAAATAGCTCGCAATTCTCTTTGAAACTGTAAAGTTAAGGTGCCGGTGTCTAGAAGTTTTACAACTTCGTTTTAGATGTTTTCAGAGGACGCATTGAAGTACAATTAACGAATGCGCCGGCAGCCTTTAAGTGCGTTCTGCATTTTATTCTTAGTCAGCGGCGTCTACCATGCGAAAGCGAATACGGATAAGGACTGTCTTGGTGGCCTTCGCGATGCGGATGATATGGATTCATTCGTAGCGGGATTGTCGCCCTTTTCTCGGGCGGTTTGGGCCAGTCAACAAAATCCTTCTCCAATTGAAGCACCTAAGGATCATCATTCAGAAACTGTGGCAGGTGCTGTCGGGGCAGCAACTAAGGATGTGCTTAGACCTGAGGATCCCACATTTTTAGCACGACCCTATTCTGATCATTTCCCCGATCAATTTCAGCAACCCGGCTTGCATTCTATAGCGGGCGGGTTCAATCACCAAGCAACGCGAGATTTTATTGTAGATTTATCCGCAGGCCATGCCCGCAAGCTAAGTGAACAAGAAGGAACTGTCATTGACGGTGTTTTTGTCGCACCCTCAATCGTCTACGAGTGGCCCAGTAAAAATGGCCGACCTAAAAGTTACGTTGTTTTTCAACATGGAAACTTTATGATTTTCGATGCTTCCGAGCAACCTGATCTTCCTGTGGGCATGTTTACGCTTTATCGAGGAATTGGCGATGCAACGACCCTTAGAGTTCCGCACTTCAATTCAAATAGTCCAGAATTTAGAAAAGCTCAGGCCCTCTATTCGCAGTATCAACTCTGGATTTCTAGAAACCCAGGTAGAGCTTTTACGGAACCATATCACCGTGTGAACCGCAGCTTTACTCAGCATCTCAAAGTCAGCGGTAATTTTCGCGATTATTTATTACAAAATCCAAATAATCTTTCGCGGGCAGACTTACAGATATTTCAAAAAATACACAACGCTCAGCAAACAAATACGCATTTTACTGCGGCACGTAGTGTAGCCAGCGGCAAATTTGGACCACACTGGATTTCCACAAATGTTCCCCTTGATAATGTACGAATTAGCTCCGCGGCAAACAACGAGCATGAGGTAAGAATCATTGATTCCTCCATTCAATTTATAAGCCCCGGCTTAGGAGTTAAAATTGAAAACGAAGAAGTTTTTCCGTAGTAGTACTGGTTGCAGAAATAATTTGAATCTGATTTCACCGCCAACGCCGGCGGTGAAAATGGTGGATTCGACGCAAATCGCAGAATCCATAAAACTTTCAAGGGCTTGTAAAAGCGTGTGCCAAAAATGTGCACAACTCCTGTGACATTGAGTGATATCAAATAGAGTTCGATGTTCTTTGGGCAAAAGCTTTTACGTCG
>JBGSKV010000044.1:0-19692 GCA_041740975.1 Oligoflexales bacterium | reverse complement strand
GTTACGCTTACCTTAGCAGCGGATGACGCCACGCAAATGTTTGTTACGAATACTGCAGGTTGTGCTACTGCCGTCGTTTGGGAAGCGTACAACACCTCAAAAGCCTGGACGCTGGGACAGATCAATGCAACGGCAACCGTTTACGTTAAATTTAGAGATGCCTTGAATAATGAATCCGCCTGTATAAACGATACGATTGTACACGATAATATTGAGCCGCAAAATACTTCCATCTCAATTAATTCAGGTGCCGTAAGTACAAATGATGTTGATGTTACGCTTACCTTAGCAGCGGATGACGCCACGCAAATGTTTGTTACGAATACTGCAGGTTGTGCTACTGCCGTCGTTTGGGAAGCGTACAACACCTCAAAAGCCTGGACGCTGGGACAGACCAATGCAACGGCAACCGTTTACGTAAAATTTAGAGATGCTGCGAACAATGAATCCGCCTGCATAAACGATACAATTGTTCACGATGACCAGGGACCGGTGGCACCAGGTGTCAATATTTCGAGTTTAGATTTTAAGGATAGCTTTGATGTTCAACTGACCCATAGCATGGTTGAATTGGATGAGCTGCGCTATACGCTTAACGGCACCGGCACCCCGCCGGCGAGTTGCACTGATGGAACTCCGATCCAGCCAGATGTAGACATTAATATTCCTTCCGGTTCGACAGTGATTTTGAGCGCCATTGCCTGTGACACCTTGGATAACGCTTCTGATGTTGCGTCCTGGACCTATACTTACGATGATATCCCACCCGAAAATCCTAGCTTAGCTATCCATTCTGGCAGTAACTACCTGTATACAAGCACCACATCAGTAAGTTTAGAAATCTCAGCCGTAGGTGCTAGTGAAATGTTTATCTCTAACGTTGCTGGCTGTGGCACGGGTTCCTACGAACCATACGCAACTTCTAAGTTATGGACGTTGGGCCAAACAAATGGCACGGCTACCGTTTACTACAAATTCAAAGATTCTTTCGATAATGAAACAGGCTGCCTAAGCAACACCATTGTTCACGACAACATTGCACCAAATCCACCGACAGGCGTTGTTGATGGTTTAACTTTTCTTTCTCTATCCAGTTCACCAGTCATCACATGGGCCGCCGGTTCTGACTCGGGCTCTGGAATTGGTCACTATGAAGTGGCGATCGGTCTGTCTGCAGGTGCAACAAATGTCAGGAACTGGACCAATGTTGGCAGCGGCACTTCCGGCCAACTTGTCGGAATGTCGCTTACGCCCGGAATCACCTATTTTGCAAGTGTTAGAGCCGTAGACCGAGCGGGAATGGTGTCCGGCGTGGCGCTTGGAGATGGATGGGAGGCTCAAGAACCACCCATCGTTTGCCCAGATCCAAGTTATATCGCAGTCCCTTCAAACCCTGCCCTTGGGGTAGGAGTGTTTTGCGTTATGAAATACGAGGCGAAAAATGTTAGCGGTGTGGCTACGTCGCAGGCAAGCTCCGCTCCATGGACGAACATAGTGAGAGGCATCTCGGCAATTGCTAATGATAGCGCTTGGAGAACCTGCCGCGATTTGGGCGCAAATTACGATTTAATCTCGAACGCTCAGTGGCAAACGATCGCCAGAAATATAGAAAATGTCGGCACGAACTGGACGCAAGGAGTTGTGGGCGGCATAGATTCTGACGGCATTAATGCCGGCAATTCTGAAGAAGGAGCTGCACTCGCAGCAAGTGTTAGCGATGTCAATGGATGCTTCGGGATCACCTCAAATGGAGACCCCGACGATGATTGCAGTAGTAGCTGGCATGTCAATAAACGCACGCATGTCTTGTCAAATGGTGAAGTGATTTGGGATTTTTCTGGCAATGTTAAAGAGTGGGTTATCGAAGGAGCTACATTATTTCTTTCTCCGGAATATGTTTCGCTGCTTGTTGATTCAGTTGATGTTGATATCGATTGGTGGGGACCATTGGGAGACTACTCCTCCAAAAACTCTGGAGAATACGGTAATTTGGGAACTGCAAAACTAGACGGTGGGTTCACCGAAAAAGCTATCGCACGCGGTGGTGGTTTCAATGAAAATGAATTTGAACTTGGTTACGCCGGTATTTTTGCTTCGGACCTACTTTATACAGCTGATGATGCTAGTGCCGACGTTGGATTTCGATGCGTTTGGTCAGAATAAAAAAAGTCTACAAAATTAATTTTTAGTGACTTGCGCCACTTATCAATTTGAAATCTATTCTCGTTTGAGCTCTTTTCAAAGCCTGCTGAGCACGCACGATGTCAAGAGGTGTCACCTCATCACCCGAGCTCATATCTTGCAGACGCTTAAGCGCGCGGCCGCGCGCGGCTTCCGCTCTCGCCGAGTCAATATCTTCTGGTTTTTCAATAATATCCGCTAAAATTTTTACGTCGTTTTGCAGTACTTCCAGATAACCACCAGAGACAAAAAAAGTTTGGTTATCAACCTTTAAAACTCCGACGTCGAGTTCGGTAATATACGGCGCGTGGTTATGCAGAATCTCCACATACCCATAAACACCTGGCGCATTCACGCGCGATGCGTTCATCGACGGGAGCGCACGCTCAGGTGTGAGAACATCAACTTTTAATCCTGACGTAGTGCTTTCTGACATCGTAAAGACCTATTGTTTAGGTAAATTTCTTAGCTTTCTCGTAAACTTCTTCAATTGCGCCGCAGTACAAGAAGGCTTGTTCAGGAATACTGTCAAGCTCGCCTGCACAAATCATTTTGAAACCTTTAATGGTATCTTCGCGTTTCACGTATTTTCCAGGCGTTCCTGTAAACTGTTCGGCTACGAAGTTCGGCTGACTCATAAATCGCTGAATCTTACGCGCGCGGTTAACGAGGGCTTTATCACCTTCGGATAATTCGTCCATACCCAAAATCGCGATGATATCTTGCAATTCTTTGTAACGCTGAAGAACCCGTTGCACTTCACGAGCCACTTCATAATGGTCATTTCCAACAATGGAACGCGACAACATACGTGAGTTCGAAGTGAGCGGATCCACTGCCGGATAAATCCCAAGTTCGGAAATTGCACGAGACAACTCAATCGATGCGTCCAAATGCGCAAAAGTCGTCGCCGGAGCGGGGTCGGTGAAGTCATCCGCAGGTACGTAAACAGCCTGAACCGAAGTGATCGAACCATTTTTCGTGGACGTGATGCGCTCTTGCAACTCGCCCATCTCCGAAGCGAGCGTTGGTTGGTAACCTACCGCTGAAGGGATACGACCTAGGAGTGCTGACACTTCTGAACCAGCTTGCGTAAATCGGAAAATATTATCGACGAAAAGAAGTACGTCTTGGTTTTGTTCTTCACGGAAATATTCGGCGACAGAAAGTGCCGAGAGGGCGACGCGCGCACGCGCTCCTGGCGGCTCGTTCATCTGACCGTAAATCAATGCTGTTTTGCTAAGTACGCCCGACTCTTTCATCTCATGATAAAGGTCGTTACCTTCACGAGTCCGCTCACCAACACCAGCAAAAATAGAGTATCCCCCATGTTCTTTGGCGATGTTGTGGATAAGTTCCATAATAAGAACCGTTTTTCCTACACCCGCTCCGCCGAACAATCCGATCTTTCCACCCTTCAAAAACGGCGCGATCAAATCGACGACTTTTAGCCCCGTTTCTAGGATTTCGGTCTGAGTCGATAACTGTGTAAAGGCTGGGGCGGCGCGATGGATCGGATAACGTTTCGCGGTTTTAATCGGTCCGCACTCGTCTACCGGATCACCCGTCACGTTGAGGATGCGGCCGAGAACTTCTTTGCCAACAGGAACTGTGATTTGATCACCCGTATCTTTGACGGGCATACCGCGCGTTAAACCATCGGTACTATCCATGGCAATCGTACGAACAACGCCTTCACCAAGATGCTGCGCGACTTCCAAAACAAGATTGTCTTGGCGATCGTCAATACTTGGATTCGTCAATGTTAGCGCGTTATAAATATCTGGTAATACGCCCCCGGTGAACGCCACGTCTACTACTGGGCCCAAAACCTGAACTACCTTGCCTGCCGAACTCATAAGTCACTCCTCAATATTTCTCAAAAACACCTAATATTCTGGGCCTAAAGCGCTTCCGCTCCACTCACAATCTCGATAAGTTCTTTCGTAATTGCCGCTTGACGCGCTCTGTTGTATTTCAAGGTTAATTTCTTAATAACGTCATTGGCATTGCGTGTGGCCGAATCCATCGCCGACATACGCGCGCCAAACTCCGAAGCTTGACCTTCGAGACGTGCGGCTAGAAGCTGTGCCACGACTTTACGTTCAACCAGGCGATCCACCATCGTTTCGATATTTGGTTCCACGATAAATTCGCCAACACCGATTTCGGCCTTTTTCTGCTCTGTGTCGGTCGCTTCACTGACTTCCATCGTTACGGGGAGGAGTTTATGGACGACCGGAGACTGCTCCATGGCCGACTTGAACTTGGGAAACGCTATATATATCGCGTCAAATTGACCATCGGCGTAGAGCTTAATGATTTCGGAAATATACTTTTTTGTCGAAAGGAAATTTGGTTTATCAAAGGCGCGTTCTTCTTTGGAGAATAATTCTTTCATCTGCATCCGGAAAAAAGACTGCCCTTTGCGTCCCCAAGTGGCGACCTGAATTTCGCTTCCCGCTTTACGTTTCTCGAGGATCCAGCGCCAGGTATAGCGAAACAAGTTGCCGTTTAAACCGCCGCACAGGCCGCGATCCGTACTCATCACGAGAACCAGGATCTTTTTTTCTTCACGCTTTTGCAAATAAACGGAATTCAGCTCTTTGGCCTGTCGCAATAAACGCGCCGTCATATCCGTTAGCGCTTGGCTATAAGGACGAGCGTTTTTCACAGCAATCGCCGCTTTCGCAAACTTCGCAGCCGAAACCAACTTCATCGCTTTGGTAATCTTTTGCGTGCTTTTAACGCTTTTTATGCGTCGTTTGAGGTCCGCGGAACTAGGCATCGCCAAAACCTTTGCTATATTCGGTAATCGCTTTTTTCAAATCCTCTTCGACGTCTTTCAGTTCCGCCCGGTCTTCAATCTTCTTGAGAACAGCTGCGTAATTTGCGCGTAAAAAGTCCGTAAAGCCCGTTTGCCACTTGTCAATGCGGTCAATTTCAATTTTGTCTAGAAAACCTTTCGTGGTTGCGTAAATCACCGCAACTTGCACACCGACTTCTAACGGTTCGTACTGAGGTTGTTTCAAAACTTCCATCAATCGCTCACCGCGCGAAAGCGTTCTTCTGGTCGCTTCATCCAAATCCGAGCCGAACTGCGCAAACGCCGCCAATTCGCGGTACTGAGCGAGTTCAAGGCGAAGGGTGCCGGCGATCTTTTTCATGGCGGGAACCTGCGCGGAACCGCCCACACGAGAAACCGAAAGACCCGCGTTCATCGCTGGACGTTGACCCGCGTTGAACAAATCGGCTTCCAAGAAGATCTGTCCGTCCGTAATCGAAATAACGTTGGTCGGGATATAAGCGGAAATATCGCCCGCTTGCGTTTCAATAATCGGAAAGGCTGTGATGGAGCCACCGCCTAGTTCATCATTCAATTTACAAGAGCGCTCCAATAAGCGGCTATGAAGATAGAAAACATCCCCTGGATAAGCTTCGCGGCCTGGAGGACGGCGAAGAAGCAGTGAAAGTTCGCGGTAGGCTACGGCTTGCTTTGACAAATCGTCGTAGAAAATAACCGCGTGCTTACCTTTATCTCGGAAAAACTCGGCAATTCGACAGCCGGAGTAGGGGGCTAGGAACTGCATCGGTGCCGGATCAAGAGCAGTTGCGGAAACGACAATCGTATAATCCATCGCGCCAGCTTGTTTTAATTTTTCAACGACGTTTGCAACGGTCGATGCTTTTTGACCAATCGCCACATATACGCAAACAACGTCTTTGCCTTTTTGATTGATAATCGTATCGAGAGCTATCGCTGTTTTTCCAGTTTGGCGGTCACCAATGATCAATTCGCGCTGCCCACGCCCAATCGGTGTCATCGCATCAATTGGTTTGATGCCTGTTTGCAGCGGTTCGTGCACCGATTTACGGGCAATGATACCGGGAGCTTTGACTTCCACGACATCGCGCTTCGCGTTAATAGCACCCTGACCATCAATGGGTTCACCCAAAGCGTTGACAACTCGACCGATCAGCGCTTCACCGACGTTGACCGAGTTGATTTCTTTTGTACGTTTAACCTGGCTGCCTTCTTGAATCCCTTTTGTAGAACCGAAAATAGCGACACCGACGTTGTCTTCTTCAAGGTTCAAAATAACGCCGCGAACGCCGTTGCTGAATTCGACAAGCTCGCCGGCCATGGCGTTTTCAAGGCCATAAACCCGAGCAATACCGTCACCAACTGTAACGACCGAACCAGTCTCTTGCAGTTCCGCTTTATTATCAAAATTCTTGATACGGTCACTGATTAATCGACTAACTTCTTCTACTTTGATTTTATCCATGTCGAAACGATCTCCAAAAAATCTAGCTCACTGCGACTCGTGCAATTTTATCTAACTTTGACTTTAAACTTAAATCGATAATATTATTGCCGATCCGAACGACAAATCCGCCCAAAATATTTTTATCGATTTTCATTTCCAGCTCTATTTTGCGCTTAAATCTCTCTTCCAGATTAATCTTAATGTCCTTGCGATCTTGCTCGGTGATTTCTGCGGCCGTGATCAACGTGGCTTTTAGAACACCGTCCGATGCTAGTATAAGACTATTAAACTCGGAGGAAATCTTCGGAAGTTCGGCGAGTCTGCCGGATTCGCTGAGTGTTTTCAAAAAATTCACAAATCCAGCGTCTGGCTGAAACTGCTTCACGGCACCTTCCAAAACTTCAAGCTTTAACTTAGGTGCAATCGAAGGGTTTTTGAAAAACTTGAAGATATCGCTGTGTTCACACAGTTCTGCTAGGGCCACCAATACATCTTGGTACGACTTTGCTTTAACGCGGTCGCTGTTTGTGGATAGGTAAAGGCCGCGCGCGTATCGTTTGGCAATGAGTTGCTCACCCATGCTTAGTCCCTCGCCGTCGGTTTTTGTTGTGAATGATCCTGCTTTTTCCGAGCGTGCGCTGCATCAGCATCGCCCCCATCTGATAAATGGTCCGGACTAGGCCCGTCCAAATTAATAAGCTTTTTATTGGCTGACTGAACGAGTTTTTGTTGACCGGCACCATCAAGCTGCGTGGCGATAGACTGATGAACTTGCCGCATAACGCCCGTCATCAGCTCTTGTTTCAAATCCGAGAGAGCTTGATTCACTTCCGCATCGGAAATCCGAGAAACTTCGTCTTTAAAGTGTGTGGCCATGCGCTTCGCGTTTTCTTGCACGCGAGCGATTTCTTGCTGAGTGACAGCAGTGGCGCGTTGATTAATCTGCGCGATTTCTTGATCAAGGTTCGTCAAGCGACGCGACAATAGCTCATTTTGCGCTTCCGCTTCCGTCAGTAGTTTGCGCGCCTCTTCATAGTCTTTACGAAAATTTTCTTTGCGAGTCGCCAGCATGTTGGAAACTGGTTTTCTGCCGAAATGAAAAATCAGAAACGCAAACAAAGCGAAGTTCACGTAAGGGAGAATATAGATTGTAAAGTTTTCCACTAATTTTCCTTAGAAATCCGCTATTCCATAACCTGTTTGTAGACGAGTTGACCGAGTTCATTGATTTGATGCGGTAGTTTTGAACGTTGTTCAATGATGCGTTGCGCTATTTTTTCACGGGTTTGCTTAAGGCCCGCCGCAGCTTCTAGTTTTGCTGCGTGAATGACTTGATCACCTTGTTGCACGGCCTGCAAACGCTGAGACTCGGCACTTGCTTTTGCGGCAGTGATCGCGTCGCGGATACTCGCATCTATTTTTTGCTGCATTTGCGTCAGGTTTTCACGAATCGACTTCACTTGTTCTTGTGATCCGCTCGTTAAACTATCGCGGCGATCGCGAAGCTTTAAATACGGCGTTAGCATAAACTTTTTGACGATATAAAGATTGAGCGCGAAAACAACCATCATTGTGGTCATAACGCCAATGTTCGGAATGAGATTAACTTCAGCAGGAGAAAAACTAGCCATGAAACCCTATAATCTCTCTATAAAATGAACTGGACGTCAGTTTTTAACGTAGATTGCAGAGATAAACAATAGGACTTTAATCCTAATTCAGGGACACATAACTAAATTGTTTAAAAAACAAACGCCATATTTGGTTCAATATGGCGTTTGTTTTTTAAACAATTTAGTTATGTGTCCCTGAATTAGGATTTGCCGATTAACTGCACAACGCGATCCAACTCGGCCGCAGAAAAATATGAAATTTCAATTTTTCCTCGCTGACCACTTCCGGCGATGCGAACTTTTGTTTTGAGTTTGTTGCGCAAATTATCAGCAACATAGTTGAGATCTGCATCAATTCGCTTCGATGTCGAGGCTATAGTGTCATTTGCTGTTGAAGTTTTGAGCGCCTTCACCAAGGCCTCTGTTTGCCTCACGTTTAGCTTTTTCTTCACGATGAGGTGACGGGCTTCCAAAATCTTTTTAGGCGATTCTAGGGCCAAAAGCGCGCGCGCATGTCCGTTAGTCAAAGTGCCTTCGATTAAGTCATCTCGGACCTGTGCGGGCAAAATCAAAAGTCGAAGTGCGTTCGTCACGGTTGTGCGATCCTTGCCCACTTTTTGAGCGCAATTTTCTTGCGTGAGTCCAAAATCATTGATGAGAGACTGGTAAGCTTCGGCCTCTTCGATAATATTGAGATCCGCACGCTGAATATTTTCGATAAGCGCGAGTCGCATCAACTGCTCGTCGCTTCCTTCTTTAATAATAACCGGAATCGTCGCTTTATTCGCAAGTTTTGAAGCGCGCCAACGACGCTCACCAGCGATGATCGTGTATTTTCCCGGCTCTTCGGTTTTCGCGACAATAATAGGCTGAATCACACCTTCGACTTCAATGCTACTCGCTAATTCTTGCAACATTTTATCGTCGAAAAATTTACGCGGCTGTGAAGGATTGGGTTCAATTTGTTCGAGCTTCAGTTCAGTTAAGCCTTGTTTTATAGGCTTATCTACGAATTTTGAAAAGGCTCCTGAAGAATCTTCTGGCTCCATTCCCAAAAGAGAGCTTAAACCTTTACCCAAAGCTTGGCGTTTTTTACCGGCAATTCCGCCGCTGCGATCAAACTCAGACATCGTGTTATACCTCTAAAGATTGGGATGATTGTGAAGACTGACCAGAGCTGGAGTCGCGTCGCGCTCCTGCCGTTGGTGTTTTTTCTGGCGCTAACTCACCGTTATTGTTCTCATATTTTCTGATGAGCGTGCGTGCAAGACCCATATAAGCTTGCGATCCAGCGCTCCCAACATCGTAAAGAACGACTGGTTTTCCATGTGACGGCGCTTCCGATAATTTGACGTTACGCGGAATCACGATATCAAAAACCTGGTCGCCCAAGTGTTTGCGCATTTCGTTTTCAACTTGAGAAGAAAGATTATTACGACGGTCGTACATGGTCAAAAGTACACCTTCGATTTCGAGCGAAGAATTCAGGCGTTTTTGAATCAGCGTTACGGTTTTAAGAAGCTGAGACAATCCTTCCATCGCGTAATATTCGCACTGCAAAGGGATGAGAACAGAATCTGCTGCAGTTAAAGCGTTTACTGTCAAAATACCGAGAGCGGGCGGACAATCCAAAATAATAAAATCGTAGTAACCATCGGTTGCTTCAATGGCTTCTTTAAGCCTTGTTTCACGGCCAATAACAGAAACCAGCTCGACTTCGGCGCCAATTAAATCTTGATCGGAAGGAGCGAGATCCAAAAATTTTAATTCTGTATTTAAAATGACGTCTTTTATAGGGGTTTCATGCACTAAAACGTCGTACATACTTTGTTCGAAATCTTGCGAGTAAATCCCTAGACCACTTCCCGCATTTCCTTGTGGATCCATGTCCACTAAGAGAACGCGTTTCTCACCAACCGCTAAACTACTAGCGATATTGACTGCCGTTGTCGTCTTGCCGACTCCACCTTTTTGGTTAGAAACTGCAATGATTCTAGTCATATAGCAACCTTTATATCCGTCTATTCAGGAAGTCCTTTGAATATAACAGAGCTTTTTTCTTTAGCAATGAAATAAGATGTTTCACGTGAAACATTCGGACAAAGCCCATGACCACACATGTTTCACGTGAAACATTGGTGTTTATTTTTTAAGCATAATGATTAGACATGATGCGCTTGGCTCCGACTTTCGCACTCTCAGTTTTCTACCATGCGATGAATAGAATCGGTCCTCCCAGACATGTGTTCAAAGTCACGCTCGGCTTGATGCATCCCTGCATCCGCCTCCCTAACGTCGCTCGCATCCGGCTCGCTCCATTGACTTTGCCCACATGCCTGGCTCGTCCGCTTCCAATCATCACTTGCGAGAGAACTGTGACAGCGAGTCTCCGCCACTTGCTTCGCGACTAAATCTGAGCTTTTTTTCAAGGATGCGTGTTGCGGGTCCTCGGTTGGGCGGAGCCTCGCTGTTGGAGTTCTTGGGCTTGGGGTGTGCTGGCACGGAGGAGCCGGTGTAGTCTGGGCTGGATTTTGGAGGGAATCTTATGACCGACCAATCCAGACCAGACTACACCGGGACGTACGTGCCAATAATCCACAAAAACAAAAACTACGCCTGCGAAAGGCGGAGCCCAACCGACTACATTCAAAAAAAAGAACAAAAAAAGGGAGGCCAGAGCCTCCCCATTCAAAATGTTTCACGTGAAACATTCTTTGCTGAAATTAAACTTTACCTTGAAGCATAATGGCAATCAAGAACGCCAATAGACCCAAAAGTTCCATAAACGCTAACGCCAAAATGAACGGCGTAAACACTTCGCCACGTGACGTTGGATTACGAGCAATACCTTCAAGTGCAGCACCAGCAGCTTTTCCCTGGCCGAGAGCGGCTCCAATGGTACCCAAGCCTACAGCAATACCTGCGCTCAAAGCGATTAAACCGTTACCGCCAGTCACTGCTTGCTCTGCCTCTTGAGCAAAAGCAATACCGCTAACAGCCAAGCCGCCCATCACAGTCAACAATCTAGAAATCAATCCTCTCATCAGCCTACAACCTCCGTTCAAACATTAATGATCGTGCGACTCCGCCATCGCAATATAAATTCCCGTTAACAACACAAAAATAAAAGCCTGGATGCCACATACCAAAAGCCCAAAGAGCATAAAGAGGCCTGGTACGAAGTAGTTCACCACAGGAAAACTGCTGAAAACCCCCAAAATCAAGTGGTCCGCATACAAATTGATGTAAAGCCGAAGAGAAAGAGACAGCGGACGCGCCGCATGACTAATCAATTCGATCGGAATCATCATGAAGGCTAGCCAAGCAATGGGACCCGTAAACTGTTTCAGATAATGAAAACCATGCTCTTTGATACCCGCATAGTTGTAAGACGCAAACACAGTCAAGGCTAACGCTAAGTTAGTTGACAATGACTCTGTCGATGGCGGAAAGCCAGGCACGAGGCCCGAAACGTTATTGAAGAAGATGAAGACGAAGAGGCCGACCATGAGCGGTAGATACTTGCGAAAGTTAGGCCCAATCACGCTTTTGACGAGGTCAAAAACAAAATCCAGGACTAATTCGACGAAATTGGCGGGGCTGAAACGTGATCGTGGTTCGATATCATTCGCGGCAAGTTGCTTATCGACACTATGTTTGTAAAGAAGACTCAATACCAAGATGACAACTGTAATCAAGAGGGCGCCAGGGACAACTTGCCAATCATGCAAGGTGTGGTGATCGGTGACACCGAGGCCTTTGAGAAACGACTGATAATGGTTCAGGCCAGCAGCGAACGAATTGGAGCTAACAAGCAAACCAACAAGAGCTAAGGACGGACAACTCAATTTTTTGAATAGGCGCATGTCTGCAAAGATTACCTAAAGCATGAGGCACTTTTCTATCTCAAAACAAAAGGTAATGAAAGAGAAAAGTATGAAATGTTTCACGTGAAACATTTTCATTTTTTGGTGATTTCAGTCGAGTCATCACTGGATGTTTCACGTGAAACATTCGAAAACACATCCCGTTCAAAGTTAGCTCTCTGAATAAAAAAAAAGAATGTTTCACGTGAAACATTCCGATGTGCAACTAAACTGCTGGCGACTTCTGTTCCAGCACAAAACGAGTTTGTTTGAGCGAAGAACTGTCGCTAGCCGCACGCTCCGCAGTAAATTGCTCTGAATGGCGAACTAAACAGATGTTTCACGTGAAACATTGCTATTCGATAACCATTTTCGAAAAGAAAATAAAACTAAACAAAAAAGTGCACCTGCTGCGAATGCAATGACAGAAACAACGTCATTTTTGCCGTAAAGAAATAAAAACAAGGGAAATAACCATGAAACGAGCTTCAAAAAACCAAAAAAGGCGATATAGCGCTGGTTTGAAGTCAGATTAGTTTGCGAGAAGAATAATTTGCGAGAAATGCGTTCTAAAAAGAAGATATTTGCGAAAAAAAACATAAATCCAGAGAAAAAATACCAAAAAAAGGCTTTTTTTGTCAAAATTAGTGCTAAAAACACGAAAACAGCGGTAAAAAACACTAAAATCGCACTATTTCGACTTGCCATAACTTTTGTCTAATTTTATGATGTACATTATTAAAAATATAAAAAACTGAAGTATCACAATAGAAGCTATAATATAGGTTACGGTAAGCCAAGAGAAACTTTTCGGATATTCTTTATCAAGATAGACACCGAACCAGTGCGCTGCAAAGGCTACAGAGATAACTTGAAATGGGAACGCCATTAACAAGCCAAAAGATTTGTAAAAATTTCCATTCGTCATTTGCTATTTCCTTCAGCTGCTTTCTACTGTGGATAAATATAATTTTGCAAGCTGCAAAACATTCTTAAATCAGGGTTTTAGAGCCATTTAAATTTGTTTCATTCACCTTGCTCTCCCCCCATCGCTATGCTAGTTTTCCAGGTTGTTTTCGTAAATCTGAAAGCCTGTAAGACTAGATATAACTATCTGATTTAATTAGGTTTTTAATATTCTCAGGAAATCCAATTGTTATGCATGAATCACTGTTTGTATCAAAGTTTGACGCCTCCAAAACCTCCGCGTCACTTACCTCAGAATCATCCTGGCAACGTATCGCTAAACGCCTCGCCGAAGTCCTAGATAAAACAGAATATAGTAGCTGGATCGCACCACTTACGACGCGCGTAGTTGGTCAAAAAGAAATCACGCTTCTCGTGCCGAATATGGTTTTTTATCAAGGTTTAGTCGAAAATTACTGGCAAGTGATTGAAGACGCCAAATCAGGACTTGGAATCGACGTCTTTTTACGAATTGAAATAGATGGCTCTCCTGCTGTGGAAGATATCAAAGAAGAAAAAACCATTTTGGATGCTGGTCCCTTGGACATGCCACTTGACGCTATAAAACCAGTGGTTTCCTCGCGACGACCAGAAGGAACATTATCTCAATCTTTAACTCAACACAAAAGTCATCTCAATCCGAACTACACATTTTCGACGTTTGTTAGCGGTGAAAGTAACCGTTTTGCGCAGGCCGCTGCAGAAGCGGTCGCGAATGCGCCGGGTCAAACTTACAATCCACTTTTCATTTATGGTGGTACTGGCCTCGGTAAAACTCACTTATTACACGCTGTCGGCAATCATATTATTCAAAATAACCCGTCTGCGATTGTCACCTATATTTCTAGCGAACGATTTATGAACGAGATGATTTATTGTCTTCGCTTTAATAAAATGTGGGATTTTCGGCAAAAATACCGTCATTGCGATGTTTTTTTAGTGGATGATATTCAGTTTATTTCTGGAAAAGAGCGTACGCAAGAAGAGTTCTTTCATACGTTTAACTCTTTGTATGAAGCGAAAAAACAAATCGTTATGACTTCGGATTTGTTTCCACAGGATATCCCCGATATTGAAGATCGTTTGCAAAATCGATTTCAGTGGGGGCTTATCGCCGACATCCAAGTTCCTGATCAAGAGCACCGCATGGCGATCTTGTTTGAAAAGGCCCAGGCTATGGGTATTGCTATCGGAAACGACGTTGCCGAGTACATTGCTAGTTATGCAAAGAGAAACGTCCGCGAGCTAGAAGGTGCCTTGCACCGTATTGCTGCCTTTGCCTCTTTACAGGGCCGCACGATTGATCTGACCCTCGCCATGGAGACTTTCCAAAATATTCTGACGGAACCTGTGAAAAGACTTACCGTTGAGGCTGTTCAAAAAACAGTCGCCGAGCACTTTAAGATTCGCATGTCGGATCTGAAGTCGAAACGCCGTTTGCGAGCGCTGACGACACCACGCCAAATCGCGATGTATCTCGCTCGCGATTTGACGAACGCATCATTTCCAGAAATTGGTGAAAAGTTTGGCGGCAAAGATCACACAACGGTGATGCATGCTGTTAAGAAGATTACTAAAGAAAGAAACGATATAAATTTGAAGACAGATTTGGAAGCTCTCGAAAGAAAGCTTGAACAACTATGTTGATAACTTGTGATTTGGATATGAATTTCGAAGTGGATGAACTGAGGACAATTTGAAGACGATTACTTTTCCACAACTTCATCCACTGCAAAGTGCACGATTTTTCCACCGAAATCCCAGCCCAGAAAAGGCTGTTTTTAATAATGATTCTGACGGGTTATTCAAAGCTATACAGGTTACCCACAGACACTACTACTACTACTATTTAAAGAGAAAATAACTTCATTATTTTACATATAAGAGAACCAATCCCGAGGGGTAACGAAGAATGCACATCAAAACCAGTAAGCAAGATCTGGCGATAGCCACGAATCGATTGCAAGGTGCGATATCAGAACGAACGCTAGCCAATATTGGTCTCAAAGTGGATCAGGGTCAGTTGACATTGTCAGCCATGGACCGTGTCCTGGCGATTTATAGCGAAGCAGCCTGTACAACGGAACAACCCGGCACCGTCTTCGTACCTGCCAAGCTTTTTTCCGATGTTGTTAAAGAACTTCCGAATGGCGTGACCTCACTTGAAACTAAAGATTCGTTTCTCATCATCAAAGCTGGTGAGGACAAGCAATTCGAGATCAAGATACCTGTCATTGACGAGATGACCTGGCGTGATCCGCCGGAATTTGATGAAAAAAGATTCACTAAACTCCCAACCATGAAGCTTAGCTACATGATTGAACAGATGCAGTTTTGTGTATCGCAAGAATCGCCACGCAACTATGGCACCGTAGGATACCTCCACAAGACCTCAGATCAGACGCTGCGCTTAGTGGGCACGGATGGCTATCGTCTATCTCATTGCGAGATAACTTTGCCCCTACCGAACGAGTTTTTGGCGCAAGGCGTTTGCTTATCCAAGCGAGCACTGACTGAGCTGCACAGAATGTGTACAGAAGGTTTTGAAAATATTGAGATTGCCGTCGATCACGAACAAAACACACTTTTGGCAAGTTTAGACGGCTACAAAGTCTTTATTCGCATTTCGGCCGTAAAATATCCGAATTATCAGGGTGTGCTTCCGAAAGGTGCGTTGAACAGTATCGAAGTATCGCGACAGCATTTGCAGGGTGTGGCCAAGCGCGTGCTTCTTGCTTCGGATAAAAGCCGGGCGTTGCGTTTATTGTTTAGCGATAACACGCTAACGCTCAGTTCGAAAACAATGGGAAGTTCTGAAGGCAAAGAACTTATTCAAATCGACAAGTATGATGGCGAGCCACGCAAGTTGGCTGTCAATGGTCGTTTCTTGACGGACGTTTTTAGCGCTACGACTAGTGCCGAAATTGAAATGCAATTTAAAACCGATAATAATGATGCGCTCGTTATTCTTCCTAAAAACGAACCGGAGGGATGTCACTCAATGCATGTTCTAGTACCGATAAAAGAGAACTGAAAATAAGTCATGAAGACCTAGAATCTAAGCTTTTTGATTTTTGAAAAGCATGAAAAAGAAAGCAAAAAACACTTGATTATGGTAGTCATAATCAAACGTTAGAAGGGTCGTTCACAACATGGAAGACGTTAATTTGAGTACCACCGACCAAGATTCTCCTCCTGCTGCACCCAAGTCTAGCTATAACGCCAGTAACATTCAGGTTCTGGAAGGTTTAGAAGCTGTTCGAAAAAGACCAGGTATGTATATCGGCTCCACTTCTGTGGATGGCTTGCATCATCTTGTTTATGAAATTGTGGATAACTCTATCGATGAAGCGATGGGCGGTCATTGCGATTTAATCGAAGTTTTTTTGCAAATGGACGGATCTTGTTTAGTCAAAGATAACGGTCGCGGTATTCCGGTCGCAGAACATCCAAAAGAAAAAAAATCAGCTCTCGAAATTGTTATGACCGTTCTTCATGCCGGCGGTAAATTTGATGATAAAGCATTTGCTTTCTCGGGCGGTTTGCACGGTGTGGGTGCTTCGGTCGTCAATGCGCTTTCGGAGTGGTGTAAAGTTGACGTTTTCAAAGAAGGCGCGCATTACACGCAAAGCTACAAAATAGGCGTTCCTGATGGTCCGGTTAAACAAATTGGCCCAGCCACAAATAACGGTACGACGACGCAGTTCAAACCCGACGGCAGCATTTTTTTAGATACCACTTTCGTTTTCGACACGCTGGCGAAGCGACTTCGGGAACTTGCATTCTTAAATAAAGGCATTCGCATTACACTCAACGAAGAAGCCTCTGATCGTAAACAAGAATTCTTTTATGAAGGTGGTCTCAAATCGTTTTGTGAATATCTAAATAAAGGCAAAACTCCTTTACATGATAACCCCATCTATTTTACGCATGATCACATCGAAAACAACAAACTGCTCGCGCAAGTCGAATGCGTTATGCAGTGGACAGACGCCTATAACGAAAGTCTTTATTCATACGTCAATAATATTAATACCGTGGAAGGTGGAACGCATCTTACCGGCCTTCGTTCGAGTTTAACGCGGGTGATCAACCAGTTTGCTGAGTCCAACGGACTTTTGAAAAACTTCAAAGAAGGCATTACAGGGGAAGATATTCGTGAAGGTTTGACAGGTATCATTGCTGTCAAAATCAAAAACCCTGAATTCCAAGGTCAAACCAAGACAAAACTGGGAAATCCCGAAGTTCGTCCCATGGTTGAGCAAATCGCTTCCGATAAACTTACGCATTATTTTAACCTCAACCCCGACGCCGGAAAGCGCATCATCAATAAGATCATCGATGCCGCCCGCGCTCGTTTAGCCGCAAAAAAAGCCCGCGAACTGACGCGCCGAAAAGGGGCGTTGGATTTTGCCGGTCTTCCCGGAAAAATGGCCGACTGCCAAGAGCGAAACCCAGAACTATGCGAGCTTTTCTTGGTCGAGGGTGACTCGGCAGGCGGATCCGCGAAACAAGCACGGGACCGTAAAACACAAGCTGTATTGCCTCTGAAAGGTAAAATCTTAAACGTCGAAAAAGCGCGATTCGACAAAATGCTTTCCTCCCAAGAGATCAAACTTCTCATTCAAGCGATGGGAACAGGGATTGGCAAAAACGATTTTGAAATTTCAAAGCTTCGCTATCACAAAATCGTTCTGATGACCGATGCGGACGTCGACGGGGCGCATATTCGAACGCTACTTTTGACATTCTTTTTCCGTCAAATGCCAGAAATAATCGAACGCGGTCATCTTTATATTGCACAACCTCCTTTGTATAAATATCGCAAAGGCAAAGTGGAACGGTATCTGAAAGACGATATATCCTTGCAAGCTTTCTTAAGCGATGCGGCCTTAGATAGTCTGGAAATCCGCGATGCCGACAAAAAGGTATTGGACCGCAGTACGGTGAAGGGTTTGATGACCAAACTCAGTCGTCACGACCAACTTTTCCGCGCCATATCTCGCCGCCATCAACGAGCGATTATCGAATATCTTGTGGATAACGATAAGCTCGACGCAAGTTCCATGGCTGATGAAAAGTCAGTCGTAAAGCTCAAAGATCAAATTATCGCGCACCTTACGAGCGTTCCGAAAGAGCATATTTTTGCGACGGGAACAGTAGCGTTCGACGAAGATACTTCGCGTTACAATATTACTTTTGAAACACGTATTAAACATATTCCGCAGATTTCGCGCATGAATGCCGGAATTTTCTCTTCCCCTGAACTTCTCGAGCTTCGCCGCATGAAGCAGCAAATTCTAGAAGTTGCAAAAGCGCCGTTTGAATACACTCGTATCAAAAAAGCGAAACCCGAAAAAGGTGAGAAAGTCGAAACTGAAGAAGAGAACGTGATTCAAGGTGGAAAAATAAAAAACCTTGAAGATATGCGCCAACTTATTGAAGACGAGGGCCGTAAAGGTGCCTACATCCAGCGCTACAAAGGTTTGGGGGAAATGAACCCGGAACAGCTGGCGGAAACGACCATGGAAGTCGACAAACGCACTCTTTTGCGCGTGGACGTGCAAGACGCGATCGAAAGCGATCTTCTTTTTAGTACCTTGATGGGTGATGATGTGGAACCACGTCGTGAATTTATAGAATCCAACGCTCTTAATGTTAAAAATCTCGATATTTAAGGTTAAGGTTTATGGCTGAACATACCAATGTCATTCCCATTCATATTGAAGATGAACTAAAAACATCCTTTCTCGACTATTCGATGAGCGTAATTGTTTCACGCGCCTTACCGGATGTACGAGACGGACTGAAGCCTGTGCATCGTCGGATTCTATACGCAATGTACGGGCTAAAGAACTTTTCCAATCGCCCTTACCTCAAATCAGCTCGTATCGTCGGGGACGTCATCGGTAAGTACCATCCCCATGGGGATACCGCTGTTTATGACGCGCTTGTTCGTTTGGCGCAGGAATTTTCCATGCGTTATCCGCTCGTCGATGGCCAAGGAAACTTTGGTTCTATCGATGGTGATTCAGCCGCCGCTATGCGTTACACGGAAGTGCGTCTAGAAAAAATCGCTGATCTTTTGTTAGCCGATTTGGACAAAGAGACGGTAGACTTTGGTCCGAACTACGACAACAAAGAAACCGAACCTCTCGTCATGCCGACGAAGTTGCCGCAACTTTTAATAAACGGCGCTTCTGGTATTGCGGTCGGTATGGCGACGAATATTCCACCCCACAACATCCTTGAAATTGCGACCGCTTTAGAAGCTCTTATCGATAATCCCCAAATCACAATTGATCAGCTTTTGACCTATGTTAAAGGCCCGGACTTTCCCACCAGGGGATATATTTGTGGGCGCGCAGGCATTGTGAGCGCTTATAAAACCGGTCGTGGCAGCATCAAAATGCGCGCCAAAGCCGAAGTGGAAGAAACCAAGTCCGGTAAGTCTCAAATCATCGTTACTGAGTTGCCTTATCAAGTCAATAAAGCTCGATTGCTCGAAAAAATTGCCGAGCTGGTTCGCGATAAAAAAATCGAAGGTATTTCGGACTTAAGAGACGAATCCGCTCAGGACGATATCCGAGTTGTGATCGATCTCAAAAAAGGCGAAGTCGGCGAAATTATTCTAAATAACTTATTTAAATTAACACCTCTCCAAACAAGCTTTGGTGTCAATACGGTCGCGCTTGTTAAAGGTGTGCCAAAAGTTTTGAACCTCAAAGATATCCTCGAGAACTTCTACTTTCATCGCCGGGAAGTGATTCTGCGAAGAACGGCCTTCGATCTTCG
>JBGSKV010000043.1:0-22453 GCA_041740975.1 Oligoflexales bacterium | reverse complement strand
AAATTTAAGCCGGCTCAACCGTCCCAGCCAACCATCGGGTAAAAACTGTGACAGCGAGGCTCCGCTCTCGAGTGCGTTCCCGCACGAGTTGCCTCCGCAACGGTTGCTCGATGGAGGTAACCAGTTTGGCGGAGCCTCACTGTTGGAGATTTTGAGCTTTGCGAAGAATTGGGTAAAACTTCCCAGCACTATCCCCAGAGGGGGTTGTGAGCGCAGGACGCGCGAACACCAGCGCAGCCCGGGCAGGAGCTTTGTTACAAACAAAAGTCCCCACTTTTAGGCGGGCAAGCGTACCCTCTGGAGATAGTGCTGGGAAGTTTTACCCAACTCTTCGCAAAAAAACAAAAGCTCCGCCTGTGAAGGGCGGAGCTTATTTTAAACAATCCTCACTCGCGCAGCGAGTGTTCAAAAAACTATTTTTTAATGAATTTGAAGGCGTCCTTTGACGTACTTTACAAGCCTACCGAGAATGGGAATATATTCATAAACCATAGCACCCAAATCAAAATAATCTCGATGATAAGTAACCTTGCCTTCTTTGTTGAAGACAAAATAGGAAACACCTTCAACTTTAACGAGCTCACCACCATTAAGACCCTTGGCCTTCAAATGCATGGTCCAGTCTGCAAATGTTTTATCATCTTGGGTGACGTGATTGGTAAAATTAAACTTAATGTCAGTAACATTTTCATACATGTGTTCGTAATATTTTATGATTTGATCCAGTCCTTTGATCTTATGGACGGGATCATCAAACTCCGCATCTGCGGCATAGAACTCGGCGCAAACCTGCTTCATATTGTCTTTGTTAGCGGCATTGAAGAACTTGGAAATCGTATCGATTGGCGCCGCTAAGGCCGATTTTGAAAATAGAACCAAAAGAGTTAAAAATAGAATTTTTTTCATAAAATCACGACTTTTTCCAGGTGAAACGGTCCTATTAGAACGTTTTATCGCCGTCTTTAAGTTGTTCAATTTCGTCAGTGATAAGTGACAAGTTGCTGCGAATCGTGTCGCTATCGTCCGAATCGCCGTAAGTCTTTAGAGCTTGTTCCAAATACTTACGTGCCTCTTCCAGATAAGTGATCTTCAGGTCACGGTCAGCAACAGGAAGAGCATTCTGATAAGCTTGTGCCGCTTTCGCGCGAAGTTCACGAACATGCTGTTGGCTAATTTGCTTAAGCTTACTTCGTGCGCCCGCATACATGGGACTCGACTTTGGAATCTGGCGGAGTTTCTTCAGTGCCAAATTTGTTTCGCCCTCATCGATAAGGCGCTGGATGGCCGCGAGATCTTGATCGTCAGGGGATAAATAAAGAGGCTCTGCATTTTCTTCCGTCATTGCATTTTGTTGAGTTGAATTTGAAGGATCATTGGCAGCGGGATTGGTATCTGCTGGTGCCAGGTCTTCGGCCGTTTCAAATTCCGTCGGTTCACTATTGAGGTTTTTTAATTTTGGCGCGTCACTACGGACATCGACTTTATTCTCCAGTTGTTGCCAGACTGCAACGCGGCGACCAAGAATAGAGCGAATGCTGTTGTTGAATTCAGGGGTATTTTGCGAGTTTTCAAGAGCTTCCAAGGCCAAGTTGGAAATGTCGTTAGAGCGCAGTAACAAATTGTTTTCCAGTGCAGCAGCAAGATCGATATTGCGCGTTTCTGATATTTGTTCAAGAGATGGTTTTGTTGTGCGCGTCGGATTTTTTTGACGCTCCGAGGGTTTTGGTTCGGCTTGCGTATCGGACTCAACAAAATTAGATTCACTATTGGCATACGTTTCACCCAAAACTTCTTTGATAATACCCAGAGTCAATGCAGCTTCTTCAGGACTGCCAGGTGCGGGCTGTACGATATTGTCCAGAAAATCTTGGTCAGTCTTATCAAGGACTGTCGTTGCATCGCTGTGACGTTGAACGAAAAGAACAGCTTCTTCTTGTTCTGGAGTATAGCTCCTGGCATTTTCTGCGCGGGCTTGACGTTGCGCAGCGTTCTCTTTGGATGGTGTGCCGCTACGATCGCGTGAAGACATCGTTGGACTATATTTTAAATGTTGGCAACTACTGCAAAGCAGGACAGCCGATATAAAGGCAATGCTAAAAAGTTTAAATTGCATGTCTCGTTACCCGTCTAAAAGAAACTAACCATGAATTGATTAGCATTTGGTTTGAACCTTATTTGGCAGTCCGGTCGCTACTGTATCAAATTAATGCAATTTACCGAATAGCCAATTACTTCAACTATTTTAGATAATTAAAGGGGCCTGTTCCAGCCTTATTCTCAAGTTTTCAAAGGAAAAGCCGACGTACTTGTAAATAGTCTTAAATTTCATAACGTTAGAAGAATGTTGGTGTGTATGACCACAGTGCTGACCTTAGGCTTGGGAAATATCGGTTCCGCCATCGTGCGCGGATTGGATTCGATTGGTGGCAAGCAGTTTAACTTGCTGGGCTACGACACGCATGGTGAGCGCGCGGCAAACTTAAGTGTGACGACTTCCATGAAAAACGAAACGGATCTAAAGAAAGCAATCGGCACGGCAGACGTTATTTTACTCTGTGTCAAGCCTTACGACCTGCAGGAAGTTTCGCAACTTATAAAAGATAAGATCAAGCCCAAGACATTAGTGATATCGGTTCTTGCAGGAGTATCAACAGATGGGCTGGCCAACGCATTAAACTTTAAAGGTGGCGTTATTCGCGCAATGCCGAACATTGCTGCGACTGTGCGGCAAGCCGCAACAGCGATGTGTTGCAATGCTCATTGCAACGAGAATCAGAAAGCAATAGCAGAAGTGATTTTCAATTCTATCGGCGAAGCCGCTTGGACGGAAGAAGACAAGTTAGATGCTGTCACAGGCCTATCGGGTAGCGGACCAGCCTATATTTTTATGATTATTGAATCGTTGATAGATGGAGGCGTAAAAATGGGGCTCACTCGCGCTCTTGCTGCAAAACTGGCGACGCAAACTGTTTTGGGAGCCGCAACTTTAGTAAAAGAAAAAGGCTTGCACCCGGCAATTTTAAAGGATCAAGTGACAACTCCTGGTGGTACAACCGCCGATGCTACTTATGAGCTTGAAACACGTGGTTTGAGATCCATGTTGATTAGTGCAGTGTGTTTGGCGACTGAAAAGTCTAGAAAGTTACGCGGGCAATGAAGACCCGCGTAGCGAAGTAGTCAACTAGTAAGTCCGGAGTTCTTCCATATTGTCTTCCACAACATCGAATTGAGAAGAGTAACTGCGTGGGACCACGCGATTCATAATGAGATCGGGATCGTAGACGCCAGTAGAGACTGGTTTATGACCACCGATTTGTTTTGTTTTAGCTTTTGTGTACCACTCAATTTCGGCAAGACTTAAGTATCCGTCCTTAACGCCATCAATATACCCGTCCGCGTAACCAAGCAAAGATTTCCATAGTGCATGGCCATAAGCGCTGCCAGCCGTACCGGTTTGTCCAGCCGGTTCATCGGAGTCTGTTCCGGGTCCCGTGCTAGACGTGTCATTACTTTCACTGGAAGCCATAACGAAAAGAGTACGACCCTCATTTTGCCAGTTCTGCCAAGTCGATCGTTGTTCGTTGAACGAGTCGACCAAGTTTCCAGAGTAGCAGGCCATCGTAAAGACGATGACTTCCTTAGCTGGTGTAGCAAGTGCAAAATTACGCATTTCATCATATGAAATATTGATAGCCAGACCGCCGCTGAATCCATGTCCACTAGAGTACTGGACGTACATATCGTCTGATGTCATCTTGGACCTAAGGTTGTTCCACTTTTCTTTGACTTTACTACCCGTCACGCTGGTACCGATCATGGTTTCACCAAGGTAGCTGCCGCCGTATTCTTTTGTAAAAATATCGTGAGTATGCAAAACATCGTACTTCACTTCATTGTGCATCATGGTGGGATCACCGCCTGAGGCAGCTCCCCAGCCGAGATAATATTTGCGTCCAGCATAGTCCTCGTCAGTGAGTGAATGAACTTCACTATAGTCCGCTTGAGTTCCGCAGCTGGTTATTAGGGTTGCTAAAATTAGAATGATGATACTTTTCATAAATAGATCCTCTATTTCGCGAATTTTGCTTGTTTAAGGAAGGCGGTCGTATTTTCTTCGGCTACGCTTTGATCTTCATCACGACTAAAACCGAAGTAGGTGAAGCCGTTCTTTTCACCCATAAATCCACTAACAAAATACTTGAGGTTTTTGCCGGTGAAATCTACGGAAGTCGTCATGCGACTCCAATCCATATCATTGAGACTGTCAACATGGTCATCTTTCACGACTTTTGCTTCGGCTGCAAAAATATCTTTGATAGAACTGCCATCTGATTTTTTCACGTAAACCACGAAAGTCTTTTCGCCATTTTTGAAGCGAAGAATGATCGTCGAAGCGTCTTTGACTCGTTGCGCAATATCCCAACCTTCAGGCGAGGTGATGGCCAAGTCTTGCAAAAGAACTTTGTGTAAGATGGAATTAGAAAGAAGGAAGAGAATTTCTTGGCCACTGCTGAGTTCTTTGGCTAGTGCTGTATCGAGGACTGCAAAAACCTTAGCACCGTCTTTGCTTTTAAACTCAGACGTGTTTGAACTATTGAGTTTAACGGTGCTTGCCGGATAGAAAGTCACTCCATCCAAAGTGATTTCAAGTAGCTGTGTTTGGCAACCTTTGGCCATTTTCGGCAAGTTGAAATTTGACGTGGTGAACTCGAATGCTCTAATTCCTTCGCAGCCAATACGTAGCTTGAAGCTGCTGACTTGACTCATGGCTTCACTCAATTCAAAGCGGAGGGCGACAGGTACGGCGCCACCGTTTGTTCCGTCTGAAGATCCGAAACCTCGTTCATTGATTGCGGGGCTACCGCATGCCGTAAGTAATAGAAACAAAGCTAGGGTGCGCATGGAAACCGTCCTCTAAAGTCTTGCAAGGGTTGCAATGGAACGCTTTCATGCCCTTGATGGCCACGACGCGTCCGCTGAATCAAGAGGGGTATCGTCAAATCATCAGTGGAATTGAGGGGGTACCCACTACCAACCTGTAATGATAGGGAAAAAATTGATATTTCGGCTTTCTTTTAGCAGAAACTGGATATGACTAAAATTTTCGTTGGCGATTTCCGCAAAAAATCAGTAAGCGGCAATCATAAAAAGCGCCTATTTTTCTCTAATAAGCGGCAGTTTCTCTTTGGGGACGGAAAGTGGTGACAAGGATGAGAATCATTAGACAAATAAAAGTTAGTTCGGCGAATGCCAAATGAATCAGTTGCAATGGGATAGGTGCGAGCAGAGCCAAATTCGTGAATCCGATGATGACCTGGATGGTGACAACGGTCATTAAGGTCAGAGCTACTTTCTTGGTGCGTGGGTCCGTACTAATGGTAGCGGCCTTTCGACTTACATAAAAAAGAAAGCCACTGACAATCACTGCGACGATGGGATGCCAGAGACGTAACCTAATCAAAAAGTGAGCGGTAGCACTGAAGTCCTGTTTGATACCTTCGGATAAACTGGCGCTTGGAAACAAAGTATCGCCTAAGGCTACAATTCCACCAGAAGCACCCACAAAAACTAAGCCCAAAACGGCGAAGCCAAAAGTTGATTGAGTGTCTTTCCAGTTGGCGGCAATGAACTTTTCGGGCTGACGTAGGAAAAAGCACGCCGCGGCGAGAGATCCGACCAAGCCAAATGTATTGATGAGATGTAGCCCTATAACAATTGCTCGCAAAGCCGAATCATTATCTGCGACAAGTTTCAGAAGTACCAGGCAAGCGCCTATGGCGGCTTCCGCAAAGATAAAAATCATCGCATAAAAGGCAACGCGACGTTCTTTTGAGGATTTTGAAAACTTTATCCTCGTTAAGACATAAAGTGCTACTACAAAAATCAAACTTAGCCCACTCGTCACTCTATGCGAAAACTCTACCAATGTTTTATGGTTTGCTTCGGTTGGGATGGTTTCACCGTTACACAGAGGCCAGTGGCTTCCGCAACCAGCGCCAGAGCCTGACGCGCGTACATAGGCGCCCCACATGATGACAAACAATGTAAACACCGTTACGAAGCATGCGTAGCGATAAAGTGACTTCATGAATTCTCTTTAAAGATAGCTTGAAAGCCTTCGCGAAAGCTCGGATACAGTAACTCGAATCCAGACCCAAGAAGTTTGTCGTTAAGTACGCGTTTGCTGCCGTGTAGCGGTGGAGTCTCATCCAAACCAGCTTGCAAGGGAATACTAAGCTCTTTGGATAGCCATTTACGAACATTATTGACGGGCACAGGCTCACTATCGACACCGTTGAAAATTCGATTTGCACCAGTGGTTAATAGATGAATGGCAGCTCTCGCAGCATCCCAACTGTGAATACGATTGGTGTAAGGATTGGCCAGACTCAGTCTTGGCGACTGTTTGAAGCGATCAACAATTCCAATTCGCCCAGGTCCGTAAATTCCACCCAAGCGTAATATAATTGCGTCTTTATGGAATGTTTCTAGAGTGCCTTCGGCATCCAACATCACTTCGCCAGAAAAAGTATGCGGCCAAGTATTCGCTTCTTCGTCTATCTGCTCGCCTTTGTCTTGGCCGTAGACACCGGTGCTAGACACAAACAAAACTTCGGGCTTATCTTTGAAATCTTGTGCGGCCGTAATCAAGTTACGAAGTCCAGCGACATAAGTTTGCTCATAAGATGCCCGGTCGTGTGAGGAGGGTGCGGCACAAAAAATAATCCAGTCGTAATTTTCTTTAAGCTCAAAGGGTTGGCTCATATCAATGGCAAGTCTCGAAGAAATGCCGGCAGGAAGTGTCGAAGGATCGCGTTTCAAAGCGGTCACGCTATGACCGGATTCTAAACAGTTACGCGCGATGATTTCACCGAGGTAGCCGCAGCCTGCTATGAGAATGTGCTTGGAGTCACTCATGGTCAGTTGACTAACATAGATTTTACTTTCGTGACAACTTCGCAAATAAAAACCTTCTCAGTTCCAAACCGCTTATGTTACTTTCTCGGCCTTATGATGTGTGCTCCGGTGGTGAAATGGTAGACACACAGGACTTAAAATCCTGCGGGCGGTAACGCCTGTGCCAGTTCAAGTCTGGCTCGGAGCACCACTTAAGAACTCCCCAGTTATATTCTGACATGATCACGACCTCATTCATTCGAGCCCGGCTTTTTTTGCGATATAATCGCAGGTATAGTTTGGTTTTTCCCCTTTTAAAGGAAAAGAAATGTCTAAGACCTGTGTCATTATTTTTTATGGTGGGCGTTCAACGGAACATGAGATCGCCTGTAAGAGTGCGTTGAATTTTTTCAAAAATCTCGACCGACAAAAGTTTCAGGTGGCGGCTTTAGGCATTGACTACAGTGGCCAGTGGTACTTGCAAGACGAAAAAGAATTGCAGACTAATAAGAATCCGGCACTTCCCATCCACAAACATACACCCATTGACGCATCCATCAATGCACTCTTAAGCGAATTGCAACGTGGAGGTTATGAAGTCAGTTTGGATAGTCTTGTTGTCATTCCCTCGCTGCACGGAAGTTTTGGTGAAGATGGAACCATGCAAGGATTTTTGGAGCTGGCTGAAGTGGCTTATGTTGGGCCTAGCACTTTGGCATCGGCAATTTGTATGGATAAAGAAGTGACTAAGAACTTGGTAAGCGCAGCCGGTATAGCGGTCGTGCCTTTTATGTGTGTGCGAGATTTTGAATGGAACAAAAATCAGAAAGCGATCATGGCAGACGCCGAGAAAAAATTGGGTCTTCCCTTGTTTGTAAAGCCTACGAATGCGGGCAGTGCCGTGGGTGTTCATAAGGTGAAAAGCATGTCGGACTTGGCGTCGGCGTGTGAGGATGCGTTTCGGTATGATGACAAGATTTTGATTGAAAAAGGTATGGATGCTCGTGAAATTGAATTTGCGGTTCGTGGTAACTATGAACCCATCGTCTCGACTCCTGGCGAAGTCACTTTTGGCGATGAGTTTTTTAATTACAAAGAGAAGTATTTGAGTAATTCTACTCAGGAGTTTCTTGTCCCCGCACCCCTTACGGCGGAAAAAAAAGCGGAAGGTGTAGAACTCACAAAGATAGTCTATCGTGCTCTTCAATTACACGGAATGTCTCGGATCGATTGGTTTCTCTGTCGAAAGACTGATAAGTTTTTTCTAAATGAGGTGAACACAATTCCGGGTTTTACAGAAGTGTCGGGAGTACCGACGCTTTGGAAGCACGACGGCGTGAGCGTCAAGGATGCACTCAATGAATTGGTCGCTTGGGCGCAGGAACGAAAGGCAACGAAAGCAAAGTTAGCAAGACAATATGTAGATTGAGAATATTTTTTAGTTAGTTATTAATTTTATGGTTTTTGAAAAGGGAGAGTTGAGATGAAGTTGAAAGTAGCCGTTGTGGCGTTGATGTTGAGTGCGACTGGAGTACAGGCGCAAGGAATTATGAATCTTTCGCATATTGCGGATCCGGGAGCGATGCAGTTTTCAGCGGGATTTTCGGCGCATGAGTTCGATATTGAAGGTGACAATGGACCTAGTCGCGAAGTAGAAAAGAAGATCCTCGGCGCGGGTGTTTCTTATGGATTGGAGCATAATTTTGAACTTATATGGGTACGGTGGATTCAGTTTTGCTTCTGAACTAGAACCATTCTCTGGTGACGATACGGGATTTGTTGTTGGTGGGGGCGCTAAATATAAAGCTTTTGAAAACCAGCACTTTCATGTGAATGCATTTTCAGAACTATCTTATGCGGCTGATGAATTCGGCGGTGGAGTCGAAGGTACATTGTTTGAGTTTAAATTCGGTGGCGTCATTTCAAAAGACTTCACGCCACGCGTTGGTGCCTATGGCGGAGTTCTATTAGTTCCGTTCAGTGACGGCGAAGTTGACTTTGGTCCAGCTACAGCCGATATCGAGCGTGACGATACCTTCGGAATTTTTCTAGGTGCAAACTTCAGCTTCGATCGCATTAATATTCGCCCAGAAGTTGGCCTCGGTAATGAAAGCCGATTTAGCATTATGGTCGATATGGCCATGTAATCCGGTAATTTAGGGACACATAACTAATTTGTATAAATAAAAAGCCCGAAGCTTAAAACTTCGGGCTTTTTATTTATACAAATTAGTTATGTGTCCCTAAATTACCGGATTACTGAGTGTAGTCCTTGTATTTGTAAACGCTGGCCAGAACACTGAAGAGTGCAGCGGCACCAGCCATTAACAATGCGAACGTCCAGAAGAATCTTGCCAAAGACATGTCGGGCATCATCGTCACGATAGAAACCAAAATATTTCCGAAAGAAACTGTAAGCAACCAGAATCCCATAATAGTGGATTTCATGGCTTTTGGAGCTTGCGTGTAGGCAAACGTCAAACCCGTAATCGAAACCATAACTTCCGCTTGAGTCATGAGGAGATAAGGAATGAACTGCCATAGGCCATTGATCTTCGTTCCTTCGGCTTCACCGGCATCTATGATCCCTTGAAGCAACGCAACAGAAACAAACGCGAGACTTGCCAAAAACATACCTAAGGCCATTTTTCGAAGCGGCGTTAAGTTAAAGAAACGTCCTAAAAGAGGGTAAATGACAGTCAGGTTTAGAGGAATCAATGCCATGACCATTAAAGGATTCATTGCAGAAATCTGGCTAGGCAGCATGTTGAAACTCAAACCTAAGAAGTTGACCGCCATATCCATGCGCTGAGCTTGACGAACCCAACTGGAAGCATGCTGATCGAAGAGGGCCCAAAAAATACTGACTAAGAAAAAAACCGAAATGATGCGAAGCACCGCTCGTGGGCCTTCTGCAATGGGTTCACCGAATTTATTGGCAGCGGCCGAAAAGAGCCAATGGCGTTTAATAGAATCCGCCGGAGCCAATTGATCGACACTTGTTTTGGCTTTGCGATTGGCGCCACTCAATGCGGATTGAAGTGAGTAAATCATAACTGCCAAGAAGCCTTCGTCTTGACTGAGTTTTTGGCGGTATAAAAACACACTCAAGCCAACTACAACAGAGGCAATTGCGAGTCCCCAAAATGCGCTCGTACTTAGCGAGTCCCTAAAGAACATCGGCAATCCAAGAAAGCCCATGAAAAGTAAAGAAGAACTGACCGTATCCATCAGACCAAGTTTTCCACCCGGTTTCGGTGGCACGTGCACGAAAACTTTTCGTCCCATCCAAAATGCGATGGTGGCAATAAACATCAAAATACCCGGTATCGCAAAGGCGAGGCTGGTCTTGTAGCTATGTCCGCCAATATTAATGGACCAGTTCAGATTATTTTTTTCCCATTCATAAATGAAGGGAATAAGTAGCGTCGAAAATAAGGAACCGAAGTTAATGATAAAGTAAAACATTTGAAAGACTTTATCGATGAGGTTCCAGTTGCCTTTGCCGAACTGATCACCGACATGTGCCGATACACATGGCTTAATGCCGCCTGAGCCGATCGCGATGAGACCGAGGCCCCACATCATCCCTGTTAAAGTACTTTCCCCTAAAGATAAGACGAGATGTCCCAAGCAATAGACGAGGGAAAGCGTCATGATTGTATAGTACTTCCCCAAGAGACGGTCCGCGATAATCGCGCCGATCATTGGAAAAGCGTAAACGCCCGCCACAAACAAATGCACCATATGTTGTGCATGCTCTTCCGCGGCAACGGTTTCCGTCATCGTCAAAGCGAAAATCGCCGTGAGATGCACCTGAAGGATGGACTTCATCCCGTAAAAGCTGAAACGTTCGCAACCTTCGTTGCCAATAATGTACTTAACCCCTTTTGGCCATCCGGTTTGATTCGGGTCGGGGGCGGTTTGATAGCGCGTTGCCATGCGAAAAAGTCCTCAAGTGAATTGGTCTTTGACTCTGTCTTTTTCAATTGAAAAAGGAACCACCGAAGCTCTCATGGTGGGTGTACAAAGTCAATTCACTTGAGCCCCGCATAAGGCTCTCGCAATGGGATTTTTGAGACTTAGCGAATCTTAAAGAAATCAGCCCCAGAAGCAGTCGCTTCGCGGATCACTACTTCAGCTTTTTCAAGATGTTCGTCGTCGCAGGTTCCCGTTCTATTGTCGATGATGATTAATTGGGCAATTTGAAGACTTTGGTTGGCGCGGTCGGTATACACAACTTTTCCACAGGCACTGAACCGTTTGTACGGCTTATACCGGCGAGTTTGAGGTTGTTTAGGAATGCAGTCGCTATCTTCGATCGGCATGCGGTCAATAGTGAGAGCGGGATTCTGGGGATCCGATTCGTCGAGGCTGACCGAAGCTACCTCAGCGCAGTCTTTCGATTGGCTGGGAGTCTTAATATACTGAAGGTCGTTTTGTTGGAAGTAAGTGCTAAGAGCCGGAAGCGATGAAGCATCTTGGGCCAAGGCGATTTGTGGGACGAGTCCATGGAATATGACGACTGCTGCCACTGCCAATTTGATAACAAAATACATGGATCCCCCTGGGCGTCAGAAATCTGTTTCTGACCTCTTTTTACAACTCATGTGATTTAGGGGTTTAGCCGCGAAATGCCAAATTATTTGAATTGATGCAGGAGCATTAGAAATACTAATTCTCTGTGTTCAAATCTCGTTCGGCCCGGCTTGATTCTTATCTTGGGTATTGTTGGAAATTCTTGGCAGCATAAAATAATAAACCGATGCGCCCACGAACACCGCTGATAAAACAATATAGAGAGTAATGTAAGTCGTCGTCGTCATGGGGGTAGCTTACTCGAAAAATCCACGAATTTCGACGCTAATTTCTTTTTGATTGGGGTCGTCGGTTTTGAGCTTCATCTCACCGTGCACGACTCCGGCTTGGTCGCTGCTATTTTTTAGGCCAACGTATATTTTTTGGTCTACAGCCGTTTTCTCTGAGAAATCAAGGCTAACAAAATCAGCAACTTTCGGAAGGGCGCTGCCATTCAAAAATAAAGTAGTTTCGACGCCCAGAATTTTAAATTCTTTCTTCGATTTTAAGTCTAGTGCCACTCGGGCTGGACTCTGCTTATCAATCGAGCCAAAGCTAAGGCGATTCGTCGAGGGTTGAATATTGCCCAAAACTGTACCAGTAACAAAAATCGTCACTTCTTTTAGATTTTTGCTGTTGTTGCGAACATAAATAGTTTCACTAAGTGGACCCGGAGCAATCCCTGGCAAAAGTCCAATCGTCATTTCCACATTGTTGCCAACTTCCTGGTGTGTGACTTCCAGCTTGGTTTGATTGAACCGGACTTTTTGGACGCGAAAAGTTTTGCCTTCCGCGGCGACCATTTTGATTTGTTTTTTGGGAGCATCTTCTGGTTTGATTGGTCCGAAGTCAGCCAGGGGCGGCGAAACAATAAACTCTTCTTGAAGATCTGCGCGAATCGACAAAGTACGCATTGGTGTGACTTTTTCGTTTGTCATGACGGTAACAATTTTGGTGATTTTGCCACTGAAGTCGCTCGTGTCGAATTTCACGCGAATCGTGCCGGTTTCGCCTGGACTATATTTTTTATTTTGGTCGATCTCGACTGCCGTGCAACCACATCCTGAGTGAGTTCCCACAATCATCAGAGGGGACTTGCCAGCGTTCGTAAACTTGAAGTCATGAGCCAAAGTCTGTCCGCGAAAAGCGTCGCCAAAATCATTCGAATGCTTTTCGAATTCTATGCGAGGACCCATCGGTTCTGAAGTTGGAATGGCGAGAGCTTGCCCTGAAGCCAAACTCAAAATGACCAATAATAAACGCATAACATCCTCCGACCATTTCCATGAGAGCCTTCGCCTCTTTATCGCCGAAACGGCTGAAAGCGCTTAGGTTGACGAACATAAAGTTTATCGTATTTTGCTTGAGCGATCTACTTGGTGCCGTACAAGCGGTCCCCAGCGTCACCTATGCCTGGGATGATGTATCCGTGGTCATTGAGCCCTTCGTCCACCGAGGCCGTATATATGGAAACATCAGGGTGTTCTTCTTGGAAAGTTTCAATGCCTTGTGGGGACGCAATGAGGCAAACGAATCGTACGGAGCGAGGTTTGAGAATTTTTAGTCGCCCAACGGCGGCGACCGCCGAGTGCCCCGTCGCAAGCATCGGGTCCACCACGATAAAATCTCTACCTTCCGAGTCACTTGGCATTTTGAAATAATATTCGACAGCCACTTTCGTGGTGGGTTCTCGGTAAAGACCAACGTGCCCGACGCGAGCGGAAGGCAGAATCTCCAACATTCCATTGAGCAACCCATTGCCTGCTCGCAAGATAGAAACCAATACCAATTTTTTCCCAGCGATCATCGGCGCATTCATTTTCTGAAGTGGCGTCTCAATTTCAACATATTCAATCGCCATGTCGCGCGTCACTTCATATCCAAGTAACATGCCCACCTCGCGAGCGAGGTCGCGAAATTTTGCCGTGCTGGTTTCACGGTCGCGCATAATCGTTAGCTTATGCTGAACCAATGGGTGACTAATGATGTGAAGTTTGTCTTTATTCATTGCTCATGCTCCAAAAATTAAAACACCGTGCCATCGCTGGCGATTTTCAAGGGAGGGCTTGCATCAGCGCGTTTTTTCGCCGCAATTTTGCGACCGGCGCTCCACGTGCCGCCTTGCAGAACTTTGGTTAAAGGAAAATTATCCGAGTCAACTCGCAGGCGATCGCACACCGGTTCGTGCAAAAGATCAAGGAGAGCAAGTGTCAAAGCTCTCCACTCCACGATCAGCTCAGAGTCTGCCGGCCATGATTTGTTGGCGAGGTCGGGGTCTTTTAGTTCTAGCAGTCCTAGATCCAACATCAGCCCGCCGTTACGGTACTCGGGCAGTCCCGTAAGATCATCAATGTCATGAACTTTAACGTCACTATCCTGGATGGGCTCAATCAAAGAGTAACTCAGCCACTGCGAAAGTTTGTGAAAGCCGATCAAGTTGGCGCTCGGTCCCGTGCCGCCAATGGCGGGGTGGTGCCAAACGTCTCCCAAGTTCTGCTCGGCGAGTTCGATTCGGCCGGGCCAAATGGCTCCGAACGTTTCGAGTACAGCCGCTAAAATATCCGAGGCTTTTATTTCCTTTTTATCTTTGATGATGTGATCGTAAAAATATCCGAGGCGATCACCCTGCGAAAACTGAATACAGTCGCCCAAACTATTGAGTAGTTTGACGCGGCTTTCTGCGGCGACGATAGGATTAGATTCAGAAACTTGAAAAGCCTTTGAGAACGTTCCGACTGAAAAATCCTTCAACCCCTTTTTGTCGACTTGTGATGGTTTATTTGGGTCACTGGAAAGTAGCCCCGCACAAAACAAATCGAAACTGGCGACGGCGAGACCTTCGGAACGTCCGAAGGTCTCGCCGGTTGATTTTTCCTTATATTTCCACGACGTGCCAGCGCCTGCATCCAGAAGTACACTGACAATGGTCAGTTCCATTTCCTGACGCGCAAAATCTTTGGCGCTCATGCCCGGGGTTTTTGCTCTGAGCGCGGCAAGTCGATCATGGGCACCTGCAAAAAAATGCTGACGTCTAGCATGAAACGGCACGTCTAAACTCGGATAATTCATTCGAGTTTCATCGCTGACGTAATCGGCGACACTTCCGAGTTTATCGAGCTGCACCCGAAAAAACTGAGAATGATCGCCAATGACCCATTCCAGCACATGATGACAGCGGCGACGAATAGTGGACGGCTTTCGCAGGTGCATCAAAGCATCCTGATCCGACTTTGGAAATACGAGATCATTCATTGAGTTTTCGGCCTTTAGTGTTTGTCAATTCGCGTTCGTCGAGAATGTCACCTTGCGTGAAATATCCCGCGGCTTTTTTGGCTTCCATTTCGACGCGTGCGTCTTCCGGAATCATTTCATCCGGGATTGTGACGCGCTGAACGATTTCAATGCCGCTACCCGTAACGGCGTTATATTTCATATTGCTCATCGACACAAAACGGTCGATTTTGGTTATGCCTAGCCAATGCAAGACATCTGGCATGAGTTCTTGGAAACGCATGTCTTGAACACCCGCAACACATTCGGTTCGTACGAAATATTTTGCGGCGTTGTCGCCACCGGCTTGACGTTTACGAGCATTGTAGACAAGGAACTTCGTCACTTCGCCCAAGGCACGGCCTTCTTTGCGGTTGTAAGCGATTAACCCGGCACCTCCTTGCTGAGCGGTTTCGATCGCAAGTTCAATGCCATGGACAAGATAAGGACGACAGGTACAAATATCTGAGCCAAAAACATCAGAGCCGTTGCATTCATCGTGCACGCGTACCGTTAACGGAACATTCGGATCTGGAATACTGTCGACATCGCCCATCATATAGAGAGTTGAACCGCCGATGGGTGGTAAAAAGATTTGGATATCAGGACGTGTGATGAGTTCTGGGTACATCCCTCCCGTAAACTCAAATAACGCGCGACGCATTTCTGGAAGTTTACATTTGAAACGCTCGGCAATACCGGGAAGATACCATACCGGTTCGATGGCTGCTTTGGTTACAACAATGTCGCCATTTTTCTTCACGACTTTGCCATCAGCCTTGATGCGGCCGTCGGCAACACGTTTGCTAAACTCTGGGATTTGAATATGTGCTTGAGTAATCGCAATCGTCGGTCGAATATCAATACCTGAAGCCAAATGTTTCGAGAACACATCCTGAATAATATGTCCGTACGGATCTATCGAGACGATTTTTTTCGGATCACCCCAACTCGGATGCGGACCTATTTTGTGTGTGGGAGACGTATCTGTCAAATCCGGCCGATGATCCGGATCCAGTGCGCCCGCAGCAACGGCGAGAGCTCGGTAAATTGCGTACGATCCTGAGTGTGAACCAATCGCGTTTCGCTCACCACTGTTTGTTGCCGATACCGCAATGACCGGACCGCGATCCTCAGGGTTCTTGGCGCCCCAATTGATTTTGACGGGTTGATCGGGGCTTGAGCCTGGATGCGAAGTTAAAATAATGTGTTTAAGTTTTGATTTGATAGCCATGTTAACTCATCCAATTGTTGTCAAACTGCTGTTGCCACTTTGTTGTGATTTTTTTCATATTGGACCAAAGATCCAAGCTGCCTTGACCCGTGATGTCACCTTGGCCAAACTTGGATTCTTTCGTCCCACCAAAAGAAAACGGTTCACGAGGAACCGGAACGCCAATATTCACCCCGATCATACCATTGCTGGCGCGGTTAGCCACGTACTGTGCCGCAGCGCCGTTGTTTGTAAAAACAGATGTCGCATTGCCAAACGGTGATTTGTTTTCTAGGTCCATAGCTTGCTCAAGTGTTTCCACCTCGAGCACAGTCAGAACGGGGCCAAACAACTCGCTTTGCGCGCAGTCCATGTCAGGACGTGCCTGGCTAATGATTGTCGGTGCCAACCAGCTGCCTTTTTTATAAGAATCTGGCGGCGTCGCTTCACGACCATCCAATAATAAGGTAGCGCCTTCGTCTTTTGCTCTGCCGATGGCTTTCTGCAAGCGTTCTCGGCTGCTCGCGTCTATGATAGCTCCCATGTCAGTACCTAGCTTCATCTTGGCAGCATGATCTTTTATTTTTCCAACAATCGATTTGGCGCTGCCAACGGTGATCATTAGGCTAGCGGCCATACAACGTTGCCCCGCACAACCCGTAAAAGATTTTACGACGCCGTCCACGGTCACACCTTCGTCTGCATCGGGCATAACTATTAAATAATTTTTTGCTCCACCCAAACAGAGCGCCCGTTTTCCAAGAGCCGTAGCCGTTTGATAAACTTTTTTGGCGACAGGAGTCGAGCCGACAAATCCCACGGCCGCAACATCCGGATGCGAAATCAAATCCATCACTGTCTCTTTGTCACCATTCAAAATAGAAAAAACGCCCGCCGGAAGACCCGCCTCTTTCATATACTTAGCCATGAGCTGGCTCGTTAACGGAACCTTTTCGGAGGGTTTCAAAATAAAAGCATTTCCGAGAGCAATGGCTATCGGGTACATCCACATGGGAACCATCGCCGGAAAATTAAAAGGCGCGATGCCACAAACAACCCCTAAAGCTTCACGGCGGTATTCACACTTCACACCGCGGCTCACTTCGACGGATCCACCCGATTCCATGTTGGCGAGGCTAATCGCGAACTCACACACTTCGATTCCTTTGAGAATTCCGGCTTTGCCTTCGTCCACAGTTTTGCCGGATTCGAGCGCAACGGTTTGAGCAATCGCATCAATGTTCGCCAAAACTAAAAGTCGAAAGCGATCCAAAACTTGGACGCGTTCTTTTATAGGCGTCGTGCGCCAACTGTTTGAAGCGGCTTTCGCTGTGGCGACGGTTTGTTGGACGAGTTCTTTCGTCGCTATCGGCACTGTGCCGATGGCTTCGCCATAATAAGGACTCACAACCGGTTGCGTATTCTTACCCGCACCAATCCACTCACCTTTGATGAAGTGAGCGCAATCTAACGGTTTCAACATTTGTACAATATTCATGCAGGCTCCCAGGCATTTGCGATAGCTTGAATAAGAGTAATGTTGTAGCAATAGGTAGCAGTTCGTTCAACTCACTTCGGCACTGGAGTTTATAGATTTTATGCTTAAGCCCTTGATGGTTGCAGTGGGAGGAGGCTCGGGATCGGGTAAAACAACAGTTGTACGGCAACTGGAGCAGCATTTAAGCGATATTGGCGTTCTGGTCGTCAGCCAAGACCATTATTATCTGGATCTTTCGCATCTCTTCCTTGCTGAAAGAGAAAGCAGAAATTTCGACCATCCGGGTGCTCTAGACGGCGCATTACTTCGCAAACAAATGGCAAGTTTAGCCCATGGCCTACCCATCGATAGACCGACCTATGATTTTGCGACGCACACCCGATCATCGAAGACCGAAAAACTCTTGCCGAAACCGATCATCTTTTTTGACGGAATTCTTTCGTTGTCCGATAGAGAGCTTCTGAATTCTTTCGATCTCAGTATTTACATTGACGTTCCTAGTGACATTCGCATTTTGCGAAGATTGCAAAGAGATGTTGCCGAACGTGGTCGCTCGGTGGAAAACGTCATTAGCCAGTACTTGAATACCGTTCGTCCCATGCATGAAACCTACGTTGGCCCGACCAAGAACATCGCCGACATAGTTGTGGAATGGATCGACCGAGACGAAACAAAAATTGCGAATTTGGCAAATCTACTTCGGAGTAAATGCCTAGGTAAATCAGCGAGTGCGGTATGAATAAATTAGTAGGTGTTTTACTTTATTTTGCTTTGGCGGTGGAAAGTCACGCCGAAGTTAAGCTGGCTGTTATTGGCGATAGTTTTGCGACCGGAGCTTGGACTGAACCCGGTGTCACACTCAATCCCGATGACATGAGCGTGCTTTTAAACAATGAAGACAACAAAAACTCAGATTTGCGCCTGAGCTTGCCTGACCCGGTAGAGTTTCAGTCGGCTCCGTTTTGGGTGTTGAAGAATGCCTTGGCCGCTTTCACCCAGGTGTACTTGGACCGACCGGATCATTCCTGGATTTTGCCTTATTCCAAGCAAAATGAATTGAGTCCGACGGAAGTCAAAATCATGGCTCGCGATGGAGCGAGCGTTTCAGACGCGTTGCTACAGGTGAAATCACTACTGAAACACACAAATGGTCATGCCCCGCAAAAAACGATTTTCTTTTTTAGTCTTATGGACGTATGCGCGCCGAATATCAATATGCTCACCACTGCTGATTTTTATCAGCGCCACTGGACAGATGCTTTGCAGTATTTTTTGGGTCATGCCAAATTCCCCGAGAATTCTACTATCGAAATCTGGGCTCCACTGAATGTCACCCAGGTGATGAACGCAGATGTTTTGGATCGGCCAACTCCCTATGGTGATCAACAGAAAACCTGCCGAGAAATCGCCAATCAAAACTTTGAAAATATGCCTTCGGGATCTCCCAGGGCTGCTTTGTTTATGATGTATCCAGGGGTCTACTGTTCCGCTCTGGTGGATAGTGCCGGTAAAGATGCGAAATCTGTCAATCAGTCCAACCTGACTGCGATATCAAATCGGTTGCGCGAGTATAGGCAGAAATTAGCAGAGATAGTGAAAGACCTCAGCAAAAAACAGAAGCAAACGGTTTTGGTTTACAGGGATGATATTGCGGATTTCAAATTGACGCCGGAAAGATTAGGTCCGGATTGCTTGCATCTCAACGCTCAGGGCCATCTTGACCTTGCCGCTAGTGTAGTCGCGCCCTAATTGGCACTTTCTCGCGCTAGTGCGCGGACTTGTTGCGCCACCAATCGAATTTCTGTCGAGTCTCACTCCAGTGCACATGGATTTTGTCACATTTGCCATCGCTCAAGACTAAACCTTTACCGCCGCGTTTTGCCAAGCCTTGAAGAGGTTTATTGGCCGCGCGAAGTTTTTCGCAAGGAACTGATTTGTTGGATGGTGGGCAGAAAGAATCCAGTGGCATGACTGGGCTTTCCAGCTGTGCGGTGACCGAGCTTGTGCAAAAAGAGTTCTGGGCTTTCGTTCCTACGCCGAAGGCGATGATTTTAGGTTCTTCATTTTTCTTTAGTTTTACTGTGAGCGTGACCGCTTTTGCGCTTGCCGAAAGAATGCAGCTATCTTTGATCTTATCGCCATTGAAATCAGCGTCGCAAGGTTGGCCTTTTGAATTGCCTTTCACAGCTGGCGCGGTCGCTTTAGGAGCGGCCGCCGCTGGGGCAGCTTTCTTTGCAGTTGGAAAGGGAACCGTCTGTGCTTCGAGATAATCCGCAGCCATAGCGCAACATACCAAAGTTAGAAAGACTTTGAGGCGGATAGCGTGACTTGGCGTCCAACTAGAATTCATAAGATTTATCCTGGAAGAATTAACCTTCTTCTCGGCAATAATAGAAATTCTTTAAGTGCTAAAGAATGATAAAGAACCGCCAACTTTTTGACAGTTCTTTATAGCTAGCGTCAATCGTATATTTAAACCCAACTAAAAAGTCAATGTCTTCACAGTTCTGGAAAGCAATATTATTCGCAAGGGAAAGCCTGTACGCCTGTACAAAAATAAGTAGGCTCAGGGTATTCGCCAGGTTTCAAACTACTAAAATAACTTGAATCTAATTTGTAATGGTAAAAATCACCATTGACGCCACGAATAATGGTCGTTTCTTCCTTTTTATGGACAATATCAAACACGATGTGTTGTTCTTCATATAAAACCACATCAGATTCTTTCATGCCGATTTTGCCTTCGTAGTCATACGAAGCCTTAAGAATTACGTCAAAATGTGCGCAATTCTCTTCATTTGCCTGTGTAAGAACTTCATATTTGATATTAAAGAAGTCTTTGGAATGTTGCTTATATTCGATCGCAAAATCATAAGTTTCGAGAGTCTCTTTTTTCAAATTTTTAAACTTAAACGAATATTCGACATTCCCGACAAATCCATTTTTTGATGTGGGACTATCATTACCGTCTTGGCTTTTTTCAAATGGGATCTCCTCCATATCGTCAATTCCAAGTTCAGACGTTTTATCGCAAACGGGCTGAGGGACTACGACTTGTTTCTCAGGAGATTTCGGCTTACTATCGGCTGATTTTCCGCCAAACTTGCTCTGACCGCAGCCTAAAGCCAAAAAAGAAACGCAAGAAAATAGAAATAAACATTTCATTTTCACTTCCCTCTAAAATTATTTGAAAATATGACTTATCGCCATTATCGGAACTTTGTGAAAATAAATTTATAAAATTTAAATTTCCGAATTGAGTGGGAAGGTTATCGCGGTGTTTATTTTTATTTATGAATATTTTTTTAAAAAAGTTTTGTTCGGATTGATAAAAAGGATTTGATGTCCAGCCCAAATGTTGAAGTTTGGCATCGGTAACCGCGCTGTTTGCGTAGCTGACGTAAGATTGGCCGAATCTTCGCGAAAATCCGTTTCTAAGCCTTCATAAACACTTGGTTTATTGGCTTTGGTCAGCTTTGGGAGGCTTTGGGCCGATATTGTTCTTAAGACAAATCATATTTATTAGAGGTTTTCATGTTACGTCCAAAGTACGTCTATCTTGCGTCTTTTTTGGTTTTGACCGCTTGCGGCGAAGGGATATTTTCCCAAGAGCCTTTGCAAGCACCGGCGACAAAGAAACGTCAACCTTTGAGTCAAAACGAATATCCATCGTTAAACGATCCTGTCTTTCAAGAGCCGACTCAAACCCAAACACCTATTGTCAATACACCGATTGCGGGCACTACGACGCCTGTGACGCCGGTTGTTCCGAATCCAGTCGTTCCGACGCCCGTATCTAGCGAACCAACGGTTTATATCAACCGCGTGTGTAAGCCTTTAGATGTTCCAAACCGTTCCATCACCGGTTTGATCATGAAAGTTTACTCATTGAATTATAACTGGTCGAAGACTTTTACCGATGCGAGTTTGTATTCAAGTGTGATTGGAAGTCAGCAGTTACCAAAAGGTATTTTTGCGAGTGTTCCTGATGGAAATTATACGGTCATGTTCTGCAGTACCAATGGCCACTGCAATAACCCGCTTTACCCAATTCAAAGTATTGCCAGTCAATTTAATATGTACACGCAATCTCTTTCGCCAATGAGCAATGGCCCGATCAAGCTTTTGATGGCTTTTGGAAACATGCCTGATGGAAGTGACGGTCGTATTGGTGGAATTCCACTTCTTAAAATCCAAGGTGGAAAACCGATTGTTCCCGCTTCTGCTGGCGCCCCAGGCGAAGGTATCAAAACGTCTGTGAGGCAGCTCGGCTCCATCATTGGTGGTAGTGGTGGATTGATTGCAAAGGATTGTGTGCACTCTCCTTTGATGATTGAAATGTCGGACAAAAAAATCGAACTTAGCTCACAAGAGAACGGCATCAAGTTTGATATTAAAGGTGAAGGCGAGCAATCTCGTATCTCTTGGCCGGAAAATAAATCCACCGGACTTTTAGTTTTAGACCGCAACAAAAACGGCTCGATCGACAACGTTCATGAGTTGTTCGGAAACAACACGATCGGTCCAGATGGCAAATCGTCGGAAAATGGTTTCCATGCCCTCGACAAGTACAACGACCATGGTGATGATGTTATTGATGCACGCGACAGCGTCTTCAGTGAACTTCGCTTCTGGTTTGACTACAATCGTAATGGTGTCGCTGATAGCGGGGAGCTTATCTCACTTCCTGATTTGGGTGTCGCCAAGATTCATTTAAATTATGTCGATATGTTCGATATCGATGCTTACGGAAACATTACGGCTCAACGCTCCATCGTGAGTATGTTGAATGGTCTGAACTACCGCATCTTTGATGTTTGGTTTCGCACTTTATAATTCAGGGACACATAACTAATTTGTATAAATAAAAAGCCCGAAGTCTGAAAACTTCGGGCTTTTTATTTATACAAATTAGTTATGTGTCCCTGAATTATAATTACTTCTTAGGTTTTGAACGGGTTTTCGTAGCTTGCGGTGCGAATTCACCAGCAGTGGCT
>JBGSKV010000042.1:0-87074 GCA_041740975.1 Oligoflexales bacterium | reverse complement strand
TTTTGAAAGTTGTTCTCTTCCCAAATATAGCAGTCGGCTTTTTCAAGATAGATAGAAGCTTTGAACGTACTGGTAAGATTTGGATGAAGGAGGCCTTGCTTGAACCACATACGTGCGGTTTGAAGTTGCCAGACTTCTTTGTAGAGACAACCAATTGCCCAAAAAAGTGAAGGGTGATCATAATTCGTATTCATGAGTTTGATGAGTTCGTAAATTCCTTTTTCGGCGTCAAATCGTGACGCCATCGCAGTCATACCTTTAAGGGCACCATACGACCCACTGCTGAAAAGGAAATAAAGTTTTGTCCTCAGATAGCACAACTCAATTTGCATTTCATTTTCGAGCTTTTCCGTTTGTTCGTTGAACTCTTGCCAGTCGACTTCAAGTTGGGGCTGATTTTGAAGTTGCGAAATAATGCGATCGGTTGTTTCGACATTCGGATTGGATTCTTGGTATATTTTGGTTTTATTAATGGTTTCTTGCAGTAAATACGCCAAATTCCATGGCTCTACTTTGAGTATATGCGCAATGACCTTGGATGATTCTTTAAAATTGCCGTTTTTAGCATGGAGGGACGCGTCTAGCCAATTGAGGTCCGTTTGCTCTTTCTGAGTGAGTCGGCGGTTGTCCTGTAACGAGTTGATCACTTCACGGGCCTGGCGAGCGGTGCCATGTTGGGTAACATACTGCGCGTATTTGAAGAGTGTGTGTTTTGATCGGCTTTCAAGCGCATACATTTTTTCGTAGTGAATTTCGGCTTTTTTGCGGTTTCCCAGATTAAGATAAACGTCTGCTAAGTAAGCGTGAACTTCCGGATCGGCGTCAAACTTTGCCATCAAACTATGAAGAAGGGCAAGCAGTTCCACTTTGTCACCTTGCGTCTGCTTTAAGCGGCGCATGCGTTCTTTGCCCATCAAATATTCTTCAATATTGACGTCAGACAGTTTCATTTTTGCGACAAGTAAGCAAAAGCGAATCTCCGGATTGTCAGGATGATGAGTATAGGCTTCTTCGAAAAGTGATTTGGCATCTTCATAGCTACCGCTGGAGAGCAGCTGACTGCCAATTTTCTGAATAAGGACGGGATCTGAGGACTCATTGCTAAGAACTTTTTTGTAGAAAGAGAGTGCCAGTTTTTGTTCATCGTAGTCTTCCAGAATCTTCGCCGTAAAATATAAAATGTCAGAGTTCGCTTGCGTGGATTCGAGTAGTCCACGGGCTATCTCTCTGGCTCTGGTCACAAGAGCTTCTGATTTGCCAAAGCTTTTACGCCCGGCTTCGATTTTGGATTCTGCCAAGCATTCGAAGATGAGTATTTCTGTCGGGCAAACGCCTTTGTTTTGTACCCACCACTGGGTAAGTGTCCTCAAGCAGGTTATGGCATCGTCAAACCGTTTTTGCTCGAGGAATTCACGACTGAGATCGCGGTGCGTCTCAAAGTTTCCATAAACGTTGAACGGAGTCACTTCTTCAAACATATAAAAGTACTGGTCGCCCCGCTTTTCGTCACCGAGCTTGTAGTAGATTTGACTCAAACCAAACAAACTGGGATGCCAGTTTGGATCTTCGTTGAGACTTTGCTGATAGTTGTATTTGGCTCTTTTCAGTTCGTCTTTTGCTTCCAAACCAAAGCCTATTCCATAGTAAGCCCCTGCATGTGCGCCGTGGGTTTGAATGTAGTTCATATGGCGATCAATGGCCGTGTCGACGTTTATCATTTCTCCTAATTGTTCGGCCAGATTCAATACGAGAAGGAGAAGATGGTTCGTGGGATTCTTTTTGTAGAGTTTTTTCAAGTCCTCAGAGATGATTCGCAGTGTGTTTTGCTTAAGGGCTAATTCTAAGTATCGTACTTGCGCCAAAACATTTTCAGGAGAGTCGAAGTTCTCCATCATTGGCTTCAATAGCTCTTCAGCCTCTGCAAAGCATTTTGCAAAGATAAGCTTATTCGCATGGGCCAAGATATTGTCCTTACTATCCACTCGCGCAAACCCTTTCTGGGTATTCATTAGAGTCCTTCGAGCTATCGACTGTTGAGTTTTTATCTAAAGATATTCGTGATTTGCCTGCCTAAACAGGTGGAAATAGGTAATTGAATTTATTAGGAAAAATCAAATTGCTAAGAGGGATTAAAAAACCAAACTATGTCGTCCGTCGAGACCGGTGCGAAAGGAATCCAGCGCAAACTAGGGCCGCCGAAACCACCACGATCCCGATCTGGAATGAGCGGTGGTACTCGAAAGCCTGCAGACTAAACATAGCGGAGTAAGCTATGAGGAAAACAAAAATTCCTTCGAGTTCGCGATTTCGTCGCACTAAAAACGAATATCGCAATGAGAAGGTTGCATCACTCTCTCCGAGATGTCGGTACGGTCTGGTGGCTGGGAAGAATCTCGGGACGTACGCTCTATATTCATGATACGAAGGGTTTTTCGAATCGACTCTTCTTTTTTCCTCATTAGAAATTCTATTCCAAAAGACAAGAGCAGATGCTAGCAAAAAGAAGAGCGTAAAGTAAAAGCTATAGCCGGCAATGCTAAGTCCCAGAATCAATAAAAATGTACCCAGCGATTTCGGGTGACGAACGAAGCCATAAGGTCCGCTTGTATCGAGGTTTTGCTTGGGTCGTTTGTAGCCTGATGCCCAAAGTTTCAGAATTAAACCTATCGAGCTTATGAGTAGGCCGTAAATACAGGAATTTATTGTTGGATCGGCAAAGAACAGACAAGCCAAAATCATCGCGAATTCGAAAGACCTCGCAGGCGCAGCATTTAATCGTTGGGTAATCGTTCGCATCATATCTCAAATCTTATCATTAAATGGGTCCACCCGACCATTTACGATTTAAAATTTAATTCGTAAATGGTCGGGGTGGACCCATTTAACTTCCAGCGTTTGTAGTTCCAGGTCCACTGTTCAGGATAGCGACGGATCACATTTTCCATGTCGGCGGCCAGTTTCTGATTGAGTTCCTGACTGGTCGTTTGCTTGAAGTCAAATGAGATTTCTTTCGTTTCGCAAACGTAATGAAAAGGCCCGACTCTCAAACAATAAATACTGATGATAGGCGTGTCATATTGTAATGCAAGTTTTGCGGGTCCAGCGACAAAATCAGTTGGTTGTCCAAAAAACTGCACATCAGGCTCGCCAGGCTGGTTGGGACGCTGGTCCATCACAATGCCAATGGTGGCTTTTTCCTTAATGGCGGCGATCAACCGACGAAGAAGCTTGGGATCATTGTTCCAAACAACGGTCATATTTTTCTGCTTCTCGCGCAATTTTGTCATAAAATCCGTCAAGAACTTCTGCTTGGCTGGTTTTGCCAAAGCATAAGCAGGATAGGGGCTGAGTCTCGCAATAATAGACCCGCTTATCTCCCAGCTCCCACAATGGGCGGTGACAGCAATAAGGCCCCTATCCTTTTGCGATAATCTGGCCATGTCGGCTTCAGCTTTTTCAAGGCCATCGATCCTGACATTATCAGAATGATGCAGTGCATTTAATGTTTCGAGAGCGCATATGATTTGATGTTTGATGCAAGCGTCGGCAAAAGCGGCGCGCTCGCTTTTAGGCAGTTTCAGAACGATTTCCATATTGCGTTCGAGATTCTCATATTCTTTACGCAGAAAAGGCTTGGCGAGCAGAAAAGTAAATTTCGCGATCAAAGGTAAAAATGCTTTGGGAATGCGGGGGCCCAAAAACAATAATGGTCGCAATGTAATATGAAGAAAAAACCGCTTCAGACGTTTCGTAAATCTCACCCATCACCTTGCGCTATTTTGAATTTTTTTTTGCAATGGCGTCATCGTAAAACTGCCTCGCTTTGTATGAGCTTCGTACTAACGGACTTGAAGCCACCGACATAAAGCCGACTTCTAACGCAAAAGCACCCACTTCTTCAAAAACCTTAGGCTCCACCCATTCTTTAATGCTGAGGTGTTTCTTTGTCGGTCGCATATATTGACCCACAGTGACAAAATCAACGTTTACTTCGCGCATGTCGCGTAAAGTCTTGAAAATCTCATCTTTATCTTCACCAAGTCCAAGCATCAAAGCGCTTTTCGTAAGAAGCGGATACTCTGCCATGTCTTTTACGACTCTAAGTACCTCGAGGGACTGCTTATAAGCTGCACGAGCATCGCGAACGCGCGGAGTGAGTCTTTCGACTGTTTCTAAATTATGCGCAAATACTTCCGGTTGTGAAGCGAGGACAGTCTTGAGGCTTTCTCTATTGTTTCGGAAATCGCCAGCCAGGAGTTCGACCTTAATCTCGGGGTTCATCTCTTTGACGACGCGCACGACTTCGCTAATATGAGCGGCGCCTCCGTCTTCCAAATCATCTCGATCGACCATTGTGATGACGACGTATTTTAAGTTCATGTTTTTACAATTTTGCGCAACCTTCTGCGGTTCGTTTTTATCGAGCCAACCATTAGGATTTCCCGTTTTTACACTGCAGAACCGACAGGCGCGAGTGCAAGTATCACCCAATATCATAAAGGTCGCCGTGCGGGTGTTCCAGCACTCGCCGATATTGGGGCATTTTGCTTCTTCGCAAACTGTAAAAAGATTATCGCTGCGCAAACTGCGTTTGATTTCAAAAAAAGTCTTGCCAGTGGGTATGTCGGTTTTTAACCAGGCTGGTTTTCCGACGTGCATTGACTTGTTGCTCTGGGCGGGCGACTTCACGGTCTCTTCAGTAGCGCCAGGTATGATGGGAGCAGACAAGTGAACCTCCAAAGCGAGCTTGTAATGCCGAAACATTAGCATCTATCGAACGGGATGGTCTACTTTGCTTGGTCCAACATTCATTGGCACCCAATTTGCATTTTTTAGGGTGCGGCTTTAAATGCTGAGGAGCTTCTAAAGTCGCCAATTGGTCTAAAAAGTCAATATAAGTGAAATGTTAGCATTAAATATGAGATGAAGTCCTAGACGGCAATTGAGGTCAAATCGGTTTCAAAAGTATACTGAATTAGGAAGAACTGGTCATATAATGAGTCTAAACACGGACAACTCAAGAGCCTATAGACCGTCGAGATGGCGAATGTGGAGTGCTGGGCTTCTATTGGTTCTCTGTTCGTCTTCCAGTTACGCTCAAAAACAGGATTTGCTTGAAACCGTCATTGGCACACCTAAGCCTTTGAATCGTCCTGTTGTACTGATTTATTACGCTAATGAAACCTCTCCAACCTCTGAAGAGATGAAGAATTTCGAGCATACGATCACTCTATTGGATAGCGTGCAAAAAGCTCCCCATAAAGAGGAAGCTTTAAAAACCAAAAACTCAATTTTAAAAGATCTTGTGACTTTCCGGGCGACGGTCGAATCTGAATTCGCCACGATCAAGGACCTTTTGCCAAAAGCGCAAGGTGTGTCGCAAGTCAATGCGGTTTTATTTTCGAACTATGCCACGCGCCTAGGTTATTTTGAGTATTCAAAAGATGGAGCCGATTTTCAAAAGTCTGAATTTGCAAAGGTGTCTGGTAGTGATCAGTGGGACTATATTTACAAAAGCAATCCACTCTCACATACCGAAAGTTTGCGAGCTGCTTTAAAGATGACTGCGAAGGTTTTTTCGCCAGAGAAATACTCTTATGTTTTGATTACAAAGTCGCACGGCGATGAGAATATGATTTTGCGACCGAAGTTAGCCTTTGATAGCAAGGGAATCAATCAAGAGAAGTTCTTGGCCATGGTTTATCGTGAAGAAAATAGTGGCCCACTTTTACAGGCGGTAGGGTCAAAGGGGGCGAACCATGTCGCTAAAGTTGGAATGGGTGTCCAAGGAAGCATGGGCAAAGAAACTTTAGGCGACCAGGAACTAGGCAAAGAAACTCTGGGCGGTCAAGGACTGGGTAAAGAGACGCTAGGGGATCAAGGTCTCGGTAAGGAAACTTTAGGTGGTCAGGGTTTGGGGAAAGAAAGCTTAGGTGAGGAAGTTTGGTTTAAAAACTTTGAAACTCAATTGCAGAAACCTTATGGTATTTCTAAGCAAGAGTACGCGCGCATCCTTTCTCGGGCGGGAAGTGAATTAAAAATGAACTTTTCAATCGTGTTTGCCGAATCATGCAATAGCAATTTTCCTATTGGGAAACAATCCAGTGAACTTCAAAATGTTGGTACCATTTTCATGTCTGTGAAAGATGGCCTGCCATATAGAAACATTAGCTATGCTCGTTTGTTTGAAGCCAAGAATACAATGAGGGCTGATAGCTTTTTGAACTCTCTCAAATTCATGCTACGATCTTAATGATTTAATTAACTAATTGTCGGGGATTTGTACTCCCTGCCTACTGAACTATTTTGTAGCATGCTAAACACCAAATCCGAAAAACTGTTCGTTTTTAACTTTGCCATCCTTACGGGTATTATTTTTAGTATCTATTTTTTGTCACCCTTACGCATGGCTATCGAAAAACCTTTCTACGCAATCAAAAGTTACTTGGCTTCTTACGCCGGTGATCCAACACATGTGGTCATTGTGGGGATTGATGAAGAGGATATCCGCAGGTCTGATGAGGGTGCCAAAGAATTTTCTTACGGCGCCTTGAATGCCCTGATCCAACGCATTCTGCGCGATAATCCCAAAACTGTATCCGTACTTCTGCATTCGCAAGTCTACAAATATGATAATCCCGAACGCGAAGTTTTGTATTCGGCCTACGCCTCATACTCAAATGTTTTTTTTGGCGTTTTTGACCAAAGCAAAGATCAATTACAGAACCTAACTTCAGACCGAATTCACAAGACCATTTTGCCCTCGGGCATTTCCCGTCGATATCGAGAAGAAATGGTTCGGACGCTTCCCGTGCGATCAGTTTCTGACGTGGATCAACAGCCTTATCTCATCGCTCAGGTTGCTAAAGTGGCTGCTCCAGAAGAATTTCGTGAATTTGATTTATATTTGAATCAAGTTCCTGAAAAAGAAGGATTGAAGTCCGTCGTACTCAAGTATTATCGACCCGAGAAACTCATCAAAGTTTCGGTGAGAGATGTTCTTAGTGGGCGAGTTAATCATCAGTTAAAGAATGCTAATGTTGTAGTGGGGTACTCGGCGTTCCGTAATTTCGGCTTTCGTGTTTCAGAAACAACATTTGTTAATACTCCATTTCAATTTCAAGAAGCTGATTTAAAGGATGGTTCGCCGTTAGTAGAGGTTATAGCAACGGCGATGGAGAACCTTATATCGGGACAATATGTACGTGAAAGCCCAGTATTTTTGAACATTCTGCAAGTTTTGCCCGTCGCGATTTTTTGTTGGTTCATTTGGACGTTACCAGTCCAAGTCGTTTTTTTGATTTTGTTCTTAAGTTTGTTGGGACTCATCTTCATACAGTCTCTGGTGCTTGCTTATTTCCGATTTGACTTGCCTACCGCTGATGCAGTCATGGTTGGTTTTTTTGTGACTTTCGCGGCTTCCATACTTAGGGCGAAGCAGGAAATCACCAGTAGGCTACGTGACCAGGAGAGTATGGAGGCTCAGGCAAGATTGTTGAGTTTGCAAAAAAGCTTTTTAGGTAACATGTCCGTGACTTTGATACAGACGTCAAAGGATATTTGTAGTCGATTAGTCAAGCATCGTGACTACTTTTCGAAGTCTGCTGATACGCAAGAAGCTTACGCCAATGCTTGTAATTCTGCGCTAGAGTTTGAAGATTATTTGGGCGGCATTCAGCAATTTATGAGTGCCCAACTGGATTCCGTTCATGTCAAAGTAGACAGCGTACAATTAGATAAGATTATCGAAACAATCATAAAGCGTTTCTCTTCGCGAATCGACGCAAAGAAACAGACCATTGAAATTGATTTGGCTGTGAAAGAAATTCAAAGTGACGCGACTGTGATTGATCAGGTACTTCATAATCTGATTTCAAATAGTGTCAAATACTCGCCCGACGGTACCTCGATAAGGATAGGTAGTGTTCTAAGAGGCGACTTCGTTTTGCTTTCCGTTTATGATCAAGGCCCGGGAATTGCGGCAGACGAACATGAGAAGATATTTGAGAAGTTTTATCGCGTAAAAGACGACAACGTTTATCGTATCAAAGGTACAGGACTTGGGCTGTATCTTAGCCGTTACTTTGCTAGGCACCTCGGTGGCGATGTGACGGTGGTATCGGAAAAGAATCAGGGCGCTACCTTCACATTGAAGTTGAGGTTGCGATGATAAAAACGTCAGTGAAGCGAGTGCGATGGATTATAGGGGTGTTTGCTCCCATATTCTTGGCATTGTTTATAACCGGAAGTTTTAGTTATTTTATCTTCAGCGGACCCATTCACGGCAACCTTGCGGGCAAAGCCGATAATTTTTTACTTGAGAATATTTTGATTTATGGCGGCGGATATAAGTTGAGCGCAGATGTCCCGGTTACTGTCGTAGACATTGGAGAAGAAGAATTGGCCTACATGCGTAGCAACAGGCGCAACGGGGTTGGCGACATCAATATTGAAGAATACGCCGCGATTCTTCGCAAAGTATGGAGACATAAACCGCGTCTCATCATCTTGCGTTGGTTGCCAATGGCCCACGAAGGCATAGAGCCCGAGGATGCGGATTACGGACCCTTAATTGATGAAATGAAAAGTATAGGAAGCCCCAAGTCCGTTATACTCGGATATCCCGTTACAGGTGAGTTTAAACTTCCGAAAGAACTAAAGGCTCATTCTACTCTTTTAGATGATGAGATTTGTTCGGCGATTTTGCAAACCTGCCCTTATGTCACGAAGTGGGATGATTGGGTTATCCAGGTTATGCTCAACGAAATTTCAGCGCAAATCGGGCCACCACCGCACTTAGCGATCACTAGGAGCTTCTCGACTATATATCCAAACTTCATTCTAAACTTGCCGTCGCCAGAAGAGTTGGTCAGGGTTTCTCCAAAAAATTTGGACGATCATGGCGAAAAGTTCAGAGACCGTATCGTATTTATCGGTCGGGATGTGCCTAAGACAGCCCAAGTGAACCTTTGGAATGGGGTCTCACTGGTTGGCGCCACGACAACCTTCAACCTGAAGGATTCGGGCAAATATGGTAACCAAACCCCACTTCATACCTTTTGGGCTCAGATAGCCGCCATGCATTACTCCAATCATATGGTGAGTGTTTTGCCTTGGAATATCGTTGTCGTTGCAGCGGCACTGCTTTGCATCGTCCTAGTCGTACTAACCTTTAGCTTTGGCGCGAACCTCGGTTTGAGTGTCTTTCTCATTTCTGCGGCCACTCTTATCACGGTTGATTTTTTAGCATTGCGATATGTTCAGTTTTATATTCCGCCTTTTTTCATTCTTTACTGCAGCTTTCTTACGCTTGTCACGGCGGGATTCTTGAAAATTTCCTACGAGATTTATATTCGCTCCCGAATTCAAGAGCGTAAGAAGGCGATTGATTTCGCTGCAGATTTAAAAGGTAATTTTATATCTCTGGTCAGTCATAATTTGAATACACCTGTTGCCAAATTACAGGGAATGGTCGAGCTACTTCAGTCGTTTTCGAAGGGATCTCCGGCAGAAGAAGATGTAAGTCGATGTGTGCACTTAACGAGTAAGTTAAGCTTAGCTGTTCAGATTATTTTGGCGACTATTCGACTCCGAGATGGTGGAGTTGATGGCGAGAGTGTTCGCCTTCAGAATATTTCGGACGATTTTAATAACAAGTTTGGCAACGGCCTATTACGCAAAATGAATCTTCCGGCGTCATCGCAGTTGAGCGATGAAAATTTGGATAACGCCGAACTGCCTTTCCGCTGCGATCATAAGGGTCTGGTTCTTTTCATGGCTAGCTTGGCGGTGATCCATCACCAGCGGCAAGGGCCTACTCTGATGCATTGCAATCTTGAAATAGATGATAAGAACTTCTACATACTGAGAGTTTACGTGCCAGCAGTAACATCAGCCAGTGCAGTCGATTTTTACGGGGAGATTTGCCAGGACTACGCAAAGCTATTCATGTTGTCTTATATGGGGTTGATTTACCATGAAAGTAAGGGACAGGTTTGTTATAAGCTGACCCTAACTTAAAGATCATTCATTTAACTTCAAAACATCTATAGGGCGTCTTTCAGCAGCAGAGCTATATTCGCAGGCTAATTTGTAAAGTTCGTCGCCAACGTAGAGTTGACCCCATTGCGAGACATCAAGCTGATTGTTTTTTACAAAAAAAGTAGAAACGGTTTTTCCATCTTTTCTTACGAAGTCCACGAATCCGTAAGGCAACATGCCGGTGAATTTCATACGCTCGCCTTTGATGACTTTGATCGACCCAAGGATCAGTTTAATTTTTTCTCTACTTTCAATTATAACAGCGTGCTTGCTGAAAGGTTCCGAGGCCGACTCGTCATTCATGACGCTGTAAAAAAAAGTCACATGTTCGACTTCATCTAAAGTGGGTATGGGCGAGCTGCGCGTCAAATCTATTCCTGGATTTTGATTGCTGCGATTTGAATTGTCGTCGCCGCAGCTGACAAACAAAAGACTGGCTAAAATGATCGCCATTTTTTTTAGTAAAGTTGATTGCATCATAAAGGCATCCTTGTTTTTGACTTATTTACTTTACATGAACGATAGCCGTTCCGGAAATAATAAGAACTAAACCCAAATAAGCGGTCCAGGAAAGCTTTTGGCCGAATAGCATATAGTCCGCTAGAGAGATCAAAATAATCCCAAACCCCGACCAGATAGCATAAGCCACTCCGGCCGGTATCGTTCGCAATGCAAACGATAGTGAATAAAACGCACAACAATAGCCGACGATAGCGATGATGCTGGGGGTAAGTTTTGTAAAACTAAAGCTTGCTTTCAGTGCTGTCGTTGCGACGACTTCAGCGATGATGGCGATAGTGAGATAAAGATAATTATGCATGGCAAACCCGCCTTCAAATAAACTCTAGCGCTTCTCGGATTCGTCCTGACATGAGTTTCGCCAGCGGCTGCGTCTGGTTAAACTGTTCCAAAAACAATTTGAAGATAACGCAAAGAGGGGTTGCTAGAACCATGCCCGGAACTCCCCATAAAAGGCCCCAAAACATCAGTGATAAAAGAATGGTAACGGGATGCAAATCGAGCGCATCACCAACATATTTCGGCTCGATGATGTTTCCAATAATGAGATGAATAGAACTCGGAACGAGTACGCAAAGACTTGCAGTGACGGGATTCCGAAAATAAATAAAAGCTATGGGTGCCGGCAGCAGTACCGCGACAATGGATCCAACAGTGGGAATGTAGTTCAAAATAAAAGCTATGACGCCAAACATGATCGACATCGGTAACCCCAATATAGCTAGGACGATGGCCGTCAAAACTCCCGTGACGAACGAGCTTACAAATTTAGTCCATAAATAGACGCGAATATTGGTTCCGATTTTTTCCCAAATTCCACTTGCCGGGAGGGCGCGTTCTTTGCCGGTCAACATAAACATGACGAAGATGGCGACGAGTAGCGCATTCATGCCAAGCGTTAAAACTTTCGAGGCGGTTTCGCGCAACATGGGAAAAAGGGGAGTGTCTTGAATGGATTTTAATACGTCAGCTTTTTGAATCGCTATTCCTTTTGCTTGTAGATATTCAATTCCTTGCTCAACCACGATGAGAAGCTGGGCTTTGTAGCCATCCGAGTTACTCAAAAATGTGCGAACATTTCCGCTGGCAAGAATGCAAATCAGAATCACCATCGTTAAGACAATTGCCAGGGTTAAAAAAACGGCAGCAATATGGGGAACGCGGGACTTAGCTTGTAGGTAGTTTACAAGAGGCAAGACGCTAAACGAGATAAAAAGGGCTAGCACGAAAGGCACCAGAATACCTTTCGCGTAAGATAGTGCCGCTGATATGACGATCAAGGCTATCAATGCTGTCGAGGCGGCGACGACATTCATGGGGTCAAGACGATTTTTTAGACTTGCTTGCATATTTTTACCACACTAAACTATTCTTTTCTGAACGATAGGGAAGAAAAGAATATCCTGAGGCGCGGAGCGCCGTTAGGATCTTCTATGAGATCCCCACCGTTAACTGGGAATCACAACGTCCATTAATATGGACAATGTTAGGCTAATCTGAAATGTAAGTATAGTTGTAACACTGGGGTATGAAAATGAAAATCTTGATGATCGCAGTTTTTATGAGTGTCGCGGGATGTACGACCAACCCACACAAAGTCGAAGAGATTGATACTGAGTTGGATAAGAAGGGCAGCTTTGGCAATTCAAGTGTTGGCTTGAACAAAGATGGTGAACTCATTGTGCAAGAAGAGTCGACGGCAGCCGACGAACTTCGACAAGTGCAGTGGGCCAATCAGAAACTCGAAGACGACATGAAGCATGAGCATTTTTTGTTGAAAACATGCCGCAATGATTTGGCGGATTCTCGCTTAGGGGGATCTGGTGAAGTCGATCCTATCGCAGAGGTCGATAACTTGAAATCGGCATCAGAAGTTCGCGAGCAATTCGGTCTGACGAAAGCGGGCGAGATTAAATTCGTCAAGCGCGAGTTTTACTTGGATCGACTTAAGCAAGAGCGTGACCTTTCTAAAAGTTTGAAAGACATGACTAAAACTATTGGCAAACATCGAGAAGCATGCGAAAGACGAATGGCGACTGCCCGGGTTAAAAATGGCTTGCCCGCTCAGCGTTATAAAGCGCAGGGATATTTTTCGCCGAACGGCGCCTGGAATGAGTCGCGCAAAGCGGAAAATTCTTTGGATGACGCTTTTCAAATTAAAGCCATGGAAGCATCAAAATAAATGCCTAGCTCAACTGAATTCGATGGCGTTTGGACGGCGCTCATTACGCCGTTTCTTGAGTCCGATGAAATCGATTGGTCAGCTTTTGAAGGTTTGCTTCAATTGCAAAAGGACGCAGGAGTCACTGGTGTTGTCATTGCAGGTTCGACCGGCGAAGGCTCCACTCTAACAGCACAAGAAAAATTAGCCCTCATTCGCAAAGCCAAAGCATTTCTTGGCGATAACGTTCGTGTCATGGCTAATGTCGGCGGCAGCAGTACGAGACAGTCCGTTGAACTCGCAAAACTGGCGGCTGATGCGGGAGCCGATAGCCTCTTAGTGGTCACACCACCTTACAACAAACCAACTTTAAATGGTTTGATGCTTCATTATGAAACTATAGGAAATGCCACATCCTTGCCGATTTGTCTGTACCACGTGCCGAGCCGCACGGGACAAAGGCTGACGATTCCGCAGATTCAGCAAGTGACGTCCATCAAAAATGTCGCCGCCGTAAAAGAGGCGACAGGTGACATCGTTTTTTTCGGGGCAGCGAAGCGGGCATGTTCGGCCGTTCTTCTTTCCGGTGATGATCCGACCTATTTGCCAAGTTTGGCGGTTGGCGCTCGCGGTGTCATCAGTGTGATCACCAACATTTTGCCGAAACCTTTTGTAGAGATGACGAAGTCCTTCTGGCAGGGCAAATACGATGATGCCCAAGTTATGCACGACAAGTTAGCTCCGATGTTCGAAGCATTGGCCTGCGAATCCAATCCTGGTCCTCTCAAATCGGCACTCGCGTTAAAGGGCTTGTGCAAGAACGTTTTGCGAGCCCCGCTAGTTCCGGTCACTCGTGAGAACGATGCCCTCATAGCCAAAGTTTTTTCGTTATCCTGAGCCAAAGCCACTCTCGCTCAAGATGGTGATGGCACTTTTTGCGCCAGGCACTATCTCCTCAATACTATTCGTTAAACAATTAAAATGACACATTACACCGCTTAGTGCCCTTGAATGTCGTTAAAGAATGCTTATCTTGTGTCGATGACACCTTGGGCAGCCTGCTTGTCAGGTTGGTTTAGCTGGCATATGGTTAAAAAGCCCAATTGAGCCGGTTAGTTGGAACTTGTTAGTGTCTTAGATGCAAAGGGGATTTTATGGCTCTCGTGCCCATCGTTGTCGAGACCACGAACCGTGGTGAGCGTTCTTGGGATATTTATTCAAGACTATTAAAAGAAAGAATTATTTTTCTTGGCACTCCGGTCTATGACGAAGTCGCCAACGTGATTGTCGCGCAGTTATTATTTTTGGAAAGCCAAGCACCTGACAAAGATATTCATTTTTATATTAATTCGCCAGGTGGTTCCGTAACGGCTGGATTAGCGATTTACGATGCGATGCAACTCGTTCGGCCAAATATTCGCACGTATTGTATTGGACAATGCGCGAGTATGGGTGCGTGGTTGTTAGCTTCGGGAACAAAAGGCAAACGCTACATTCTACCGAACGCACGCGTCATGATTCACCAACCCATGGGTGGTGCAACGGGGCAAGCTTCGGATATCCATATCCAAGCATCAGAAATTATTAAAATGAAAGATCGTATGTCGGAGCTTCTGGCGAAACATACGGGTAAGAAGAAAGAACAGATTATGAAAGACTCCGACCGTGATCTCTATATGTCAGCTGAAGAAGCTGTAAAATACGGATTAGTGGACGAAGTTCTAGAAGGTACAGTAGCGAAAGAACCAACTGGCTATAACGAATAATTTTTAATTCTTAATGAGCCAGTTATAAGGAGCTCCTCAAATGGCAGGTAAAGAAAGCGGTTTAAGTTGCAGTTTTTGCGCGAAAAGCCAACGTGAGGTGAGAAAACTCATCGCCGGGCCAAACGTCTACATTTGTGACGAGTGCATTCAGCTTTGTAACGATATTATTGCGGAAGAAGTTGAGAAAGAAGAACTACTCAGCCCAACGGGCGTTGTTCCCAAGCCAAAAGACATTCGTAAGATTTTGGACGAATATATTATTGGCCAGGACCGCGCAAAAAAAGTGTTGGCAGTGGCGGTGCACAACCACTATAAACGAATCGAATCAAAGAAAAGTAACAGTAATGATGATATCGAGCTTGCGAAGTCCAACATCCTTTTGATTGGACCAACTGGTAGCGGTAAAACACTATTGGCGCAGACTCTGGCGCGCATTCTTCAGGTACCTTTCACTATCTCTGATGCTACTAACTTAACCGAAGCGGGTTATGTTGGTGAAGACGTCGAAAACATTATCTTGAACCTCTTGCAAGCTGCTGACTACGATGTCGAGCTAGCCCAAAAAGGGATTTGCTATATCGACGAGATTGACAAAATTTCTCGTAAAGGTGACAACCCGTCCATCACTCGTGACGTATCCGGTGAAGGCGTTCAGCAAGCGCTTTTAAAAATCATCGAAGGTACCATTGCCAACGTCCCTCCTCGAGGTGGTCGTAAGCATCCACAGCAAGAATTCTTGCAAATCGACACCAGCAATATTCTTTTCATTTGCGGTGGTGCATTTGCCGGTCTTGAATCCATCATTAGCCAACGCGTCGAAGTTTCGACCATGGGTTTCGGTGCGGATTTTAATGTCAAGAAAGACAAAGACGTCAATAAGCTACTAGCGCAGACCCGCACTGAAGACTTGATGAAGTACGGTATGATCCCCGAGTTTTTGGGTCGATTGCCGGTCGTCTGTACCCTAAGTGAGCTAGATGAAGAGGCTTTGATGGCTATTTTGACAAAACCTAAAAATGCCATCGTCAAGCAGTTCGAAAAATTATTTGAATTCGAAAATGTCGAGTTGAAGTTTACGGACGGGGCTTTGTTAGCGGTGGTCAAAGAAGCTATTCAACGGAAGACGGGTGCTCGGGGTCTACGTTCGATCATTGAGCAATCCATGCTTGATGTTATGTACGAAATGCCAAGTATCAAGAATTTGAAAGAGTGTATTGTGACTGAGGAAGTGATCGGCGGTAAATCCGAACCAATCCTCGTCTACCGCTCTGAAAATGAACATCCGAAGGAAAAGGCTGCATCTGCGTCGCAACATGAATTTGGTGCCGTTCCTAAGAAATAGAGATTTAGTGGTGCGCGCAAAACCTGAATTAGGGTAGAATAATCTTATACTCAAAAATCAGGTTGTGGAAAGAGGAGCTCAGTTATGCAGGGAGACGCGCCCAACAAGAAGACTATCCGCTTACCTTTACTTCCCTTGCGCGATATTCTTGTTTTTCCTTCAACAGTCGTGCCTTTATTCGTAGGTCGAGAGAAATCGATCCAAGCTTTGGAAGAAGCGGAAGCTACGAATCAAGAGATTTTACTTGCCGCGCAAATCAAAGCCAAAACTAACGACCCGACCGTAGACGAAATCTACACAGTCGGGACCGTTTCTGAAATCGTTCAGATGCTTCGCCTTCCTGATGGAACGGTGAAGGTTCTCGTCGAAGGTAAATACCGCGCGAAGATCGTCGGCTATACCGAAGAAAAGCGCGTTTTTTACGTCGAAGCTGAGAAGCTCGAAGAAAAACAAACAAAATCTATTGAAAACGAAGCACTCGTTCGCACAGTAAAAATGGCGTTCGACAACTACGTTCGTTTAAATAAACGTGTCGCTCCCGAAATGCTTCTTTCGATCACCGGCATCGAAAACGAGTCGAAACTCGCCGACACACTTGTGGCGCATTTGTCGAACTTGAAGCTGCAAGACAAGCAGCGCCTGCTTGAAGAAACAGATCCACGTCAGCGCTTAGAAGAACTCTACGGTTTCATCCAATCCGAAATCGAAATCATGCGCGTGGAAAAGAAAATCCGCGCCCGCGTGAAGCGTCAGATGGAAAAGACTCAAAAAGAGTACTATTTGAACGAGCAAATGCAGGCGATTCAAAAAGAGTTAGGCGATCGCGATGATGGCCGCGCTGAGCTCAGCGAGCTTGAAGACCTTATTAAGTCTAAAAAGCTAAGCGCAGAGTCGCGAGAAAAACTAACAAAAGAACTTCGCAAATTAAAAATGATGTCACCAATGTCTGCAGAAGCAACCGTGGTGCGCAACTACATTGATATGGTTTTGTCCCTTCCTTGGGGCGAGATGTCCAAAGAGATTCGTGACATTGTTCATGCCGAAAAAGTTTTGGACGAAGATCATTATGGTCTCGTAAAGGTAAAAAACAGAATTCTCGAATATCTATCGGTCTCAACTATTGTCGAGAACCCGAAAGGCCCGATCCTTTGTTTGGTAGGCCCTCCTGGTGTTGGTAAAACTTCACTCGCGCGCAGTATTGCCCGCGCTACCGGTCGCGAGTTTGTGCGGATGTCCCTTGGCGGCGTTCGTGATGAAGCTGAGATCCGCGGTCATCGTCGTACGTACATTGGCTCCATGCCTGGCAAAATTATCATGGCTTTGAAACGTGCAAGCACTTCAAACCCGGTTATTTTGTTGGATGAAGTGGATAAGCTTTCGAGTGACCACAGAGGCGATCCTTCTGCCGCACTTTTGGAAGTTTTAGATCCCCAGCAAAATAATAACTTCCAAGATCATTACTTGGATGTTGATTATGATCTTTCTAAGGTCTTATTCATTGCGACAGCTAACTCAACCCATTCGATTCCCGTACCCCTTCTTGATCGTCTCGAGATGATCACTTTGACCGGTTACACAGAGGACGAGAAGTTGGCGATTGCTAATCAATACCTAGTGAAACGCGCGATGGAAGACAATGGTTTGAACGGCCAGAACGTCAAATTCAATTTGAAAGCGATCAAAGAACTCGTTCGTTATTACACCCGCGAAGCAGGCGTCCGAAATCTTGAGCGCGAAATCGGTTCGGTATGCCGTAAAGTCGCCCGCAAAGCTCTTAAGAAAAATGATTCGATTGTGAAGAAGGCGGCCGCGGATGAAGCGGCTAACAATAAGCCAATCAAAATTGAAATTAATGAAGTGATTTCTGAGCAAAGCATCGAAAAATACCTTGGACCTCGTAAATATCGCATCGGTATTCGCAGTGATGTGGATGAAGTTGGGATTTGCACGGGACTCGCTTGGACTTCAGTCGGTGGTGAGCTTCTTGAAGCCGAAGTTGCGGTTCTACCTGGTAAAGGCCAGTTGAAGATCACCGGTAAACTTGGCGATGTTATGCAAGAGTCCGCACAAGCGGCACTTAGTTATGTTCGTACGCGCGCCGAGTTCTTGGGTCTGGAGCCTGACTTCTACGCCCATATTGATATACATATCCATTTACCGGAAGGCGCGATTCCAAAAGACGGACCTTCAGCGGGTTCTTGTATGGCGACGGCATTAACGAGTGCTTTGACACATCGTGCGGTAAATCGCTTCGTAGCCATGACTGGCGAGATCACTCTCCGTGGTCGCATCTTGCCAATCGGTGGCTTGAAAGAAAAAGTCTACGCGGCTCATCGTGGTGGGATAAAGAAAATTATCATCCCGATGGAAAACCTTAAGAATCTCGATGATGTTCCCAAAAATATTCTCAAAGATTTGGAAATCGTCGGCGTGGATCACATGGACCAAGTCTTAATGCATGCATTATCTTGGAGCGATGCGGAACGCGGTAAAGAAGGTAAGGCAGGCGACGTACTTTTTGAAAAATTACGCAAGATAAACGAAGCTGAGCTTAAGGCTGGCAACGTTTCCGTCGCGCACTAAACAATAAAATATAAGTTTCATTTATTGGGAGAAGAGTGATGCGAAAGCAACACGTCTGCTTAATGATCACAGGCATATTCCTATCTATTGGCTGCATGCGCATAGGCCAATCGACCTTTAAACCCATCAACTCAGACATGCATCAGGCCTTTTCCATTCAAGGCGCCAAAACCCAAAATCTTCGCTTCGAGTTAGCTGACGTTCCCGACATGGATTACTTAATGGAAATCCTGGATCGTGAACCACGCGCAGGTCAGTTTATTTACCGCGGTAATCCCCTGAAAGAACCCTTACCAAGTCATCCCATCGATGTTTATAACCGCCTTGTCAAAAAGGGGTTCTTCTTACAAAAAACTTTGCCGGAACTTGCCAAGAATTTAGATTTTTATTTCTTACCGGACGAATACACGTTCATTACCAGTCTCAAAAAGCAACTTGAAGAAAGCAATAACCAAGAGACCTTGTCCAAAATCGTTGAGGTTTTGGAAAAAGAATACAAATATCATCTTGAGCAAGTCTCTAAGGTTGAATATCCCACTGTCGTCGAAATGTTTAAGAAAAAAGACAGCAGTTCGGAACTCGCTCTCAAGGCCCACTTAAATATGATGTATGCGGATCTCGTGGAAGCTTCGAAAAGGCTCGGAGCATTGCGTATATTACAGATGCCTTACCACTTATAAAAATTATGGATTTTGTCGCTCGGCTATCCGTTCCAAACGATCCCAATAATCCAGCAAAGTCTAATTGTATCGCTAATCCCAATAATACGAATAGTCCGAATAGTCCGAATAATCCTAACAACGTTAACTATCCTAATAATTCGAATTATGTTCCCAATACTCATTATGCCAATGGTTCTGACAATGCGGAAACGGATTTGACGCCATCTAGCTGTGGTGCAAATTTACTGAAAGGTTCGGGATTTAAGAATCGTTTGGAATTCAATTTCTTGCCATCTTGTCGATTCCGGAAACAAATCTCGGCACTTTTAATCAGACCATTTCGAAAGTGGGGCCTTGTCTATTGGATAAGGCCTTAGTTTTTTTCAAAAAAACTCGCATGGTTGCCTTCAGCTCAGCATTGGAAAAAACCTAAATACTTCATATATATCAGTTATTTACAGAAAGACGCTTTAGTCTCAACGGTATTCCACCGATAGAAATTCCATGGAATCATTCAATTTTTATGTGAATTTGTGGATGCGAGTCGCTTCTTTTTCTAAGTGCAAGAAGTTGGCGACCCTCTTTGTCGTATTTTTTCTGATTTCACCAAATCTATTAATTTCAGCGCCTTGGCAAGAATGTGGTTATACAGAATTTCGTTCTACCGGATTTAATGAATCCAAAAATGAGATTCATTTCGGAGGAGGCTCCTTTGAAGGCAAATCTTGGCCAGCTACCACGAACTTAGATATTCTTTTTCGAACCCTACCGTTTATGCACAGCTTGCCTGAGCCAACCTATAAATCTTTCAATGGGAAACAAGCACATGGAGTCGTCTACAAAATAAAGGTGAATGGTGGCAAAGACCAAACACCAGCCATGGTTTGTAGTGGATCTGGTGATTTCAACGCTTGCAGCAATCCAGGTGTAGATTTATCTGAGGACAATCAAAACTATTTTTCTGGATCAAATGAATACATTGGATTCTCAGGAAAATCAGATGTGTCTCTTGGTTCGGTCTTGGCGAAAGTTTCAATTTTGCCGCCACCCCAGGATGACAAAGACGTCACTTGCAGTGATATTCAAGGCACAATTGATATTGAAGTGATCGGCATTATTTTTAAAGCCGAACGCTATTATGCCTCTACATCTGAAAAACACGGACTATTCGACAAAGACGGTAAAGAAATTTTGGTCGATGGCAAAAAAGTGGAATGGGTTATCCAAACCTTTGGTGGCGATCTTAGGCACTACGGATACGGAAGCATATTCACATTTGAAGAACTTAATTCGCTCCCGAGAGAGGGCGTCAAAATTGGCACATTCCCTCTCGTTAGGCATGAAGATAGCCAGAAACCAGCCTGCTCCATAATAGCCAGCGCTCTGGGGAACTTAAAACTTTCTATTTCAGATGATTTTCCAGCAAACTCCTGCAATAGTGATTTCAATACTTGCAGTGGCTTTGTCTCGGAGGATAAAGATTCTACGATCACCGCCGAACTTTTAAAGCCAAATGACGATAAGTTTGCTGGCTGGGAAGGTAAGAACTGTCCGTGCGACGGCTCCAAGGATCTTGAATGCAAGTTTTCATTTGGAAAAGTAAAGAACGAAGGTGGCAAACTAGTCAATCAAGTTTGCTTAGCAAAAAGTTCGGAGATTCCATATATAAATGTTTTATTTGGCCCCGCTGCCGGATTTAATGTTGTTTCGGATGAAGCAGAGAATCCGAAATCTAGATATAGCTACAATGGATTCCCTTTGATCGGAAAAGTTAGAGAAGGAGCGACAACGTCTTTTCGCGCCGAGAGAGTTCCCGAAATTCCGTTTCCTTCACCAGAAACAATAGGTTTTGGACGCTGGGACGGACAGTGCTGCCCATGTGATGGTTCTACTGGCACTTGCGATATCAAATTTGACTCACCTTTGAGAAGCAATTGTACGGGTGGTCATCAATGCAGAATGCGTACAATTGACAGAAAAGTCATTCAAAAAGGCTACTCTGATTTAGTATATATTCACCCTCTCAATACTTCTTTTGTAAATTGCAGCGAAGCATTCCGGGCCCATGCCGATGCCCGAAAATTCCATGTAAGTATTGAAAAGGAAATATGCGGCAAGTTAAAAGGAAGTTTCACGGATACTGGTGCTTCGGAAGATGATTGCCCACCTCCCGATTCGCCACAGGGTGCGTACGGACATTCATTTAGGTACAATCGCTCAGTTGCATGTGAATGGGAAGGCATGGCTACCCCGGAAGAAACGATTTGTATTGAACAGTTTGGTTATGGCTATAGGCCGGCTAACCAAAACCCATCATATCTTCCTACTTCGAATGTAGATTTCACGTCCAAAGTGAATCAGCCGATTTCAGACGTCATTCAAAAAGAAGCAGAAATAGCCTGTAAATCAATTAGTGGAAAATTTTATAACTACTCTTCGCAAGTTGGTAGTCAGTCGGGAACTTCTCAAGCAACGAGCCCAGGAACACCTTGGACAATAAATCTTAAAGCGTGGAGGAATGTGTGTTGCATCGAAAGATACAGAGAATTGCAATAATTTTTTCCGCGCTTTGTTATATTGCATGTACGCAGTCGATCAATACGCGCAGCTCGAAATTTGCATCAGAAGAGGGGGAGGCAAAAAAAACTGACCCGGTGGCGGGTAAGGAAGCGCCTTTAATCATAGATCGATATGAGGAAGTTTCGCGGCAGCTTGCCAGCGTCAATCCGAAAGTTGATTTTGAAAAATTCAAAACATTGCGATCAATACTCCTGTCTACGCAGCAACGACTCAGTCTACCATCTTCGCTTCCACTGATGTTTGGCGAGGAAGTTTCAGGAACATTTGAAGTCGAAAAAAAACATGATCATTTAACTGGTGCCAACCAAGTGTTGCTGCAAAAGAAATTCGGAGGCTGCGAAGTTTTTATCAAGGCAGATTCGGTCACGGTAAGTGAGGAAACCGCTGTAGAAGGAGGGTATTTGCCGCTAGGGCGCACCTTCGAATCTGGTAGTAAGATAGGTTTATCAAATTCTGGTCTAGTCATCTCAGGTCTGGTTCATTTCTCATTCATGTTTTCTGATGCGATGCAATGTGCAGCAGCATTGAAGTCGAAAAAAACAGTCCTAGGAAGCATTTCCAATGCAAAGTTCATTTTTCAAGTTAGCCAAGAAATAGGTCCGCCACGAAACTTGTCAACGATTGTAGCCTCGCAAGATAAAGCCCAAATATTGAATAGAACTTATGAAATCCAACTTGATTGGACAGATCCTGGGATTGTCTATTTGCGTGGCGGCAATAACGAACATCTCCTGCAGATGAACATTCCTGCCCATATCTTACCTAATCAGAAGGCTCCCGTTCTTCTTGGCGTGAGGTTGAACTAAATGAACAACAAACGTCACATCTTTTTTTGTTTAGTGAATTTATTCTTGGTTTTGGAATGTAATTTGATTGCAGCATCTTCAGACTATGAAGTCATCGAAGAGGATTACTTTGATGGCTTCCATGCCATCGAATATGCAGTTCCGGACAATGCCAGTGCCGAGAATACAAAAATTTCATGGCGCCCTGCTTTTTCTGTGCGAAGTAAAAATACTACCGATGTACCGGAGGGTTGGCTAGCTCAGATGTGTGTTGTTAATCCGGTACAGCGAAGCACCATAAATTGGTGGCCAACGGGAGAGCCAACTCTGGATGTAACGCTTGGGGCCGCTGAAGAGTATGTTTCACAACCAAAATTGCGTCAAGTTAGTGATAGTATTTCGATTTGCGATTTATCCGCTGATCGTCCTGAAAACATGCCAAACTATGTATGGTCATTCAAACTACAAAAGAGGCTTTTAGTAAATCGTGTTTCGTCTACGCGTTCAATCATCATCAGCCAAAAAATTCGTGGTGTTATTCCTGCGGCGGATTCCTGCACGAAGGGACCCGCTTGTCGATGTGTAGATTGTGAACCGACATGGCAGGCAGAAGCAATTTCCTTGGAGCCACTACCATCTAGCTGTCCATTCTTTATGAGTGAATTAGATAATAAGGTAAAAAAATGCGACGAGAAGGTCAAAGATGCTAAGTGGGCCTTTAGTAAAGGCGATGCTTTGCGTTTAGCATATGATGCTTGTCTTGAAGCCTATAATCTCGCCAAAAGTATTCGTTGGTCTGGGGAGTCTGGAGCGAATATTTGTGACGCTGATCAACATATGAAGGGGGTGAATACTGAGTTCGCCATAAATACGGTCCTTCATAATATCGCTGCTGCCGAAAAAGCCATAAACAAAAAGGAACAAGCGCCCTGGGAAGTCGCGACGATTGTGCTTAAAGCTACGGGAAGATGCGCCGTTAAGTCATTCTTTAACGTAGGAAAAGTTGCACTTAAAGCCACGCCCGTCGGATTTGTTGCGTTGGAAGTTACGGAAACTGGGGATAATGCGGGCGTCATTTTGGGGGAGCCTGAAGTTATAAAAAGTTTGCACGAAGGTATCAATGAGTTCGCAAGTTTTGTACCGGATGAAAGCCAAGAGAGAAATTCTTGCACGGGAGCAGTTCTGGATGCGATGTGTGGAGTTGGTAACATCGTATTTAATGCCACTAAAGATGCATTTAAATTTACAAGGGCCAACAAACACTCCGTTAAAGTTATCACCAGAGCTGTCAAAAGCCGAATGGAAAAAGAGATAAGCCATTTGAAAAATGTACCGAATAAGTTTGCTTCACTCAAAAAGATTCAAGATATATGCAAGAAATTTAAAATGAGTGAGCTTAATTCAAATTTTGCAGTCCCGATGACGAATGCAATTGGTAATTGTGCCGGTGATTCGGAGGCTTTGAGAGGAATTAAAGAGAGTATTAGAGTTGTCAATGAAATTGCGAAAAGATGTTACTCTGCGCTGGATCCAAAAATAACTCCATTTACATTTCAACGCTATTTGGAAAGCGACAGTCGCCTACCAATTGAAGGCCAATGAAATCTTGGGCGAGCTCTTTTGAAGGGATAAGCTGGCGCGAGTGTTTAGCGCATTTTCCTTTTAAAGTACTAATCAGGTCGATAAATTCAAAGTTATTTCGTTTTCGAATCAGCTGCAATTTTGTCAATTGCGAGCAACAAATCTTTTGTTTCAGCGCGTTTTTTATAGTCCACATCTGCAAATACGTATTCAATACTTCCATTAGAGCCGATAACGTAGGTGGCTGGAATAGGGAGTTCCCATTTGTTATTTTCTTGGCTTTTCTCTAAGTCTATCCCAAATTTCTTATAAAGTGTCTTTAGAGTCTCGGGGACTTCGAATGTAAGTCCATAGGACTTTGCGACGGTATTATCTTTGTCCGTCAGTACCAGAAACTCCAACGCGTTAGTTGTGCTGGTTTTGTTGGCTTCGTCAAAAACATCGGGTGAAATAGCTATCAGTGTTGCGCCACGTTTTTTGAATTCAGGATATGCTTTCTGATAAGCACGAAGTTGAATATTACAATAAGGACACCAACCACCGCGATAAAAAGTTACGACAACGGGGCCTTTTTTGCGAGTTTCGGCCAGTGAAACTTTATTTTTATGTATGTCTGGGAGAAGAAAGTCCGGGGCTTTGTCACCAACTTTCTTAATTGTTTTCAGTATATTACTTTTACGAAGGTTTTCTGTCGCATCGTTCATGATTTGCTTGGTCTGTGCGTCTGCTTTACCTGTGTTTGCCTTACTTTCAAGCTGCTTTTGCAGAGATTCAATACTTTTATCTGCTAGTAATGTTGTGCTAGAAATGAATATAGAAAATGCTAAAGTTATATAAATATGATTCATAAGGACTCCAAATCTTCGTGAATTTAACAGAGTTTACCTTATGAAGCACACTTTTGCACGCAGTGATGAATTTATTACAAAACTTCCTTCTCATGTAGATAGAGATAAGGACTAGCGAAACCGACCGCAGATAAATTACTTAAATGTAGAAATAAAAACCTTGACTAATTGGACTCATACTTTTGTCTCTCGGCTATAACACCGCGTACGCCGCCTTTGGGATCTTCGCAATCGCCATCTCGTCTTGGTATCAGGTGAATATGGCAGTGGAAAACTGTCTGTCCAGCCGATTCGCCGCAATTCGCTCCAATATTAAATCCCGAAATCGTTTTGTCATTGTCGAATAAAGACTGCCGCATTCGTGATAAGAGCGCAAATGCGTCTTGCGTTTCATCCCCGTTCAGCTCAAAGAAATCTTGGCGGTGTTTCTTAGGGATTATGAGGATGTGCCCGTTGGTTACAGGGAATTTATCTTTGAAGGCTAGCATAGTGGAATTACTGGCAAGGATATCGTTCGGACTAATGCGACAAAAAATGCATTCGATACTTTTGTTCATTTATATTCACTCCAATGTAGATGAAGGGTTTGAAAGTTTTCACTAAACGTCAGAAGGCCCCGAAGGACCTTCTGCAATGTCGACCGTCTAAAGTGATAAGATTGATTTGAAAGGAAAAAAAGGATTAGTCAGTACATGTAGTACAATCAAAAAAACGGGTAAGACAAAAGAAACCTGCAACGATCGAACATTTTGAGATATTGGAAAATGGGACCAAAGCGTCTAAGGCTTGGTTCTGTAAAGATAAATGTGTCATCTTACGGCCCATTGAAAAACGATTCCTAAACTACAGACTAAAATTCTCAGTGCTGGATGCTGGTAGTTTCTAAATTTTTTAAAGAAATTTGTCAAGAAGTATAAAAAGATTTTATATTTGGCCAATCAGCCAATATCGAGGCGTGCGTATTCTATGCGAAAAGCGATTGATAATAGATATGTCAATATGGCTTAAGAAAGAGTCGTCTGGACAGGATCACGCAAAACCATTGATCGAAGTTCACGGGCTGGTTCCCGCAGATTTTCGACCGGACTTTGCATAAGTGACTGTAAATACGTTGAAGTTCGGTACATAAGTGCCATGATATCGCCCGTGCCGTAGCGTGGACCCGCAAACTCCGAAATGAGATCAGGCCAGCTTACGCCACTGAGCCACTGCCGAATGATATAACCCGCGCCGGGATTAAACTCACGAATCACTCGGTATCGTCGACGCCCGCGCGGAGGATCATAAACTTCAGGAAAAAGATCGTAAGGATAAAATTCTTCGAGTTCTTTCAAGACCTGCTGATCGTCAAAAGGAAACCGGTAACTCGCAGGTGCTTCAATTGTTTTAAATGAAGCCACACTGAGTGCGCCCATCAACTCAACGCCCTTGAGCATATTTTCTTCACTGATTTTTTTGGTGTCCAAATAATGTGAAAGTAAGAGTCCACCGTTTTGAGGGAAGTACCTTGCGATGTTGCCGTAGTGTGTCAGTTTTTCTTCCTGATCCAATGCTTTCAAGGCATGCAAGTGCAAATGCAAAGCGCTCAAGTCCCCTTGAATTCGGTTTTCCAAATAAGGGTGGCACTTGCGGCGATAGGGACAAGTGAAACAAGGAGAGTTTGCGTTGGCACCAGAATATTGTGCCACCGCATGAACAGGTGACGTACACGGAAGATCGGGAGCTTCTAACACTTTCATCAATTGATTCTTTTGGATCAATGATAGGTCGATTTCTTTATCTTGATAACGTTTAAAACTTTTCGAATAAAACGTTTCGACTTTTTCGAGATCATAGCCACGGCCGATAAGACCGAGGAAAGTCGTTGGATCATTTCTGAGGTTAGAATTGCAGCCTTCGCGTTGGGCGCGTCCCATTTTGAAATAAGTCGCCAAGTCTGGCCACAAACTATAACCAACGGGATCTTGCCCCCGCCGTCCGGCGCGACCTAACATCTGCAAAACTTCTGATTGTGAATACTCAGTGGGTCCATCTTCGCCCGGACGAACGTCATCACCAATCATGGCGGCGCGAACGGCAAAGTTTATACCAATACTTAGACCCATTGTTGCGGAACAAAACCGGAGAAGCCCGTCTTTGATCAGCTGCTCAACGGCAATTCGCGTCGTCGGTGCCAAACCAGAGTGATGATACGCCACGCCGAAGGTTTGGATCATTTGCCGCAAATGTGACGGCATAAATGTCAGGGCTTTATTCTCTTCATGCACTTTTTGCAGAACTTCGCCAATGGCAATGGAACGTTCTTGTGGGAGCGGTTTGAGTTTTTTTGCAATGGATCCGGCAAATTGTTCGCATAAAAGTCGGCGACCAGCATAGACAATACATGGAGTAAGATTAAGTTCCTCGATGCTAGGAGCCCGCATTGCAATATCGTCGGCTTCTAACGTATAGCCTTTGGCGTGAATCGTTTTGCGCAAAGCTTTTAAGTTAGGAATTGTTTCCGGCGCGACCCATTGACTATTGACGTATACAAGGTCCTGCAGCGGAACCGGGCGATGTTGCACGCGTACAAGGTGGCAAGGTTGTTTGCGAATATGCGTAATCCAAGATTGAAACTCCTGAGAGTTGTCGACCGAAGCGGATAACATCAAAAGCTGACAATGCGGCGGGGTCAAAATAATAGACTCTTCCCAACCTCCTCCACGACTGCCATCTTGCAGAAAGTGATATTCGTCAAAAACGACAAGTGTACGACCCAGATCCGGATCGACACCCAACAGAGAGTTTCGGTAGCATTCTAAGGTCGCAACTACGATCGGAGCGCCTAAATTCTCTTTAAAGTCACCTGTGGCGATACCGACATTTTCTTTGCCAAACATTTCGCGAAACTCCCGTAGCTTATCGTTCGATAAACTTTTCACCGGAGTTGTGTAAGCCGCGCGAAATTTGGGATCGCTAATATTTTTGCGAAAAAAGAATTCCACCGCCCGAGTTTTACCCGCAGTCGTCGGGGCGTCGACAATGACGCTTTCGCCGTTATCAAGATGTTGCAGGACTTCTTGCTGCCAATCGTCAAGATGCAGATCTAAGGCGTCTAAGGTCGACTGCTTTCTCGCTAGATTGGAAGCGCGAAGTTCATCCGCTTCTTTTTTATATTTTCCTAAGATCTCCGCCGTGAGATCGTAGGTCTCGCGGGGCAAATCGAGTTTCGGAGGAGCCGAGTCTGGGTGACGAGGTGGTCCAAAACCAACACGTGGCGGCGGAGGGCCGGAGCGTGAACGGCTTTTGCCTTTTTTACGTTGGCCACCACCGCTTTCGGACGAAGAACTACTTTTATTTTTATTGCGACGACGACGCCCGCTCTTAGGTCGGGTCATGCGTGACGGATTTCTAGATTTTTAAGATGCTGCATTACACTAGCTTTCAGTTCGTCTAAGGTACCATTGTTATATATGACAACGTCTGCTAGCGCTTCCTTTTTTTTAGCGGGCATTTGGGAGGCGACGCGTTCCTCGGCTTTTTTCCGATCTATGCCGCTTCGGCTCATAAGTCGCTGAATTTGTATCTCCGGATCACAACTCACGACCCAGACCTCGCAAAAATCATTCTGCCGATCTGCTTCAAAAAGAAGCGCGGCCTCGTAAAACCAAAAATGCGGCTCATTCTTGCTAAAATATGTCGCTATATTTGCCTTCAGTGCTTCGGCGATGGCGGGGTGGGTAAGGCTCTCCAATTTTTTTCGCTTTAATGGAGAGGAAAAAATAACTTCCCCCAGTTTTTTGCGATCAATACTGCCATCAGTATGCAGAATCTCAGACCCAAATTCTTTCGTGACATTTTTGTATCCGGTTTGTCCTTTTTCGAGAACCTGTCGGGACAATTGATCCGCATCGACTGTGAAATATCCATGTTCTCGAATGAATTCAACGACGGCGGACTTTCCGCAGGCGATATTTCCTGTGATACCAATGCCAAAGTTTTTGATGAGGGATTCGGGAGATTGAGCCATGGGCATGATCCTAATAATCTATGCGTACGCCTAAGCCATAAGTTGGTTTGAGAGTAAGGGGATCAAGCTTGAGATCGACATCCCAGTAAGGTGAAGAGTTCTTGTTTTGTGTCCAAGCGAGAGCATCATTGTCATTTTTTATTTCGGCACCACGTGAACTTCTTGGTTCGTTAACCATAGCTTCAATGACACCAGCGACCCAAAGTGCACCAAATCCCCATAATGCATAGGCAGCTTTATTGTATTCGGCATCAATGGTTGGTTGAACTTTTGCCAAATAAGTAATCTGGCATTCTTCAATTTGTTGTGGAGTCGTGCAACCCTCTTGTCCGCCTTTGCCAATGATATCTCGGTTGGTTCTCGCTTCTTCGTAGAATGAGTCAGCTTGTTGCTTCTGCAAATACCAGTAAATAAGTGCTCCAGCTTCCGAAGCCAGAAAGATTGAACCCATGGTTGTATGCCCATTCTGAAATTGACCTGCACCGAACGGTAGAAGCGTAATCATAATGTTGCTAGAGCTTTTCGCTGTTCGCGGCCCTTTTTTGCCCTTTTTAGGCTTTTTACGTCTTGGTGGCGGAGTGTAACCATCATTTGCACCGCCACTCCCATAATCAGATGAAGCAACTCCAGATGTAGGAGCGGGATTAGGGTTGTAAGCGGGAGGAGTTGCAGGAGGTGGGCTTGCGCTCATACTCGTTTCAGAGTCAAACTCTCCAGGTAAATCTCGATCTGGTAAAAGCTGCTCATCTTCATTTGCAAAAAGTTCGTCATTAGGTCTGGTTTTGGTTTTTTTCGGGCGTTTTTCGGATGCCACAGCGGACGGAGTAGCTGGCCTCTTTTTCTTTGGCTTCGGTTTGACAAGATTGATGGTTACTAAATTTTCTTTATTTTCCGCAACATTGACTTTTAAAGTGCGACTACGGAAACCGTCAGCAGCAACAGTAATTTGGGTGGTGCCCCCATCTGCATCGATAGGCGAGCCGGTTACACCGGCATAAATTCCTTCAATAGAAACTTTTCCCGATACATTTGAATTCACTTGAATCGTTGTTTTTTTGGGAGCTTTCGCGTAGGAGCCTGAGGATTTTGGCGCAGCATCTGGTTTGGCGGCTGCTTCCGAAGCGAAGTTAGCTTTTTCTTGATTAAAGAAGCCTATCACTTCTGTATCGAGGACTTCGTCTTCTGATATGACCGTATTAGGATCAAACTTCAGCGCATTTCGAAACGCTATACTGGCACTGCTTTTATTTTTGATCATAAATTGGCAAATACCCATGACTTTCAAAATTTTGGCTTTTTCAGTACTAGTGGCATTTGCTTTCATGGCAGCACGACTATTCTTCACACAGTTTTTAAAGTCAGCTTGCTGGTAGTTGCTTACAGCTTCGTCGTATGTATTCGCTTTGGCCTGACTTGGTAGGAAGGCAGCCGCAAAGAAAAATGCGAATAGGAATAATTTAAAATTTAGCATCAAAGGTCAAACGCCCACGGTTAGCTGGTTCTGGTATATAATTTTACGCTTTTTGGTGTGATTTTCATAGGGAACAGTGCTGACATACTCAACAGCCAGCAAACGGGCGACATGACGTGGTCGCAAGGCTTTCTGTGGATTTTCTTAAAAATCGAGACGCACACCCAGTCCATACATCGGCTTCAATGTTTCAGGATCGAACTTGAGATCGACATCCCAATAGGGTTTGGAAGAATTAAATTGGCTCCAAGCGAGAGCTTCGCTTTCATCTTTGTCCTGATTTCGCAGATCGCGACGTCTTAGATCGGAGCTTCGCGACCCGCTCGGTTCATTGATCATGGCCTCGACAACACCCGCTACCCATAGTCCACCGAATGCGTAAAGACCGTAGCTGGCTTGGTCGTACAAACTACCGATCGCGGGGTTTGCTTTATTAAGATATTCAATCTGGCAATTTCTGATGTCTTCTTCAGTAGTGCAGTTTGGTGTTTCGCCTTTTTCAAGCACGGCCAATGCCGCAACAGCTTGGGCTCGCAGTTCGTCCGCCTGACCAAGCGTCATATACCAGTAAATCAAGGAGCCAGCCTCAGCGGCGAGAAAAACTATACCCATCGTCGTAGAACCATTTTGAAACTGACCGGCACCAAATGGCGCGAGGGTAATCAGAATATTGTTGTCGCTACGTGCGGATTTTCGGGCCCGACGACTACCGCGCGATTTCTTGCGGGCCGGCGGATTGTAATTGTCTGTATAGCCATCATCGCCGTAATTCGGTGGTGGAGCTTCCACGATCGGTGGTGCAGCCATAGGCGGTGGTGCGTACACTGGCGGCGGTGCATACATCGGTTGCTGGTAAACGGGTTGCTGATAAACAGGAGCGGGGGCTACTTGCGGTGGATATGCATAACCACCTGAGCCAGTTTCGGCTTCAAACTCGCGTCGCAAATCACGTTCCGGCAACTGTGGTTGAACAGGTTCATCTGCGAAAAGACCTTCATCAGCTGGCGGTAGTGGTTTTTTCGGACGGCGATCAGCTACAGCAGCTGGCGGAGGAGGTGGAGCTTTCTTTCTCTTGGGCTTTGGTTTGGCAAGATTAATGGTTACTAAATTTTCTTTGTTTGCAGAAACATTGACTCTCACCGTTCGTGGTCGATATCCATCGGCAGTAACCGTCACTTTACTCGAGCCGCCATCAGCATCAATGGGAGATCCCGTTACCCCTGCATATATTCCTTCAATCGATACTTTTCCGGAAACATTAGAATTAACCTGGAGAGTCGTCTTTTTCGCGCTCTGAGCGTAGGTACCTACTGGTTTTGGTGCAGCCTTCCCTTTTTTGGCAGCGCTTACGCTTGCCTTTTGCTCATTAAAAAAGCCAATGACTTCCGTATCCAGAACTTCATTTGTCGTAATGACTAAGTTTGGATTAAACTTCAAAGCGCTTTTAAAGGAAACGCTCGCGCTGGTTTTATTTTTAACCATAAAATGACAGATACCCATCACCTTCAGGACTTTCGACTTTTCCAGGGACGAAATTCTGGCCTTCATGGCAATGCGGGCATTTTTGATACAGTTTTGGAAGTCCGCTTGCTGATAGTTACTGAGTGCTTCGGCATAGGTTTTTGCATTGGCTGGTACAGACTGCAACATAGAAGTCAAAATCAATGCGCCCATGAGTATGATGCATACCCATTTTTGTTTCTGCTGCAATGTCGCTAGCATTCTGCGCATGACTCTTTACTTCCGCCTTACATTCTGAAAGTTGACGTCAAATGTCAAATGTCCACTATTAGTTGGGCCAGGTAAAATAATTTTTCGTTTCCTGGTTTGATTTTCGCCACGAACAGTGATGAGATATTCTCCAGCCGGTAAACTCAAAGCGTGGCTTGCTCTCGAAGCGCTGATCAATTGTTCAGTTCTCGTTGCCATATTTCTTACCGAAATATCAAATGGTGTTACGTTGCTCACAACTGTGACTTCGAATGTGTTTTGAGCGAAGCCGCGCGAGAGATTAATCGCAGGGAGTTTCGTCTTTTGACCAGGTTTCAAGTTGAGTGTTTGAGAGTAAGTTTCGTATCCATATCTTTTCAAAGTCAAAGTAACCCTGCCGGCCTTGACCTTTAACCAGCCAGAGTCCGATACGTTCTCGACGGTCGTTCCCACCAACTTATTGTCCAGATATATTTCCGAAGCTGGGTTCGACCGCACGACGATCGATGCGGGGGTGTTGTTTGGAATGGCCTTTTTTACTGGTGCGGCGATTTCTTCGCCAGATTCTATTTCGACTTCTTCCACATCTTCCATGGAAGCCGGAGAGACTAGTTCTTCGATGATTTCTGCGTTCACAGGTTTACCGGAAGCTGCGACTTCCGAGGCTTTTACTACTCGGCGAGTGACGGTTCGTTTGGTAGTTGTAGGAGTGGGGCGTGAGTTTTTTTCTTCAGTACGTCTGACGATCTGCTTTGGTTTAGAAACGTTCTTGTTAATATAAACCTTCGGTCCGTCCGTTGAAGAACCGGTGTCAATTTTCACGGGAGATAGGGTTTGCTGAGTAGACTCGGTCAAAGGCTTGGACTCGGATTTGGAGGAAACGTTTTCTAATTTGTCGATTTTCTCAACCTTAGTGGTTGTTTGTTTCGATGGACGAGGTTTAGATTTGTAATCTTGTTGCGTTGTTTGTGATTCTTGTGGTGGCAGTTTCTTTAAACGATTTGTGATTTCATAGAATCCCCAAAGCATGATCATAACGATAGCTGCAAAAGCCAGAATTCCTGATAGACTTTGGCTCGAGGGGTTTTGTCGCTTATGGGTATTTTTCTTACGCGGACGATCGTATGTTATGCGGTTCGCTTGTTTAGCAACACTCGCACGACGGTACGCCGCTTGCTGAGCCGCGGTTGGCGCTTGAAATACCGAGGTTGGCGCATAAAAGCCGCGAGCCCTAACTTTTATAAGATTCGTTTTTTCGCGATTAACTTGTGCGGTTTGCAAAGTATTTTGCGCCGGCGGAGCCTCCACACCGACGTTGGGTTTGGCTACAGGTAGTGCGTTGGTTGTTTTGATAACTTCCGTCGGTGCGGATGGCTTGATGGACCGTTCGACACGCGTTTGTGTGTCTTGCGGTTCATCTCGAAAACTATTTTCCTGGATTGGTTCAACAAACTTAGTACGCTTACTCTTTATGCGGCTCAGTTGATCTAGTCGCGCTTGATAGGCTGCACGATCTTTAAAGTAACGTTCCAACTCGACATGACTTTCCACAAATCCTTGTGAGGCGAGAAACAAATCAATCTGATTGCCAAGGATGCTTGCACTTTCTGGTCGTGAACGAGGATTCTTGGCCATGCATTTTGTGATGATAAGATCTATTTCTTCATTGAGATCCGAAATAATATAGCGTGGCGCAATAAACTTGCCTTCCACAATTTTCATGGTGAGTTCGTGTGTCGACTTTCCGACGAATGGTAAGCGTCCCGTAATGATTTCGTAAAACAAGACCCCAATGCTGTAAATGTCGGTGTAATGGTTGATGTTGGCGCCTTTGACCTGTTCTGGCGACATATAGCTAGGGGAACCCATGAAGGTACCCGTCATCGTCATCGAATGATTTTGCAAGTCTTTAGCGATGCCAAAATCCATAAGTTTGACGCGACCACCTTCCGTGATCATAACGTTCTCGGGTTTGATGTCGCGATGGACGATGCCGTGATTGTGCGCGAGATTCAGTGCTTTGCAGATTTCGCGGACGATCGACGCGGCGACAATCGTGTTGAGTTTGTTGCGACTAAACTTGCGAACATAATCAGACAGGCTGTAGCCTTTAATGATTTCACTTACAATCCACAAGCGCTTGGAGGAGGTACCTGAGAAGTCATAAATTTTTAGAATATTCGGGTGGTCGAGAACGGAAATGGCACGAGCTTCTTGATAGAAACGTTGACGAATCTCTTCGTTTTTTTCCATATGCTCATGCAAAACTTTGACGGCAACTTTCCGTCCAAGTTTTTCATCAAGCGCAACGTAGACGGTCGCCATCCCTCCCTTACCTAACAGGTCGAGAATCTTGTAACGTCCGCCAAGTACGTTTTTCTTTTTCGTATCACTCATCGAAGATGATTCCGAGACAAGTTCAAACTTGCCAAAAGCAGTTAGTGTCCTACTCTCAACTTATCGGTGAAGTTTGAAAAAATTTAACGGAAATAGTGGCTTAGGATACTCATCGCGAGGGTATTTCGGGGTGCAAATGTGAGATCAAACGAAAGTTGGTAAAAGCCAAAATAACTCATACTTTGCCTAAAATTCATGAGGCATAGCATCATAAGAAGCAATGAAGATTTTATTTTGGCTATAGAACCTAAAGTTCGAAACTCGGCTGGTGTAAACACAGGCGTAGTCTCGGACCTGGTCGGCAAACCGGCTGTTCTCGAAACCCGTTTTCATGAGCTCCCCCCATACTGGGTGGATCGTGCGGGAACGAGTCGAAATCATTTGATCAATGCTGGCGTTGAGCTCGGCAATTTCTGCCGCCAGGTCATCGACCTGCTCCTGATTCTTAGCGTTTTCATCTTGGAGTCTGGAGATTTTCTTCGGGTCGCTTTTCTTTTGAGCCAGGTGAATCTGATGCTCATTAGCTGAAATACGAGAACGCAAGATTTGAATCGCTTCTTCCAGGGATTCTTTTTCACTCAACTTGCTTATAATTTTCTGTTTGATTGTTTCGAGATCCTCGAGTTTGTCCATTTCCTGCGCGAGTTCTTCGACAATCAAAGCAGTTCGCCAATTCAAGTGATCCTTCGAAGTCATGATATCACCATAAATATGGTCGCCGATATACAAGATTTCGTCACCTGAAAACTTCGTTAGCTTTTCAAAGAGCTTTGCATTGCCGCCCATATAAATTTTTTCGGTTCGCAACGTTCCATTTACGACTTTTAAATTATTGGAGTCGGGCAACACTTCCAAAAAAGGTTGCGAACCCGTAAAAAAATCTGGCTTACTAGCGCCGACGATGACAAACTCAAAAAAATCGCGCCAGTTAGAAAAGTATTCGTGGTCATTGCCGAGAACGAACTCCATGACAGCGTTGGTGTACGCCCACTGCGAGTTAGTTAGTAAAAATAGCGATTTTCCAGACTCAATCTGCCGAATGAGAGTTGTTGGTAAGTGCTTGTCGCGAATAAAATATTTTTCGGGAGTAAGCAAAACTTGGTCTTTAATACTGCCGTCCCGATGACTTTCGTCAATGTAGAGGCGCAGATCCGCGTAGACTTCTTCAAAGGTTTTCTTAATTGATTTCGGATTCTTGGTCATGTAGTCGACTATTTCCGTGAACAGCTGCACTTCGCTCAACGCAAAAAAGGTATCGACAGACAAAAAGTCTTGGGCTCTGTAGCTCTTACTATTGTATATTTTGTGGCGATCTTCCCGACTCAGAATAGTATGGCCATGATAGGCGATTTTCACATATTTATGGCAGTCGACTTTAAGTAAGTTTCCACGTTGGCGATCTACTAAAAGTCCGCGCTGAACGAAGTTCGGATCAAATTCAAGCTGTGACAGTTCTTCAGGATAACCTCGTTCGATGAATTTTTTCAATGTTTCGCGAAAAGCGAGTGTCTCGAAATTTTCGCGATTATAGATTGCGATCGTGTGATCCATGTCGTAGCCAATGGCTTTAATCTTAGCCTGATTAAGGGAGCGAATCGTATAAATACGCTGGGATTTACGCAAATTGCTGGTCGAGACCTTCGTCTCGCCAGGCTTTTTTATGAGTGATTTCAAGTTTGCAGCTCACTAATATTGTGACGCAGTTGCGTGTGGAACTTAATGCCCACTTGCAGTTTTATCTTTCTATTCGTATCCATGAACTTTCGTTTGTAAATAACTTCACCCGACTGATCTTCATATTCATGGCCATGTATATAGAGCATCATTTTTTCAATACAGACGCCAGGACTAAACAATTTGGAATCAAAATTTGTGCAAATAGATAGGCCGGATTCGGAAAGGTCCATGATGCCTTTTGCGATATATGTTTGTTGGTCGAATGGATTAAGAATCTGGCAATAGACGTTGTCTTTGTCTTTGAAAGAAATACGAGTGGACTGCCGAATATCCTCGATGACGATTGCATTGGTGAGAGGGAGTCGAATGTCTTGCCCATCACTTTCCAAAACCGTAGATTCAAACACTACCATTTGAATTCGGACATTAAATTTATCAGATTGCACGAATTTATGAATGTGTTGAGGAGTGACCGTGTTTTTTATCAGTAAATACTTTTCATTGAACTCCAGAATGCGAGACTGAAAAGTGATGTCGAGTCCACTACTGGAAAAAAAAATGGGCTCCTTACGGGCCAAAGAGTCTTTGATGAGCTGAATCTTTGATGGGTCGAGCGACATAAATTTTTTCCTAACATTCTATTATAATCTTACCTGTTATTTGTCGCAATAGCGTCGTCATTCCGAGCAATCTCATGAAAGCTCGATCGCTCTGGATACGGACTAGCCAGCTTCGCTGGCAAGTCCTAATTGTCGTGGTCTTTCGTGAAAGCCGAGTCGCCAAACCGTTCTGCAAAGCGCAAAACACGGTTGACCCCCGGAAACGCAATCGTGCCAATGAGTTTTACTTCGACTTTCTGATTGTCGTATTCTTGCAGTTCGGCGTTGCTGTTCTTAACGAAGGAAACATAGGCTCCGAGGCGGTGGAAGGGGCTATAGTTCCATTGAAACCCACCTTGCACTAAGAAGCCTTGGTCATTTCTTGCACATAAGGTCGGATTACTCACATCCAGTGAACCTCCGGCAGTACCTGCGAGTTTTCGCGCGCATGGGCCAACCCGCGGAATATCAAGCTTATAGGTATCTGCGTAGTAGCCAATGAAAAAATTACCATCAAACTTCGGTAGGATTTTGTGTTCGCCGCCCAGAATAAAACCCCAGCGGATATAGTCCAGCCATTGATTATTATAAGTAAAAGAATAGCGAAAAACTTCGGCGTTCAACTCCAAGTCATATTTTGGAATGTCGTAAGCATGACTGATGCCAAAACTTAAACGATCCTGCATGGGGACGGACTCGTCTGAAAAATAATAAGTTTGATTTGAAAATTCGGGCCCGTCTTTTTGAATCAGTTTTCTCGAATAGACGTAAGTCAAGCTACGTGAATTTTCGTTCCAGTTGTATCCAACCCAGGGAATTAAGATAAACCCTTGCGAAATAGGAAAGACTTTTCGGATTTCTTGATCATCGGGCGAGCCGAGAAGTTGCGATCCTCTGTATTCAAACTCTAAACGACCATACAAGCCCAAATAGAATTTATCGCCAAAACTTCGGCGTACGTCTCCATACAAAATATGCTTTCTTTGCAATAAGTCCATCCGGAAAGGTTGATAGCCAAAATCAGACCAGTCATCAAAATACTCGTCAAAACGCGTAGAATCCGTGAAATATCGTTGTTGATACGAATATCCCAGCCAGCCTGAAACATTTTCTTGTTTAATAGGTCCAATTCCGAATCCCAAATTGGCAACGATAGCTTGCCTTAAGAAAGACGACTCGGACAAGGTATTGCCTTCACTTGGCTGAAATTCCGATTCGAAAGTATTTTGGTAACCAAGTTGCATGTACCAGTAGTGAGGATAGTCAAAAAGTGAAAGTTTACTGTATCGATATAACGCTTGCTCTCGATCCGGATGCGTATGCCCAATGGTTGGAATCAATTCGCGACTCGAATCTCTCGCTACGGCCAACATGGCATAAGCTTGGCGTGCGTACGTACCTCGTGGTTGCAACGCTAGATAGCGGGACAAATGTTGGATGGCTTCCGTGCGCTGATTGGCATTGATCGCCATGACACCTAATTCAAAGGAGGCATTTGCTCCAAACTGATCATTGTATAAAGCCGCCTTCGCCAAATATTGTTTGGCTCGTTCGGGGCTATTTTCCATCGAATAACAAAGGCCTTGAAAGTAATAGTTGTAAGATAGGAACTGCGTTGATTTTTCGACATTTCGCAAGTACCGCAATGCGCGGCGAGGTAGGCCGACTTTGTAGGTGGCCGCGGCAAGCTCATTCCATGCTTGGACGTCTTTTGGAGAGTACTTCAAATACTTTTTATATTGGATGATGGCCTTTGGATAGTCACCTCGTCCATAGAAGTAGCGGGCGCGTGTCAAATTGGCTGGTGCGGCCTCGGCAGGAACTGACCCCAAAAAAATGCCCACAAAAAATATCAATACCAAAAGGCAATATGATAGTCTGACCTTAAGAGTAACGAATCGATTTTGGGAAACGCACATTGTCAAAAGTATTGATCCAACCATCTTCACGAGTCGCTGGCATACACCTATCTGGGGCGAATGCTAGTAAGACCGCTTTAGTGATTCTTTCGTGTGAAAAATCCAATCAGTTTGCACTGAGTGGAGTATATGAAAAAATTGGCTCAGTTGGCACCGTATTTTCTGATGAGCGTTTAGTAGACATCTTAGGCTCAGAAGGGCCGTTTGACGCGGTCTTTATTGATTGCCCTCTTACGTTACCACCTTGTGCTCGTTGTGTGCGTCCGACGTGTCCAGGGGCCTGGAAATGTGAAGACGTTGAAGTCGCTTACATGCTCGCAATTCAAGAAAAAATACGCGAAAAGAATTCAGACTCAACTTCCAACGAATCTGCGCAGCGAAGCAAAAAGAAAAAGCGTAAGCCAATAAATCCTCAAGCGCAGCGGCTATGGGATGCGCTGCAGAATCTGGAACATGGTCGCGGAAGACATCTTTCCTACAACCCAAGCATGGCACCACTTGTTACGAGGGCCGCGACTTTGCAGCGGCGACTGATGTCCTTGGATGTTCCGATTATTCTGAAAGAAACGTCTGTTCCGCTGGCGCTGGAACTATTTTGTGAGCAACTCAGCCTCCCCTCTGAGGTGGCGTTAGAATACCGAAAATTTGGTGTGGGGCAAGAGCGTCGAGAAGTGATCTTCGATGCATTCGTGGAATCGGGTTTGCATGCCGAAACTTTTTCGTTCGAAGATGCGTTGCTCGCGCGAGGTAGTGTGGAAACGTTTCATGCCTTCATTGCGGCTGTGGTTGCCTATCTTCACGAACGAAATCAGACCGATCAGCCACCCCGTCACTTCTCCGAAGATGGGGGATGGGTATATTCTCCGAATCCAGCTGGACTTATTCAGGGGTCATAGACGGCAATATTATTCGCTAAAATGCCCTTTGTTAGGCATCCTTCAATAGACGAAAAAGACAATATTCCTCTGTAAATTTAAGTCGTTAAATAAAGCTCCGATGGAAAGTGGAGACTCTTTATGAGGAGCAGGCTTTGCGATTAAGAATGGTTGGCGACACAAACGTCGGCAGGCGCAGAAAAAACAATCAAGACAGTATCTATTATGATGCGAGTCAAGGTTTAGGAATTGTTGCGGATGGAATTGGCGGTCGCAAAGGTGGCGAAGTTGCGTCAAGCACCGCTGTGGAAGTTATTCGAAGCTACTTTATGGAAGCCGAGCACATCGCCCATGATGAACTACCTGTTATCATTGCCAACGGTATCGATCGAGCGAACAAAGCGCTGATTCAAGAAGGTAAGAAACAACCTGAAATTGCTGGCATGGGCACAACGATAAACTGCCTGGCTTTTGGAAGCAATAAATTACACATTGGTCACATTGGAGATAGTAGAACTTATCTCTATTACGATGGCAACATGTGGCAACTGACAGTTGATCATAGCATTGAAGTTTTTGTGAAACGCGGATGGATCGAACCAACCGAAAATATACTTAACGCCAAACAAGACGCCCTAGTCAAAGCAGTGGGGCTGATGTCAGAACTTGATGTTGACGTTTACGAAATCCCGCTGCAGCATAATCAATTATTTCTCACCTGTTCGGATGGCCTCTATGGAATGGTCAAAGAAAAGCGCATAGCCCAGATCATTGCGGAAAACTTCCGTCGATTTGAAAGAATTCCAAGCATTTTAATCAAAGAAGCGAACAAAAATGGTGGACAAGACAATATTACCGTATTGCTTTCCCATATCGAGGCCTAACAGAATATGAAACGTCTTTATCTCATTAGACATAATGTCTACACATTCAAGGGTCCGATGACGCTTGAAGAGGTGAAGAAATATTCAAAAAGCGCGCAAAGCAATGCTGAAGATGAAATTTCCGGAAACTGTAGCAAATGGATTCAGCTCGGAGACTACGGTCGACTTCGTAAGTATTATCCTGAAGTATCTAAGGTAATCGCTAAAGACAATGGAGATTGGGGGGTCAGCCTCGCATCTGTCGAACCTGTAAAAATCGCCTTTGCTAAATCAGTATTCAGCAAAAAAGTCATCGGCTGGAGTGCCGGTGCAATTTGCATATTCTTGGCAACAGTATATTATTTTAGTGAAAATGGCGCCGTGGCGACCGGTGTATTGTTTTCCAGCAAAAAACCAACCCCCAAAACTGCCCATGAATTGCTGGTGAGCAATAATTATGACGATTTGGCTGTTTTTATCAAAAGAAACTTGCCTTACATCATCAAAGAAGTGAATAAAAATCCGAAGTTATTGCCAACCTGGTTACCTTACCTTCGAGCCCATGCTTTCAACGCTGATGGTGAAATGGAAAAAATGCCGCAAAAGGTTTTGAATGGCAATGCCTCCATACCGGGAGTTGCGGATTGTCGTTATCTAGCTTGGATTCAAATTTGGCGAAAGCAAACGGGAGCATTGGAAGGATTTATTCAGGCACAATCCGTCGGTAACACTGAATTCGAGAGATTATTGGCTTGGGATCCAGCGTGGATAGCGCGTCGCCGACCAATTGGGTGGATGAAGCCGGCCAATCTCTATGAAGGTTGTTTTCATTTGGGAACGCGGGCCATGCAGAAGGTGTTGCCGAACAATGCGCCCATCTATGCAGCTTTAATGGCACGATTAAGTTACATGAAAGATTCGCTTTCGGGCAAGCGAGTTGCATTTGCCTACGACAACGTTACTCAACTAAACTTGTTAGATCTATTCAATTGTTATGAACAAGCTCAGTCTGAAGCGAATATCGCTACTTGTGATAGTTTTCAAATCGACAATCCAAAAGTCGTAGATGTCATTACATTTAAACGTGCGGTGAGTATGTTGCGAATCAAACAAAGTGATCCTGCAGCCATTCAAGCGATTCTTGCCGAACTACCTCTTATCGCACCTCTTTATCAATTTGACTATCAGCCCGAAATTTTCTACTGGCAGCAGAGAGCTAACCAAATGTCACATCAGGATGCCGCGAAAATCGCGCAAGAAAAATATCCTGAAGTCGTTTTTGATTAGATAGGCTGCTATGAAAAGCCTTTTTAAAACAATTGTCTGGGTCATATGGACAGCGAGCCTGGTGTTTGCCAGCGCGCAAGTGGCTCAGGGCTCAAAAATCAAAAAATCTACTACGGCGAAATCGCCGGCAAAAAACTCCAACGTCAAAGTGAATACCCAAAAAAAATTGTCTTCTGTGAAGTCAGCGTCAAATCGCAGTGTTTCAGACTACTACCAACTAGCGCAATCGGCATATCGTAAAGGACGTTTCGAAGTTGCCGTGAAAATACTTCGGCCAGTCATAAAGAAATACCCTAATCATAATCCAAGCCTGATCCTATACGCTGATATTCTCAGCACACTTGGCGAGTATCGGAAAGCTGCGGCTATTTATCGTCGGGTTGGTACACGGGTCTTAACAGTCCATTCGGCATTTAATTTCGGTCTCGCGATGTACGCTACTCGGAATTGTGCATTAGCGCTAAAGGCCTTCAGTCGCATACCAGCCGGCAGTAAAAACTATCAAGACGGTCTTTACTACTCTGGTGTTTGCCAAATGCGGGCTCAGCGGTGGGAAAAAGCAGAAAGACTTTTGAGTTTGGCGCAGAATGTCAGTCCCCAGCTTCGATTCTCTCAAAGACGACTATTGGATGAAGCTCGCAAACGCCGCCGACTAGAAGATCGTGGCGGCAGTAGCAACATGCAGGGTTACAACGTCGTGGCGCCACCGCCTTTAGTTTATGCCCCGCCTATGTATCCGGCTTATCAACCAAGCCCCTATCCGCAAACACTACAAGGGCCGCCAGTCCCGGTCAAACCTGTTGAAGTGGTCGCCGCTCCCAAAGCGGGGTTCGATTTTGGTGCGACTCCACGCTTAATAGGAATGTACGAGTCAGACGACAGTGAGTTTCATGGTTTCAAGGTGAATAGCTTTCAAATCTTTACTTATGGGGCAGGTGCAAATGCCAATGCCCGTTACAATTTTGCTCCATCGGAAAGTGGTCAGGGGTATCTGGCGTTAAATGCAGATGTTGACTTCAAAAAAAATACCACTTCCGGAACCAAGCTAACAAACACCTCCACTGCCGACGCGCCAGACCAAATCACTCCCGAACAAATAGAAGTTGCGGGTATAGATGGGTCGACAGGGGCCTTTATTCTGAATCCTGTTGCAGAGTTTCCACTTTCGAGCGCATGGTCCATGCTCGCTTCCTTCGAATACAAAAAGTTCCTGGGTGATTTACAGCTTGTCCCGGCGTTTCCCGCATTCAAACATGGTGGAAGCTACAATGCTCAGGCTGGGCTGAACCTGGCCGTGCAACAAGTGGTGGCTGCGTTAAAATATTCTAATATTAGCCAGCTCAATGATAAAAACGAAACGGTCGTGAACTCCCATAAGTTTGAAGCGAGTTTACGTAAATCCTGGGCAACCTTCGATATTGGGTTAGATACCAATGCACAAATGAATGCCAATGTTGCGCCAAATTCGAAGCTTCCATTACCAAGCCCCGCTTCGCAAGTAGCCGCTTCTCTTTCCGCAAACAAGCAGTTCACAGATTTCAGATTAGGACTGACAGGATCTTTCAATATGCTTGCGATGGAAGAAGGTGTCCGACTGAGCAGCCCAGATTACGGCGCCGAACAAGTCGCAAAATTCGAAATGAATGTAAACGTCCCTTTTCCTGGCGACTTTAGCGCCGGCGCATCTGGATCATATGCTTTGTTAACGGGTTATCGCCTGGTGAATATTTTAGGGACCACGCCAACGGAGCCCACCGGTGGGTCAAAACCCGCGGCGGACGCCAACGATATAGTAGCAAATGGGGGTCAGTTGGGAGCGGTGATTTCTCTGACTTACAAGCCTTTTGAATTTTTATCGCTAAAAGCCAGCTACAAATTAGCAAGTACCGAATGGGCGGCCGAAAAGATTGGAAATCAAACTAAATTCGAGCAAGAGGCTGCTAATCTCAACAAATATTTGAATATAGGCGTGACTTTATCTTATAGCTTCTGATTGATGTTCAGCGTGCAAATTTTCAATTTTCTTAGTTGTCTGCCCAAGTCTCATCTTCATTTTATTGATGAGATCGTATCCCGCTTCGACCTGTGTGATGAGGTGATCAAGGTCAAGGTTTGGATCAGAAATTTCGGCGACGATTTTCTCGAGAGACTTTTGCATGTGTGCATAATTTTCGGCTTCACTTTGTTTGGTCATGGGGTTTCCTTCTCTCTGTTTTTTGTACAATAAGACTTGCGGTACCGTCCAGTAGGTGAGCCTTCACTTCTTGGTCAGCGCTAAGTTGTGTAATACTGTTGATTTGCTTGCCATTTGCCTGAAGTTGCACCCAGCCTTTTTCTAGCCACTGCCTTGGATCGCGTGCTATCAGCTGCATCTCTAAAGTATTGAGAACCTGCAGATGTCTATGGCCCAATCCCAAGGCGAGGAGATGAATTTGATTGCTTTGATTGGTCAGGCTCTGCTGCAAGTTATTGAGGCGTACTCTCGTGGCATGTAAAAACTGTTCTCGGCGCCGAGCCAACTGATCTATAAAATTTTGAAGGACTCGACTGGAGTGCCGTCCGACATTCAACTCGCATTCGGAAAGCTGGTTTCGAGCTCTTTCAAAAAGTCGCAGTATATATTCGGCAGCGGCGGTTGGTGTTTTTTCATGTTGAAAAACAATGGTTTCCAATACTGAGATATCATCATGATGTCCGATCGCCGCGATCAGAGGGACACCTAAATGACACGCGGTCTTGCAAATTTTGGGATCATCAAACCAACGCAAATCGGCCGAACTCCCACCACCGCGGGTGATCACGATCAAATCAACTTTCGCGGCTTTGAGTGCTGTCATCGCTTTACAAACTTCTTCAGGCGAGTCGAGCCCTTGCATGGCGGCCTGATGAAAAACAATCTCACCTGGAAACTCTTTGGAGTGAAGCTGATCGACAAAATCACTATATGCCCTGGAACCGGCAGCGCTGATTAACCCAATCCGAAACGGATAAAGGGGAGGAGGCAAGTTTTTGTTGAGGCGGTCGAGGCCGAGTTGGCGCAGCTCCTGCAGAAGTTTTTGACGAGCTAACGCGAGAGCGCCTTTCGTGAACTCCGGATCAATATCCAAAATCGACAACGTAATGCTACCGCGTTCTTTGTAAAACGTTACCCGGCAAAGCATTTTGAGTTTCATTCCTTCTTGCAGGATATCTTTAACGATCGGCTCGCCATATTTTTTTTTCATTAACTGCATGTCGCGCTGCCAAATGGCAGCATTTATTGTCGTGGTAGCTGAGTCACCGGCGTTTTTTGGTTCTGACAGATTCACATAAATGTTTTGACCACGAAAATTAACATTTTGCAGTTCTCCGCTAACCCAGATCGGCGCGTGAAAGGCGTCCTCTATAACCCCACTGATCCTTTGTGCTAATTGACCTACCGAATACACCGCTGGTGGAGAGGGGAGAGAGGATTCCGTTGGTTCCCGAGTTAGGGAAGCGGTTGTTGCATCCTCAAACTTTGCCTTAAATTCATCTACGGGGCCGCCTCCCGCTGCGCGACAGATGGCATCGATCTGTCGAAGTACTTCTGCGGACCAGGGAAGTTGCCAGGTTTTTTCTTGGTAATTAAACTTTGCGCCTAGGCTTTGAAACATAGCGCGATGTTGGAAGGTACGTCCCATCACGACAATAAATTGGTCATTTTTAGAGTAGTGAATTGTCATTTTTTCCAGCTGTTTGCCTCAGTTTTCGATCATGCTTGCTAATGTGACAATTGGCAAGTTGGATATTTAGTATTTCTTTTTATTCTCGTCAGTTATAAGTTTGATGAGGCCAAAATAATCTGCCTGAGTAGGTTCATGAATACGAATCAAACATTGCAATGGCATGCTTGTCCGCTCGTTGAGAAAACGAAAATGGGCGCCACTTACATTCTCGTAAAGCTAAAACCAGCGGTCAATTTTCGGTTTACTTCTGGCCAGTACGTGAAAATGTGCGTTGCGGGACAGGAATCCGCCGCTATGTACTTGTCCATCGCATCAAGTCCGCAAGATAAAATCACTTTAGATTTTTGTTTGCTGGCCGAAGGTAAGCATCCCGTACTCATGGCGCTGCGCTCGGCGAAAACCGGCCAAGAGTTCATGGTGAGTGATCCCATGGGGTCCTTTGTCATCGTGGATCACCATCGTCCCATGCAGTTCATCGCTGGTGGATCGGGAATCGCTCCGATTCGATCTTTCTTGCGGGATTTTTCACCGACAGTTGTGACGCAACCTGTCCGACTCATCTATGGATGTCGAAATGAAACCGCCATGCCATATCTCAGTGAACTTCAATCCATGGCTGATCGTTACAAGCAATTCGAACTTATTTTAGTTGCCGAAAAAAGTTTGTCGCCGCGATTAACGTCAGGTAGCGTTTTAGATGCATTGCGAAAACTCGACAACTTCAAATTTTTTGATCATTATCTTTGCGGTTCAAGAAACATGGTTCAAGCTGTTCGCGAGCACTTGCTGGCGAATGACGTAAGCGAACATTCAATTTATTTCGATAAATAAATATAGATAAATGAACGGCCGCTTCGCGGCCGTAACGTCATGAAGCTCCGCCTTTCACAGGCGGAGCTTTTGTTTTTTGCGAAGAGTTGGCCAAAACTTCCCAACACTGTCTCCAGTGGGTACGCTTGCCCGCCTATCCACCGGGATTTTCATTTGTGATACAGCTCCTGCCCGGGCTGCGCTGGTGTTCGCGCGTCCTGCGCTCACAACCCCCTCTGGAGACAGTGTTGGGAAGTTTTGGCCAACTCTTCACAAAGTTCAAAATCTCCAACAGTGAGGCTCCGCCAAACTGGTTACCTCCATCGAGCTATCGTTGCGAATGCTACTCGTGCGGGAACGCACTCGTTGGCGGAGCGTCGCCGTCACAGTTTTTACCCGATGGTTGGCTGGGACGGTTGAGCCGGCTTAGATTTGACTGGGCATTGAGGCTGCATCAGCCGACACCGCCCAGACAAATTTAAGTCGGGAGAACCGGACCAATCAAACATAGAAATGAGAACTGTGAGTGTGAAAGGCGGAGCTGGAGATCCTTCGGCTTCACCTCTGGATGACGGCGGCCGCGAAGCGGCCGTTCATTTATCTATTGTTTGAATTTATTTGTAAAGAATACATTTCTTCTGATTAATATCGAAAATCACTTGATCGGTTTTGGCCGCATCGATTTCACAGCCCCCGGTGGCGGTGGCGCTTTCCGTCAAATAAACATATAAAATGTAGGTTTTATTGTGCTCGAGGTCGACCGTCGTGTAGGGCGTCGTGCCGACATGGAAGTTGCGATCAAGTTTGAGTTTCTCTCGCTCTGTAAGATTGCTTTGCGAAGAATAACCTTCACTGATGCGGAGCTTAATTTTTTTTGCAGGCAAAGTCTTAATGGTAATTGGTTTCAACTTTTTACTTAAATTCAAAGCCAAGTTAACAGCGCGGGCTTTTTTCTTTTCACCTGCTTTGCCACTCATTTCGATTTGAATCGATTTGTAACCATCTCGCGAGAATCGAATCACATGATTGCCGCCGTTTAAGAGTAGTTTGCGTGGAGTCGAAACATACGCGTTGTCAAAGAGAGGTTTGTCGTTGACAGAAATGCGGACGTTCTCTGGTGACGTGGCGACTTCGACTTCTAAACTGTTCTTTGCACTGAACTGCGTTTGTACGGCCAGACCAACTCCTGTTATCAGGAGGAGGGCTATCGCAAGTTTCATAAGACTATTGCTGACACCACTTGACGAGGATTGACGCCGATGTTGTCCACCCATAGGCATTTGCGGGGATCCGGCTTGATTCTGTCTCAGATGGCTAATATTCGAAGGAACTTGATTATGACTTTGGCGGCCTCTGGGTTGATAAGACTGACGAAGTCGTGCAGCCTGGCCATTGTCGGACGACTCACCGATTTCCAAAACTTTCTCTTGTTGTGCCGCTAACAAACTATTTCGTGAGTTCGTGCCCGCTTTCTTTAAGTCGGTTTGAGTGAGAAGCTTGCGGATCTCTTCCATTTGTATCTTGCGTTTGTCCGCGCAGATTGTTTTAAGAAAGTCGCCTAAATCAGTTGAGCTGAACTCAGGATAGTATGAGTGAAGATACTTAAGGAGGGCCTTTTCAAAGGCGGCACCGGATGGATAGCGTTTACGGATATCTTTTTGGAGGCCTTTATCGATAATCTGATAAAGGTCGTCATTGATTTCAGGATTGAATTCCTTAATGTCGTAGCGAACCTTAGCCGTTTGTACGAGCTTGATGGTTTGAACTTCGTTCTCGCCTTGGAAGAGGCGACGCATAGAAAGCGTTTCCCAAAGAACGATGGCCAAAGCAAACACATCTGAACGCGCGTCAATACTCTTGGCATTGATTTGCTCTGGGCTCATGTAGGCATATTTACCTTTGACGATACCAGGCTTGGTTTCTGTCAGTTTGTTCTCGGCATCCGCAATACCAAAGTCCGTTACCTTCACGTCCCCTTGGTAACTCAGAAGAATATTTTGTGGAGAGATATCACGATGGACAATGCCCAGCGGCTGTCCTGTCACTTCATCGATGCGAGTATGAGCATAGTGCAGTCCACGTGCGGCCATGGCAGTTATGTAAATAGCAATCGGCAACGGAACGCGTTCGTTACTTTTTTCACAAGCGGCAAGTAGAGTTCGCAAATCGGCGCCGTCAACAAATTCCATGATAATTGCATAAGAGCCTTCGACTTCTTCGAAGCTGTAGACTTGGACAATGTTGGCGTGTTGTAAGCGTTTACAAATGTGAGCTTCATCGCGGAACATTTCAATAAATTCTTGATCGGCAGCGTAGTGCGGAAGAATTCTTTTCATCACCACAATACGTTCGAATCCATCATCGCCAACAGCTTTGCCCAAAAAGATTTCGGCCATGCCACCACGGTTGATGCGTTTCGATAAGATGTATCGTGACTGTGTCATTTCATCCCAGAATTAAAGTCCACTAACTCCCCCGTTGTTTCGGCGGGTTAGACTAAAAGTGAAGTTTTCATTACAGAAAAATAACGTACATTTTTTGGGCAGTTAGGGAAAAATTTTTGCTTGAATGGGACCTAAACGTCTGGGAACTTTGGCTTAATCATGCAATATTTGTGACGTACCAGATCGATGTGGTGTTTTTTGATATTATCGCATCTTCATTTGCGTTTTTAGTTAGTTAGAAAAAATGAGCGATACTGCAAAATTTATTACTATTGAAGGCGGCGAAGGTTGCGGCAAGTCAACTTTGCGGGCGGGTTTGGCAAAATGGCTCACCGAAAAAGGCCTAACTTCAAAAGTCACTCGTGAACCGGGCGGAACGCCGATGGCAGACGCCATCCGACATATTTTTGCGGAACCACCTGCAAAAGAAAAAATGCATATCATGACAGAACTCATGTTGGTTTCGGCTGGCAGACATCAGCATGTCAAAGAACTCATTAAGCCGACCCTCGCCCAAAAGACTTGGGTCATTAGTGATCGCTACGTGGACTCATCTCGGATCTATCAGGGTAAGTTGGGCGGTGTCGATGCGAAGTTTGTCGAGGAAGTGATCCATTATTCCACTGAAAATTTGGCACCTGATCTTACTTTTTTGCTCGACTGTTCCGTGGATGTGACCATGCGCCGACTGAAGTCCCGAGATGGCCAAATCGTCGGCGTAACGCGATATGATGAGGCAAGCGAGAGTTTTCACCGAAAAATTAGAGACGCCTATCTTGATCTCGCCAAAAATTTCCAAGACCGCATCGTGGTGATTGATGCGTCGCAAACACCCGAAAAGTGCTTACAACAAGCCACTCAGATTTTGGCTCAGAGGTTTGGCCTGTGACAAAGACGTGGCTAGACTTTATAGGATTTGCTCCGAAGATTGCAGCGCTTCGTCAAGCGCATGAACTCAGAGGGTTGCCTAACGCCTGCTTAGTCCAAGGCCGATCGGGAAGTGGCAAGCGTATGTTTGCAGCCGCCATGTGCGCGTTGTATTTTTGTGAAAGCAAGAACGCTTGCGGTCAATGTAAAGGTTGTTGGGAGGTGGTTGCCCGCAACCAAGCCGATATCCTTTGGCTCGATACGGAAGATGGCATCATCAAACTTGCCGACGCCGAACTCGTGCAAGATCATTTGCAAATGAAACCTTTTACGGTGGGTGGGCGCCGCATTGCCATCATTAGCCACGCTGATAAATTAAATCGGCAGGCCGCCAATAGGCTGCTAAAAATAATCGAAGAGCCAGCCGCGGACAGTATGATCATTCTGACGACGGCGAGGCCGAAAGCGATGTTGCCTACTATCCTGTCGCGATGTGTTAAGTTTCGCGTCGGCTTACCTCCTAAAGCTGACGTTCTTTCTCTCTTGAGGACCTCCAGCAAAGACCTCAGCGAGGCCAGGCTGGAGCATATATGGGTTATGGCGGGTGGGACCGTCGGTGCTGCATTACAGCAGCTGGAAGCCTCCAGCCAAAGTGAAGCGGATGAGCAGCTTGATCTTGTTTATCGAACTAACGATCGAGCAGCAGTCTTGGCGCAAGCGGAACTACTTGATAAGCTAAAACTTGCTCCCCAAGAGTGGGGTCGTCAATTTGAATATTGGTTGAACAAAGTTTACAAGCAGGCCGATTGTCCGGCCAGCGATTTTGTCCAGCCTGAGCGAATAAGAAAAAGACGAGAAATTTTGAAGTATCTAAAGGCTTATCGCATTGCCTTTAACAGTCGATTGAATTTGGAATCATTGGCTCTCGCGAGCACAAAGAAATTGTAGGAAGCAAAGATGGAAGCAGGCGTAAATATAGTAGGTGTTCAGTTTATCCGAGCCGGGAAAATTTATGATTTTGACGGCAAAGATATGTCTTTGCGCATTGGCGATCAGGTCGTTGTCGAAACGGAACGCGGTCCAGCGATGGCGACGGTCGTTCGGTTGAAGTTCGACGAGATTTTCACCAAAGAACGAGCTTTGAAACCGGTTATGCGACGCGCTTCCGATAAGGATCTGGAAGAATCCAAGCATCTCACGACTCCAAAGGTCATGAATATTACCAAAGACAAAGTCAAAGAACTGGGACTGGACATGCGACTTCTGAGTTCGGAAGTGAGCTTGGGCGGTAACAAGGTTACGGTTTATTTTACCTCATCGGGACGCGTGGATTTCCGCGAGTTGGTCAAATCCCTTGCGTCTAAACTTCGCGCTCGTGTAGAGCTCAAACAAGTCGGCGCCCGAGATGAAGCCAAAATTCTCGGTGGAATCGGCATCTGTGGCCGTGAGTTTTGCTGTTCGACTTTTTTGCGCGAGTTCGTACCCGTTTCCATCAAGATGGCAAAGAATCAAAACCTCGCTCTCAAACCCACCAAAGTTTCCGGTGGATGCGGACGTTTACTGTGCTGCTTAACTTACGAAAATTCATTGTACACCGAACTTCGCACGAAGTTACCGCCACTCAAATCTCGCGTCCAATACGATGGTGATCTGCAAGGTGATGTCGTGAAGACGGATCTTCTCAATCAGATGGTTGTGATTGAAGATGCGCAGGGTCAACAAGTGCACAAAAAAATCAAAGACATCGTAGTCCTCAAAGGTCAGCAAGCGAAGTCTTCAACAGATGAAGATGAATGGGCAGATGAACTCGATCTCGAAGCGCTACTCGACGACAAATAAACTGTTCCTCTCCCTCGCTCTTTCCTCGCCGGCTCGGAAACAGGTCGGCAGACACGATCCCGAGGCCTTTAGGCCGAAGGATCTCCTTGACGGACAAAAAAAAGAGAGGCCCGAAGGCCTCTCTTGTTATTTCTGATATCAAGAACGGACTAGAAGAAACTGCTGAGACCAGCTTGCAAACCAAATTGCATTTCAGTGCTTTCAATGTCAGTTCCACCTGGAGGAGTGTCTGTTTTCATATTGTAGTTGAAAAAGGCTCCCGCTTTAATCGCCACGCCAGAATCAAGGAAGAAGTAAGCTCCACCATCTGGACCTAAACCAATCGTCGAAGATTCATTACCATCTACGTCGTTAGTCGTTGAAGAGCTTCCGGCATAAACGGCTTTACCGCCCACAAACCAAACCAATTTTTGCGTTTGGATATCACCGAGATAGTAAATAACAGAACCGCCGATTCCGTAACCTGTCGTGCTAGTTTCCGAAGTGATACCATTCGTTTCACTTTCACTTGTATAGCTGGACATAGAGAAAATGGGACCGACACCTAACGTACCCGGACCCATTTGACCAAGTAAATAGTGATAACGAGCGTTGATTTGAATATCCATAATGCTTGGACCATCAATATCTGTATCGTTTACTGTTGTTGTGCTTGAAGAAGAAGACAAATTGAAAGTCATACCGAGTTCATGGCCATAAGGACCTGGCTTGTCTTGAGCGCCATGATCGCCGCTACCAGATGGAGCAGCGGACATTTCGCCTTGTTCAACGGGAACAGCACCTTGTTCAGATTGCTCAGTTGCAACCGGTTTACGCTTTTTCTTTTTCTTTTTCTTACCTTGAGCGAGAGCGAGTCCGTCGACAAGTCCCACGCAGCATACTAATACCAAAATGAATCTTAACGTCTTCATACTTACCCCTGCATGCAAATTAAGTGATGTGGGTAGTTTATCGAAAAAACTAAGAATCTCAAACTATTATGGCAGTACGGCCTGACGTTTGGGGGCGTTATTGAGGTCGTCCAAATGCTTGGCGGCGAGTTGTCCGCAGGCGGCCGAAACTTCCAAACCCTTGCTATATCGAACCGGCGCGGGAACCGAGCGTTGCGATAAGTAGGACTGAAAAGATTTTATTTCATGCTCTGTCGGGTGCTCAAACGGTAGGCCAGGGTGGCTATTGAACGGAATCAAATTGACCTTGGCACGCAGCCCGTGGATGAAACGAATGAGCTCGCGAGCTTCGCGTTGCCCGCAGTTTTTGTCTTTGATGAGAATGTACTCGAGCGTAATCATGGCGCCCGTTTTTTTCTGATAGTACAGCAGCGCTTCTTTGAGTTGTGTCAAATTATATTTGCGGTTGATAGGCATCAGTTCGGTGCGCAGTTCATCGCGACAGGCATGGAGGGACACGGCAAGCGATCCAACCGGATCATCCGCTAACATTTTGATTTGTGGAACAAGTCCCGACGTAGAAATCGTGACATGACGTTTCGACAGACCGTAATATTCCGGAGCCGTAAAATACCGTGCGGCCATGACGGTGGCATTGTAATTATCGAATGGTTCGCCCATGCCCATAAATACAATGTGAGACAAACGACGATCTTCCGTTGAGGTGATTGCATAAGCCGAAAGAAATTGTGCGACCAATTCTGCGGCGCTAAGATGACGAACGAATCCCAACTTTCCTGTCTGACAAAAAGCACAGGCGAGCTTGCAACCCACTTGACTCGATATGCAAAGGCTAGTGCGACCGTCATAACGCAAAATAACCGCTTCGATATTATGTCCCGTTCGGCTTTTTAAAAGTAGTTTCGTGGCTCCATCTTTCGCATCTAAGCGGCTCACAATCGAAGGAAGTTCCCAATCAAAATTCTCCAGTAAGGCATCGCGGAACTTCTGCGGCAAGTTGCTCATAAGGTTCGGGTCGTACGTGAATTTTTTAAAAATCCATTCGTCGATTTGTTTCATTCGGTATGATGGAATCTGATGAGTCTGAAAAAAAGCTTGGAGCTCGTCTTTGGGTGTATCTAAAAAATATGGTTTTTTAGTTTCTGTGGTCATGAGTCTTCATCGGTTTTTGAGAAATGAATAGGGTGCGGGTGCCGTTATAGCATAAAGTTGGCGTCTTTATGAACGGAAACCCCGTCTCACGGCATGCGTTGAAGGATATCAGTGAAATCAGATGTTTGCAGAGCGAAAATATAGATTATTGAACACTCGCTGCGCGAGTGAGGGTTAATTTAAATAAGCTCCGCCCATCACTCTCATTTTTTGCTGCGTGCGTTGCATCGTGTCGAACCTCCCAGCGATGGCGTGGCCAGGGACGCTCAGCTGGCGGCATCCTGCCTCCGCTTTCGCTAATGTCGCTCGCGTCCAGCTCGCTCCGTTCCCTGTGCCCGCCATCGCTGGCTCGTTCCGACCCGAAACAACGCCAAAGCAAAAAGCGACGGTGAGGCTCCGCCAAACTGGGTTACCTCACTCGAGCAACCGTTGCGGATGCAACCCGTGCGGGTACGCACTCGTGTGCGAAGCCTCACTGTTGGGGATTTTGAACTTTGCGAAGAATTGGTCTGATTTTCTCAGAATTGATTTCAGAGGGGGTTGTGAGGGCAGGAGCCCGAACACCAGCGCAGCCCGAGCAGGAGCTCTGTTACAAATGAAAATCCCCGTGGTTAAGCGGGCAAGCGTACCCTCTGAAATCAATTCTGAGAAAATCAGACCAATTCTTCGCAAAAAACAAAAGCTCCGCCTGTGAAAGGCGGAGCAAATTTAGATATCCGGCCGCGAAGCGGCCGAATGTTCATTTATTTATTGTTAAATCGGAGGAACCCGCAAGCCGAGATCGAGCAATATATTCTGAAATTTGTGTTGGTTCAATTCGGCGAAAATCTCTGATCTTAAGGCTTTATCTAGATGCGAAGATTCACGATGAACGTAGATAACTTCGCCTGCTTTCGAAATAATTTTGACAAAAACTTCCCAGCCATCATCGTTTGACACCGCCAAGCAACCGATGGGTGTTTTGCAATCAGCGCCAAGCGCTCCCACGATACTTCTTTCAAAATGGACGGCCTCGGAAGTTCTTGCGCAATTTAATTTTCTCGCTTCAGGAGCCAATGAATGTTCATGAAGGCATTCTATCGCTACAGCGCCTTGTCCCGCGCAAGGTACAAAGACATGATGATCGAGGCGAAGAAATTTGTAAGATTTTTTCAAATCTAACCGCTCCAGAGACGCTTCCGCCAAGATGATGGCGTCAAACTCCGAAGTTTCGGCAAGTTTTTGTAAGCGAGTATCGATATTGCCACGTAGGCTTTTGACGTTAGCGGTAGGTACCAAAGTTTTCAGAATATGTTCGCGTCGAAGACTGGACGTACCAATCGTTTTACCACCTAAAAAACCCCAGTTTTTATCAGCGAAAGTATTTCCGGATGTTTGATGGAGAGATTTGAAGAGTTCATCTTTAAATATCATGACATCGAACGGTTCGTGCCGCTTCATAACCGCGGCAAGCTCAAAACCTGACTCGAGTTTTGCGGGCAAATCTTTCAAACTATGGACCGCCAAATCCGCCTCACCAGCCAGAAGCGCTTGTTCAAGTTCTTTTATAAAAAGGGATTTTCCGCCAATATCATAAAGGGGTTTATTTAAGATTTTATCGCCTTGAGTTTTGATGATATTGAGTTCGCAGTGGTGTCCGGCAGCTTTTAATTTATCAGCCACAAAGTGCGCTTGCCAGAGTGCCAGTTTACTTCCTCGGGTGGCGATCCTTATACTAGACATCTTTTGGCCCTTCATTTTGGAGTGCCTTGTCAAAGGACGCCAGAGTGTCACGGCTGGACTCTTGGGTTAAGCCTTTGAAAGCTTGGGCGAGGACTGCCGTCCAACGCTCTCCGATAATCTTAGCTGTATCTGTAATCAATTTTTTTTGTTCATCGGATAGGGTTTTGAGCTGCGACTTAGAGAGGGTTTTCGCAAGCTGGTCGTCAGCAAGCTTTGTCAAAGCATTTTTATAGGCAGCCAGAATAGGGCCTAGCATCATTTGGCTTAACCACTGTACGTAAAGTTCAACGCCACGATCAATAAACTGCCAAGCATCCGCGACGGCTTTTTTCCGATCGTCCAAATTCTGGGAAATAGATTTTTGAATATCATCAATATCAAAAAGGTAGACGTCTTCAAAATCATTGCAGGCCGGGTCAATATTACGCGGAACAGAAACATCCAAAAGCACAATCGGACGTTCTTTGCTAATATTCTCCAAATGTTCGGGTCTGATGATAAATTCCTGCGATTGCGTCGCTGTGATGACAACATCCGACTCAGCCAATATAAGACTGAGTTCGTCGAGGGTGTGGAACTTTCCGGAACCGATATGCTCGGCCAAGAGTTTGCCTTTTTCCACTGTGCGGTTGATGATGGATACGTTGCGGCATCCCAGGTGTTTGAGGTGTTCACAGGCGATGCGCGCCATATTTCCAGCTCCGACCACCGCGATATGATAGGCCGATAAATCCGCATAAATGCGACGCCCAAGTTCAATAGCAGAATGGCACACAGAAACTGACTTTTTGCCAATATCCGTCTGCGTGCGAATTTTTTTGCTGGCCGCGAGAGCGTCCTGTCCTAATCGATCCAGTATGGTTCCCAAAGTTCCGGCTTGCTGAGCGATCGTGAGGGCGTCTTTAAACTGCCCCGTGATTTGGGTTTCTCCCACAACCATAGAGTCCAGGCTCGCAGCGACGGTGAACAAATGTCTAACGGCTTCTTCATTGCGGTAAAGGTAATGAAACTGCTGAATAGCCGAAGCCATTTTATCTTCGCCTGTCCCATGGCGTTGCAGAAATTGAAAGCTCGCCAAGAGTTCTTCATCACTGAGGACGTGATCGGCCGCAACGACGCCGAATAACTCAAATCGATTGCAGGTCGAAAGAGCCGCCAGCTCCGAAAAATGATAAACGCCCGACGTGTTTTGCAAACCAGCCGACAATTTCTCAAGTGGAATAAATAAATTCTCACGAATGGCAGCCGGAGCGCTATTGTGATTGACACCTAAACAGAATATTTGTGGCAATGAAGACTGCAAACCCCTACGCGCCTCCGATGGGGTTGAAGACAAACCCAAAAAAACCGAACAATAGGATCACAAAACCAATGGCGCACATGGTCGCGACGGACCGAGTTGGTTTATGAAAGACATTACGTTGAATCAGAATGACCATGTACCAAACCCAAACTACAATAGCCCAAACCACCTTAGCGTCGAGGGGAGTCGTTCTGTTATCGACATAAAGCTGCGTGTACAAAGATCCAGTTAACAAGCTCAAGCTTAGCAAGATAAATCCAGCCCAAACGAACTTCACCAGAATGCGATCGAGTTTGTCGAGGGCGGGAAGATCAACAATGACGTTCGCTATTTTTTTGCTCTTCAATGCATTGTCTTGAAGCATGTAAAGGAGGGCGACAATAAAAGCAAAAATAGCGCAAGCCTCGCCCACAACAGCCATGACAATGTGAGCATTTAAAATAAAATGGGCGAACTGAGTCGGACGCCAACCGGATGAATTCGGTACGGAGAACAACTCTGCCAAGACTAAAGCCAATATCAACGGTGTGATCATGGCACCTGCAGCCGAGATATGCAGACGACGGTGGGCCCACGCTGCTAGCACACAGCAGACCACTGCGAGCAATAATTTCGCCGAAGGGTGACTGAAGTTCATACCTGCCGTCGCTACCAAACATATTCCGCCCAAGGTAAAAAGTATCCATGCGGCCTTGGTTATCCGCGGATGCATGTGCGCATTTTTATAGTGGCGAGTATCGGCTAGGAAAAAAAGTAAGGACCCCCCAAAACAAGCAAAGCTAAGGTTGAGCAAAAGTTGGGGTAGCGACATCATATGATTGGCCTTTTAACGTGCAACCTATTGTATCAGATTCAGACCATAGCGAAGTTTTGGCCCCCGCACAATTCTATGGTAGCGTCTGTCTCCGTACGAAACAGCAGAGCTGATAGAAAGCTGAGAGGCTAATAGAAAGCTGAGAAGTGAATTGACAACCTGGCTCCCCCATTCCTGGCAAAAACTCCCGATTCGTCAGCAGCCATGCTACTCGGATGCAACGGCACTCGATGTCGCGCTGACTAAGATTAAGTCATATCCGCCGCTCGTGTTTGCGGGTGAAGTCGAAAAATTAAAGCGCCGACTTTCGGCCGCCGCGCAAGGTGAGGCCTTTGTTTTGCAAGCGGGCGACTGCGCCGAACGCTTCGATCAATGCACGCCAGATATCATCCGAAAAAAAATTGGACTGCTGATGCAGATGAGTTTGGAACTGGGCATGTCAGCTCAAAAACCCATCGTTAGCATCGGTCGCATCGCTGGTCAGTACGCCAAGCCAAGATCCCATGACGTGGAAGAGCGCGGTGATTTGAGCCTCCCCATATATCGCGGTGATATGATCAACGACATGGCGCCAACTTTGGCCGCGCGCCAACCCGATCCGGAAAGATTGGTCGAGGCTTATCACAAGTCGTCTATGACCTTGAATTTCATTAGAGCGTTGTTTGATGGTGAGTTTCCCTCTTTGGAACAGTCGAAAGCCTGGGGTCTGGATAAAAAGTCCTTTTCTCCTCAAAGCTGGGATCGTTGGGAACAGACCCTCGCGGAAATGAACAAAAGCTGGGACATGGTCAAACGTCAAACCAATAGCCGTGCGTTTCAAGTGGTTTGGGATGGAGAGTTTTACGTTTCGCATGAAAGTTTGCTGCTGAGTTATGAATCCGCTATGACCCGTTTCAGTGAAGACTACAAAGCTTATTATAATACGGGCGCTCACTTTTTGTGGTTGGGTAATCGCACACGAACCATTGGCGAAGCCCATGTTGAGTATCTTCGAGGGTTACAGAATCCCATCGGCATCAAAATAGATGAGCGGGCCGAGCCTGCTGTCATCGTGGATTTGCTAAAACTTTTGAACCCAAGCAATGCTTGGGGCAAAATCATGCTGATCCCGCGTTACGGTTTGAAGTCAGTGGGTCAGTTTTTGCCAGCCATGATTGCAACAATTGAAAAGCATAAACAACGTGTATTGTGGAGTGTCGATCCGATGCACGGTAATGTTTTTTTGACCTCGTCCGGGCGCAAAACGAGAGACTTTAACGTGATCGTCGATGAGCTGGGCGAAACCCTGCGCATCCACTCCCGGATGGGCACTTATTTGGGGGCCATTCATTTAGAAATGACCGGTGAAGATGTGACGGAATGTATTGGTGGACGTTCAGACCTTAAAGATATGGATTTGGAAAAAAGGTACGAAACCTATTGCGATCCGCGATTAAATGCCGCCCAGGGTTTAGAAATTAGTCAGATTCTGAGTGATATGCTTTCTGGCCGCGAAGTCTTTGCGCCGAACGTCATACCCATGAAACCATCTTTTCCGGCTACGTTGCTATGAAGAGTGCAAAGTCCCATTCCAAAACGTTGCCATTGGTCCTCCTTATATTAGTCATTCTCGGAATGTTGGTTTCGGCGGTGCGACCACATGATTATTTTACATGGTTTTTAGAAGTGGCCCCCATCCTGATGGGTATGCCAATTTTGATCCTAACCTTCCATCGGTTCCGACTGACAAATTTGCTTTATGTTTTAATTGCCATTCACTGTCTCATCTTGATGACAGGCGCTCACTACACCTATGCCGAAGTTCCACTTGGTTTTTGGATGAAAGATATCTTTCATTTCTCAAGAAACCATTATGATCGCATAGGGCATATAGCGCAGGGTTTTATTCCGGCCATTCTCGCGCGAGAAATTTTGCTGCGGACTAGTCCACTGCACCGTGGAAAATGGCTTTTTGTTATAGTTGTCAGTATGTGCCTTGCTTTTAGTGCGTTCTACGAAATGATTGAATGGTGGGTCGCTATCAGCTCAGGGGAATCTGCAAATGATTTTTTGGGAACGCAAGGTGACGTTTGGGACACGCAGTGGGATATGTTTTTGGCAATGATCGGAGCCTTCAGCTCTTTACTCTTGCTATCTAAACTGCACGACAAAGAACTAAGGAATATTTAATTTGAATCTTGCTGCTCCAGCGATGACCGAATCAATAACAGCGAAATTTTTTCAACCAAATCCAGAGGGACTCCGCATTCCGTCGCGATCTTTTTGTTGGCATTCATAAGCTCGTCTTCAACAGCCGGATCCTTGGTGGGTATCTGTAACTTTCGTTTGAGCATGGCTATCTTCGCGACCAATTCCATCCTTGCCGCAATGTGTTCAATGATGACGCGGTCTGTCTGCGCAATGGCGGCGCGTAATGTCTTTAGTTGCTCTTTTTCCACTTATCAATCCTAATAGGAGATCCTGAGGAATCAAAATTCCCAATCAGAAATACACCTAAAATATGAGTTTGAAAAGGCGAAGCTGCCCTCGTCTTCCTAGGACTTCAAGTGCGAAGCATCCCGAGTGCTCAGATTGGCTTACATTATCTCATTGAGCTACATTTGATCCTGTAAAACTTCAAACCCCAGGCTTTCAAAGTTCCGATATCATTGATCGCGCGATCGGAAACATTGAGGGTCCACTCACCGGCAGCATCCGGGTCAGAAGGCGTGACTTTGTAGATCCGATCTAGGTTTTGCCCGTGACCATCGTATTTGCGCTTTAAGACATGAACATGTCCATTGGGCTCTTTGAGTTCAATCTGCAAATCACCAACATAGGAATGATCGATTTGGATGTGAACATCCACTTCCGCAACGTTGTCTTGCGCAGATTGAGAAAGAACATCGCTGATACCTGCGTCAGTTTTATCCGGAATCACCATTGGTTCCGTGAACGTCGAAAGCATCTCATTGAGCATATCGGGGGCGCCGGTGCGGTAGTTTAGCTTTACATCATGCGAAAGGAGTTCGGATCGAATGCCATATGCTAACTCAAAGCTATCGCCGCAAACGGCAGCGTCAGGAATCTTGAAAACTACTGGAGACTCTGGTTGAGTTGTCGTTTCACTTGGCAAAACAGCATAGGCTGCGTTTGCTTCCAATAATTCAATTTCCGATCCGGCTAGTATTCCTTGGGCCGACGGTACGTCAAATAGAAAGGAGTTCTTGACGGGAACATGCAACGAATAGGTCTCCCCCGGATCCATAATCTGATCATTGTTACCTTCGACTTCCGTCAGACGCGCATCTTTGGCGACTAACTGGAGCTGCATAAGAGGAGAAAACCAGCAGTGTGGTCGAGTGCCGGTAAAGGACCCATCACTACGCATACAAGAATATTTGGCAGCTTCTGTTTCGGCTGCACTAGAAGACGAGCCGTTGCCATTGACGAGGCCAGGTATCACCAGATCATCAAAGCTTTTTCTACAAACAGCTCCACTCAAATATGTATCAAGACGGCACTGCGGATCTGGATGCACTGTTGCAGTCTGCGGAACTTCATTTTGGTCTGGCGTTGCCGGGCTAGGAATCGTATCTGAACCGCGGAGTTTGGCCAGGAGGTGCGCCAAAGATTGCGAGCCTACACCTATGCGGTAGCAAAGGTTACGGTCGTTTTCCTCATCCCATGCCGCATCGCAATAATTGCGAATATCTTGCGTGGCGAATTCCGCAGCGGCCTTGTTTTTTTCAATTTCTTTTTTCCATATATTTCGTGCGCACGCTTGTGTTGCAAAGTAGTCCGATTGACCTTCGCTCGCAGCCCAATCTAAGCGTGCGTAGGGGTAGCCGCCAAACTGATGGCCAAGCTCATGACAAACCACCATGGCAAATCCATCGTCCGTAACTTCTGGGCGCCGCGCCAAACCACCATACATCGCAATTTGCCAAATGCCCGGTCGTGGTCGAGAAGCGAAGGCGTTCACTTCGGGATCATCCCAGTTTCTTTCAACATACAGTGTTGCATTGTGTGATTCCGCAATCGGAATATAATGATTCACAACCGAGTCAATGATTTCATTAAAACGTTCTTCCGTCATATCGCTCAGAACAGAATAGTATGCATCTTCCAGATAAAGTTTGTTAGCTTCCGCAAACATATTGCAGGCAGTTTGAGATACTAAAATTTTATTCGTGTAGGCATCCGTGTTAACTAGCCAGCCGGTTAACATGCACAAAACAAAAAGATACAAACGTTTCATAATCGACTTCCTACTTATTGATAGTTCGAGTTGGAATTTCAATATGACTATCGGGCGGATGTGAGAAATCATTAAACCCAAAGTCGCACCATGGGGTGGGCGTTCATCTTCATATTATAAGAGTGAGGGAAGTGATTTCGGTGAAGGTTGCCTAAAGTTTCAAAATGACTTTGCAAAAAGCGTCATTTTTTCGACGCCTAAATTCGGCTTTCGTCATCCAGAGCACTCAAGAGCGAAGCTCGCCGAGGCGAAGGATCTCCTGCAGTTTAAAAAAAGGGGGCCCGCAGTAGGGGGAGACTGCGGGCTTGTCGGGTAAAAGTAGGCGCCATTACATAGGGCGCATTTACAAATCTATCTGCCGCTGCTTAAACCAAACATCGGCTATCATTCCGGACTTTCCGTTCTTGAAAACAAATTCAGACAGGAGTTTAATTTCGTTATCAGCATTGCGATAGATCGAATGACTTGGCAAAATTTTGCGGACTTTTAGTCTAATGTCTTTGATGCCCACTTGATCCAAGGTTTTGAGTTCTTCTTTTTGGCTAACCCCGTCCTGATTGGTGTCTTGCCAAACCATTAAGCGCGAAAACTCTAGATCATTGCTATCGATTTTATGATCAGATTTGCCACTGCTAGACCGATCTAAAGTCGCTAGCGCCGCGAAACCGTCCTGAAAAAAGCCGTTAGATTTTTTCTGATCAAGTTGAAAATAGGGGCCGAACATCTCACTGCCATTATCGATGATGCCATTGCCGTTGACGTCTAGGACTAAAAATCCGTCGCCTTTTTGCACCCATCCCGTGCGCGGCTTGTAGTTGTCACCCGTGAAACTAAAGTGAACGCGAGTCGTCAGATCAAACGGACTGACGAGATCAACCTTGCCATTTCCATCAAGGTCCAAAACGAGTGGAGTCACAAAGTCTAAGGGAGCGGACGAAGCCAAAGCTGAGAGCGAAAACAAGAATCCCAACAGAATGAAGGACTGCCACACAAAAGTTGAAACCAAAAAATGAAAGCTTCTCAAGTTCACAAATCAACTCATCCGTTAGAATCACATACAAAAACAAATTCAATGACAGCCGACACTTGTTAGGACTCCGATATCCTCAATAAGTGATGCAAACAAAATGCCACTTTAGGAACTACGAAAACACTAGTCATTTCTGAGTATTGATACACTCTTTAGTTGTCCAAGTATTGAACGATGACTAATTTAGTCTCGAAAATATCGCGGAAGTAATGTCCGAATGTAAAGTTGTTCTTTCCGTTTTGTCCAGATCGCTAAGGACTTATTCGACAACGTCAAAACTCTCGACACCGCCAAATCAAAAAACATCAATGTAAACGGGATATTGTGGGTGTTTTAGCCAGGTACAAATCTTGCATTTACAATCCTTAAGTCAAAAAAAGATTTTTTTATATTAGTGGAGCTACGATTATGGCGCGAATACTATTGTCCCTCGTCCTGGTCACGGCATGTTCATCGAGTGATTTCGATGCTGGTACTCCTGTTGTTTCTCCAAAACAACCGGCGACCAATAATCAAGCCAACACGAACACCTCTAATCCAAATCCAGGTGTTACGGGAACCTTACCGGCAGGTAACACTCCTCAACCTTCGACGATAACGCCAGACAGTACCGAACTGATAAACAACTGCAGCGAATGTTTCGCAAGAGCTAAGCAGCTTTCTGCGTTACAAGGTTTCACGGCGACGAAGGCGAAAACCTACAATATGGGAAAGTACAAGGTGGAGACGTCCAGCAATATTTGCGATATTCACTTTATGGCTGATATGAATCTTCCCATCGATGATCACGAAGGACGAGATTCATCTGGCCAAGGCCAAGTTATGATTTATTGTCCGTGCAACTGTGGTTGGTCCAACGCGAAACCGGTTGGCAATTATTTTAATTAAATAGTTAGACACTGAGCCCTCGTCATATTATACGAAGCTCTGTCATCCAGAGCCATCAGCGTGCTTTGCACATGATGCGAAGAATCTCCTAAAACCCAGACTTTTCTTCAAGGATCTTCTTAAGCGTCGCCAAATACTTCGCGCCCGCTTCGCCATCCACCACGCGATGATCGAAGGTAAGGCTAATCATCATCATAGGATGAATAACGACTTTTCCTTCCCGTGCGACTGGTCTCTCAACGATCTGCCCCACTCCCAAAATAGCGACCTGCGGCTGATTGATAATTGGATTCGAGCTGATCGATCCATAAAGTCCAGGGTTGGTCACAGAGAACGTTCCGCCGCGAACATCAGTCGGCGCAAGTTTTTTGTTACGCGCTTTGAAGACTAGTTCATCAATGGCTTTGGCCATTTCTTCAAAACTCAGGTTTTGCGAATTCTTCACAACCGGAACAATCAAGCCAGATTCAATGGCCACGGCAACGCCGATATTGATCTGATCTTTGAACAAAATCTCATCGCCATCGATCGATACATTCACAATGGGATGTTCTTTGATGGCTTGGACGGCGGCGTAAAGAATATAGTGCGTGTAGGTCAGTTTGAAATGATGTTTCTTTTCAAATTCGGCCTTGGTCGCGGTGCGGTGAGATACGATATTATGCATGTCGATTTCAAAATTTGTCGTCACATGCGGCGAAACCCGAATCGAACGATTCATATGCTCGGCGATAAGACTTCGCATTTTGCTCATCTTCTCGCGGCGCACGGGAACATTATCCAGCAACTCCTGGTTCCCTTGCAGCTCAGTTTGCAACTTGAATATAGGATTGTCGTTTGAGTATGGCGGCACTTGCGCAACGTGTCCAAGCGCATCGCCATTTACATAACGAATCATATCTTGTTTGGTGATGCGACCACCTAGACCTGAGCCGGGGACTTCATCAAGCTTAACGGATTGGTCGCGGGCCATCTTACGAACAAGGGGCGAAGCTTTTGCGGTTCCCACGTTGATTTCGTATTTTGGCTGAGCTGCTTGCGGAGCGGTTCCACCCGACGAAATGGGCGCAGAACTGTCGGATTTCTCGACGGCCGGCGTTTTCGCTTTTGATTCGCCAGTCACTTCCACTTGCGCAATGACAGAATGCACGGTGATAACATCGCCATCTTTATACAAGAACTTCAAAATCTTTCCCGATACGGGTGACGGGAGCTCCGTGTCCACCTTGTCCGTTGAAACTTCCAAAAGTGGTTCATCTTCACGAACGGTATCACCGGCTTTTTTAAGCCATTTGACTAGGGTCGCTTCGTTGATGCCTTCACCCATGGAGGGCATGAGAATATCTTCTGTCATCGATTCAAATCCCGTTACATGTGTATTGCGCCACCAATAGCCGCATGCGCCGCTTCCATAATCGTTTCCGACATGGTTGGATGCGGATGGATCGTCAATCCAATCTCGTCGACTGTTGTTTCCAGTATTTTGCCCAAGGCAAATTCGGCGATCAGTTCGGTCGCCTTGGCGCCAATGATATGAACTCCCAAAATTTCACGATACTTCGGTTCGAAAAGTATTTTGATAAAACCTTCCGTAGCGTCTTCAATCTTGGCTTTAGCTAAAGGTGCAAACGGAAACTTTGCTGATTTATATTCGATCTTTTTGGCTTTGAGAACTTCTTCTGTCATGCCAATACTCGCAAGCTCCGGATAGGTGTACACGGCGCTCGGATTAGCTTCGTAATTAATGACGGGAGGATGATGTCCAGCGATCACTTCGACTGCATGCATCGCTTCTGCCGAAGCCGTGTGCGCCAACGCTGGGGTTTTCAGAATATCGCCCACCGCATAAATGTTTGCAAAATTCGTTTGGTAATGTTCGTTCACATTAACAAACGGGCCATCCATCGTGATGCCGAGTTTCTCCAGACCAATATCATCCGTGACAGGTGCGCGACCAATGGAAACTAATACGCGATCAAACTTTTCTGGACTGCCACCTTCCCATGTCACAAGTACATGATCTTTTTTGGCTTCCAGTTTTGTGAGCTTCGTATTGGTGAGCATCGTGACATTTTGTTTTTTGATGTATTTGCTAAATTCCTTAACGCACTCGGCATCTTCCGAAGGTATGATCGTTGGGCCCAGCTCGATCACGGTTACTTTTGTACCGAAACGACCAAAGCAGGAGGCAAACTCCATCCCGACAATACCACCACCAATGATGGCCATGGTTTTCGGTACATGATCAATACCAAGGACACTATCCGAATTAAGAATCAATTTTCCATCCGACTTGGCGAAAGGCAGTTCTCGAACGCGCGAACCCGTACAAAGCAGAATAGATTTGGTGTCGTGGGTCGTGGTTTTACCTTCAGAATCCGTCACTGAAACGGCTGTTTTGGAGACACAACGAGCATGACCACCCAGCACATCTATCTTGTTTTTCTTCATTAAAAACAACAGGCCTTTGCGCTGCTGATCAACGATCTTATCTTTTCGCTCCTGGATTTTTTTCCAGTCGTATTCTGGCGTACCGATTTTGAATCCAAAATCTTCGACATGCTGCAATTTAGCGTAGATTTTTGCCGACTCAAGCAAAGCCTTAGTTGGAATGCAGCCAACATTCAAACACGTTCCACCCAAATGTTCGCGTTTTTCGACAATTGCGACTTTGAGTCCGAGTTGAGCCGCGCGAATTGCGCCGACTTCACCGGCAGGACCTGAGCCAATGATAATAAGATCGTACTGAGCCATTCGAAACCCCTATAGAAACCTAAGAGCATTAAGATAGCGAATAGACCATAAGACAGCAAAGTTAACGATAACTTTTTGGTTAGTAAAGCGGCGTAAAATCCAAAAGTTAACCACCTTTCGACTTCTCTCTTGCTTATTTTGTGCGCAGGGACTATAGATAGCGTGTACTCAGCAATTTTTTCTGTAGCTTTTCGCACCTTCGAATCAGGAGTTTTGTCATGAAATCTCTGCTTTCTACGATACTTTCGTTAACTCTTTTCAGTAGTTTGCCGGCATATGCCAGCAGTACCCCTGTTAAAAGCGAACCTCAAAATCATTCATTTATCTTACCCGTCATAAAAGTCGAAAGCGTCTTGATAGAAGATTCTTACGCCTTGGAAGTCTCTGTTTCTATATCCGAAAAAAATTATGGCTACACACCTGAGCATGTCAATCCGGTGGCGCGACTTTCCGGTCCACTCAAATCTTGGATTATGTCAAAGTCAGAACTGTTCGTGAAATTCTCCGATACCGATATCAACCTTGTTTCGGAGAGTAGAAGCTTTCAAAAGCCTGGTGAACCTTTAAATGATTGGTTCAATGAGTTGAGTCTATTTGGCTATGATTTTATCGCCAAGTTCACATTGCAGTCCGAACCAGGCACATCTCCTGCCGAAGTTGCCAGAATCGCCTCACTGATTAACGAGGGCGTACTGTTCCAGATTAGTGACGCGGTCTATGGAGAGGATTTTGATTCGGACGGCGCCTAAATGACATGCTCGTTGGGCTTTCCAAAAAACTGCGAAAGCCCTTATTTCCTCAATTGCCTTTATCCTTAACAATCTAGCTAAGCAAATTTAAATCCATAATTCTAGTTGGTTATCGTGTGGTTTTTTGACCAGCCCTAACTCTTGTCATGTCTTCTGCATTTCAAGCCGATAAATCAGTTATGATGGAAGAGAGGAACTTTGGTTCCCAAATAGGAGGTCCGGTCATGGGAAAAGTTATTAATTTTACTCCACGCCAGAAGATCAAACCTGAACTGATCAAATTATGCGATTTCGCTGACGATATCGATTCCGTGGTGAAGCACTACATCATCCAAGACAATATTGAAGTTCGCGACATCATCGGAGTGCTTGCGCATCGCCTCGGAACTTTACTGAATGTCATCGAATCCAAAGATGAATTATGGGCGGTTTGTGAAGACGTTCTTCGGAAGCAAGCGAGCCTGAAAAAGACCAAATAGAATGATTAATTAGATAAAGTGGATGCCTCATTCGTCAAAGTGCCACTTCGACACCATTTTTATATATTTGTGACTCTCTAAAAATCACTACCTGACTGTTCGCCTTAAACCACCATACATCGATAAATTGCAAATGTACGACTTGGCCATTAGCGGTTCCTATAAATTCTCCCATCACCATAATATGGTCGTCCATAACAGTACTGGTCAAGATTTTGTGTTTACCTTCTAAAGTTCGGACATTTTCATAAAAATTTCGGATGCTCTTTTTGCCGTCAAAAAGTCTTGCGCTCCGCAAGTACGAAGCGCTCTCGTCGAAAAGTCCAAGAACATGATCATATGAATTCTCGTCAATATTTTTATAATAATTTTGAATGACCAAGACGGCTTCATTTCGATCCGCAAAACCACTGAGATCACTTTTTAAACTCAGTTGGCTTGGGTGCCGAATGCTGACATGAAATAACTGTCCGCAAAGGTCCACTTGAACGATAGGACTAGCTTCGATTCTTGTCGAAAAAAAACAAAATGCGAAGAAAATTAGTCCAATTCCTGGATTGCTTTGAATCAACTTTTTTATGAGAATGAACCCCTCTAAATGTGCTACGTTGGGATTAATTTATTATACCAACAATCGATTCGGTTGGCCGGGGACTCAAACCAGGGACTGACTTCCATTCAAAAAGACGCTTTTCGAGTCCAGTTGGGTGACGCCCGCACTGCAGGCCTTTGCCGACATCCGTCAAAACTTTGGCAAAAAAAAGTCCTTAAAAATTTAAAAATCTCAGTTCGTGCCGATCTAAACACCCTAGACTACCAAAATTTTAGGACAAAAAAATGAAAGCTCTGCTTACCCTTGCAGCGATTCTATTTACGAACTCAGTTTTCGCGGCGGCCGTACCCGACGCCACTCTTGCACCCGAAGAGCTTTCACCACTTTTCGGAGTCGGTGAGAGCGTCAAAGTGAATTTTACAATGGACAATACCGGTGCGACCACCGGTTATATTCCGATCTACCGCATGATCGTCCCCCAAGAACTCACATATTCATTCGTTGATGACTGCGGCACATTGGGTACGCCATCCATCACGCAAAATACTACGGGCCGAGATCCATTTACCAATGAACTGATTTCCCTTCTACCTGGTGAAAAACTTTTTGTTATCGAACCGCCTATCGCACAGCTTTCGCCGTCTCAACCAAGATTGGACTGCAATATTATCTTCACACAGACGGCCTTTGCAGCCGTAGGTACGTCCTTTCGCATTCGAGAAGCACAAACGATTTTCGTACTGGGAGACGATCCGAGTGGTGATGCGGTTGCTTGCGGAAGTCCGGGCGATACCATCTGCTCTCCCGCGCTTTTTTCAGATATTACACCTCAACTCATTCAACTACATAAACATATTCCGGATCCGAAAGTGTCTGGAAAAACCACGGCGTTCACCACAACTATTGACGTTGACTTGGCCAGTGGCTCTACGATCAATAACGTCGAGATAGTGGAAACTTTTTCCACGTTTGTTCAAGTCGATCCACTTTTGGGTCCGACTAGTTGTTTGAATTTGACAATCGCACCCGCGCCAACGTCATGCGTCCTAACGCCCGATCCTAGTGGCCTAACCGGTGGATCGGTCAGTTTGACCTATCTAACATTGAGCAGTGACGTCAGCATTTCATACCCAAGTTATGTTCGTGAGTTCAAAGGCAATGGTGATCCCGTTATTCCAGTGGGTGGCGGTTCAACTACAGATACACGCAGCGTGACATTGATCGCCGATGAAGTCACACCGCTCATATCAGAATCTGCCACCGTTCGAGCTCGTTCGCATTTTCTTGAAAAATCATACGACAATGTTTCGGACAGTGCCCCCGCGGGAAACTCACCAAATGATATTTTGGAATATACTTCGACTCTGTATGTTTCGGATTACTTTCAAGTTGCGCCGACAGAATTTCATATGGAAATCTCGGACGGACAAGATTTGGTTCCGGGCGAATTTCATCTCACCGTCAGAGAAGGCGTGACCGTCCAGAGCGCGACAGAAGCGACGATGACGATACCGTTTCCATACTTAAATATTGGTGTGAGAAACGGGGTGACGGGCATAACGGACGTGTCATTAAACGCTCAAGACTTAATGGGAGCGATATCTGGAGATTTTACCGATGATAAAGTTTCGGGTGCAGAGCTCATTGGAGCGGCGACAACATCGACTTTGACCCTGAAACATAGGGTGCAGCTCGGAGCCGTTTACACGTCTGTAGGTGCGCAAATTGACGCGAGTGATTTGGTTTCCAGCAAAATTCTACCGAATTCGAACGTTTTCGTGACGGGCGCATCCCTTGCTTCTAGCGTAAATGCCGAGGCTGTCGCTGACATTGTAAAGATTCCGCAGTTGGACGTGAACATTAGTCACATTAATGGCGGAGCTCCGGGCGTGGAACCGTATGCCATTCAAGCGGGTGATCTCGTCACATTCAAGATGGCCTTCACGATTCCGGCAGGTGGAACCGAGAGTCTTAAAATTACGAATTATCTTCCTGGACCCATGTTAGCACCGAGTGCGGGCGGGGCATGTTTGACGGGATCTGCCGGCTCACCGCCAGCTAACGACGAATGGGATTTTGGGGTCAATGATTCTGGTTTAAATTATGGTGATGTCACGGTGACGTGCGATGTGGGTAACGGCACAGTCGAATTTGACTTCGGAGATATCACGCTCTCAGGCGTCAATGAACGGACCGAAATCTACTTCACGGTGACCGCTTCGAACAAACCGATGTCCGATGGTCTCAAAATCATCGATTCTGCTTATCTTTCTTATCAAAACAGTTTTGGTACGGATATCGCCTTAAGAGACGTCGCCGAATTGATTGATATCGAAGCCCCGGATGTGGAAGTCTCGTTAAAAGCGTCTTCGACCAGTGACCCCGATGCGTCAGTAGACGGCTCAGGTTCGGTTACGGGCATTGATGCGCAAGAAGATATCGAATACGAGGTCGAGCTCGTAAACACTGGACGCGTCACCGCACAAAATACTTCCGTTCGCATCACGTGGCCAACTGAACTCATCAATCCAGCACTCTTGAGCAGTTGTTCGGAAGCCGCTTGCGATTATGACATTGATTTTACGGATGTGGATTGTTTGGGAACACCTGTCATAACGGGCACGGATGAAACCGGCATCTCCGTATCAGGCATAAGTATTGCTGACTCCAGCATGTTCCCAACGAATACTTGTACAGTAAGCTTCAAGCTTCGCACTTCGGACACTATCCAGATCAGTCAGTCTCTTTTGGTGAACGCGAATATCACATGGAACGTAGGCGGGCCAAATTTTCCATCGAAATCAACAACTGCTAGTGTACAATCCGAAAACTCCAGCATAGCCGTCTCTTTTGATGCGACAGAAGATGCGACGCCAAGTCCAGGTCGTCCGGGCCAAACCACAGACTGGTTAGTGACATACAATTTTCCTGAAGGCGTCGTCAAAAACGCTTCTTTTCAGTTGCGCGAGCATACCTCCAATGGCGCCTGGGTGACGTTCCCAGAAGCTGTTTCGACGATTGATATTGGCACACTCCATACCCAAACCGTGAACACCGTCGATTACCATTGTTTGTATCCAACAGCTGGCACACTCCAAAACAATATCTGCTTCACCAAAGATCCGACCCTTGTCATCAATCAAGATGACAACGGCACCAGAATTTATTCTGTTCAGTTTGGGGATATGGTGAATCTATACGGTGGGAATGCTGTCGAATCTTTTCAATTTGTCATTCGAAACGGTGAGACTATTGCGGCAGCCCCTAAAGGTAATCAGCAACTTCGAGCCAGCATCACGCGAACCAATCCAGATACGTTGTCTTCCGTTACTGGACCTTATTCTTCTTATGCAACCTATCAAATCGTCCGACCACAGCTTTCGTCTGAAGCCTGCAAAGTCACCCCGGCGACCGATTTTGGTTTGGGCGAATCCATCCAGTACAAAGCACTCGTTAAAAATACTGGAACATTCTCGGCAAAAGCTTTCGATGTTTCAAGCTTATCTATGATTTTCCCGACGGGGGTAGAATTTCAAGCAGGAAGTCTCCTAGTTTATAGCTGCCCTTCCGTTCCTGCGACGTGTGCAGCCGCTACAACGGCCGGTTGTACAGATGTTACGGGGTCCGTTGTCGCTTCTGGTACTTCGACAATGGATGTCACTGTAGCAGATGGAGCTGGCCAACCTGACATTGGCGCCGAACAAAGTTTACTTGTTTTTGCGACGGTTGATTTAAACTGTAGTTCTGCAGCTGATTCGAGCGGTAATGATACGGCCGGCGCCGCGCATCCAGACAACGATGGAGTTGTTGATGGTTGCGCAGATCCAGTTCTCGCATTTGCCAATTCATTTAATACTCGCGTAGAGGCGATGGATTATCACGTCGCGAACGGCGCGTCTTTTCATTATACGTCCACCGTTTCCAATACAGTTACTGTTAACCTTGATCATGACAACGATGGCATCCTCAATTCCGTAGAAGGCAGTGGCGACTCCGATGGTGACGGCGTCGCGGATTATCTGGATACTGATGCAGATGACAACGGCATTGGTGATTCGACGGAAGGATCAGGATTAGCGGATAACGATGATGATGGAACGCCAGACTTTCAAGACTCAGATGACGATGACGATGGAGTGGCGGATTCTAGAGAAATTCAAAATGGATCGGATTCGACGGATTCAGATGGAGATTCCATTATGGATTTCCGAGATGCGGACTCTGACAATGATGGTATCGCTGATGGCTCTGAAGATTATCTCACAACTGGAACAAACTCAGATGGTGCAGCCGATGGTCCCAATTACATTGATTTAGACTCAGATAACGATGGCATTCCTGATTTTGTCGAAAATGATTTGGGATCTTGCGATATAGGCGGTGGCACCGCTATTGCTGGCAATGGAATTTTGGAAGCGGATGAAATCGCGGTCTGTCATCGACCAATGTGTGTTTCAGATCCTTGTGACTCCGATGAGAACGGTGCGATTGAACTGCATGAGTTAACGTCGGGAGCCTTGCCGGACGCAGATGGCGACGGCATTCCCAATTCGATGGACTTAGATTCGGATAATGACGGTATTCCCGATGTCTATGAAGCCTATAGTCGCGTTGGTTTAACTTACATCGCACTAGACTCATCCATCGGCCCCAATATGACTGTCGAAGGGGAAACTGTTCCTGGATATTCCGCATCGACTGAACTAACGCTTTTGGCGGCAATAGTAGGCGACAACGACAATGTACTAGAATCTTCCGAACTTGGTGACTTTGATGGCGACGGCATTCCGAACTATTTGGATACTGATTCTGACAATGACGGTATTTCGGACCTCATCGAAAGCAACCGCTATACGTTCGACGACTCAGGTACCTCTGGTACTGGAAATGACAATGGGGCCATCGATTACGCGACCGAGACAAGTGGTGATTTAATCATAAGTCGTATGGATCTCAGCTTTCCTGATATCGACAGCGATGGCATGCCAGATGTTTTGGACGTAGATTCGGACGGGGATGGTATCGCGGACTGGATTGAGGCTTTTATTGAAATCTCCCTTGCAACGCTAACAAATTACGACCTTGATTCTTCAGGCACGTTAAGCGCGGCTGAAGCTGCCGCGGCCATTGCCGATATTGGCGATAACAATGGCATTTTGGATTACACCTCTGAGTTATTAGATTCGGATTTGGATGGCATTCCGGATTTTCGGGACTTAGATAGCAACGCCGATACAATCTATGATTCCATTGCAAGTGATAGCGATGCAAATCCCGCAACCATTATCACTTTGATGAGTGTAGCCACAGCTGATATGGATTCCGATGGGAAACCAAACTACTTGGATGACGACACGGATGGCGATTCACTTCCCAATACGACGGAAGCTGGTGACTTACTGCTTGTGACCGCTCCTGTCGACACAGACAGTGATGGTACTCCTGACTTTATGGACGGCGATAGCGATGATGACGGCCTTGATGATGAAGACGAAGTGACATTTGGATCCTCAAGTATCCTTAGCGATACTGATAACGATGGATGTTATGACGGTTGCGAAGTTTCAGGCGCTGATGGCATAAACTTGGCAACGAGCGCACCAAAAGCTTGTCCTTATCCAACGACAATCTGGTGGAATACACCCGCGAATCCTATTCCAGTCACAAGTCCCACGGACGCTGATACTGACGGCGGGGGTGTTGGCGACTGCAAAGAAGCCGCTCCACCTCCCGGCCGTCCTGTCCTCGATCCACGCGTCGGAGGTGCGGCCGATGACAGTTGGTACGATGACGATCCAGACAACGACGGACTTACGAACGATGAAGAAGTTGATTTGGGAACGGATTATAACAACCCGGACTCTGATAACGACGGCTTGAAAGATGGACCTGAGATTGCCATCCATCATACCGATCCTTTGGTCGATGACACCGACGGTGACGGGTTGAAAGATGGCGCGGAAGTGAATACGTATAGAACAGATCCGCTGGACGTAGATACGGACAACGACAGCTTACAAGATAGAGTCGAGTTGGTGACGACCAATACCAATCCTCTTGATAAAGATTCGGATGATGATGGCTTGGAAGATGGTGAAGAGGTCAATACCTACGGTACGAATCCAAATAATCCCGATACGGATGGCGGTGGAATTCCTGACGGCGAAGAAGTCGATCTAGGATTCAATCCACTCGACAACAGAGACGACGATCTCGACGATGATGGCCTCCCTAACCTAGGGGAAATTGCTATTGGCCTTGACCCGTCTTTAGACGACTCAAATAATGACTGTTTAGGCGATGCAGTAGAAGTGGGAGACATCAATAATCCTCGAGATACTGACGGTGACGGCGTCATAGACGCGCTTGACAAAGATAACGATGGCGATGGGATTACCGATTGTGAAGAAATTCGTATGGGCACCAACCCGAACGATGCCAGTGGGACTTTGATTCAGGGTTCAGGCGGAAAAATTAATTGCGGTGTGATCTCCGCCGATTCAAGTCGCAACGCGAATGGCCTCACATTCTTTATCCTTCTGCTTCCTATCCTCTTCGCGGGACTAAGTCTTTTGTCTAAAACCTCACTTGTGACATTAGTTCGGCTCTTCGTGCTTCTCATGGTTGTGGGATCTTTTTCAACTTCCACAAAAGCGATCAATATCCAACACTTTTGGCCAGTGGCTGGTGAGTCGTCGCTTATAACCAATGCCGCCTCGCATGGCGATGGCGCGCATCGTTGCAACGTGAACTTGGTGCATAACTTTCTGCGAAATGGCTTAGAGTTCGGTAATTCGAAAAGTAGCGAACACCTCGATGATATCGTGCGCAATCTCCACTCGACTAATCTAGGGATGCACTGTGAGTTTTCGCGCAGTTTTTCGTTGTATGCGATGGGGTCGTACCATATTGCCACAGTTTTTGAAGGCATAAGCTCCGAGTACAGTACATCCTACAATGAAATTGGTGACACGATGGTGGGTGGTTACTGGAAAATCAAGGAATGGCGGGACGAAGACAGTGCGTTGAGTCTGAGCATAAACCCTGAAGTACTTTTTGCCACAGGAATCGATAAAAATCTCGTCGGTAATGATAAAGCCATTGCCAACTTCAACCTCGCTGTAAATTATCTCTGGAACGAGAGAAATGAGTTCAACTTTTCTTTAGGCTATCAACACAGAGAGAAGGAAAAACTATTGAACCTCGAAGCCAGACCCTCCGCAATCGCGAAGGCAGGTTTTGGTCGCAAAATTTGGGATGCTCAGGATGTGTACCTCAATGCAGAGTTATTCTATTTGCATCCGCTATCGTCCTCAAAGGTGAGATATGACGTGACCAATCCGTTCGAAGTATACGGGGGTTTTAAGAAAAAGTTCGGCGTCGACAAACAATGGAGTCTTATGGCTGGGGGCGGCATTGGTCTGACCGATGGCTACGGCTCTGGAGACTGGCGAGCCTATACTGGACTCAATTACTCATTCATTCTGAAGCCGCCGATGGAGCTCAAAAACGGTGACATTGAAATTGCGATCTACGGTGATATCAACTCTTTTACCGACTTAAAATACAGTCTAAAAAGTGCAAGTCTAGGTTTGGTCGGCTCTGGCAATCTAGACATAGATCTGAATAAGCAAGATTTGACGCCAGGTCCGTATCATTTTGAAGTTTTTGAAGGTGATGAGATCCTAAGTAATACAACTTTTGAAGTGAAAGTTGGCCAGGTTGTAAAAAAGGCATTTCGCGTCTCCAAAGAAAATGTAGAAGCGATCAAGATCGAAGTGGACCCCATCTTTTTCGTGACCGCAAGTTCGAAAATCAAAGAAATTTCCTATCCCACGCTCGATAAGCTAGCAGCCGAAATCAACTCTGATAGCAGTAGCAAAGTTTCGATCCACGGTCATACCGATTCGGATGGAAGTGATCAGTACAATGAAAAACTATCGGCTAGCCGCGCACAAAGTGTGCTCGATTATCTAGTTGCCAAAGGCGTCGTTAAGAATCGGCTTGATTCAAAGGGATTTGGCGAGTCAAAACCAATTGCGTCCAATGACACTGACGAAGGTAAGGCAAAGAATCGCCGCGTAGAGTTCTTGAAGTCACAGGACCGAGTCGTCGATTCAAAAGTTAAATTTGCACCTGAGTTAATTGACGGTAAGACGGAAGTTTATCGAAAAATACGCTAAATTCGGCTTGTTGCAGTCTCCACATCTGGGCGGCACAAGTAACTTTTCGTTAACATCAAGGCCTCTGATAAATTGCCTGTACTTGTGAAATTGGCTTCTACCTTATTAAACCAGGTGAATTGCCGTTTGGCGTACTGTCTCGTGGCGACAACAATTTTTTCGCAGAGTTCTTTCTGTGGAAAACGTTGCATCAAAAAGTCCGTCGCTTGACGATAGCCTATGCTATGCATCGGTCGGCAATCAATGGCACAACCCTTGTCGAGGAGCAGCAAAGTTTCTTCAATCAGTCCTTCGTTCAACATGTGTTCACTTCGTTCGGCAATACGGTCATGCAAAGTCTGACGGTCTGGGGAAAGTTTAATGACAAATCCACGATGGGCTACCGCTTGGCTCGCGACATTCGTGACCTCGGCAAAAGTTTTGCCGGTCAAATGAAATAACTCTAGCGCCCTAACCAATCTGAACTTATCGTTCTGATGAAGTTGCGCAGCACGTTGCGGATCACAAACAACTAAAGTTGCGTACAGGGATTCGCTGGTTTCCATACCAAGCTGCTCTCGTAAGCTGTCATTTTTAGGGAGATTTTCATGCCAACCCTCGCCCCAAAATGCTCTTAAAAACAAGCCCGAACCGCCGACTAAAACCGGAAGCCTTCCGCGTGAACGAATGTCTTCAACGAGTGCGCGTGCATCGCGCGCATAAAGCGACGCGTCGTAGTCTTGGTTCCAATCCAAAATATCGATCATATGATGAGGGACAGCGGCTTGCTCAGCTAACGTCGGTTTGGCTGAGCCGATGTCAAATCCTTTATAAAACTGCACCGAGTCGAAACTGACTATTTCGCCATTCCACTCAGATGCAATTTGCATCGCAAGCGAAGATTTGCCACTTGCGGTAGGGCCGCAGACGACAACGTAGGGAAAATGAATATTTAGCGATCGAACCATGCGGCAACCTGTGCTTGACTCCACCATTTGAAAACGCGACGGCCGTGGGGACAGTTGTGGTAGAAATCTACCTTTTGCGCTTCGCTCAGGAGCAATTTCAGATCATCGTGTGGGAGTTCTTCGCCGGCTCGCACAGCGCTGTGACAAGCCAATGTAGAGAGAGTGTAATGCATGTAATTCTCGCCATCAACGACCTGGCCAGATTGGCTATGTTCATTTTGAAGGGGATCCGCGAGGGCCAAAATAAGTTCTTCTAGTGGTCTGCCTGCGAGAAGTGATGGCACACTGGTGACTTCGAGGGTGCCGTTATCAGTGATATCAAACTCAAAACCAAGTGACTTCAGGGCCTCTCGATGTGTTTGCAGATGGGCGACTTCTGTTGGGGCTAGGCGCACTTCTTCCGGAACGAGGAGGGGTTGCGCTTGGCACACTAAGTCGCGATTTTTAACGAGGCGTTCGTATAAAACTCTTTCATGGAAGGCATGCTGGTCGATTGAAAGCAATCGCCCGTCCGCTTCAAACATCAGATAGCATGCCGCATAGCACCCAACATATTTAAGGTCATTCCAGGGAATCGAATCACTCGCATTGGTTTTTTCGAGAGATACACTTTCTTTTTCAGTTGGAATCTCAAACGTATTGTGGCCGATTGTTGGTAACTTTATCGTACTTTGGCCATGTCGGGCCCAACTCGAAATTCCTTGAGACAGTGAGACCGAACTTGATTTGCGTGGCATAAACAAAGGACTAAAAGAATCAGCGAATCCCTCTTGTTCGGCACTCGTTTCAGCAGGTGCTGCCCAGGCCCCTTGGCGAATAGCTTTGCGAATGGTGTGCGCGATCAAATCTTGGATCTCGCGAGCATATTGAAATCTCAACTCAGTCTTGTGCGGATGAACGTTGACATCCACTAAACTCGGGTCGATTGTGCAGTGTAAGACAACCTGAGGAAATCGACCGCGCAGAAGATGACTATGGTAGCCGCGCAAAATCGCCGCGCGTAACATGCGGTCTTTGACCCAGCGTCCATTCACAAATGAAAAAAGACCTTTGCCACTCCCTTTTTCAATGCCGGGAGGAGAGATCAATGCTTCCATGGAAAGATATTGGTTACGGCCGGTGACGTACATCATGCTGTCGGAAGTGGGACTATCGTCAATGATTTGCTTAAAGCGTCCAATCAAGTTTGCCTTGCCCCAAGCGCGACCAGGAATGTGCATATCAGATGTAACTGCGAACGTGTTCAAACGTTCTTTGCCATTATGAGCTAGACGAAAATGGATATCAGGCCGGGCCAATGCCAGTGCATTTAAAAGTTCATGGCAAGCCGCGTATTCTGCAGCATTCGATTTTAAGAATTTACGGCGGGCCGGTACATTATAAAATAAATCTTCGACGATCACTGTCGTTCCAATGTCACCGCGCCACGGATGAACATCGCAATCCGTTTCCGTAGTTTGCGTCAGTTCAAATCCTTCGACAGCATCTTTAGTCGCGCTACAGATTCTGAGTTTACTAACAGAAGCAATAGAAGCCAAAGCTTCCCCGCGAAAACCCATGGATTCGACCGCGAAAAGATCATCGACGTTTTTAATCTTAGACGTCGCGTGACGACGCAAAACGAGTTTGGCATCTTCTATGCCGATGCCGCTACCGTTGTCCTTTATGACAAGGGACTTAATCCCACCTTCTTCGAGTTCAATATTTATGGAGGTCGCGCCGGCGTCGAGACTGTTCTCAACTAACTCCTTAATAATACTGGCAGGCCTTTCGACTACTTCCCCAGCGGCGATCTTATTGATGACGATTTCATCAAGAACGTGTATCTTGCCCTGCACGCGCACTCCCTTATTTTTCAGTTTTCAATTGCGCTCAAACTTTAAATTAAGCTGCATTTAACCATGAACTCAACCTATATCACAAGTGCTGCAAAAGCCGAGCAATTACCTGATCTTGGCAAACCTGAGATTGCGTTTATTGGGCGTTCGAATGTCGGCAAATCCACTTTGCTGAATCTTCTCGTCGGCCAGAGAAATCTCGCCCGTGCTAGTCGCGAGCCAGGGCGCACGCGTATGGTGAACTTTTTTGATTGGGGCCAAAAGTTAATTTTGGCAGATTTACCGGGATATGGATTTATTGCCGCCAATCGCATCGTTCAAAAAGATTGGACTGCATTAGTGCAAGGCTACTTGGAACGACCGCAAGTGAAAGCGCTGATTTGTATGACCGATGGACGCCGTCCGCCGAATGAAGAAGATTTGACATTGTGGCGAGACTTGGCCGAGTTCCACAAAATTATTTTTGTGGTCACGAAGATTGATAAGTTGAATCAAAGTGAACGTGAAAAAAATCGCCGTGAAATGCAAAATCTCTTAGCTTTTAACAAGCTAAAAAATGCTGAAGTTTATTATACATCCGCTACGAAACGAACGGGTGTCGATGAGCTTCGTAAAGTCCTTCTTGCTATCTGCGAAGAAACTCAGTCCGAGCCCCTTCTGCCAAACTAATTCCATTTCAGATCTCGCAATTCAATTTCAATCAAAAAGCTCTTCGAAAAATGATTTCTTTTTCTTATACGGTTTATGATCGTGAGAATCATTTCGGTAGTCGCCTCGATCGGCAAGGGAAGACCGGGTCGTGTCCAGGTTTGTTTTTTCAATAATTTTGTCGAGCTCACCTCGGTCTAGCCAAATACCTCGACAAGTAGGACAGTAGTCTATTTCGATCCCTTGTCTTTCGGACATCGTCAGTTGAACATTTTTACAGTGTGGGCATTTCATATTGTTCGCTCCTATCTGTTGCGAATGGTAGAAGACAATAGACTCATACCATGACCTCATACGTTCGTCATCCATAGCGAGCGGGAGGGTGGTTTTGCTAAAAATTGAGAACACGTCTAGTCCAAACCGAACCATACGTCTCGGTCAAGAACTGACGAAATTTCGCGGATTCATTTGATGTTCGCAAATGATTGATAATATATCGTTGCAAAGGCAAACCTGGAATACGGCTAGCGTGCGCTTCGGCTTTGCCGAGCCAGCATACACTTTTTTCCATCAGCATCGCGTATGCTGCTTTAAGTTGGTGATAATCGGTTGGGTCGCTTGGACTCGCCGTTCTTTGAAAATAGGCATTTTCATTTTGCTTGACTAGAGACATAGCAGCGGTACCGAAGTAAAGCATTTGTGCCAGGTTCAACGATTGTTCAATTTTTCCGGAATAGCCATTTTTCGTAAGTTCAAGAAGAACGCGAAAATCCCCTTCGTAGCAGACCCATTCTTCCAGGAGATGGCCAGCAGCTTTATGCCAGGAATTAATGAGATATACAGGGAAAGCGGCATTAGAAATATTAAGTTTGGACTGAGTAGAACTCCAAGCCGAAGAAAGCTGGCGAATTTCGTCGGGTATGATGTTCGCCACTTGGCTTTTTGTCGTTTGAAAACGTGCTACGCGAACGCCTTGTCCGTTACGATCATAAATAAAATGATGTCCAATATTATTCGTCACACCGACGCCATAACCATGCGCATAAAAATGCAAAGTTTCGTGTGCATTGGTTACCAAATCCGTTTGTAAATGACGATCGGCTCGACCGCCCACAATCGGTGCATTTTCCATAACTTCTTTATAGAAAGCACTATTGCCAGTTGTTCCCGTAAACGCAGTAAAGTTTGTGCGATGGTACTTAATATATCGGCGGTAGTCGTAGTCACCAGGAGCAAGAGTTCCCGAAAGCTCACAATCCGTATTGGGTGATGTGGGAATGGGAGTGGTGGGTATAGGTGTTGTCGGAACGGGGACTGTCCCCGGTGGTTGCAGGACCGGCGGTTGATTTGGCAATGTCGGCTGCGTGGGTTGTGTCGGCAGAGTTGGCATATTCGAAGGAGGTTGCCAGGGCGGAACCTCCGAAGCGGGCATAGGTGTACGCGGCGGATAGATTTGCGATGGGGGGACTTCAAATTCTTTAATGGCTGGAGGAGGTGGATAAACAGGTGGAATCGTAGTCCCGCCGCCTCTGAAGGCCACAGTTTGAGTGGTTTTACAGGCTGAAGCTGAGAGAGTGAGAACACAGATTAAAAAAACTTTGAGATTTTTGATCATCCTATGAGTTTATGGCAACCGCCGATTTGCTGCAAGCGCGGACACCTCAAAGGGTCTGCCGGCTTAGCTTAGGTCGGTTTCACGAATTCGAGCAGGCCACAGGTGCCGAACAAAAATTCGCGCGCCGATCGTTTCTCAAAGCCTAAATCATGCGCGAGTGCCTGCAACTGTCGAATCGTATAAAACTTCCCGACACTTCTCGGCAAATATTCATACGCCGCGCGGTCACTGATCATTCCGCCAATGCGCGGCAAAATATGCTTGAAATAAAATTGAAATAGTTTTTGACTGACGGTTTCACTCGCTTGAAAAAATTCCAAAACGACGAGTTTACCGCCTGGTTTTAGGCAGCGCAGAAATTCGCGCAGCGCTAAAGGTTTATCTTTAACGTTACGGAGGCCGAAGCTTATCGTCAGACAATCGACAGTTTCATCGGCGAACTTCATATGGCAGGCGCTCATGTTTTGCAATTTGATAGGTGCTTTCGCGCGGCGTATTTTTTCTCGGGCTTGCGAAAGCATTCCGTCAGAAATATCCACGCCCCAAAATTGAGCGTATTCTGGACGTTTGCGGCAGACTTGCAGGACAACATCACCAGTGCCCGTGGCCACATCCACAAAAGTTCCGCTTTCCCGAGTGGGAATAAGTTTGACAAGGTGGCGTCGCCAGCGTTGATCTTGGCGCATGCTTAAGAGGCGATTCAGCAAATCATATCGTGGCGACAAAGCATCAAACATATGCGCAATCACTTGCTCGTTGCCTGCGCTTTGATCGGGGGTCAATGTTGTCATTTTGAATCCTTTTTTCCTGACTTACGCATGTGACGATATGTGTTATAATCACGGCTCATTGTTTTCGCAAGGACTGCCAGATGGGCTTATTTTCTGAACTGCAACAGCGCAATCTTATTGTGCAATTAACGCATCCCGAAGAACTTCAGAAGCATTTTGAAGAATCCAAGGTCACCGTATATTGCGGTTTAGATCCTACTGCCGATAGTTACCACGTCGGCCATCTCATGGCTCTTATGTATTTGTCTCGACTGCAGAAAGCCGGACATCGGGTGATTTGCGTGATGGGTGCGGGGACGGCCATGATTGGTGATCCAACTGGTAAGACATCCATGCGTCCCATGCTCACTCGTCAAGATATCGATAACAATGTCGCGAAGCTTTCCAAGCAAGTCGAAAAGTTTGTCGACCTTTCCGATCCCAAAAAAGGCATCCTCGTCAACAATGCCGACTGGCTAACAAAATTGAACTATTTAGAGACGCTTCGCGAAATAGGTCCTCACTTTAGTGTCAATCGCATGCTCACGGCCGACTGTTTTAAGTCACGTATGGAAGAGGGTCTTTCCTTTCTCGAATTCAATTATATGATTTTGCAGAGTTACGATTTTTTGCATCTTCACAATCAATACAAATGCACCGTCCAAATCGGCGGCGATGATCAGTGGAGTAATATGTTGAGTGGCGTCGATTTGATTCGTCGTATCCACCGCGCGCCAGCTTATTGTTTGACTTGGCCGCTTTTGACCACATCTGACGGTCGAAAGATGGGTAAAACCGAAAAAGGCGCCGTTTGGCTAGACCCGTCGAAAACGAGCCCATACGAGTACTTTCAATACTGGCGCAATGTTGAAGATCAAGTGGCCTTAGCTTGTTTGGGATACTTCACTTACCTACCGCAATCCGAGTTAACGCGTTACGCAAGTTTAACGGGCAAGGACATCAATCAAACCAAAGAGGCGCTAGCTTACGAAGCCACCAAGCTACTCCATGGGGATGAGGAAGCTAATAAAGCCCAAGAAAGCGCTCGGCGACTTTTTAATGCGGGCGATCAGAATCTGGCGGGAAACGAGCCTCTCATTGAGCTTCTAAAGTCGTCCTTTGGAGATGGCTTGCCAATTGTTGATTTTTTGGTCATAACCAAGATAGCACCCTCTAAAGGAGAGGCGCGCAGACTGGTGGAACAAGGTGGCGTCAGTTTGGACGCGAACCGTATTGATGATATAAGCTTTGTGGTAACGTCGAAAGAGATCGATGGCGACAAGGGTTGTTTGGTCAAAAAAGGCAAAAAAAACTACTACCGCGTAAAACTCACTTAAAGATTTCATAAGAACAAAAATTTGTAAGGTTTCAATTTATGGCAGCCGACACAGTTCCTTTTACCCAAGGTGGATACGATCGTCTTAAACTCGAACTCGACAATCTGAAGTCGCACGAGCGTCCTACGGTAATTGCGGCTATTGCGGAGGCTCGTGGTCACGGTGATCTATCTGAAAATGCCGATTATTCTGCCGCACGAGAAAAACAAGGATTCATTGAAGCTCGCATTGCCGAACTTGAAGACAAACTTTCACGCGCGCAAATTATTGCATACAAAGGTCAAACCAACGAAGTCGTAAAGTTTGGTGCGACCGTTAATGTTGAAGATGAAAATGGCGAAGCGCATACTTATCAAATCGTCGGCGATTTAGAAGCTGACCTCAGCCTCAAAAGAATTTCTGTGCAGTCGCCTATTGCCAAGGCTCTACTTGGTAAAAAACTGGATGATGAAGTGAGTATTACTGTGCCCAAGGGTGTGGTGGATTACGTCATTACCGGTATAAACTACGATGAATAGGTAGACTCAAAGTCGACATATTGACGGGGTTATTAAAACGACCAAACGTCTTTTGGGCAAGCTTTTCCAGGTTTTTTCAGTTGTACTGTTTTTAGTTCAATCATCCTATAGCGTAGCATCAAAAGAGAAGTTTTCTGGTCTTTTGAGGTTACACGTTGATCCGCAACATTATTACAATTTGTATTTTTTTCCTCATCAGTACGTTTGCATTTTCCGAAGTGCAGCTTGGTTTTTATCGTGGGGTAAATTCGGATAGTGGCGAGGTTTGTTTTATAGAAATTCGAACTCGCTCAGCGCGGCAAACTTTTGGAGTTGTGGTTGGTCGGATGCTTTGGGACGAAACTTTAGAAATCGGCCCACTTAGAATCGAAGAAGTGGGTGCGGTGAAGGATCGGGACTTTGCTGGATTTCGTGGAAGCCTTGAAAGCGAAGCTGAGCTTATCCGCCTGTCACTGGACGACTTTTTCAACCCTCATGCTTATATTTATTTTAATAATCTGGACGTTGCAGACAAGAGCAAGCCGATCGTTGAAAAATGCACCGGTTTAAGGTATCAGTCCTCGTCGAACCCAGACGAGACCTAGCTGGATTCAAACAAAGTCGACTCCCCACCAATTTTTCAATGAAGGATTTTTATGAACATCGCCCTTGTTATGTCGTTGGCTCTATTGTGTGTTTCCTGCATTACTGAACGTACGAACGCATCTTTGGATATTAAAGAAGTTGAATCTTCCAACTATGAAGCGGTATCAGACTGTACAAAAGTTCGCGACTTGGAAGGTTTCAGCTCACACGGGGGATACATCGGGCGTGAGACCGGCATCGTTAGCGCTAAAAATTCGGTTATGAATCAAGCTGCGGAAGTAGGAGCGACTCATGTCTTGTGGCGAAACGTTGATGGCTTTATGTCTGTCGAAGTTCGTGCTGTCGCCTATAACTGCGATGACGAATACAGTTCTGATGTTGGCTTCAAAGATTAATATTTTAATCGCGCTAATTAATAAATATCAAATGACGGATAGGCTCGTTCGCCTTTAATCCAAACTTCTGTTGGCGTGATGCGTCCGGCCTCGGCAAGCCATTGAGCTGCAGAGTCGGCTTTCAAACACATAAAGTCCGCATCATAGCCAACAGCCAGTGCACCCTTTTTCCCAGACAAATTTAAACTAGCACCCGCTACAATAGTCACGGCGGCGATCGCTTCCGCATAACTTAGTCCGCAGTGAACCGCCGCCATGGTGGCAATGAAAGCTAAGTTGTCGAGTTTGCACGAGCCGGGATTATAGTCGGAAGCTACCGCAATGGCGCAGCCCGCTTCGCGATAAGGCGAGGCTTTTGTAAATGGAATGTTTGTGTAGAGCGAAGTACCAGGCAACAATGTTGCGACCACTTTTCCTGCCGCCATTTTTTTAATGCCATCCGTATCGCCGAACTGTAAATGGTCGGCACTTGCCGCGTGCCATTTGGCGGCACCTTGGGCGGCGTGAGCATTGGAAAATTCATCAGCATGGATACGCACACCAAGGCCAAGTTTTTTAGCTTTGGAAAAGAAAAGTTCACAATCATCGACAGAAAAGTAACCTTCTTCGATAAAAGCATCAACCCAGTTCGCAAGCTTTTCTTCGGCGACGACCGGCAGCAATTTATGGGTAACGTCTGCAATGTACTCTGGCTTCGGCATGTCCTTAGGGATGGCGTGAAGTGCCAAACAGGTTGCTTCGATATGCTGTGGCGTTTTATCCGACGCTACTTTTAAGATCCGAAGATGCCGAAGCTCCTCATCGACACTCAGTCCATACCCCGATTTGGCTTCGAGAGTGGTGACTCCCAAAGAAAGCCAGCGGTGAAAAAGATCTTGAACTTGGTGCTCAAGTTGGGAGTCAGACGCTGATCGAGTCGCCTGCACAGTGGCTTGAATGCCGCCACCCGAATTGGCAATATCCGCATAACTTTTCCCATCCAGGCGCTGGACGAACTCATTGGCGCGAGATCCGGCAAAAACCGGATGGGTATGCGAATCAATCAAACCCGGCATGACGAGGGCGCCGTGGGCATCAAATATTTTGCTATGAGACTTGGGAGGAGGGCCTTCGCCGATGGCTTGGACTTTGCCGTTATCAATGTGCATCCAGGCGTTGGTCAAGATACCAAGATCGGATTCCTGAATACGGGTGAGGCGCTGCTCTTTGGCTAACGGGGCCAAGCTGACGAGCTGTCCTATATTGTGCACAATGAGGGAGTCTTTTGCTGTCACACTTCACCTAGAATATTTTCTGCGATTGTCTTTTGACCGCTAACCAGCACCCAGCTATAATGGGCAACAGAGATCATTTAGTAAAGTCCTAAGTCCACATTTACTTAAGTAATTAAGCAGGGAAACCCTATGTCCTATGATAAGCGCGATGATCAAACTAATAACGAAGAAACCTTTACGTTTAAAGCGTTATCCGTCGGCATTGGCTTAGGTGAGCTTCGTCACAAGCCATCTTCCAAAACACCACCTCCTCCGACTGGGCCGAAGCACGGACCATTGATTCCGCAATCAAAGCTGGGCATCAGGCCGACACAAGTCATAGCACCGACCAAACCTCAAGTTCCTTCCCAAACGGTTTTGCACAATCAGCAAGTTCAACAGACCCAACAAGTTTCCGAGTCCCATGAGTCGGCCGCTAAGGTTTCAACTGCGGATTTGAATGCCATGCGCCGATTTACGATGCCGCCACGTCGGCCGCAAAATAAATCTCAAAGCTGGATCACCGAAGTGTTTGCTCATCTTGTTGACCTTGCGGTTGTGATGATTTCGGCATGTGCGGTGATCATGCTTTTTGGGTTGCTGGGTCGAAATGGTAAAGACGGATTGCTTGTGACTTTTAGTGAAAGTCTCAGCTTTTGGCTTGGTCGCTTCTCGTATTTAGAAATCGTTCTTCTCTTGTACGCCGGACTCCTCGTGTACTGGATGATCTTCAGAGTCGTTGCGGGCCATACCATTGGCCAAAGTTTGAAGTCTGAATCGCTGAGCTGGAACGCGGTTCGGAGCATGATGAGAAATAAGCAAAAATCCAATTGATTCAATGCCTTTAGAAGATGTCAGGTTTCGAGTTGTGCAATCTCTATCTTAAGATCTTTTCAATGGAGTAGCAGATACAATGTCAAGGCTAGTACTGATTTTCATCCTAAGCTTTTTATTCATATTTGCAGGCTTAGAAGAAAATGCTCGAGGAGCTCAAGTATTTGATGAATTCAGAGCGAAGGCTCTTCAGAAACTGACCGAAGTTCGCGAC
>JBGSKV010000041.1:0-2291 GCA_041740975.1 Oligoflexales bacterium | reverse complement strand
CCATCGATGGTGCCAAGACGTCCGTAATGCTTGCATCCTATATCTTTGACTACGACGAAGCTGGACTGCGGTTTCTTTACAGTTTATCAGCTGCGGTTAGACGGGGAGTGGCTGTCCGTGTACTCATTGACGCGACCGGCTCGAGATATTCAATGCCTTCAATTGTACCTGCGTTAAAAAACGCGGGCGTACGCGTAGCTCGGTTCATGCCAAATTTTGCTATATCAAAGATGTCGGCGCTAAACCTAAGAACTCATAGAAAGATTTTGGTAGTTGATGGAAACTGCGGTTTTACCGGCGGTATGAATATTAGAGAGGGAAATTATGTAAAAAAATTCCCTTCTAAAAAAGCCATCCAGGACCTGCATTTTGAAATTCTTGGACCAGCAGTTGCACATCTGAGTCGTGCCTTTATCGAAGATTGGATGTTTACAACTCAGGAACTTCTCTCCGGCCCGAGTTGGACTCCGGAGCTAAAGGAGAGTGGGCCGATCTTAGCGCGCGGACTTTTAGACGGACCCGATAAGGATTTTGAAAAAATCGTTAACACTCTCTACAGCGCTATCATGAGTGCGCGTAAATCTATAAAGATAGTAACGCCTTATTTTCTGCCTGATATTTCAACCATAAAACTTCTTTCGGTAGCTGTGCGCTCAGGGGTTAAAGTTGAGGTTGTGCTACCGGAACATAATAACGTCCCTGTCATTTCCTGGGCGAGTATGACACTTCTCAAGCCACTTATCGAATCCGGTTGTTTGATCTATTTTTCTGATGCACCCTTTGATCACTCTAAGTTAATGATAGTTGATGATATTTGGACATTCGTCGGGTCTAGCAATTGGGATGCGAGGTCTCTCCTGCTAAATTTTGAATTTAATATTGAAGCATACGATGCAGCCTTTGCTCATAAGCTTGCGCAAATTTTCGCAGATAAAAAAAGCGTATCTCGCTTGCTATCGGTACAGGAAATTTCCTCGAGAAAACTTCACCTTAGATTAAGGGACGGGATTGTTAGGCTGCTTGCGCCTTATTTATAGGAAACTATCAGCAAAAGCTTCGATCCCCCTTATCTAAGATAAGTAAATAGAGCCTGTTCTAAACCATTCATCATGCGGCAATCACCGATCTTTTTCTAATGACCCAACTCAAATTAGCTAGTATGAGTAGGGCCGGTGGCGCCCACTTATAAGCACGGCTAATCATGAACGATGTTTCGACAAAGCTAATTATCGATCTCGTCAGGTTTTTGGAACTGCGAGGCTTTGATCGTATTGATTTATTAGGAAGAGGCGGCGAGGCAGATTCAGCTTCTTGTCACGAACGTTTGTTAAATCCAAAAGCAAGTGTCAGTTGGCCGATGTTCACTGCAGTGCTTGATGGACTTCAACCATATTTTCCAGACGATCAATCGGTCAGAGATTTTTTCGAATGGTCGACAACATCCGGAGCGCAGTGGGTTTTGGCGACGAGGCCGGTCGCTCAGTTTTTTTCATCACCCTCAACTATCTACAGACTTGTCGATTGGGGCGCAAAGATTTGCTTCCCGGCACTAAAGCTAAAATTTATTGTTAAATCCTCATCCCAGATTATTTACGACCTTAGCCTGAACGACGAGGAAAAAGCCTCAGAGCTTTTCTTCCGCATGGCGGCTGAGTTCCTGGTTTTTCTACCGACCCTGATTGGATTCAAACCTTCAAAGGTTAAGCTCCAGATGAAAAACCAGCAGTGCAGTCTTGATGTGGCTGTGTTTGTGCCATCAAGTCAAGCCGCATCTGGGCCGTTTTCAAATAGAATTCCTTCGAAGATTGGATTCGGCGCCAGTTCACTGTGGCGGAAGTTAAAATCCAAAGACAAAATTCTTACCCCTTTTGTCACTCCAAATGAACGTTGGCACTTAGAAAGTTTAATTGCTGAACGGACAGTGGAGCTTGCGGAAGCAAATGCTCGCATGGCTTCTTTGATGGAAAACGTTCCAGACAGTATGCCTCTCCAATAATGCCTCCAGCGTAGAAAGTATTGGCTCTTACGGTGACACTGGTTCGGATATTTGAAATGATGCCGCCTCCCTTCGCTAACAAACCTCCTGCACTGCTAAGTCCAACAACGGTCCCACTCACTTCAATATTCTTTATTTCTGCATCTGGCCCGGACATCCAGGCAAGGGAGCCGCACTCATTTCCTTCGATGTCCACTTGTAACAGCTTAAGGTTTTTAACTTGTCCAGACACTGTATAGAAAAGTCCGAGTCCGCCAATTACACCCTGTCGGATTCTAAGATTTCGAATAGTGTG
>JBGSKV010000040.1:0-38247 GCA_041740975.1 Oligoflexales bacterium | reverse complement strand
TCGATTTTCAGATTGAATATGGCTCTACTATTTTTGATACATTGAGAGAGCTTGACGTCAGCTCTCAAACCATTCAAGAAATCGTCAAAGCGACACGACCGGTGTTTGACCTTTCCAAAATCCCAGCGGATACAGACGGCATTGCCTTCTTTACGAAGGGACCATTTCGAACCTTGAATCAACTTGAGGTATCTCTTTCGCCTGTAAAGAAACTTCACATCATTTGGTCTCCCGAAAATAGCTGGCAAAGTTCGATCAAACTCGTACCCGTCGTAAAGAAGCTAAAAACTTATGAAGGTACAGTAGCCATGTCTCTTTGGGACTCGGCACAGTCGGCCGGGGTCAATCCTCTGATCATTAGTAAACTCGCTGACATTTTTGCTTGGCAAATCGACTTTTCGCGCGAAGTGCAATCCGGCGACTCCTGGAAGATCGTTGTTGAAGAGCTTATGGTGGATAATGTTTTTTATGGTTATGGTAAGATATTGGTGGCAGAATACCTTAAAGACGGGCACAAACACACAGCCGTTCGATACCCCGCCGATGCCGAGAAGGCCGATTATTATTCTCCAGATGGAAAAAGCCTGCGCCGCATGTTTCTGCGAAGTCCCATCCGATACGCCCGCGTTTCTTCGCGATTCGATCGCAAACGCTACCACCCTATCCTTCGTATTAGTCGGCCTCACAATGGCGTCGATTATGCGGCTGCACCCGGCACCCCGATCAAAGCTGTGGGGGATGGCGTTATTGAGTTTGCCACGTGGCGCGGTGGAAACGGACGCATGGTCAAAATTCGTCACAACGGCACCTATGCGACTTCGTACAGTCATCTTCGCTCCTTCGCCCGCGGCCTGAAAGCGAACTCTCGCGTACAACAGGGACAGGTCATTGGTTACGTTGGATCTAGCGGACTTTCAACCGGACCTCATCTGCATTTTGAGTTTTATCAAAACGGCCGCTACGTCGATCCGTTGGGACGGCACTTTCCATCTGCAAATCCCATTCCTGACTCAAAGAAGCAAGAATTTGGTGAAGCGGTTCGAGTTGCCGTGGATTTGCTGAAAAAATCGGACGGCTCCGTTGCTCAACAGCAGAAAAAAGGCTAAAACCTTAGGAGTAAGCTAGGAGGCGACTTCGTACCATGGCAGAATTCGACGACGAAAATAATATTATGTCTGGACTGCGCGACCAGGCGAACAAATTAAAATACGACCGACCTCGCGTCAAAAAAATCGTGGACTCCGCTCACGAAAAGTCGAAAAAACACAAAACTTTTTTACAAACCTATAAAGAAGACTTTACAACTTTATTCTTGATGCTGAAGGCTTTTGTTTCTGGTCGCTACAAAGGCGTTCCTTGGTCGTCTGTGGCTTATGCGGTCGTTGGTTTGACCTACTTTTTAAACCCCTTTGATGTGATCCCGGACTTTTTCCTAGGCATTGGCTTGGTGGATGACGCCGCCGTCTTAGCTCTCGTTTTGAAAGCATTGAAAAAAGATCTGAAGAAATTTCGCCATTGGGAAATGCAGCAGCAACCGGTGAGAAGAGGTTAGTTGACCTCTCCTCTCGTCAGGTGAGAAAAAGAAGAAACTCAGACCGGGAATTTGAGGGTTACTTTTGTGCCGTGTTTATCGGGATGCAATTCCTTTTCGTAAGATTCTAAACTGATTTCACCGGACATTTTTTCGATGACGTTCTTGGCTATCGGCATGCCAAATCCCGACCCCATTTCACCACTAGTCCCTTTGGATGAGGTGTAGCCTTCAACAGCAAATATCTCACTTAATTTTTTCTGAGACATCCCCACGCCATTATCCTCAATCATCAACAGAATAAATTTCTCAGTTTCCTTTGAACAAACTCGAATCTTCTGCCCAGGGAGCGAAAATTTGATGGCATTCGAGAAAATATTATTGAAAACACAATTGACCAACATGTTCTTGTCAGCGTTGATGTGCAAAGACGGATCTATTTCGATCTCGAAGTCTAAACCTTTCTTTGTAGCTTGCATCTGCAGCAAACTCAAAGAAGCGGCCACACCTTCAAAGAGATTGACCTGGCCAAAACGCATGACCATTTTTTTACTAATGACTTTTTGCATCATATTGACGTTTGAAATAAGATCAGCTTGATTAGAGAGGGCTTTTTCAGCCATCAAGGACTGCTTGACAAACTCATCGTCGGAACTCTTTCGCTCGGGAAAATACTGATCAAAAAACCTTTGCATCGTCGAAACTGCCGAACGCGCCACAAACAAACTGTTATTAATGTCGTGACAGAGGATCCGTACAAGATTTACATTTTCTTTCTGCGATTCTAGTAGCTGACCATTGGCCTCGCGCAAATCTTGCGTTGCCTTTTCAACATCAGCCTCTAGCCGAGCCATATAGGACGCCGTGATATTTTCGACAATGACAATGGGAACCAAGATAGCCATGAGAAAGCCAGTAAAAAACGCTCCCATGAATCCAAGTAGCGCTCCATCCGCCGTGTATCGCAAGAAAGGATAATCCATTAAGTGAATACCGCTCACTATGATGCTGATCAAAAAACAGGTTGCGCTGCCAGTGCGAGAAAGTCCCAGTCGAAAAATACGAAACGGAAAGACAAAAAAAGGCAGGGCCACTGCGAAGGAAATTCCAAAGGTATAGACAGGAAAAGAAAACCCCATCAAAAAGAGAATCGTCGCCAAAACTAGACTAGCCATGAGAGGGAAAAAGAAAAGCTTTCGACTGTATCTGATTCCGAATAGGTCTTCTTGCATTCGCACAAGTACAAAGCCAGTCGGTGCCACTAAAGCCATCGCCAGACTTTGAAGCGGCAGATTCTCACCTACCAAGCCTTGAATGAAAAAATTGACAATAAGACTTAGCCAAAAATAAATTCCGTTCAAAGTGGAGACATTGGGGTTGCCTCGATGGATGATGACGGAAACTCCCAAACTCACCAACATAAGCAAGAAGTACCCAGCTAGTATGTATTGCAAGTTCATGGCGCCAACTTCCTAACTCACTGTATTGACAATATAAACATAGAACTTTAAACTCTAACTACTTTTCAACCGTTAAGCTCCGAGAAAGAAACATCGCTAAAGACGAGCACTCCCTCTATTGTACATTGCTTTTGAAATCGGAGGCTAGGTTAATGACAGCAGCACTTAGTTCCAAAGCGCACTTTGGCTTTGCTCCACATGATCATGTCCTTCTCGTGGAAGATCACCCGATGGTGCTTGTCAGTTTGAGATCTATGATCCAGTCTGCCTACCCTATCGTGAATGTGCTTGAAGCTCGAAACGAGACAGAAGCGATACAGCTGGCATGTCATAACAGCATCAGAATGGCTATTTTCGATGTCATGCTAGATGGAATTAAAACCTTCGAAACCGTCCGTCAGATCAAAATACGACACCCTGAAATCAAGATTATTTTTTTTACCGGGCATGTATCCTCAGAAGTTGTCTCAAACGGCAACAATCTTGGGGCAAACGGGTTTATATCAAAAATGTCCGCCTCCAACGAGGTTCTTGATATTGTTGACTCTGTCATGCATGGGCACCAGGCCATGTGTTCACGTTTTCAAAAAGCTTCCGATTTCCAAGAAAAAGCCATTGACGAGAAGGGCGTTTTGACCCGCCGAGAAAGAGAAATCTTGGATTACACTCTGCTAGGTATGACCGTGCAGGAGATTGCAAAGCAAGCCAACATCAGCTACACCACGGTCAAAAAACACCGTCAGAATATCCTTCAAAAGCTGAATTTCAGCAGCTCCGCCAAACTCCTCGCCTACAGCAAAAGAATTCAAACGGACCCTGAGTAACGCCAAAAATACTACTTCCGAAGTATTTCAAATCATTGACCTCCTGCTTATATTGCAATTCGTAAAAAAGCGAATTTACTAGCAATTTAGGGGATCCACCGTTCATGGATGTTCATTCCGTGCTTTTCAAGCACCTTCCGCAAATTTATGAAACTTACGGCGCCGTTCAAGAATCAATTCGCATCAAAGTCATTGATGGTGGGCAGTACCCGGAAGAATATATAAACCTCCGCCGCGAGGTCTATTCAGAAGAAACCAAATGGCTTTCGTCACAAGAACTATTTGACGCGAACGATGACGCCGGTCGGCATATATTGATTTATGACTCCATAACCTCTGAGCTTATGGCTTCGATAGTCTCCAGTCCAGCGGATGGCGGAGATTATTACCTACACGCCAAACTCCCCCGCGAAGAATTTTCTGATGCTATTTTTTCGACCCGCATTCAGGTTTCACCTCGCCACCGCCAAAAAGGCATACTCAAACTCATTATTTACCTATCGATGCGCGAGGGACGCTTGATGGGCAAAAAAAGATACGTTGGATACGTCGAGCCGGGAGATATCCCAACGTGGCGCGTCCTTCGCTACGAGGCACTAGAAGGCGCCGCCGTGCGCGGAGTGAAAGGTGCAGACGGACATCAATATAACGTCGTGCCCATCGAGAGTACATTGGACGAAGGCTGCATGCGATCGTTTCAACTTCTACCGAATGAGTTGCAAGAGTGGGTCGTTCGCAATTGCTTTGTCGAGGAAATCGCCCAAACAGTGCTCAATCGGGTCAATGACTTTTACCGCATTGAGTATTTCAATCAAATTCGCAATCATACTCTGACGCGTTCAAACTATCTTTCGTCTCTCAAAAATCAATATCAGTATGTCAAATGGACAACCAAGATACTGGGACGCGCGGTTGGTATGACCGATGATGCTGAGTTGCGCGAACATTATGTTAGCCACCTCAAAGGCGAAGTAAACCACGAAAAATGGCTTGAAAATGACATGGAGTACCTGGGCTCCGACTTTCCTTATGTTCGCGACCACCTCGTCCCAGACGTGGGCATCATGAATTTTATGTTTATTCAAGAGGCGCTAGCGTCCTCGCGACAAGATCCCATCTTATTCTTAGGTGTGCCTGTCGCCATTGAGGCAATCAGCGGGTTTTTAGATGAACGATTCATTAAGGATTTGAAGGCATGTATACGAAATTGGGGATACGACGAACCTTCCAAAGGTTGTAGTTTTTTATCTTCTCACATTCATACGGATGGTGCCGTCGATGGTCACTGGATCAATACACTACGTTCACTTGGGAAGTACCTGAAGACTGAAAAACAACTGCAAGAAACTTTACGCGTCGTGCATTTAGTTATGAATGCATTGGAACAATCTTACTCTGGATTTACAGGGACAAAAACTAGTACGATTACGTTGCAATAAATGACGTATAAAAGCAGGCCTCCTTTACGTCCCTTTACGATCTTAGGTAGTGCAGCAGCCTTGCCGGAGCGAGTTCTCGATAATTCGCATTTCGTTAATGAGCTGGCTCTGCAAACCTCAGAAGAATGGATCTTTAGTCGAACGGGAATTCGTGAAAGACGCGTCGTATCAGACGCGCAAACAACAGCGACTCTCGCTATAGACGCGGCTCAATCTGCCCTATTAAATGCAAATATCAGTGCGGATGATTTGGATATCATCATCGTCGCCACCATCACTCCCGACACGCTAACACCTTCGACCGCGTCCCATGTTCAACAAGCTTTGCGGGCACGCAATGCCTTTTCATTTGATATCAACAATGCTTGCCCTGGATTCATCTATGGGCTGGATATAGCTTCGCGATACTTAGCCGACTCGCAGTACCACACGGCGATGATTATCGGCGCGGATGTCGCGAGTCGAGTGGTTAACTATAAAAGCCGAGATAATTGCTATTTTTTTGGTGATGGAGCCGGTGCTTTGGTTATTCGCAAAGCTGAAGGACCACACGGTTTGCTGGGTAGTCGGATGGAAACCCTAGCCGATACCCAATCGCTTTTTTTAAGAGGCGGAGGATTGCAAAATCTTTACGAAAAAAATGGTCCCTGTTATTTGCAAATGGATGGACATGCTGTCAAAGAATTTGCATCGCTAGCATTTAGTCATATGATCCGCAAGTGTTGTGAATCAACAAACTTAGATCTATCAGATGTCGACATGATCGTTCCGCATCAAGCCAATCAGCGCATTTTAGAAATAGGCGCGAAAAATCTAGAAGTGCCCTTTGAAAAAGTATTCGTTAACCTGGATAGGTATGGAAACACGATGTCGGCTAGCACCGCCATCGCACTTCACGAATATCTGGAGCAGAAACCTCACTCGGATCAGACAATAGCCATGGTTGCCTTCGGGGCTGGTCTGACAAGTGCCGCTTGCCTGTTGAGGATTTAGTGTTTTCGGACCCAATGGTCAGCCGCTTCAATAATATTTTCTTCAGAATAGCTACTCAATAGGACATGAACAGGCTCAATCGTCTGTACGTTTGCTGCGATTTCTTTTTGACAGTTTTCAATGTAAGGCTTGAGAGTCTGAACATCAAAGTTCACGTCACATGCAATATCAAAATGAATTCTGAGCAGTTCACGAATGCGCTGATCGGACATGCCAAACTGATTGTGAAAGACTTTGAGCAGAGGCCATAAACTTTCGGCCCCCATCACACCACGCCGCATAAATGCGAGGGCCAAATCAAAATAATCTTCAAATAATGTAATCGCTCCGATAATCGGCGAAATAGGAGCAAGTTCATGTCCTGACAGGCGTCGAATGAAAATTCCACACACGTTGATCGCGGGAAGGGCCTCAAAACTTTGGACGATTTTCTTGGCGGAGTCCTTGTCCACGCCACCCGTCTGCAGGTACTGCTGAAAACCATGCGGCGACATCGAACCGGCAACAAACAGTGAAACCCCAAGGTAGATAAAAGCATCCGACTCGGCGTTGTCGCCGATTAAGTAAAAGCGACTGTTTGGTCCTGCTTGCTGAAAAACCTGCAAAATGGCGGCAGCTTTATAGACTACATGCTGGCGCAGTTGGTCCATGCGCCCATGCATAAGATTGTAAGCTTGATTCTTGAAGGTATCGCTCGTCCAATCGAGCCCATCCAAAATCATTTTGTCGCCGAGAACTCCACGCAGTTGCGGTGGCGAGGAAGAAACAAAATTGAGTGATCGAGGAACACCAGGTGTCGTGATCGATTTGCCGCGCGGCCATCGCAGTTCCAACAGAACTTCGGTCGCACCAAGCACTGTACGTTTGGCTTGCGCATCTTCGAAAGCGATTTTGACGAGATGCCCGAATTTTTCAAACGAAGTTTCCAGATAAGTTTTGTCAATGTCACAGACAAAATGCGTCAGACCCTCATCACGAGAAATGGGTTCACGGATGCGAAAGTCTATTAGACGACGAAAATCATAAGGTTTGACATAGGCGGAACGTAATTTCTGCCATAAACTTTGCAAGTCAAAAACCCCTACCGTATAATGGTATCGCGAATCAATGCCGCTTCTTGCGGATAATCAATAGTATAATGAATGCCCCGCGATTCTTTACGAGCCATGGCGCATCGGATAGTCAGTTTCGCGACAATCGCCAAATTACGGACTTCTAAAAACTGTTCCGTGATTTGGTAGTTCCAATAAAACTCATTTAACTCGCGCAAAATACTTTCGATTCGCATTTCGGCGCGCTTGAGGCGCTTGTCGCTACGCACGATACCTACATAATGCCACATCAACCGGCGAATCTCATCCCAAGTGTGAGATAAAACGACTAACTCATCCGGAGCCACCGTCGTGCCTGCATTCCAACTTGGAATTTCCACCATTTTTTCACGTTTCGCATCTTTCGGCCATCCCGCTCCCACCAAGCGGCTAACTTTTTGACCCATCACAACGGCTTCCAGCAAACTATTGGATGCTAAACGATTGGCGCCGTGCAAACCCGTGCAAGCCACTTCACCGATAGCATAAAGATTCTCGACATCTGATTGACCTTCGCTATCGACGACGATACCGCCGCAGCTATAATGCGCGGCGGGAACAACGGGGATCATGTCTTTAGTGATATCAATTCCGACTGATAAGCAGACATCGTAAATATTCGGAAAATGACTTCGCACTTTCTCTGGGCCTAGATGTCGCACATCTAAAAAGACATGAGTGTGCCCTGATTTTTTGAGTTCGCTATCAATTGCGCGGGCGACGATGTCACGAGGTGCGAGTTCACCGCGTGGGTGATACAACGGCATAAATCGTTTGCCGAGGTGATCATACAAAATCCCACCTTCGCCTCGTAGAGCTTCCGTGATCAAGAAGTTCTTAACCTTTGAACTAAACAGTCCCGTCGGATGGAACTGCATAAACTCCAAATTGGCAACTCGACAACCCGCCCGCGATGCCATGGCCAAGCCATCCCCCGTAGCGCTGTCTGGATTGGACGTATAAAGATAAAGCTTGCCGTGGCCACCCGTGCAGAGGAATGTTTTATGGGCTTGGATAACTTTAACCGCACCCGTTTGACCTTCCAGGATGTAGGCACCCAGACAGCGATTATGACCAAAATCTGGCGCTATTTTGTCGGTCGTTAATAAATCAACTGCCATATGACCAGTTAGAATTTCGATGTTAGGATTTTGGCTGACGACGCTCCAAAGTTTTGTGATCATTTCGCGACCGGTCGCATCTTTATGGTGCAATACACGCCGATGGGTGTGTCCGCCTTCCACCGTCAAATGAAATTCATTTTTTTTATCTTCATCCAGAGAAAAATTAACCCCAAGTTCGACAAGGCGCCGAATGGCTTGAGGCCCCTCTTCGATAATATCGCGCACAATTTCTGGTTTACAAAGGCCGGCACCAACTCGAATCGTATCTTCAATATGCGACTCAACGCTGTCGTCAATTCCGATGGCGGAGGCAATGCCTCCCTGCGCGAACCAGGTGTTATTGTCATGCTGCTCACCTTTGCAGAGAAGTATGACGCGACCATTCTGAGCAAGCCCCTGGGCTAGAGTTAAACCAGCCACTCCCGCGCCAATCACGAGGAAGTCCGTTTCATATGTCATTTTTGGGGCCGATGAGATCACAAATGCATTTCCTTAACTTATGACAGCTTACTTAGCAGTTTTTCAGGGTGCTGACCAGATTTAGAGCATCGACATAAAACCCTTTCCAGCGGGGCTTCCACCATATATGATTCCAAGCATTGTGATAACTTAGAATGTCTGGTTCGTACGCATGAACTTGAATAATATTGATGAAAACCTTATTCGGGCCCTGCCGAATAAACTCACGCTTCTGCGAATAGCGGCGTCGCCAGTTATTTTGGTCCTCTATCCTTTAGATTTTGGGTTTATCAATGTCCTTTGCGCCCTGATCTTCGCCGTTGCTGGTGCCACCGATTACGTCGATGGCTACATAGCTCGTAAGTATAATGCCAGCAGCAAATTTGGCACTGTTCTCGATCCAGTCGCTGATAAAGTTCTCGTAGCTTCCGGAATTATAGTCTTAGCTGCCAACCATGCGGCTCCCATATGGATGCTTGGACTTCTTCTTTGCCGTGACATCGTTATTTCTGGTGTTCGATTATTGGCTTCGGAACACCAATATGTGATTCCGGTTGGTCAAATGGGTAAGGCCAAAACTTTAGCGCAAATGATCGCGATCTTTTGCCTCATGATCGATTTTCAACTTTTCAAATTAGATTTCCACGCCGCAGGTGTTTACTTCCTCATTGTGGCACTCTTCTTTTCTTTATACTCCGGATACCAATACATAAGAGATTTTTGGGCTCTGTACAGTTTGCCCTCGGAGAAACCATGAGTCAGTGGGCAAGCCATAAAAATGTAGATGTCGTGGGTATTTGCAATGCCATTTATGATTTGCTTTATCACGTCAAAGAAGAAGATCTCCAAACCTTGAACCTCTCTAAAGGGATCATGCATTTGGTGGATGCGCCTCGGCAGCAAGAAATCCTCAGTTTTCTTGGCGACCGGACGATGACCAAAGAAATCGGCGGTTCAACGCTCAATCTCATTCGTTTGTTGGCAAAGCTTAAGCAACGGACGGTTTTTATGGGGATGGTTGGCAAAGACGAGTTTGGCAACTCGATTAAGAATCGGGTGGAAAGCCTCGGTATCATCGGCAAAATTTACGAGCATGACACGGAAGGCACGGGTTCTTGTTTGGTGTTGGTCTCACCAGATGGCGAAAGAACCATGAATACTCATCTTGGCGCCAGCTGCTGTTTCGACGCAATGCACATGCCGCAGGAAGAGATCAAGCAGGCCAAAATTTTTCATTTTTGCGGATACCAATGGACTGGCTCCGGACAAAAACGTTGTATTCAAGAAGCCATTGTCGTGGCGAATAATAGCAACACCTTGGTTTCTTTCGACGTCGCCGATCCGTTTGTCGTGAGCAGCTTTCGTGATGATTTTCAGTCCCTGATTCGTACCAGCGCCGATATTGTTTTTGCCAACCGCGATGAAGCCGAACTTCTGTATCCTGGCATGTCCCTGGAGGCGATCGGTCACACCATAGCGGATACGGGTGCCATTGCGGTCATTAAACTGGGGTCCGATGGGGCTTTCGTGGTCGATCGTCATTCGAAAGAAGTCATTCTCATCGAGCCTCATGACGTTACCGTCGTGGATACTACAGGAGCGGGCGATACCTTTGCGGCCGGATTTCTCTACGGCCTACTCAATAATAAACCGCTTCATACCTGCGGCAAAATAGCCGCGACATTAGCGACAGACGTCATCAGTCGCATGGGCGTGCATTTTTCTGATACCGCGTTGTCAAACGCTACCAAACTATAAAAAGGCTTCACGATGACAGATGAAAAAGCAACTTCTGCAACGGGCGAGATAGACGCCGTTTCGAAGGATGAGAAGCCAAAGAAAGTAAAAAAGGCAAAGAAACCTGCCCCACCATTTTTTAGCTTTGAAAACTTTCGGTCACTCGGAACCTTGATTCTGATCGTATTCATTATTCGTTCAGTCGTGGCGTCCCCTTACAAAGTACCGACCCCGTCCATGGAACCAACCATCAAAGTTGGCGATCGCCTTTTGGCTAATAAACTGGCCTATAATCTAAAAATACCTTTCACTAATATTCCGCTAATCACTTGGTCGAAACCCAAGCGTGGCGATATTATTGTTTTTAAATTTCCGGGCGATGAAAGCATTGACTACGTGAAGCGCGTGGTCGGTATTGCGGGTGATACTCTTGAAGTAAAAGACAACGTTCTTTATATAAATGGTAAGCAAATGGAGCAAACTGATCACAACGATGATCGTTCCATCTTATCTGACATTAAAGATAATAAAGACATTAAGAGTCTATATCTGGAAGATCTTTTTGGACTAAAACATTGGATTATGTTGGATACGGATCTTCAGCGCCGTTCGTTCCTCAATAACTGGGGACCACAGGACGTTCCCGAGAACTCCGTATTTGTTATGGGAGATAACCGTGATAACTCGGCTGATTCACGCGTTTTCCGAGCAGTGCCCATGGAAAATGTTCGTGGCAAGGCGACACTCGTTATTTGGAGCTTCTACAGTCAAGAAAACTCTGTTGTGCCGCTGCGAGTGAATCGCTTCGGACATTGGCTATACTAATGACAATGAACACGGAAAAATCACCCAAGAGCAGCGGACAGTTCTATAAAGAATACTGGAGCGGCAACTCGCGCGACGGTGGTCTGATGGAAGGCGATGGCTATCATTTTATTCGCATGGCGGAAGACGGACAAATTCTCGAAGCTATCGAATACTATGAAACCATGGAAGGCGAAGAAGTCGTAACACCAATGCCTGAGCTCGTAAACGTTAACTGGTATCGTGATCTCGGCTATGACAGCATCGAAACATTGGATGTCGTCAAAGAGTCGGAATTCAACCGCCTGAAAAAAATCCTTACCGAAAAAAGCGGTTAGTGAATCTCTAAAATGTAATCATTTCAGTCTATTCCATCGATATGCTTGTTTTTTAATCAGCCTGTAGTATGATGCGCCTTCGTATCTTATAAAGGCCCCGTCATGAAAATCGTGCATGCTTTCGCTTTGACAACTTTTACCATATTTCTTCTCAGCTGCGGCTCGAAATCAAAAGACAAACCTCAAATTAAATACAACTCTCCATTTTTAGATTTCTCCGATGTCAAAGACTCACCTTCCGAATTAACCGATGCAGTTAATTCCGTCGTTTTGGTTAATGATGCCTCTGGATTTTTTATTTCTGAAGACGGCTTACTCATGACTAATAATCATGTCTTGGGCGAATCGTCTTGTCCTCGCAAAGGCTGCATTAATAGAATGCACATCAATATGCAGCGAGGCAGTTCCCTACCCTACGAAGCAAAGAATTTCTTTTTTGAACCAAAGTTTGTCGATGGAATTTTGGATTTTGCGATTTATCAAGTTTACGAGCTAAACGATAAAGACCAAAAAGATCAGAAGTATCGCCCCTATTCGTTCCTCCCTTTAAAAAAGCCTACAACAAAATTTGAAGGCTCAGAAATCTTTATCCTCGGACATCCTGCGCTTGGATTGAAAAAATATTCAAAAGGGAAAATTTCCCACTTGGAAAGCTATGTTTTACACATGACCGCATATGCTGTTGGGGGAAACAGCGGCGGCCCTATCGTCAATAGCAAGGGCGAGTTATTGGGGATCGTCCATAGTTCGCTACGTGACACCCACAACTTATCGCGACGTGGCCTTCAGATTCATAGTTATGGTTCTAATGTCGAAAGAATCATGAAGGCCATTGGTGCTGATGATTCTGATATTCGCACCAAAATGGAAGATGAAAAGAATCTATCTATAAATATTCTCTCCGATCTGCAAACCAAAGATGCGGAAGATCTCATTGCTAACAAACATTTATTTTATGCATCGCGGACGATGCCAGAAGCACTTCCTGGGATGAAAACAAACCAATCTTTTTTGGACTTTCTCATAGAGGATTGCAAAGACTCACTAGATATGAGTCGTGATAAATCCATCAGCAGCATGGTCTCTCGGATCTCAACTCGATGCCTCAGCATTATAGACTGGACAAACTGCCAAGAGGACGAAAATAAGGATTTTGGTGTGTGTCCGGACGAGACCACCAAGGCCGAAATCAAAGACCTTGCCTCAAAAGCTAGTGCTCGAATTTACGACTTGAATGCTTCCATTCAGGGTTGGAAGCTATACAAAGTTCACTACTACCTCGAAACCACGAAAACTCTGGGCGATTCAAAAGGCCGCGAAGCGGTGAAATCATATTTGAACAGTATGAAACTGCCACTGACTATGGAGCTAGCTGCTTTGAAAATATTTTATGATTCGGAACTTTTAGATTTCACATACCAGGGCACGGACCTTGTCGCATACGTCAAGAATTTTAGAGAAACCGTTTCCAGTCCTTCGTATTACCTGTGGGTGCTTGAGGCAGCCCAAGGAATTTATACTCAAGATCAAACCCAAATGTCAGGAAACGAGTTTGGTAGAATTTACGAAAGTTTATTGAATGACGAAAACGTAAGTTTTAGAGATTTTTGTGAAATGGAAAAAAAGGCTTATCTAGCAGGCTATATTCACTAATTCAGAATTACTGTAGTAAAAAACAAAGTCTAATTCATAACCTGATCGTATTCGTCGTCGTCTTCTTGTTCGTCGACTACATCACTTTGACTGAGCAAATGCTTGTACCAATTGACCGTCTGATCAATGAGCCAGCTGTTCGCCGCGTATTGGGATGGCGGAATAAGTTCTTCGCAAAAATCCACGAGTTCATTCAAGTTCGCTTGCGGATGCGTGCGGATCCACTCCTTCACGGCCTTTTTGAAATGATTTCGATCAAACATGTTTACACCCGCCATGCTAACTCTATATGCTTGCAGTAAGCTTCGAGTTGCTGATATAGCAAACTCATCGGAGCTAAAGCCAGTACCTTTAGCGTTAAAGATGGCGCAGCCTGATACACACTAGGATTGATAAAATGGAAATGAAGTCTATTAACCTTACGGATTTTATCAGCTTGTCGGAAGGCCCCACCGCCGCCCATTTTGCGGGCTCCAATAATTTGTTTAGTTATTTGGGCCCCAGTCTCAACACCTGGCTTACGGCGCTTTTAGCCCAAATGAATGTTACTGCCGACCCCTTGTGCAATAGCTTCGTTCCGGCGTCGGCCACAGTGCTTGGACCAGTTTTTATCGAAGAAAACGTTTCGATTGAACCAGGGGCTTATATTAAAGGGCCTTGTTATATAGGGGCAGGAACAGAAATTCGACACACGGCGTATATTCGTGGGCAAACTTATATTGGAAAAAATTGTGTCGTCGGGCACGCTACGGAAGTCAAAAGTTCAGTTTTTTTTGATGGTGCGAAAGCCGGGCATTTTGCATATGTAGGCGATAGTATTCTCGGGCAAAACGTTAATTTGGGTGCTGGTACTAAACTCGCTAACCTGTCGCTGAAAGGCACCGAAGTTTTTTATCTCGACCCACACACAAAAAAGAAAACTTCATCGGGACTACGGAAATTTGGCGGTATTTTAGGTGATAATGTGCAAACAGGATGCAACTCGGTTATTTCTCCCGGTAGCCTTTTACTTCCTAATACTGCCATTTATCCGTGCGCACATTTTCGCGGAACTCTAAGCGAAGGCGTCTTCCGCTAGTTTGTAAATTATAAAATTAAATTTTAGAATTTGCAAAATGCCTATGTCCCGCTTTTACTAAGTCCCATTAAGCTAACGTACTTTTTTTATTCTATTGGCTCTTCGGCCAAAATTTCTCTTTACGAAATCTTAAAGCAGAATTAGTATGAACAGAAGATTAAGAACTTTTCGTTTGTGCATTGATGGAGTCCGGACGACTCACGCGGCCTAACAACCGCACATCAAGGGATCGCCAGGAGGTGATTCCCATAAAAATTAAGGAGGATGGCAATGCAGAATCAACGGGTTTCTCTAGGACTTGGTTTAGTGCTCACGGTAACAATGATGCTTTCACAGGCAGCATTTGGCGCTGAATATCTCGTCAAATTCAAGAATCAAAATGGATTTAAAGTCTCAACACAAACGTTGAGCGTCGCAGGTGAGCGCATCACCAAAACTAACAGCACTGCTAAGCTTGCCACCGTAAACTTAAGCAATGGCCATCAAAGTGCAACGGCCATCCGACTTGCAAAACTTTTGGCTGATCCAAATGTCGAGTATGTCGTTCCTAACTTTAAGCTTCATGCGTTTGATACGCCTAATGATCCGGAGTTTTCGAAGCAATGGTCACTTGAAAAAGTCAATGCCGTCGTAGCTTGGGATGATGAGCGCGGATCTAAAGACATTGTCATCGCAGTAATCGATACGGGCGTCGACTACAAACACGAAGACTTAAAAGATAATATGTGGGTCAACACTAAAGAAATTCCGGGTAACGGAGTTGATGACGACAACAATGGCTACATTGATGACGTCAACGGTTGGGATTTCAACAAAGGTGATAACGACCCTTCTGACGATACAAGCGCTCAGAATCCCGGTCACGGTACGCACTGCGCAGGAATCATTGGTGCCGTTAACAACAACGGTAAAGGTATTTCCGGAATGGCTGCGACGATCTCGTTAATGCCTCTACGCTTTTTAGGCGCTGATGGCAGTGGTGATTTGAACAAAGCAATCGAGGCTATCGACTACGCAATTAAGAACGGTGCACACGTCATCAGCGCCAGTTGGGGTGCCGCAGTCCAAGAATCAATGGCAGCGCCATTAGTGGAAGCTATTGAACGTGCTGATAAAGCGGGTGTGATTTTCGTCGCAGCTGCCGCTAACGACGGTAAAAACAACGACGTAACTTCCGTATTTCCAGCCAACACAAAAGCAAATAATGTTATCTCTGTTGCGGCTTCTGGCTCATCTGACGCAAAACCACAATGGTCCAACTATGGGCCTGCGACAGTTGACTTGGCTTCTCCAGGCGAAGGTATTTACAGCACTCTTCCAGGCGGCAAGTACGAGAATCTTTCTGGAACTTCGATGGCCACTCCGCTTGTCGCAGGTCTTGTTGGTTTGATGTTATCTGCCAATAAAGATGCTCTTAAGAATCCACTCGCTGTCCAGTCACTTCTTCAAACTACCGGCGCAAAAGTTGAGATCGAAACGGCATGTAAGTGCCGCGTTGATGCTGCTGCGGCAGTGAAAGCGGCTAAAGACCTACCATTGACGGTTGTCCCAGCCGCTGCAACTCTTGAAAAAGACGGTAAATTGCAATTCACAGGCATCGGCGGCGAAGGTGCTTATACCTTCACAGTCGCGGACTCCAACATTGCAACGATCACTGCAGACGGAAATTTAACTGGTGTCGCTTTCGGCGAAACGAAGATCATCATTAAAGATGCAGCAGGCAAAACTGCTGAGTCTTTGGCGATCCGCATAGCTGAAAAAGAAGAAGCTGGTGCCGATTGTCCGCTCGGTGACCCGATGATTTGCATGATGGTTTGCATTGTCGATCCCACTCTCCCATGGTGCTCTGGAATGCCAGAACTTCCAGGAGCCGACCTCGGACTACTTAAGTAAATCGTTACACGCTTTTGATAAGAAAACCCCACCTCACGGTGGGGTTTTTTTTGGCTGCCGCCGACTTAATTCAACGATAATAACCTTATAATTTAGGCACTTAACTACACAGGCGTCTTTCCCTTAAGTAACCCTCGAGCCTAACCGAATTTAAAGTGAAGGGGTTTACTTGGAAATATCGACGACAAAAAATGGCTTTTCTTTAGTGGAGTTGATGGTCGTTGTTTCCATCGTTTCGTTATTGACAGCATTGTCCCTACCACGCATTGCCATTTTTCAGATAAAAGCAGCTCAAACGGAATGGTTTATAAATGCAAGAACAATGGCTACATTGGCTCATAGCTATCATAGTGAAAACGCAATTTATCCACTTGGATTTACTTATGGATATCAAACAGTGCTGACTCCACATGGACATGTTTGCGCCGCAAATGAGTTAGGATTTGCTACGACCAGTTGCACCACTATGCGTTACCACTACTCATTTTCTGGAACGGGCGGCGCCAGCAACTTCGGGGATCCTACTCGCCGAAGGTATTTTACAATTCAAGCTCACAATGGAAAGGCAGTCAATGGCGGGACAACATATGAATATGGCAGCAGGGGCATACCTACGAGACTTTGCAAGCCAGTGGCTCCTTTTTCTTCTTACTATTTGGATGTCTGGGAACTGCATGAATCGGGAGTTATTAAAGAAACCCAAAATATGGCAAAATCGTGTTTTTAACCAGGCCATTTTCTCCGAGAAAAAATTGAGTTTATTTTTTTGGAAGTGGATTTTGGATTTCGGCTAACTTGTCTTCAAGCGCTTTGATTTCTTTGGCTTCACGCTCGTTGACTTCTTTTAAATATTTATCGAAGGGCGCCTTGACTGCGGCAATTTTTTCGACCGTTGCCTCTGGTCCCGCTTCTTTTATAGCCCGTTCTGAAGCTACCGTTAGACCCTTTCGAATCTCTTCATAGTTCTTATGCACGGCATTGATACGAGTGATGACTTCCTTCATTTTTCCAATGCGATCGGTATCGCCTGCATCCTGCGCAAACACAATCGAAGCCGTAAAGAGGATCGAAGTGAAAAGGAGGCCTCGATAGCTTTTCATTATCCAACCCCTCTGATAATATTGGATGATTAGAAGTCTTGCGGAATCTTGCCCGCGAAACAAAGCACAGCGATTCCCTTTTTTAGATCTCTAATTAACTCCATAACATTACCTTTATCGTGCAGCGTCATGACGTTCTTAGGATCTTCCATAGTCTTTTTCAGATCAGAAATAGTTCTTGAGAGTGAGACGTACTCCTCTGAAAAACCCTCGCCAATCAAAAAAAACTGATCTGTTTTGAGTAATTTTTCGTATTTGATTTGTTCTTCTTCAAGCAACCAAACAGGTATATCGACGCGATCTTTATTGATGACATGCATGCCACCCTTTTGCGGGAAAAGAACTTGCGTATCGCCATTCACTAAAAAGGCGAGGTACTCATATATAGTCGGTAAATGCCAATCATCACCTAACTCTTTTTGACACGCAGTCTTTGCTTCGGTGTTGTTATTCACTCGTTTGGCTTTCGCAACATAAAGATCGATCTCCGTTGTCGTTAAGATCCGCATGGCGGGATAGTCTTTAACCTTGCCGACCCAAATATCAATATAATCATGCCCACCTTTGTACCCTGACTTCGCTTCAAACCCGAAACGGTTCAATTTTGCAGCTTCAATTCCTTTGGCGCGGCCTTGATCATTGGTGGTCTTGCACCCAAAACATAGTATGACCAGAGCTATACGACCCAAAAAGCCACGTCTAAGTACTCTCATGGAAACTCCCATTCACAAATCTAGGGGTTCTTGATCTCGCAAAGCGCAACCGCACAGCGACGCAAAAACTTGGGTGACGATTGGCAACTATTTAACGACCGCTTCATTGCGAGGTTTTTATCTATAGCTCGCCCAACATATCCGTCAAAGTACTTCGCAAATTTATACCCACCGCTTTCACATTGCCAATAAGGAACCGGCCTCGAGGGTTCACCCCAAACCAATTCAAGTTCTGTGATGTCTCGATCAACGACTTTCGCGAGTTCTTCCAAGCTTTGGACTTGCGTCATAAACAACTCAGGACTGTGGAATAGACATTGATCCTGCAGCTTAGTGATATGAAACTCAATTCGAGACAATTGTCCGCGGAGGCATTTTAATGTCGTGCCTCTCAATATATTTTCATGAGCTCGACTCGTGTATCGTCGAACTTGCAAGGCAGTCTTGAAAAAATCTCCCTGGATGCCTTCCTCGGAAATACTTTCCGCCAGATTCTGCGATGCAGCGCTCAGCTGATAAAGATGGCTTTCAAGATCAACTTCCCAAGAATGATTGTCGCTTGCAGATGCCGAAGCTGCTGACAACAAAACCACCACTAAACATAAGCGTTTCAAACGAGTGCTCCTTAGAAATTCTTAACCTTGAGAATGGTAAAATTATAATGAATCCTAAAATGATAGTAAACCATAGGGAAGAAATTAACTGCCATTGAGTTGATGTGGCTAGTTTTTAATCATAAGTTCCCATCTGCGTGGCTTGAACTATCGAGTCGAAAAGCTTAGCATGAACGCCTCGACATTAAAGGAGCCCTCTATGCGACATTGGATTGTGACCCCTATCTTAGCTCTCAGCATCTCGACCCTCAGTTTCGGAGCTGATGCTGCAAAACCCGTTGCGACAAAACCCGCTGTCGTACCAGCGCCGACTGCCAAAACAACTGGGCATAGTGCAAAAAACCACGGTCACAAAAATCATGGCGCCCATGTGCATGGTGAAGCTGAACTACGCATAGTCCTTAATAAAAACGAAGCTGTAGTTGAGCTGGAATCTCCAGCCGAGAATATTTACGGTTTTGAACATGCGCCAAAAGATGCCAAACAAAAGCAACATGTCGAAGCCATGAACTTAAAACTCACTGAGTATGCGACAAAACTTATAACGTTTACGCCCGACCCCGCCTGCGTTCCTAAAGTCCAAATCGAAAAACCTTTTGGCGAAAACCACGCTCATCATGACGAACACTCTGAAGTTGAAATTGAACTCAAATTTAAATGCCCTAAAGACCTTGAGTCGCTCGCATTATCCGTCAATGTCCGGAAGTATTTTCCTGGCATCAAAAGACTTAAAACACAGTTCATCACGTCGAAGAAACAAACAACTGCGACGATTACAACCGAGTCACACAAGTTTGCGCAGTAACGTATTCCGTTAGCACAGGATGAATGAACGTGTCGACACCTTCGGCAATTGACATCAGAAATCTGAAATTCAGATATCCAAACGTTGCCACCAACGTCTTGGATATCCCCGAGCTAAGTATCAAGCAGGGTCAAAGTGTTTTTTTAGCCGGACCAAGCGGTAGTGGAAAGACCACTTTGCTTGGCATTATAACCGGTATCTTAAGTAACCACGAAGGCTCGCTTGAAATTTTAGGTATAAAGCTTTCTGAGTTAAGTTCGTCAAATCGAGATCGGTTTCGAGGCGCCTATTTAGGCTATATTTTTCAGATGTTTAATCTGATTCCGTATCTGAGCGTTTCCGAAAACATTTCGCTTCCCTGTTACCTGAATCCCGAACGTCAGGCTCGGCTAAAAACTTCTCTAAATGAACAAATTCAATATCTTGCAAAGCATTTAGAAATATCGGGACTTTTGGACAAACCAGTTCTTGAACTAAGTGTTGGTCAGCAACAACGTGTCGCCGCCGCCCGCGCACTGGTAGGTCAGCCACCACTTGTGATTGCCGATGAACCGACTTCCGCCTTGGACACGGACCTTCGCCAAAAGTTCATCGAACTTTTGATGTCAGAAACAAAAAGGAACAATCAAACCTTACTCTTTGTTAGTCACGATGTGAGTTTGAAACCAATGTTCGAAATCTCGTTGGCTCTACCACAGATCAATAAGGCCAACGCATGACTAGATATCTGCTTTTTTTGGCGCGAAAATCGCTGATGAATCGTCGGTTAACGTGCGGACTCACGGTTCTATCCATTGCGCTTAGTGTTATGTTGTTCGTTGGCGTCGAACGCGTTCGGCAAGGTGCAAGGTTGAGTTTTGCGGGAACGATTAGCCAAACCGACCTTATCGTGGGTGCGCGAGGCGGACCTATTCAGCTGCTTCTTTACAGTGTTTTTCGTATTGGAAGCCCGACAGGAAATATTTCATACGAAAGTTATGACGATATTCGCACCCATCCTTCGATTGCTTGGACGATCCCCTATTCTCTCGGCGATAGCCACCGCGGGTTTCGCGTGGTGGGAACGAATGACAGTTTCTATGAACATTATCGCTACCGCGGTGGACAAAATATAAGATTCGAACATGGCGATCGCCCTAAGGAAGTCTTGCAAACCGTCGTCGGAGCTGATGTTGCCGCAGCCCTAGATTACAAGATTGGCGATAAAATTATCCTGGCACATGGCATCAGTGATACGGGTGTTTCCTTTCAAAACCATGACGATAAGCCCTTCCAGGTGAGTGGTATCCTGGCCAAAACCAATACCCCTATTGATCGATCTGTCTATGTATCTTTGCAGGCCATTGAAGCCATCCATACAGGCTGGGAAGATGGAGCACCCCCGATCGCCACGCTATCGGCGACTGATCGTGAAGGCATAACTATTCCAGAACAAAATTTGGAACCCAAACAAATTACGACCTTCCTGGTAGGACTACACAACCGTATTGATGTATTAAATTTGCAGAGATTTATCAGTGAGTATGAAGGTGAACCCTTAACGGCTATCATTCCTGGCGTGGCATTGAGCGAACTTTGGCAAGGCCTTAGTTATGCAGAGATTGGCTTGGGAATAATCTCCTTTTTTGTTGTTCTCGTCGGTCTTATGGGAATGTTGGTTTCCATTTATATTTCATTGAACGAACGTCGTCGTGAAATGTCGATATTGCGATCCATGGGCGCAAGTGGCAAGCATATTTTTGGCTTATTACTTTTCGAAAGTACCTTTCTTTCTATTGCTGGAATGATGGTAGGCATAGCTTTGCTTTACGCAGCTTTGCTGGTATTTCGGCCTATTATCGAAAGCAATTTTGGACTGACCATTCCTATTCATATGCTTAGCGGCCGCGAATGGCTTTATTTGTTGATTGTTTTAAGCTTGAGCGTCATTTTGGGACTCATTCCTGCACGCCAAGCTTATCGTAATACGTTACAAGATGGATTGATGATAAAACTTTAGGTGGTTTTTGATATGTCGAAAAAAAATAAGATTATATTGATTAGTTTGCTCTTTGCGGTGCCTTTGGTGGCGGTCGGAATTTATGCCGGTTTTCGCTACAAACAGGACCAGGTCGATACGTCCCAATACGAATACAAGACGGTATATTGGAATAAACTGCGTGAACTCGATATCGCCAAAAACATCGCACCCCCGGATTTGAAAGCCCTCAATGGCGAGCGCGTCCGAGTCCCTGGTTTTGTGGTCCCTTTGGAAGATGATGACACCGAGCTGTCCGAGTTTCTTTTGGTCCCGAACCCTCAGGCCTGCATCCATGTACCACCGCCTCCGCCCAACCAGATGGTTTATGTCCGTATGAAAAAAGGCCAAGCGCCAAAGCGAGAGTGGGGACCGGTCTGGCTAAGCGGGGTACTCCGTATCCAGGATGTCGCCAGTGAGTTTGGCAAGGTCTCCTATCAATTGAGTGGCGAGAGTAGCGCCAAGTTTGAATACTGATCGACCAGATTATTTTGCGTGTCTCGGATCTTCGTTGCACCCTTCCTCTTGACCATGCTAAAATGGCGTAGTAGGGAGTCGAATTATGACACAAAAAGCAAAACATTTATGGCGATGGCTAAAATCAAGTTCGCACAATTTAGCGAGTGCAGCTGAACCAGGTCACAAGTCAAATCATGGAAAAATTGGATTTTTCTCTGAGCAAGAACGCGCCCGCGCACGCTTGGAACGAATGAAACGGTCGTACGAGCAACGTTTGCCGCTCCTTTAAGATTTTGACGACTCGACTTGGTCACTTTGATGTCGTTGGAATCATGACAGCTAAATTGAAGCCCACCTTTCGCGTCAATCGCGTTCAAAACGGATAGCGTGTTTCAAAGTTCAAATATACAACATGCCACATGGCCACCATCGCATGAACCATGCCTGATGCATCGCTCAATTGGGTTTGCAGCGGCATGAAGTAAATTGCACCCAAATTCGTATTACGGGTTACCGTACTTGCTGACATGGTAAATAATGAAGATTTCTGCGAAAAAACTGCTCAATGCGCGCTTAGCCTCAAATTGACTAAAAATAATCGGAAACTTTATAATTATAAAATGCTTTAAAAACAGCGATATATATGCTGGGACGGCAATTTTTTTTCTCGAATTATTAGAAATCACCTAAAGGTGAGTCGATAGGGTCCGAAAACACACTTGAGAGTTTAGATTTGTAAATAATGACTTGGAACTGAGAATGTTTAAGAATTCCTCCAAATCAAAATTTTACCTACCTTTGGCATGTTTTCTTGCGTTGGGATTCAGCTCCTGTCGAGGCGATAGTGATAGTGATAGTGATGATTCTGGTGCAGAAGAGCTAAACATTCCTGTCATTAATAACCTTTCAATTAATCCTGCTAATTTATCAGTAACCGTTGGTGCATCAGTAAGTTTTTTGGCAGAGACGACTGATGATGAAACAAATAAAATCGATGTAACATCACATTTAGTTTGGAGTATTGATCCAGACGCCGAATTATTTGAGCAAAACTCCCAATTTCCGTTTGTTTTTAAAGCGATCGCTCCCGGAGAGAGTTACATTTTTGCTGTAAGCAAAGAAGGCACTATTGCTAAGTCAAAGGTAACTGTCTTCGAAATTGAGGAAGAAATTCCCGAGCCTGTCCTCGCAAATCCCACGGGTTTTATGGCATCTTCGGATTCGACGTCCTCAATTGATTTGGCATGGACAGCAGCAGACGGGATTAGCCAACATCAAATAGCCTATTTGCCTGGGTCAGTTGCCCCAGCGACTTGTGCAGATGGAATCATTATTAGTTCGGCTTTGATTGATGCAGCACTTGCTTACGAAGTTGAAAGTTTAAATACCAGTTCAGAGTATTCATTTCGGATTTGCTCTTCCGACGGCGAAGGAAGACTTTCGGCAGGAATTTCCGTAACGCAGACAACCCGCGCAAATCATCGTGTTTTTGTAACCGTGGGAACCTGGAACGGCCTTGCAGTCGGCGGACTTGATGGGGCAGATGAGAAGTGCCAATTAGAGGCTGATCTTTATGGTTTGACAGGTGAAACTTGGAAGGCTGTTCTTTCAGGTTCTGGAATTGGCGAATCTGCACTTGCTCGCATTACTGTTACTCGTTCTGTTTACAATACTCGTAGCTTAGGGATTGGTGGTCCGGAGTTGGTTGCCACTAGTGATTTGGATCTTTGGGATTCATTGATTGCCAATGCCGCGAGGTATCAAGCAAATGGGGCTTTGGCGGGTACTTCGGTATGGACTGGAAGTAGCGTGAGTGGAGGGTTTTCCGGTGCTAACTGCGCGAACTGGTCATCCACAGCGGGGAACGGTGGACGAGGTTTAGCAACATCTGTGACCGGAACTTGGATTACACAGGGAACGTCAACTTGTGCGACGTTAAATCGCCTCTATTGTATTGACGGGCAATAAGCTTAACAGTCAATGCTTAAGACAGGAAGCTATACATACTAGGCAAACTCCTGCTGGCAGCGTGGCGAAGCACCTTACGAGCAGATTTGCCGCTCCTTTAAGATTTTGTGAAAGACTCGACTTGATCACTTTGATGATTTTGCGGAGTCATAAATAAAATAAGCACAACGCCAAATAAAATCCCCAAGCCAAAACCCATTCCATGCGCTAGATAACTGACATTTTTCTGATATGTCGTGGGAATCATGACAACCAAAGTAAAGCCCACTGCCCGCATCAAACGCGTTCGAAACGGATAATGGGTTTCAAAATTCATATAAACGACAAGCCACATGGCCACCATGGCATAAACCATACCTGAGGCACCGATCAATTGAGTCTGCGGCGGCATAAAGTAAATGGTTCCCAAATTCGTAAGCGCGCCCACAAAAAGACAGAGAAATGGAAACACGAGATAACCAAAATATCCGTGCAGAATGTAACCGAAGATAATTAACATGGGTGCATTCGAGAGAAGATGTGAAATATCCGCGTGCACGAACAACGAGCCGAATAAACTAGGCCATTCACCCCGATCAAAAACGGCGGCATAACTCGTAACCCAAACGCTGGGTAGCCTACTCGTCCAAAATAATAGCGACACAACGGTCATCGCCAAAAAGACAAAGGCCACTACCCCTAGCCCATCGAATCGTGGTTTGCGAGAAATGTGATTATTCCTGACGGGAATTTGATCGGTTTCGTTTAGCTCAAATTCGCCATCAGCATTGATAAAATCTTCGCTTTGATTTCCCAGTTTTGTCCCGCATTTCTACCGCACACTTTAAGAAATCAGTTGTCGCGACTGAAGAAGCCTTTGATCTTTTCCCACCATGCTTTGACGCCTGTATTTTCAGTACCATCGACGTTATTGCCTACTTGAAGTTGAAAGGCATAAGCTGTATCAAAACGGGTATCTTTGGTATAAATCTGATCGCCTTCCGACAGCCAACACATATTACTCTGGCCACCCAGTCGCATGCATTCTCTGACATCACGGACAATCAATTCGACAGGATAAGCCGTCGTGCTTTCGACGGTGGAAGGCCAGATAAAAGTCGGATAGCGCCCTTGATCTTTGATTCCAGAGCCATTTGGTCTTTGGCTAAGACCGACACCAATTTCGGCTGAGGTTGGAATGCCATCGACGACAAAATTAACCTGCAAGCTTTGACCGGCAGCAATAGTCAGTACACCGTTGACAACCTGATTGGAAGTAATGATTGGAGTGAGGCGCGTTCCGAGAACCACGGTGTTGTCCGTGTTACCAACTCCACTATTATCTACAACCGGTGTCTTTTTCTTTGGCTCTGTGGTTTTACAACCAACTGCCGCAAAAATCATAACACCAGCTAACATCCATACATTCATTTGCATGCCGCAATATAGGCTACCCAAGATTCGCAATTCGCTTCTCCTTCTTCCGTGAGATAATACTCGCCGTCACCTTCGCCCTCGTCGTCGGTGCCTTCCCAATAAACCCGAGAAGTCTTGAATCCTACCTCCTCCATGATATCGCGAAGTTCAGGAATAGACCAGACTCTCCAGTCATAAGCAAAGACCCGCTCACGTTTGGGCTCTCCGGGGCGTTGGTAATGAATGTAAAATTGGGCGTAATTGGTCACGGGGTTATAGGTATCTTGGTCCCAAAAGTAGGAAAAGTTCTCATCTTCGAACTCGACCTCCTCCTCATGAATATCGGAAACTTCACTACCGCCAAAGACGTCGACGACAAAAATCCCCTCTGGGGTTAGTGACTCGTAAGCCTTTGTGAAATAGGCTTTCAGCTCAGAACGCGTTTTGAATATAAAATAAGAAAAGTTGAGAGCATTGATAATGTCAAACTTCTTGCTGTCGTATTTCATGACGTCGCCGCGGATAAACTGCGTTCGCTCTTTTTCGTCATCCGTCAGTTTCTCGAAAAAATGTTTTCGCCCATATTCTAAAGGCTCCTCGTCCAAATCGACGCCAACCGCGACATGACTCTCATGAAGCTTGACCCACTCGCAACAAAGGCTAAAGGTCCCGCAGAAATCTTCACGCATACTAACGGGGTCGCGATCGCGAAGTTCGCAAAATGTTTCCATAAGAAATTCAGCGTCTGTATCCGGTGACTGTACCGAGTTCAAGTAATACTGATACTTGTCAAAAGGGGGCAAAGTTGGCGACTGGCTCATCTCACATTTCCTATGTCTTGGGGGAGGTCGAAAAGAGCTATTTTATGTCACATGACAGATGATGTTTAAACCATTATTATGACTTTAATGGATGAACTTATTAGGAAATTTGACAGCGTGCTTAAGTTTTTAGCAGGGATTTGTCTTAGTTTTTTAGTCTATGCCCCTGCAGCATTTGCATTCCAGGTTACTAGCATTACCTATTCCGGACTCTCGCGCACCAATCAGGAGTGGCTAGAAACTTTTTTACATCTCCAACCACCACAAGAATTAAGTGACTCTGATCTCGCAACTTTGACGCAGAAACTTTTGAACACCGGAGTTTTCTATGACATTCGGCTAAATTTTGTACCCACGAGTCCAGATTCGGAATCGGGCGCCTTGAATATTTCTTTTGTCGAAAAATGGACCCTCCTACCTGTTCTACGGGGTGCGATCGGTGGAGGAACTCCACTCTTGGTATTGGGTGCATATGACACCCATGCTTTCGGTAGCTTTTGGACGGTAGGTGCCGAGCTTCGCAAGTACGGAGATGCGCCACTGAGTTATTTGATCTGGGCCAATGCACCGCGCTGGCTCAGGGGTGAACATTTGCTGAGTCTGAAGTTCTGGCAAAACAATCGCGACCGAGAGCTTCTCGACGAAAAATTTAACGAAAAAGCTTCTATTCGTAGTAAGACTCGACAAGCTCAACTGAGTTTTTATTTCCCTAAAGATGTCTTTAACATTCGCGTTCAAACAGGTTTTGATTTGAGTTATTTTGCTTCCGACGCCAATCGTGTCACTTTGAAAGATCCTCAGCATGAGTTCGGATTTAACGCCACCACCCAAAAACAAGATGAAATCCGTCCACTATTCAATGTCATCTATGACGATATTCGGTCGGATTTTTTGACCCTTGATGGCTTACGCGTAGTTCTAAAGGCGGGAGTTCTCAGTAATGATGATGGCATGCACTCTCATTACGAATCGGAGGGATTCTACTTTAAGCTTTTTGAAAATGATTGGAACTTTGCTGCCCATTGGCACACCTATACGAATACCGGGGACCACTTTCAAGATTTGATTTTTCTGGGAGGACTGGAATCGATCCGCGGATTGCCGGAGGGCGTTTTGTATGGCAACCGCGCTTATTACGCCAACTTCGAACTGAGAAAGATTCTGACCAAACAGCGATACAGCTGGTTGCAAGCCAATGTCTTTGTTGATGGCGGAAACGCGGGTTGGCACTGGGCAGATATCGGCGACGAGCAAATCATTTCGGCGGGTGTAGGACTGAAGATTGCGATTCCGCAAGTGAATCGTTTGGTTTTACGTTTTGATTATGCGTGGGGGTTGACGGACCCCAGTTTTCAAGGGGTAAGCTTTGGTTTCAATAGCTTTTTTCAGCCTTATAGACCCAACTGATTTCCAAGTGGTGCTCAGCAGTCGTCTTTGTAAGTGCGCATCCACTTATTATTTTAGTAAATCTGGATTCTTTATATAGCGATCAAAGTCTGCTTCCGTAACCTTGCCATCGCTATCGAGATCACCTATTTTATAACGTTTTTCGCCGTAAGACTGCTGCCAAATTTCTAAGTCTTTGCCGTCGACAATACCGTCGCAATTCGCGTCGCTATAGGCACAACCATCTGGGTAGCGGTCATACATTTGCTTGAAGTAACCATAGTCTTCGGCATCCACCACACCGTCTTTGTTGATATCGCCCGGAGAATTCGTTTTCACCTTGGCAACGTTATTAGTTTTCGTGACATTCTCGGTGTCGCTAGCCGTCACACCAGATAGGTTGAGGTCGCCGCTACCTTCACAGGCGAACAGACCTATAGAAAACGCTACTAAAATAAATAAATAAATCTTCATATATTCACTCCCTCAGGCTAAAAATCTCAGCGGTCCAAATCCACGTTCACTGCGGTCGGATCCTTCACATATCTGTTCAAATCTTCCATTGTGATTTCACCATTCTGATCGATATCGCCGGCCTTATAGATGCGAGTTCCCACTTTTCGTTGCCAAGTCAAAAAGTCCGAACCATCGACTTGTCCGTCGCAATCAGAATCGGCACCACAACCTTGTGGGTAATGATCGTAGATTTGGCGAAAGATAAGCAGGTCCGATTCGTTGACTTTGCCGTCTTTATTGAAGTCACCAACCACACCTTCAATCCGAGGTGGATTTTGTTCAGCATCGTTAATCCCGCTTGAACGATCGTCCACGGAACCGCCGCTACATCCGAGAAACACCGAGATAAACAATCCGGCCAAAATTTTTGTCGCAAACTTCATTTTCTAACTCCTGCTTACCAACTAACGCTATTGATTCTTTTCCAATTCTTTTTTCTCGTTTTCACGCCAAACCTTAAAGTCATCCATATCGACATCATTATCCCGATCCAAATCGCCTGCCTCGTGGGATAAGTGGCCTTTATTCATATTATCCATCAAAACGACGAGGTCTCCCGCGTCGATTTTACCGTTAGCATTGCCATCTGCATCGAGACTTCCCGAGTTGTAAACTATCAAATCCGCCGAGTCGACAACACCGTCTTGATTGTAATCACCCGTTGGAAACACCATATAGTTATATTTTGTTTTGAAAATTTCTAAGTCCGCGGAGTTCACCACCCCATCGCTATTGAAGTCTCCAATGATTTTACCTGTCATCGTATCGCCACTGCCGGGAGGAGCCTCCGGCACCCCTTTCGCGGTAGAAATAGGATCGGGAGCGCACGCGCCAAAGCTCGTCATTGCGATGCATGCTAGCCATTGTAATTTTACGTTCAAAACGCACTCCTGAACTTGGCGTATACCTAAGACCCTGAGCGGCATAATGGACCAAAAAGTTAAGCATTTTGTTTTAACTTTGTCATTCAAGTGACTTAGACCCTAGCTTGGCGACCGGCTAAATATGGAAATGTGTCGAAAATGAGTCTTCCTGTGAATCGAACACCAAAAAAAAACCCGCCTCACGACGGGTTAAAAATTCAATTCTATCATGACCTAATAACGACAAGTATCGTTATCATAGGGATACTTCACAAAGGTCTGGTACTGAAAACTATATAGCCATGTGTCCAATGGCAATTTTTGTAGGAATAATCCTGGTTCGCTCAAAGGACCTGGTGAAGGCAGTACTTGTTGTTGCTGACCCTGTTGCTGAGTGGGTGCCTGATAGCTGCAATGTCTAAAAACCAAACGCTGGTTTCCGTCCATGCGTTCTCGCACGAAAATTCGTGGATTGCCGAAAGCTCCGCCTGGCACATAATTAAGAAAATAATTGAGCTTTCGACAATCCGGAATAGTCAAACCAATCGGATTGTCCGAGCGAAAGCAAGACGTCGCTGTCGAATGATTTGTTGTAAACCAAGGATTGTTAGTGTCTTGAGAAGGGTATACTTCGTCGTTATCGACCGCGTAACTCGTAAACGATGTACCCATATTTTTCAGATACATGATCGCTTGGGCCTGGTGAGCTTTCGCACGCCATATGGATGTAGACGCTGAGAAGGTTGTCGCTATCAGACTTCCGATACTTACGACCATCATAAGTTCGACCAGAGAGAAACCTTTTGAGTTTTGGGGCAATCGCACGACTGCGCCTCCTAAGAAAAAATTCCTCTTAGCTCATTCTTCGGGACCATGAGAGCAGAAGTTAAGTCTGGCGATTTATTCTGTATTTTCAAGTAGATAGATGTGCAATTGAATACTTATGGTATAACCTAAATGAATGATTATGCCTACCAATTCACGATGGCACTTGCCCATGTAAAACCCGCGCCAAAAGCCGCCATACACACGACATCGCCTTTTTTAATCTTGCCGTCGGTCACACATTCCGACAAAAGAATGGGAATGGATGCCGCTGAACAGTTTCCATAGCGCTGAATATTATTGTGAATTTTGTCAGGATGGATTCCCATGCTTTTACCAACATACTCATTGATGCGCAGGTTGGCCTGATGGAACAAAAAGTGATCGACATCGTCAAGTTGTAAACCTGCCTTTTCCAATCCTTCTTTGATCACTTCATCGAATCGCACCACGGCATGCTTAAATACAAATTTACCATCCATAAATGGAAAATTTCGAGGATCCTCACGTTCTTCACACATCCATGGCCCAATTGCCGTTCCCGGTTTTTCAAGCCATAACTTTTGTGCGAACTCACCTTGGGTGTGCAAAACCGTACTCAAAACTTGATTTTGATCCGAACTTGCCGCCTCTACCACTATAGCGCCCGCTCCATCACCAAACAGAACCGCGACATCGCGCCCCCTCGTTGTAAAATCCAATACCGGTGAATGGACTTCGGCGCCCACAATCAGAATCTTTTTGTAGTGACCACTTTTGATAAAAGCCGCGGCTGTACTGAGTGCGTAAATAAAACCAGAGCATTGCGTACGCAAGTCCATAGCCGGAGTCGTCTGAAGCCCGAGTTTGGTTTGCAAGAAAGCGGACGCACCTGGAAAAACATGGTCCGCGGACAAAGTCGCTACGATAATAAAATCCATGTCTTCTGCGGTATAACCAGAAGCTTTTAAGGCCTTTTGGGACGCTTCGACGGCTAAATCGGACGGGCCTAATCCGTCATCCACATGCCTACGCTCGCGAATGCCGGTGCGCTGAGAAATCCATTCATCTGAGGTATCCATGAGTTTTTCTAAATCAGCATTGGTAACGACACGAGGCGGCACATACATTCCCGTTCCCGAAATTTTTACACCTATATTCATTACATACCTCTTTTGAAATTTTCACGATCCACTTTGAAAAGGATTTTCTTGCGCAAATAATGAATTAACCGCAAATCTTCATCCCCTAATAAGGAGGATTTTTCCAAAACCCGTCTAACGCGCAAGTCTTGCGTGTTCACGTCAAGCGTCGAGAAAAGATGCGCCATCTTCTCTTTGAATACGCGATGCGATAACTCTTTTCGGGGTGCTCTCTTGCCAGGATGCGTAACAAGTTGACCGAAACACTGCAGTTCATATGCATAGATCATCACGGCTTGCGCAAGATTCAAAACCCCATACTCCCTATTACCAGGAATTGTCGTTAAATGATCGCAAAACGCCAGTTCGTCATTACCAAGGCCCGATTCTTCACATCCAAAAACCATTCCGACTTTCTGGATATGGGTTTGTTTCGACTGAATGTAGTCTCGTAACCCGCTTGGAGTCAGGTAATCACAATAGTCACGTCGTTCGCGAGCTGTGGTCCCAACGACTACGTCCAAATCACGAATAGCGTCTGGCAGTGTGTCAAAAGTTTCGGCTTGTTCGAGTACATTTTGAGCATGGCATGCTAAACTGCGACTCCGTTCATGCAAATGCTTTTGCGTTTGAACGAGTCGCAACTTTCCAAAGCCCATCGTATAAATAGCTCTCGCGGCCGAACCAATGTTTTCGGGAAATTGCGGCTTATGTAAAATAAATACAACTTCCACGAATGATAATCCTACACCGAGCCACGCTCAATGGCGTCACTGTATTTTCCTGCTGCGGCTAGACTATTGCATTTTGCACGATGGTAAAAGGCTTGCTGCGCGGCAGGTACGTTTTCTTTTTTGCCGCACCAAGCTTTTTGAGCCGCGGCTTGCAAAGCACGCCCATATGAATAAGTCAGTGCCCATGGCAAATTCTTGTGTTTTGCATTCATAGCATTGAGGTGTGCCGTCGCAAGTTCATCGCTTTGGCCACCCGACAAAAACACAATCCCCGGAACAGCCGCGGGCACCGTTCGAAGCAAGCACTTAACGGTCAGATCCGCAACTTCTTGCACGCTACCTTGCCGCGTAGCCTTCGTTCCAGCGATGACCATATTAGGCTTGAGGAGTAAACCTTCCAGTTCAACTTTCTGCTTGGAAAGTTCATCGAACAATACCTTAAGAGTTTCTTCCGTAACATCATAACATCGCTCAATGGTGTGGGACCCGTCCATGATCACTTCCGGTTCCACAATAGGAACGATCCCTTGTTCTTGACAGAGCTTCGCGTAACGGGCCAAGGCATGTGCGTTCGTATAGAGACAATAATAAGAGGGATTTGTATCGGTAATATTGATGACGGCCCGCCACTTAGCAAAACGCGCGCCGAGTTCGAAATAATCTTTAAGGCGTTCACGCAAGCCATCGAGACCTTCCGTAATCTGCTCACCAGGGCTTCCCGCAAGTTCTCTGGTTCCGGCATCGACTTTAATACCGGGAATAACGTTCAAACTCTTTAAGACGTTCGTAAACGGCGTTCCGTCGGCGGCTTTTTGACGAATCGTTTCATCAAATAAAATCACACCGCTAATGAATTCGGCCATGCCTTTTGTTTTGAACATAAGTTCGCGATAGTCGCGACGATTTTCTTCGGTAGATTCAACTTTAATCGCATCAAAGCGCTTTTTAATGGTGGGATTGCTTTCATCGGCTGCAAGAATTCCCTTGTGCCCTTCTACAATTTTGCGAGCAATAGTATTGAGCGTCATATCAATTCCTTATGTAGTCTATGAACTTGTTTTCACAAATTTGTTTCTAAAATGTCGGAAGTTTCTACCAAAAACTCAGGTGTTTATTAAGTAGAATATTCGACTAAGTTGCTGTATGAAAACAACATACCAAGCGGTCAAACAGCCGTTTTCATCCGGCTTCAAAAGGGAGGGCCCTGAACTTGGTACTGACCCCATCTATGATGACGGAACTAGGCCAAATAGCGCCGGACTTTGCTCTTTCCGACACAGAAGGGAAGATGGTCACGCGTGCGAGCGTCGTCGGAAAACACGGTTTACTTGTCGCATTTTTATGCAACCACTGCCCCTACGTTAAGCATATTGCCGATGAATGGGCAGTGATTGCCAAAGACATTCAAACTCTTGGAGTGGGAGTCATTGGCATCAATAGTAACGATACCTTAAAATACCCGGCCGATGACCAGGAAAACATGGCGGCCGAAAAAGTTTTGCGCGGCTACACCTTCCCCTATGTTTTGGATGTGACACAGCGAGTTGCCAAAGCTTACAAAGCGGCGTGCACCCCAGACTTTTTTCTTTATGATTTGAACTTAAAGTTGTTTTACCGCGGACAACTCGACGATAGCCGGCCAGGCAGAGACGAACCTGTCAATGGACGAGATCTATTGGAAGCAGTAGAGTCCATGCTGAAAGGCCAAAAACCACCTGAAGTTCAAAAGCCGAGTATGGGCTGTAACATAAAGTGGATGGCCGGAAACGAGCCAAAATATTTTGGATCTCATTTGAAAAGTTCAAATTAAAAATGGAAACGCCATCAGACAATCTAGGTTTGGGTACGGAGGGCACGACGCCCGTCAATAATCTCGTGCAACTACACCATACTCCGCAGATTTATTCGCTGCAGGAGGCGCGTGCCATATTACCATTAATATCTAAACTCACTCGACGTTGGCATGAACGAGCCGACAAGATTCTTTTGTCATTTCATTATTCGAAAGACGAAAAAAAACGCGCCGAACTGGAAAAAATTTTTAACAAAATGATAGATGATTGGGCCGAAGCCATTGAAAAACTCGGACCAACTGTCAAGGGACCTTGGCTAGTCGATTTTGATACAGGCGATGGCAATTACTGGTGTTGGCAGTACCCGGAGGAAGACATCTTGCACAAGCACTCACATCTTGGCGGATTCCAAACCCGACGCCCGATCCAAGAGTAACGTACCCATTTGTATTTATTGATCTATTTCAGTTAGCCCTTACGAAAAAAAAATTCCATCCGAACATGCCTGAGTGGTCCCATGATTTCATGCTTGGCCATTTTCTTAGAGGAATGAACGCTTGGCTTCTGATCAAAAAAATCAACTGATTGAACAATACCTATACGAACCACAGGCTTTGTCGCGTCTCAAGTTATTGGCGTCACTAAAAAAACAAAGTGTGAGTATTCCACTCGAACTAGCCGCAGACCTAATGCTTTTGGATTTGCCGATCAGCGAGAAGCAAGCCATCTTGTCGGTGACCGACAGCTCTGACCCCCTTGAATTTGAAAAATTCTTAACTGATAACCTTGCGACCGCGTCACAAGAACTCGCAACCAGCTACATCAATACTTGGACTGCAAAATCATCACACCTACTCGGGTACCGGATGCAGCGCGTCGCAACGGCCCGTCATACTCCTCAACGAGTTCGCTACACGATTTTGAGTTCCGCGTGGCATGTAGGCGGTAAAGAACTCATTCAAAAGTTTGCCAATCTCGATGGCCTTGAAGAACTTTCGCAGGCTTTCCACGCTCTGCTCCTTGAAAAGGCCGTGGCCTGGAACATCGATCAACCGCGCCTTCTCAAGGTTGCGAAAACCATTAGCAACGATCTACGCGAAGAGCTTCACCCTTCTAACAAAGCTCTCAGTGCGGCGCTTTACTACTTGGCAAGATTCCATCCGAACGAATTGGATTCGATTCGAAAAGATCAGTTCCTTTCCTCCAGCTGGCAAGCCTTGGTCCAATCACTGAATTTAGACCAAGACGATGACTACCGCCAGAAGCCTAGCAAAACCACCCGCAGCTTTGATGATTTATGGCAATCTTGGCCGCCCATTTGGCAACGGAGCCGACTGGGAACGGACACCATTTATGCTGCCATGCAGATTGCGGCTAACGAACACAACCATCCGCGCAACAATATTTTTCAAGGGGTAGATCAGGACAAGTTAACGGAAGCGTGGAAACGTTGCACCGAAAAAGAAAAACAACAGCTTAGCGAAAGATTTCTTTCGGGATACCTAGAAGTCGAGGAAGCGCTACGTTATAAAAACATTCCTAACAAAAGTGTCGCCACTGCATTTGTCAAAGACGATACCAAAAAATATTTAATGACCGAAGAAATCACTTGGATCGCGCAAAGAGCACAGTCCAGTGATCGCCAGCTTTTCTTTGACTCGACTTATCGCAACCGTAAACTCACGAATGATCAAGTCCCAAAAGCCGAGCCCTGGAAGACACTGTTTGAGAGCTACCAAAACAAATCCGATGAGCAAATCGATAAACTCGTCGCCCTCGCCGACCAAAGTCATGGTGTATTCAAACTATGTTTTTTGAATGTTCTGGGCTCATTTAAAGGATCGGATCGGGCCGTTTTAAAACTTCTGGGATACCTAAGAAGTACCGAAGATCACGAACTCGAATCTATGATCCAAGCTTTGGGTGATATCGGTACGGCGCGTGCCGGCCAAGAACTCCTTAAAGTGATGCTTCGTCCAAGTTTAAACCAAGCTGCACAAATTAAAATTATTCGCTGCCTTGAAAAAATGGAAACGGAAGGTCTCCAAACTGAACTTCGGGGTGCTATTGCCGAAATCCAGACCTTGCCGATGGGAAGCGCTGAAAAAGATGAGTTAACCGAGTCTCTCGCGTCTCTACTGATCACTACCAACAATAGTCCAGTCGAGGTCGATGCGAGCGTTTCAGCTCAAAGCACCTTTGCTACTGACGAATATCTGACGCAGCTCATTCCGTGCTACGGCAAGCTATCCGGCGAAGTGAAACGAGCGCTTCGCACCGGTCAATTTTTCCACAATCAGGTTCGTGCCCATCAAAACTCAAGTAGTATTGATTTGAGTCCTGTGATCGATATGCAGTACAAAGCTCTCGAAATTTATCTACGCGAATCTTTCGAAAACTATGCCAATCAACTGATACATGACGGCGTTTTGCAGCGTAAACTCGACATTATCGGCTACGCTCGCCCGATTCCGGAGAAAATGACCGCTTTTGAGAACTACGTCGGCAATCACCCTATCGTTAGAGAGATACCGTTCTTTAGCAAGTTTAAACTTCGAAAGATGTTGCGCGGACTATGCCAGTTCAAGCCAGGAAAAAGATTTACCTTGGATGGACTCAAAGCGTTCAGCTTATTCTTTCTGTGTTTTTCACGCAAAAAATGCACCTATGGTCTCGCAAACCTCATGCCAATGCCATTTCCAAGCGATCAACAGTTAGCACTTTTCTGCAAACAGCTGCATATATTTCAGGACTTCCGCAACCGTGCCGTCCACGAAGGTTTGCCCCCGGGCGCTGCAAATAACATTGAGATGACCTGGAAAGAAACGGCAGAAATTATCGTGCAAATTAATAACCTCAATAGTATTCTGGAACACGTCAAAGCACAGACTAGAGTTGCCCCAGCGGAAGTGATCATCGAACGCAAAGGCGCCTAGTACTCACGGACGGGTATCCCTTTGAAAATGGTGCACAATGTTCGTTGATGTCCACACGCATTTAACACACGGTCAGTTCGCCAATGATTGGAGTGACGTTATCGACCAGGCCGAAAAAGCCGGGTTGAAAGCAATTGTCGTCAATGGTTTAGAGCCCGAGTCTAACCGCCAAATTTTGGCAATGTCAAAGCAGTTTCCCATCGTCAAAGCCGCCATGGGAATTTATCCCATCAATGCAGCTTACGATAAATTAACCAAAGCATTGCCTTACACCGTGCCCGCCTTTGATCGAGATAAAGAAGTGGCTTATATCGATAGCATGGCTGCCAGCGGACAGTTGATAGCCATTGGTGAATGTGGATTGGATCTGTATTGGCTGGAAGACTCGTCGTTACCTCAACAGGAAAAAGTTTGGATTCAACTCTTAGAAGTCGGACTAAAATATGACCTTCCCGTAATCATTCATTCGCGTAAAGCCGAGCAGCGTTGCGCAGAAATTCTGGCTCATCATGGCGTCAAGAAAGTTGATTTCCACTGCTACGGTGGCAAGGTCAATCCGGCTTTGCGATGGGCGGAACAGCACGGTTGGTATTTTTCGATTCCGGCAAACTGCCGCAGCAGCGAATCCTTCACGGCACTTCTCAAAAAACTCCCACTTGAGCTTATTTTGACCGAAACCGATGCGCCCTATCTTTCTCCAGAACGAGGAACGAGAAATGAGCCGAAGAATGTCGTGGGTACGGTCCACTATTTGGCCGAGCTGCGCGATATTTCAAATAAGGAAGCTGAAGAACACGTGTGGAATAACTACTGCCGCCTGTTTGGCACGGCACTTTAGGAGAATCTATGAAATTCGCGCTTTTGTTTTTCATTGTTGCGACACCGGTGTGGGGCGCAGACCAAAAGGAAAAAATGGGCAAAATGGAAACCTCTTCATTCAAGGTCGAGAGCTTGGACGGCAAAACTTTATATTATAATGTAGACCAAACCATCAATTATACGGCTAACGGCAAAATCGACAAAATGACGAAGTACTTTGATCCAGCTAAGAAACTTGCTCAAACCGAACACAGCATTTCCGACTTTGAAAGTCTTAAGCTCGAATTGTTTGATTTTGATAATCTTGAGTTAGGCGCGCAAATCGATGTCAAAACCACAGGGGACCAGATGACGGTGCGCGTTCTCGAAAAGAAAGGTGAGAAAGTTAAAGAAGGCAAAATGACCTGGTCAAAGAACATGTTGTTTTCCAAATCCATCAGCTATTTTATCGAAAGAAACTGGGCTGAGCTCCAAGCAAAGAAAAGTTTTGAATTAGATATGTTTGTGCCCGCTAAGTTGCGAAGCGTATCTTTTAAACTGTCTAAAACCGGAGAAAGTGACGGACTGGTTGTCCTCAGACTTGAGCCAGCGTCGTTTTTCATTCGGCAGTTCGTCGACCCCATGGACTTCTACTACCGCGATGGCAAAGTGCCTAAGATGGTGCGATTCACAGGGCGTACGACGATCCCCATTAAGGGCAATGGCGACCTCGTCGTGCGGCTGAATTTCGAATAATTTTGTAAGCATAGTTTATTGAACGGCCGCTTCGCGGCCGGAGACCTAAATTTGCTCCGCCGTTCGCACTCACAGTTTTCAATTCTTTGGTTGATTGGTCAGGTTCTCCCGACTTGAATTTGTCGGGGCATTGAGGCTGCATCAGCCGACACCGCCCAGACAAATCTAAGCCGGCTCAACTGTCCCAGCCAACCATCGGGTTA
>JBGSKV010000039.1:0-34272 GCA_041740975.1 Oligoflexales bacterium | reverse complement strand
CGAGATTTCAAGTTTATCAAAATGAAATTCCTTCAGCCAGCGGTCCACTATCCACTGCGGATGCGAGAACTGTAAGGCTAAGTACTCAGCTGGATGTGTCGTTTTATTGGGTTTGGCGAAGTACTCGGCGCGCCGGGAAATCTGACGCAAAATGCCGTTTACAAAAGTGGTGGCATTGGCTTGTTGACGTTGGCGTATGTATTCGACGCTTTCGTTGACCGCGGCCCGGTCAGGGACTCGGTCCATATAGAAAATCTGATACGTGCCGAGGATAAGTGCCGCACGGATCTCAGGGGTTGTTTTCGAAAGATCGCGCGTCGCGGTTTTTTGCAGGATCCACAAAATTTTAGCGTACCATCGCAGGCCGCCAAACAAGATCTCTTTGGCGAGGTTTCGATCGAGGCGTTTCACTTCTTTTTTTGAATATGCTTCCTGCAGAACTTCATCTGGAGCACGCTTCTCATCCATGACCTTAACGAAGGCGTCGTAGGCTATTTCTCTTGCAATCGACAGGCCCACTTTGATTCTCCGGTTTTAGGCTTCAAAACGAGTCTTGATATTTTGACTCTCGAGGTCATAGGAGTATTTTTTGAGTTCTTTGGTGAGTTTGCTAACTTGGCGTGATTTTCGATAGTAGGGGATTCCCATTAAAACCATCGCAAACAGAAATCCAAGGCCAAAGACAATCATGTAAACGACAAATGCCGCTATCATGAGCGGGGCTGCAATGATGAAAGGGAAGTTCACTTCAATCTGATGCATGTTGGCCAGGCAAATATACATAATCGTCGCGCCCAGTAACACCAAAGAAATGACTTTTACTTTTTTTAACATTCGCGTCTCGATCGGGGAAGTTTTGAGGGGATTCTTCGCTTCGCTCAGAATGACGAGACCGTCATCCTGATCGAAGCGAAGGATCTATCTACTATTCGTCGTCTGACTTCTTATCGTCCGACTTATCTTCTTCTAGTCCGCTTGCTTTAGGCTTGTCGTCGTCCAATTCTTTGGCTTTCGAAAATGCTTCGGCGAACACTGTTTTGCGGCTGGCCACTGAACCAATGTAATCCGACAATGATGCACCTTCAATACCCTTAAGAACTGCTTTGCGTGACAATGTGAACTTACGCTCTTCATGGTCAGAAGCAAGAACTACGAATTCTACCGTATCGTTTTGCTTGATCACGTCATGGATATTGGTGACTTCTTTGTCGTCCAATTCGCTGATGTGGATCAAACCTTCGATACCTGGAGTCAACTCAACGAATGCGCCAAAGTCAGCAACTTTCGTCACGCGACCCTTGCTCTTCGTTCCTGGCTTCAGTTCTTGAGCAGCTTTGATAAATGGATCTTCGCTAAGTTGCTTAACACCTAGTGAAAAACGCTCGGCTTCTGGATCGATTTGCAAAATCTTCGCTTCGACTTCATCACCTTTTTTGAAGACTTCACCTGGATGCTTCACGCGCTCTGTCCAGCTGATATCAGAAATGTGAATCAAACCATCTACGCCGTCTTCGATACCAATAAACACGCCGAAGTCCGTAATGTTACGAACTTTACCGCGGATAACGTCACCGATTTGGTATTTGCTTTGGACAACTTCCCAAGGATTCGGCTCAATCTGTTTCATACCGAGGCTGATCCTGCGGTTTTCAAGATCGATCGCAAGAACAACGACTTCGACTTCATCGCCAATTTGCACGATTTTCGAAGGGTGTTTCACGCGCTTAGACCATGACATTTCACTGACGTGGATGAGGCCTTCAATGCCGTCTTCCAGCTCAACGAAAGCACCGTAATCCGTAAGGCTAACGACGCGACCGGTGATACGCTTATCAACTTCGTATTTGGCGGAAGCTTCTTTCCACGGATCTTTAAGGAGTTGTTTGAAACCAAGAGAAACGCGTTGTTTCTGTTGATCGTAGTTCAAGATCACAACATCAATCTCTTGTCCAACTTCAAAGAGTTCAGATGGATGATTGATACGTCCCCATGACATGTCGGTAATGTGAAGTAGACCGTCGATGCCACCCAAGTCAATGAACGCACCGTAGTCGGTGATGTTCTTGACGATACCTTTAAGCTGCGCACCTTCTTTGAGGTTGTCGAGCGTAACGGTACGGAGTTTTTCGCGATCTTGTTCGAGCAATACACGACGGCTAAGAACGATATTACCGCGTTTTTTATTGAACTTAATAATCTTGAATTGGAAATCGTTACCGATAAGTTTGTCGAGGTTACGTACGGGACGTAGGTCAACTTGCGAACCTGGTAAGAAGGCTTTAACGCCAATATCAACAGCCAAACCGCCTTTGACGCGGGCCATGATTTTTCCAGTAATGATTTCGTTTTTCTCATGAGCTTCAGCGATGCGGTCCCAAGCTTTGAGCATTTCTGCACGTTCGTAGCTAAGAATCATGTCGCCGTTTTCATCTTCAAAACGGTCTAAATAAACTTCAATTTTTTCGCCAACTTCAACTGTGAGTTTGCGGTTATCATCACGTTTGAATTCGATGATCGGCACTTCGCCTTCGGACTTGTGACCGATATCAACAATGACGTGGTCATCCGTGATACGAGATACAGTTCCTTGAACGATACCGCCTTCTTTAATGTTGGTGCCTCTGCCGCGCGAGTCTTGCTCGAGGAGAGTTAGAAACTCTTCGCGGTTCTCACCACCATCTTGTTCAAAATCCGAATCTTCATTTTCCCATTGAATGTTACCTATTCCCGGTAACTTCTTGTCTTGATGCTGCAATTCCAAAAGAACTCCAAAATAATTTGTTTTTATTCTGCGAAGCTGGTTTCTTCGAAGCTTTAGCGAAGAAGAATGCGAAGCAGAACGAAACAAAATGCTAAATTTACTGGACTGACTCGACCCCATGCCGCGACAATCGTCGTAAAATCTGAGTATTTTCGGTACCATGACACTACGTAAAAGTCAATTCAGTAGGGCGTTTGCGGCGATTTTAAAATTCGCGAGCGGAGCAAGGAGTCTGGGGAGTTGAGTGCGATACCGAACCAACATCATACGGGCATGAATTCCAGGAAGCAAATGCCATTCGATGTGATGCATATTTCATCAGGACGATCGTCCCTCGTTCTCACTATAAATTTAAGCCGGGAGTGAGAGAGTCTCGTAAGCATGAGCTTTTGCTGAGAAACTCCATGCGTGATATCTTAATAGCACCAACATCATAAGTTGAACGCGATGCTAAAACGAATTTTGATTCTGACCTCGGTGCTACTGAACCCGTCTCTTTTTGCGCAAGTGGCCACTCCTCCACCTAAAGCTGAGCCTAAAATAACCTCGAGCAAGGCCGCCGCAGCTCCGGTAGCTGCGAAACCCGCGGCAACGAAGTCAACCTGCCCGCAGTTAGCCCGGACAAATGTGGCGTCCGATAAAGAAGTTTACGCCAATACACCATACAAACCTGGTGAGACTTCGACTTTCAAAATGAGTTTCAAAGGCATGTATGTCGGTGACGCTGTCCTTACCGTACAAAAACCCCATCTGCACAACGGCAGTTGGCAGCAGGTATTTGATGGCTACGGACGTACTGGTGCTTGGTACAAATGGATATTTGTAGCTGAGGATCAGATCAGAGCCATAGCCCATCCCGTAGATTTTGGTGTGTCTTGGTTTTACATGGAACAAGATGAAGGAAAGTTGTTTAAGAGCCGTTATATTCGCAAAAAATATTTGGATTTCAACTCGGCTACGTGCATCGTTTCCGAAAAAACCATTAAAGACAAAGACGATATCACAGAAAAAAAACATGCTTTCGTGCCGGGTTCCATGGACGTCCTCAGCGCTTCCTTCAAACTCCGTACGCAGCAGTTTCAGGTCGGGCAAAAAATCACCTTTCCGATGTTTACGTCCGGAAAAAACTGGACGGCTGAAGTCGACGCGCTCAAACTGGAAACCTTAAAAATTCCAGACTTGGGCGAATTCAAAACTATCAAACTCAAACTCAAAACCTACATTGGCGACAAACTCGATCAAAAAGGCGACTCATACCTTTGGATCGCTCATGAGTTGCCGCATAGACCGATCGTTCAGATTGAGGCGGTCGTCAAAATAGGCTCTATTTTCGGCACTTTAAAGCAGCACGTACCGGGCAAATCTTAGCTTCATTCATTTTTTTAGAAAACCGGCCGAAACCCAGATGCGTCCGAGATCGTTAGGATTCTTGTGACATTTCGAAGTTCTTTCCATAGAGGCATGGTGATTTATGAAACTGATGGCAGTCTTTTTAAGTCTGGTGGTTTTTGCCGTTTCGTGCGGTCAATCCGATAGTGGCCTGATACGAAAATTTGTGCGCGACACCATGAATCAAGATTCTGATGTTGTCTTCGATGAAAGACCAACCGACAATCCTCCAAACAAGCCTCCCGTAAATCCCGAGGAACCGACGGAACCCGCCGAACCCATTGATGTCGGGGCTATGCCCGAGCACTATATGGACCTTAATGAAATGAAGGAAACTCTTCAAGATTGGGCCAAAAAAGCGCCGCATCTTGCCGAGTATAAAGTTTATGGCAATGCACAAGGTCAGGATATTTTCTATTTACGCTTAACTGACAAACGCGTCTCTACACCTAAGAAAAGAGTCTTGATCAATGCGACCGTGCATGGCGACGAAAAAATCGCAACGACGACCATTATGGGAGTCACGCATAAGCTTCTCGCAAATTTTGATTCCGATGCTGACATTCAAGAGATGATGAAGACGCGTGATATTTATATCGCTCCCGTCACCTGTCCAGATGGCTACGCGCGCGATGTTCGTGAAGTGGAAGGAGTGGATCCCAATAGAAGTTACCCTTGGCCGGGCGCTCCCAATGCACGCTCGACAAAGTGTGTTCAAGCTCTTCGAGATTTATTCGAAGACGTTCAGTTCCATGCGACAGTTGACTATCATGCATCAGGCCGCATGTGGCTCCTGCCATGGGGCTATACGGATACACCTATTGCGGAAGGTAATAAGGGCAATCTCTACCGCCAGTTTGGTAAGCAAATGTCCGATCTCAATGGCTACCGCTGGGGATCTGTTCCCGAGATGGTGGGTTACATTGCGGCAGGAAGTTCTGCTGACTTTTTCTTCTTAAGAGGTAAAGAGCTGGGTCTCAATACTTGTTCGATTGGTGCAGAAGTCGGAACATCGAAGCATCCACCCGAATCTTCTATTGCCACCGAAATCAACAAAAACTGGAAGCCGGTGCTGCATTTTATCAAAGTTTGTCCGGTGCTATTTGACGAAGCGGCAATGGGTTCTTACTCTTTGGCTGGTTTTGAGCCAGAAAAAGATATTCCCGTTCCGAAGTACAGCGATATTTCACCTTACTTTACGCCAGGTCTAGAGTAATCTCATCATGCGATGGCGGCGAACCGAATGGGTTCGCCGCTTTCTAATTTCCGTTTCTATTTTTCCGAACGAAATTCAACTGCTAGACTTGACGAATCAATGCCTTGATCGCCAATAACTTGGATAGTGCGACCATCCATCAAATCACACAGCTGACCGTTCGTTAGTTCTGTTTCTGCCCCATTCAAGAGTTGCGAGAAAGTTTCGTCATACTTTTCCAATCCATAATCTAATGCATAGCCAATCGAACGGCTGAATGCGACGAAAACTGGTTCGAGATACTGGCCGAGCTTATCGGAGATTTCCTGATTGAATGCAGCGGCAATGTTTGTTTTCATGGCTTCTGCAAACATAGGTTTGCCGAATCCAGAATCTTTCGAATACCCAACAATGTCAAAAATTCCTGCGTTTTTCTTCATTCTGAGGATGTCGTCTGCACCCAATTTCCGTGCGTCTTTTGGACATTTGATGCGAAGTTCATTGGCTAAGACACTTTCTTCACCAAGCGATCGAACTGAAAGATTTATGGGAAGTACTTCAGGAAAGGTTATGAGTTCGACCTGTGAGGTAAAGACATTTTTAACAGTGCTCATAACGACGAGCCTGGCCATTATATTTTCACCATTGTATTGGAATTCGAATTCTTGCTGTGCGTAATCAAGCACTCTGATCGTTTCAATTTCTTCCTCCTCATCATCATTGTCATCATCTGTTTGGGAAACCGGAGCTGCTTTTGCTTCGGCGAAGGTACTTTCTATGCCCTTTCCACATGCTGAACAGACAACGAAGATAAACAGCACCAAGATCAAAATCTTCACGACATTCTCCTTAAAATTAAGTTCAGCACCCTTAAAGCAATATGGCGGCCAAACTCTTATTTGACTGTTTATATGAACTTAATCCAAAAAATAGACAAATATTTCCATGGTTATAGGTACTCATTTGTTACTGGATTGGTTTACTAATGATTCATGCGGACCCAGATTGGGGTAGGCGTTGACTCTGCCGGCATGGACAGGGTAGGTAAAGGAGCTCATTGATTTAAACCGGAAAGGCCAAATAGTGAACAAGTTACAAATTATTTTCGTAAGTTTTGTGCTGTCAGGATGCGCAACTTTAAATAAAGGTTCTTCCAAAGATCCTATTATCAGTTGGAGCCAAGAGCCAGGCGTCTCTCGCCTTGAAAACTCAAATCATAAAGTCGATTTCTTTCCTTTAGCAAATCAGTTTGAAGGTCAGACCAACAAAGTCTTTTGTGGTCCAGCGACCATGGCGATTGTCTTGAATGCCATGCGTGTGCGACGAGGCTCTGTGGCTGTTCCTGAAGACAGAACCCAACTTTCTCGTGCAGAACAAAAAAATCTCCCGGTTTCCAAAGATTGGTCCCCTTTTTATCCGCGCTATACGCAAAACAGCGTGTTCGCCAAAATACCCAAAGCCAAGATGGACGTTCTCGGCCGGCCTAAAACAGTAAAAGGGAAGAAGACCAATGATATGGGCTTCCAGTTGCGCCAGTTGCATGCTGGATTCGAAGCTCATGGCGTCAAAAGCGATCTACGCGTCGTTGACGATAAGTTCGAACTCGCCAAAATGAAATCGGAAATGATCCAAAATCTGAAATCACCTGGTGACTATGTTGTTGTAAACTACGCGCGTAAAGGCATGAACCAAGAGGGTGGGGGGCATATTTCGCCCGTTGGCGCTTATGATTCTGGTACAGATTCTTTTTTGATTTTGGACGTCACACCCACCAAAGCCGATTGGGTTTGGGTGCGTTCCGATACACTTTTGGCGGCTATGAAGACGTTGGACACTGTCGAAAACCGTGGCTATTTATTGATTTCAGGCAATTAATTTTTTCATGAATAGAGGATTTTTATGTTGAGAGTATTTTTAGTGTTAATGAGTATATTCGTTTCGCAAGTGAGTTTTGCATCGTACGATCGTGAGTGGACTTGCCGCGGTTACTACAAAGCTAAGTCAAAACTCAAGTCCATCCGTTTGAGTGTGCTCATCGATGAAACTCAAAAGGATCCGGAAAAACAAAGGAAGGTGACGATCAGCGAAGGTATGTTTAATCGCAACACGTCTGCCACCTTTAGACCCATTCATTTCCGCGAAGTTCAGGATGAAGTGAAAGTTAAGCTGACGAAAACCAGAAAGTCAGGTGCCATCGAGACTCATAATCTTCAACTATTTATTGACTTGGAAAATGAAATTACCCACGACGACGGCTCAGTCGCATATCCTGCTGTCGCCAGAACTGATTTCACCATAACGCCATTTGAGTCCAGGCCAGTTCGTAGGGCATGGGAATACCCGGTGCTGAGCTGCGTTCGGGGCAAATGGGAAGGTGCATGGTCAGAGGAAAAAGCATTCATGTTCAAGCCGTTATTTGGCCTCAAACGCTTGGGGCCTGCCCTTCAGGATTAGGCCTAGACATCGCTGACATATAGGCTATAAAAAAGACCTTCAGTCTCAGTGCACCCGTAGCTCAGCTGGATAGAGTAACTGGCTTCGAACCAGTTGGTCGGGAGTTCGAATCTCTCCGGGTGCGCCATACTCGTCGCTTTTTTCTTTGGGCGTTGTTGGACTGGCGTCGCTCCCTCAGTCATTTACCAGAATGTAAACTCCTTCGGGCGCTCCTTGTCCGCCTAGCCCAAAGAAAAAACCAACTTCGTCTGGCTTCCGTCATCCCGGGCGAGGTGATGGGCCTGGTGAGGTTGGGTAAATGGCTTCGGGAGGTTCGAAGCTCTCAGGGATTGCTTCTATTTAGTCTGTAGTATGTAACCTTCTCCTCGCATACATGTGCCTTCAACTTGATGAAAACACCTGACATGTTGTCCACATGCCTGACCAGCTTTCGCCTGACAATTAGCTAAATCGCGATTTGCCGTAGCATCATCAACTTCTTGTTTAAAATAATACCGTTGAGTGATGCATCCGTAGACCAAAAATAACAATATGAAACAACATTTTTTCATTAATTGTCCCTCCATAGTCGAAACTAATATTTTTTTCGTTTGGAAGTCAATGTGTCAATCCCCGGTTGCGGCTTCGAATATGTTACCGAATCCATGGCCAATAGATCAGTATAATCTCTCGCCTCAAGATCCGTAGTGATTTTCACGCATACTAAATCAAACTCCATTGTCACCCATTTTAAAGTCTCAGTAGTTAAACGCATCAAGTTAGACCAAAAGTCCTGTGAAAGAGTGTCGATCGTTGCTGCAAAGCAAATAATCTTGGCGACTTTAAACGAAGAGTAATCTGCGTTTAGTACTGCTCCGGAAATGCATTGGGAATATGAGTTTTCGTCGTGGACTATGTGTTTATTTCTTAGTGCTTTGATTCCATAAAATGCCTCAATTGCGCCAATATCGTTCTTAAAAACTTTTTGTAAATCTAAGTTAAATCGAGATTTATTTTCGCCAAAGCATTTTATAAATTGAGTTATACTGCTTTGCCAAAGGGACGTGCGAACAATGTGACAATCTTCTCCAAGGTTATTGATTTCATTTAAGCAATCGATGACATATTTTAAATCTGAATGATGCAGCGCTAAATCTGCAAGTCTTTTTGATCTCCCGTCTTTCAAGGCGATTAATTTAACTGCGTCTGGAAAATCTTCAATATGGAATCCTTTTCCTGGTTGATGAGACAAGTTTATGTTTTCCAAAAATAAGCTCCTGAAATTGAAAAAAATGATCATGATAAGTACAGTGAAAAATCCAAGTAATCAGGGGAGACCCGACTGGACTCAAATAAATTACGGTGTAAATGCAGCCACACATCGGACTTTATCTAGGGCATTTTTAATTCCCGCTCCCATACTGCCTGTAACAAATTCCTGAACGCTAGCCTGGTTTGCATCAACTTCAGTGGAGCTAAAATAAGATAGCCAAAAACCGCCAATCGCCACTCGGTTTACGAAAAGTGAATTGAGTTGATTTTGCGCTGGCAGGAACCAACTGTTATAGCAAGTATTTCCAACTTCGCATGGTGTGTTTCCTAACGAATCAATTTCGTAGTCATTGCAGATCGACGCAGCATTAGGGAAAACTGTAACCACTCCCAAGATCGTTGCCGTATTCGTGGCGCCGTCCATTGTACTCGTGGCGGAAGTTGCGAGACCCACATCTCCCCATTCAATTCCCGTGCTATTATCTGCAGTCGCAGCAATGATATCATCGAGTCCACCACCCAGAGACGCGATTACGCCCCCAAAGGCAGATTGTCCAACGGCAGTGACCAGATAGGTGAATCCACTGACTAGCGAATCACTCCCACTGGCGGTTGTAATTTCCACATCAACGGCCCCGGCAGCATGCGCCAGCGTCACTGCGGTGACAGTGGTCGCGTTGACGACATTCACGCTAGTTGCGGCAACTCCGTCAAATGTTACAGCAGTTGTTCCTGTTAAGTTTGTTCCTGAGATGGTTACCCCAAGGCCTCCCGATGCTGAACCAGACGTTGGGTTTACGGATGCAATAGTCGGCAAAGTGACATATGTAAAGCTTGCAGCCAAAGTATCGTTCAGGGTATTGGCGTTCTCAACTGTCACGTCAACAACTCCCGCAGCATGGGCCGGCGTGTCACAAGTGATGGACGAGTTCGAAACTACAACAACATTGGTGGCGTCCACTCCATCAAACTGAACGGTCGCTCCCGTTTCAAATCCAGTGCCTGTTAACGCAACGGCATCACCTCCGGCAATCACACCCTCAGTAGGCGCGATCGATGTCAGAGTCGGTGCGACGTCGGCTTCGCCGGTATATAAAAATCCGTCTTTAAGTGTCAGAGGGTTAAAGGTCGCAGAATATAAGACAACGTCGACTTCTCCCGCGGCGTGCGCTGGCGTCAAGCAAGTGAGTTTTTTTTCCGAAACAATTTCAAGAGAAGTACAAATTTCACCATCAAACTTAACCTGCGTCACATCGTCCATGGTTTTTCCCGAAATCGTAACTTTGGTTCCGCCTTCGTAAGAACCAGAAGTGGGAGAAATCGAATTTATGGTTAATGGATCGGATTTCGAAATCTTGGCTTTGCAAGCAGACGCACAGCTCAGCACCAGAAGTATAATGACGAAAAGTTTACTGCGGCTATAAAGGGAAATCATGCAAGCTCCAGAAATCGATGTGAAAGGCTATGTTTGATAGTTATGCCAATCTTACATGATTTATGAGCTTGGGGACATCCCTGCCGCTCAATGTTTCGCGTGTTGGGTGCTCTAGAAGGACTCAAACATTGCGCATTTTGGACCTAAGCTAAAACCTTCGACAACTCATGCGCATCGTGAGGCCATGGACGAGTCCATACAAATTAGATATCCTATCATTCTTATTCATGGGTTTCTTAGCGAGGTCCTATGTTATCTGACGACTCCACACTTCTTCAACTTCGAGCCTCTCTTCCTACTTTGAGCCTTCCCATACGAGTTCTTTTCACCGGCTATCTGGTGGTCACGGGTGTGGGCCTCATGATGGCTGGGCTTCAGGTTTTGCTGACACACGGTATGGCAGATGGTGAGTTTGGGCTTTCCGTTAACGATATTGTTTACAGTTACCACGGCAATAGGGAAAACAGTAAACTCGAAGAAAAGTTAAGCGGATCCATGAAGGACAAAGCCGATACGCACGAGCGCGCCGAAATCGTAAAATGGGTTCGCGATGGTTCAAAGCGCGAGGAGTGGGATAGCCATATTCAGGCTATTTTTCAGGAAAACTGCATCAGCTGCCATGGTGTGGTGCCAGGGATTCCCGACTTTCGCACTTTCGAAGGCACGAAACCGAGTGCACAAATTTCCGAAGGTGCAACCATTGGTGCTTTGGCCAGAGTATCCCATGTGCATTTGTTTGGAATCTCATTTATCTTTTTCTTCGTTTGTTTGATCTTCAGTTTTTCCGTAGGCATTAGTCCGATCATCAAATCCATCGCAATCGGAACGCCCTTTGTGTTTCTTTTAGTGGACATAGCGTCCTGGTGGCTCACCAAATGGTATCCATCATTCGCATACATGCAGATTACGGGGGGCGTGTGCATGAATATTTCTGCCGCGTTTATGATTTTAGTCTCCCTCTTTCAAATGTGGATTTTACCATATCGAAAGTAGGGAGGCGGCTGCCGCACGTCTAATTATCCAAACTTTGTGCATCGAGGCTTCACTAAAGACGGCCTAGATCGTTTGATTTTGCGTATATGACTCATCTTGATTTCGGTAGAAACAAGTTTTAAAATCCAACTGCCGAGTTTTGGCTAACGCCAAAAACGGGGGAACCAACTTTTGGGGCGAATCATAGACATGAAGAGCACTCTTCGGCTCTAGCCCGTCAGCTAACCTCGTAGGCATCGAAGAGGAAGTGCTTTGTATGGCTACTTCCTCAAATAAAATTTGGAGGAAGTTATGGCAAAGTTTCAACGACCCGCCCATGTTCTGGCACTTGGTTACCTAAGTTACATTGTCATCGGCACATTTTTGCTTGCGATCCCGTTTAGCCAGGAAACGCCAATCACTTGGATAGATAATTTATTTACGTCTGCTTCGGCTGTGTCTACAACAGGACTCGTGACCATTGATCCGGGTACAAGCTACTCCTGGTTCGGTGAATTCATAATCCTTTGTTTGTTTCAACTTGGCGGCCTTGGTTACATGACGGCAAGTTCATTCGTCATTTTGGCGGCGTCCAAAAAATTGTCCGACCAGCGGCTGCATATTTTAAAAAGTGCTTTTTCATTGCCGAAGACGATTGGCATTACGCATCTCGTTCGCAATATCATCGTGTTTACATTTGTTTGTGAACTCGTCGGAGCACTGGCGCTTTACCCTTACCTTCGAAGCGCCAATGTAGAACGACCGTTATGGAGCGCGCTATTTCATAGTGTGTCTGCCTTCTGTACGGCTGGATTTAGTTTACTTCCCACCAGTTTTGAAGGATTTCGAGATGTAACAGGGGTAAATATCATCATAGCCGCGTTAAGTTATTTGGGCGGCGTCGGTTTTATCGTTTATACCGATGTGTGGTCCAAAATAAAAAACTGGCAACGTCGTTTGACCTTTACCACCAGAGTCATATTGACTGTTACCCTCATCCTATCCGCTTTCGGCACGGCAGCGATTTATTTCATCGAACCGTCCTTACAGAATCTACCTACAAAAGATCGTGTATTGGCGTCTTTTTTTCAGGCGATGACGGCATCGACTACTGTCGGATTTAACACGATTCCTATTTCGAAACTCTCGCTTCCCGTCGTCATGATTTTGTATTTTCTGATGTTTTTCGGCGCGTCTCCCGCTGGTACAGGTGGGGGTCTCAAGTCCACAACCTTGACGGCACTCATAGCTGAGACCTGGTCGCATTTACGAGGTTACAAAACCACTTCTCTTATGGGGCATGAAATACCCGGCAACCGCGTTCGAGCTGCATCGATGTCTGCCTCGGTTTACGGATTAGTTTTGGGTTTAGGTATATTTGGGCTGTCTCTGGCAATGCCGAAGGCAAATTTTGAATGGATGGTATTCGAAGCCATCTCTGCCTTGGGAACCGTTGGCCTCAGCATGGGACTTACAAGCCAACTGACAGTTTCGGGAAAGTGGATCATTATTGGGTTGATGTATGTGGGTCGACTGGGAGTGGTGACATTCGGGCTAACGTTTATTACCCAAAAAATTATTCAAAACGGAAAAATCAAACCAGACGATTTGGCAATATAGATTTATGGGATTTCAGAGTTGAAAATAAAAAAGGAAGGTCCAAAGACCTTCCTTTTCTTTCATTAACCAACCAAAGAAAACGAATTACCAGCGGTAGAAAAAACGTCTGCAACCGCCGCCACAAGGTCTGAAGTATGAACGTGCACACGGATATCGGTAGCCGAAAAAATTATTTCCAGTATTGACAAAAGCTGTCGGCCAAGCTGCATAAGCGTAGTTGAAGCAACCGAAGTTTTGTGCGCCGCAACCGAATACGACGGGACTACTGTTATTGATAATGTTTGTGCTCTGAAAGGACGTGCTGTTGTAGCTGTAGCTAGGCATCGCGTAGTTAAAACCGTTCCAAGCCGAGTTATAGTTTACGTTTGAAGAACTGTAATTCGAGCTAGAAAAGCTATTGTTGGCGAAGCCATTGTTCACGAAGCCATTGTTGTTCACGAAGCTATTATTCGAGAAACTATTGTTGTTCGCGAAGCTATTGTTTGCATAGCCAGTTGTGTAGAAGCTATCCGCGGACGTATCTTCTACGTATGAATTTGTAGAGGCGTTTTGAAAAGCCGCTTCAGCATTGTTGACGTCGCTGAATTCTGGCGCGTCTTTAGCGACAGTGCGTTTTTCCATTCTCGTAATCTTGCCTTTTTCGTCGACTTCAACCATGACCATGACGCCCGATTGTTTTTCGATGAGATCCGCCGGCATTTCATCGACATTGCTTTCGCTGAAGGTTTGTTCTTGGACGCTTCCGCAGGAAACGGCGAAGCCAAGAGCTAAGACTGACAGAATCTGTAGTTTTTTTGTGCAAAATGTAATCTTCACGTTAAGGCCCTCTTTTTAAATTGACGTTGTTGGCTATTTCTTAGCCAATTCCATGTGCGCGTTTAATAATCAATTTTCGATGAAGATGTCAATTTAATCATTATAATTTTTTAATAGTCTTAGGCTTTTTTATAGTGTCATTATGGCGTGTTATGGCTATCTGCCTGTTTGTAGAGCACTAATCCTGGCTAAACAGAGGAAAAGCAAGTTGTGCATTTTGACTAAAAAATGGGCAACAATGAGGAAAAGGCTTCCATCACTCTTGGATTGATAACGCGTCTGGGGCCACCTAATCTAAACCGACTACGAAAGCTATATATAGAAGGCTAACGCCCATGAGCATTCAAAACATCAATGATCAAAATTTTAAGTCTCTGGTACTAGACCCAGGCGGACGTGTTTTAGTCGATTTTTGGTCGCCTTCGTGTGCGCCATGCGTGGGTATAGGACGTCGACTTGAACAGCGTGCATCTGATTTTGAAGGTAGGTTAACGATCTATAAGATGAATGCCGACGAATCCATTGAGACAGCTGCGCATTATGGCGTGCGGGGGTTGCCGGTATTGATTCTTATTAAAGATGGTAAACATGTCGATTCTAGAATTGGCGCATTGTCGCCAACTAAAATCGACGAGCTTTTGTTGAAATGGGCTTCATTCTGAAGTCATATATTTTAATAAATTTTGAAGTTTCTGATGCCTAGCCACTGGCGATATCCCAGCTTAAAATCAAGCTTGGCTTTACGAATTTCAGTTTTGATTTCCAGCATTCTAAGATGGGAGTTTTGCTGAAAGTTGAGCTTCATCTCTCGGTAATCTTCTTTTAGTTGCTGAATGCGGATGTGCGCATTTTCCATGGCATCTTTGATAGCTTGCAATCGCTCCGCATTAATTCCTTTGGAAATCAATGCAGGTTGCTGAAGAGACATACGGGCCTTCAAAATATCCCACTTTGAAGTGGCTTTCAAATCGTGAGCCAAACCAGTGTAACGAAGGCCGATGATTAGCCATTTTGTCGGGTCAAACTGGTACCAGCGAACGCCATTGCGATAGTCGCGTGGAAAGCGGTGATGGAAATTATGATAGCCCTCACCAAAAGTCACGACAGCTAACAATATATTATCGCGCGCAGTGGTGGAGGTTCCATAGGGTTGATAGCCAAACATATGACAGAAAGAATTAATAAAAAAAGTGCTGTGGTGAACGCAAAACAATCTAAAAATCCCACCGTACAACAAACCTCCCAATGCATCGCCCCAGAGCGCGCCAATTGCCGCAGGAAAACCAAAAGACATGATGGAAGCTAGCGGAATATAGTAGTTATGTTGGAACCGAAACCAGGGATCTTTCACGAGATCAGTTGGAACGACATCTTTATATTTAGGATTCTCCACACTGAAAATCCAACCAATGTGCGCCCACCAAAACCCTTTTTTTATGTTGTACGGATCACCCTCTTGGTTTTCCATGCGATGATGGCGACGATGGTCTGCGACCCATTCCAAGGCGGATGCTTGCCAAGCGGCACTGCCGAATATGAGAAAAAAGACTTTAGCGAGCGGATGGACATTGTAGGCTAAGTGCGAAAAGCACCGGTGATAACCTCCCGTGATACAAAATACGGTGACGCCATACATGAAAAAGAATAAACTCCAGAGGCGCCAATCTATGCCATGCTTATATAAATGCAGTGGCCACAACGTTACAGTTGCGACTGCTAATACTGTAAAAAATATAAAACTTCCCCATTGGATTTTCTGGTACCAGCGTAAACCTTGCAAATGTTGTACGGATCTATTTTCAGAGATCATGAATTTCTCCTGTATTTTCAATTAGCCTAAACTTCGGTGGCCAAGATAATTTGATTCTAACCGGGGCTAAGTCCGGTTACTAGTTAATCCAGATTGACCACTCATATCAGCCGGTTGCAGCTGCGAGCTGTAGGATTATACTCAATCATTTCAGTGTATTAAAAATAAGCTGTGGTCAGAAATTAAATCCTATCGTACGGTGCTTCTTAGATTTCAAAATCAAAATTGATCGAAAAAGAACATAGGAAATGAAACGGATTCTTGGCCTTTGGTTTAGTCCAAAAAATCCACATTTATTTGTACTCGGGGGATCTATGCGAAGCTGGTTATTATTTTTCTTTTTACTAACGTCGTGCGGTACTCAAGAAACTATTTTCCTAAGCAGCTTACTTGATTATCAGGATAGGTATCCAACTCAGCCAGATACAGAGCTCACCCCCGGTGGAATGTGTCTGAACCCTGATCGCCTACGCTATCCTGAACAAATTCCCTATTGCGAACGAGATGTCGATAGCTCTTTGAAGAAAGAAATTATTCGGACCTACGATCGCGAGCTGGGATATGAGATTGGTCAAATGAATCGTCAAGATTTCAAAATAGATCACTTTATTCCGCTTTCATTGGGCGGTAGCAACACCGAAGAGAATCTTTGGCCACAACACAAAAGTGTTTACGTCCATACCGACAATATTGAAGGATTGCTTCATCAGGCGCTTGAGCGCGCCCTTTTGAAACAGGCCGAAGCGGTTGAGAAAATGCGGCATGTTAAGTTCAATCTGAACGAAGCAGATGCTATGGAACAAGAGCTTCGTAACTTGATCGGCCGTTAAACTTTCGAGATCCCATAAAAGTCCATTAATTTTTTGGCCAGCGTTTTACTTAATCAGACAAACACCGCCAATTTCTCTTCCTCGATTGACAAAAGTAGGGAAGGTTCGGTAGTAAGCCGCCCATAGTGCTGTTTCTATATCGATCATTTCTACCTCTAAAGCATAATCAATTTCGAGAAGAGCGTCTTTAGGAAAGATCCGACTTATGCAACGGCCTTCATTTTCTTTAATCATCTGTCGGTATTCCGCCAAAGTGGTTTTCTTATAATCGGCAAAAGCTGAGGTGGATCCGACCATCGCAATAACAAAACCTAGCACTAAATTTTTCAAAACATTATTTTCCATGTGCGTACTCCAAAGTTAAATTCCCAAAAGACTGTATTCCAATCGCAATTCGCAGGTCGTAATTTGCAAGCTTGGGGCCAGAACATAAGCTCTTGATTTATCAAGTTCTTGGGATGGAAAGTAAAAAAGGCATCATGAGATGGCTAGAAAGGGTTCCAAAAAGTGGACTAAAAACCCACCCGTTTGGTTCAATATAGGTCCGGGCGACGACGATATTGCTTATTGAGTCCTTGCGAAAAGATCGAAAGGAACGATGATATGGGAACCGGGAGCAATGAGAACTTGTAATTTGTAAGTCTGGGATACATTTTCTGAGTCTGTGACAACGATTTCAGAATCCAATGTTGCCATATTATCTGTTTTGTATTTCACGCCAATTTTGAACGAGCCATTTTGGACGTCAGCATCAGCTCCGCCAACTTTCACGAAAACATTATCTGGCAAACCATGGATAGTGATAGAGGCATTCGGAAATTTTTCTGTCAGTTCATCTTCTCTTATCCATGAAGCAAGTTTAATAACGCTAGTGCCAAAGAACAATAATGCGCCTGTTCCAAGAGATGCCATCGAAATGATAACGAAAGGGCGTTCGCGTTCTCTGTTTTCTTCGAGCCTGGCTTCGAATGCGGCACTGGATTCAAAAAAACCCTGTTGGCGCGAAAGCGTTCCAACAGCCGCTCCACCCGATGCTAAGGCTCCCGCAAACATGCCGACACTCAAAAAAACCAAACCACAAATCGAAACAACTTCACTTTTTCTAATTGGTTTCCGATCTTCGGCGACGGCCGTCGTCGTCGTCAAGAAAGAGACAAGCAAGATAAAAGCAAAAAGTTTGTTTTGAAGTCGAGTTTGCATGGAAGTGATTCCTATTAATTTCGTGGCATCAAATGCGGACGGGGAGCGAGCTTGAGGCGGTATGCTATAATTCTAATCAGACTAAATCAACCCATGAATCAGGCACAAAAATCCTAACTGCCAGTATGCTATACTTTTATTTTCACAGACATTTAGTCAAAGTGGTCAAAGGTAAGGATGCCTTGGGCTGCGGACAAAACCTCAGGTCAGATCTCTAATAGGGAGCCAGCTATGAAAGTCCATTTTTTAGTTTCAAGCCTTATCATTATGCTGATGTCAGCAGCGTGTAAGCAACCCATGAAAATCAATACGCGAAGTGTTTCCAAATTCAAAACGGCAGACTTTGGCGAGTTGCCCCTTTTGTCGGGCGGTGAAGTGGCAGAAGTCGACAAACTCATACCGATGATTTCGGACGATGGTGAATTTAGTGAAGGGGTTCTTAATAAAAATACAGCCGTTACGGTGGGTACTGAAAATGGCAAAGACAAAACTTGTCTACTTCCTAAGGGTATGAAGATTAGTCTCAGCGTTTTCTTACAAACTAAGAACAACCAGCAACTTATCGTTATCAACCTTTCGACTCCATGTAAGGTTGCGGGCAGTGGAGGAGGCACATCTGGTTCTACTGGCGGCGACGAGTTGGTGGAAGGTTATGTTCCACTGAGAGATATTGAGATTACAATCAACCTTGGAAACTTGGAAGTCAACGGCGCGACGCCAGGTACAACAGAGCCAACGTCGTCACCTACAGCGATGCCGACACCTGAGGTCACTCCAACTCCTACGCCGGCAACGACTCCTGCAGTTGCATTGGTGGGTTGTACTTCTGTCAAGCAAGGTTCGGAAGAAGACTTAGCTAGCAAACTTGATGGCTGTACGTCTGGCTCAACTAAATGCGCTTTGCCTGGAAAGAAGTTTCGCGCCGCGGACACGGGCGTTTCACTGGCGATCGGTGGATCGGCCAACAAATGGAAGTTTACGGTCAAACCGAGTACAACAGACCCCGTTGGTAAAAACACGCCGATTACTCCTGTTGAGCCTATAGAAATTTTGAATTCTACTTTGACGAAAGTGAGTGACGCGGTCGTTCTCGTTCCTCTCAACAAGATCATGGGCGTTAATAACTGGGAACGTCGTGATGCCATCGTCGAAATACAAGGTTTAGACGATAAGGGTGTTGCAGTAGGGACCCAGTGCATTCACACCATTGCTATTGTTAGCCCCATTGCCCTCGATCTTTCTGGCCTGAATAACAAAAAGACTTTGGAACCGACCGCTAGCAAAATTAAGTTTGATCATAATAATGACGGCACGAAAGAACGTTCCGGTTGGATTCTTCCGCACATGGGCCTATTGGTTTTGGATTCCAATAAGAATGGCCAAGTGGACGGTGGACATGAATTATTCGGTGAATACACCAATGGCAAAGGCAAGAAAACCTTCGCAAATGGCTACAAAGCATTGGCCCAACTGGATACGAACAAAAGCGGCTACATTGATGCCAAAGATAAGCAATTTGCTGATCTAAAAGTTTGGGTTGATAAGAACTCAGACGCGGTCACTCAATCTGATGAGTTGAAGACATTGACCGACTTGGAAATTACCAAAATTGACACAACCTACAAGCCAGTCAAAGATACTTCGAAGAAATTTGCCAATAAAATTCTTTTCGAATCTAAATTCTTTGGCCCAGGCCAGTGCGGTAAGTCCGGCTGTATGAGTTACGACATTTACTTTGGAACAAGTACGACGGTCGTTAAAAAGTAGTCGCGTGGCAATCTCGGTTTTTCTGTTAAACCGCGGTAGCTCATGCTATCGCGGTTTTTTTTGATGCTTATTCCTGCGTTATAGTGAAAACCTATCCCCGTCGATGTTTGCGATCATGGAAGATATTTTTCCCACGTGTTGTGGTAGTATTTTCGGGTTATCCATTTTGAAAATCGAGGAGTCTTATATGAAAAGTTTGGTACAAATCCTTTTACTCGCGCTATTTATCTCTTGCGGTAGTGATGATAAGTCAGAGATCTTAGACATCCCGGCAGATAAGGTTAGTGCTTCGGATATGGCCACGCCATCCGATCCAGGAACTGCAGACCAAGGTGAAATGGAAGATTTTATGAGCGATGACATGTTTATGGCCAAAAAATCTGACACAGTTTCCCTTAAGAAAATAGTATCTTCAGCGTCACTCGCAATCGGTCACGACACGGCTGTCCGTCATATGATGCTATTGGAAGATGGTGACGAAAGTTTTGAAAAATGTTTTTCGATTGATGAGATTAAACTCGAAGCAAGTGGCGACACCATCATATTGAAGAAAGCGGTTGACGCAGCGTCGTGCCTAAAACCAATTCTCAGTGAACAAGCTGGTTCTCAAGCAAGTATTAATATTCCCATGGCTTCCTTTGGCATAAATATGAAGATTCAATGCCCAGGGGCGGATCTATCAAGCTATAACGGAAAGAAGTTTTCGGAAATGGATGCATCGTCTGATGAAGTTTCCAGCGTTTGCGATGATGGCGGAGCGAAGTTTTTTGTCAATTTGATTGGTCGCATAAAGTACAATATGACACTAAACGAAAATGAGCTGGAAGCCGACGCGAACATCAAATTTATCATTGCTTCGAAAGAAGGAGACAGCTGCACTTTGACGGCAGTCACGGGCGGCATGAAGTCAGACAACTGCGTTCACATTTCGGGATCAGTGGTGAATATCGTAAGTAACGGCGAATCCGAAGTCGAAAGAGAGTTTCAAAAAATCGTTTTTAATGATGTTGTTGAACCGTCAGATGAAAGCGCACTTTACTACACCTCTGGTACCCAGACGGTGACTTTCCGCAATTGGCAGGGAACGGTGACGCATAGCGGCACTGGTTTTACCTATGATTTTAGCAACGGCACGGCGAATGTTGAAGGTACCAAAGGGACTGTTCCGCCTTCTTTAGACTAGACAGTTTGGACGTTTCATCGACCATATGCGGCAAAGTCATTTGCTTCTTATGGTCGATTTTTTTATCTCGAAACTATTTTATTTTGGAATTTTTTTTACTTAGGGCCTAAGCGCCGACGAGGCTTACCAGCTGCTGCATCGTGTTCTTGGTGAGGCTTATCTTTTTTTGGACGTCCGCGAGGTGCATCCGAACGTTGACTGCGATAGCGATCCCCACCGCGACCTTCGTCACGACCCCCTCGATTACCACGTCCACCCCATCCACCAAATCGACCGCCACCACCGCTTCCACCACGATCACGTCCGCCACGATCTTCACGAGCAGGCATGAAGTTAACTTCAGGTGTATCGCGTTCAGTGAAAAGATCACCGAGAAGCATACACAGAAAGCGGCCAGCGATTTCTTCGTTGTCTAGTTCAGCCAAAGTTGTTTTCCACTCTGGATTCATTGATTCAATGGCGCGTTCCGACCATTTTTGAGTTTTGAATTTCTCGAGAAGCGTGCCAACTTTTTTCAAGGCGACTTCTTTGCGACCTGGGATGATGCCTTCGACCATTTTACCGCGTGTCACTTGCTCGATGCGACGAATGATGGCTCGGTGACTAGGAGTGACTAAACTGATGGCGACGCCTGGTTTTCCACCGCGTGCCGTACGACCAATACGATGCACATAGACATCGGTCTCGCGCGGAAGCGAGTAGTTCACGACATGGGTAATATCCTTTACATCTAAGCCACGGGAGGCCACGTCGGTACAAACCAAAATTTGTACATTGCGAGAACGGAAGTCAGCCATCATGCTTTCGCGCGCGGATTGACTCATGTCGCCATGCAAAGACCCAACTTTAAATCCTCGGTTCTGAATAAACTTAGTGAGGTCTGTTACCAACATTTTGGTTTGGCAAAATACAATTCCGTAAAAATCATCATTGGAGTCGATGATCTTACAAAGAATTTCGGGTTTATTGCCTTCGCGGGTCAAATAATAAAGCTGCTCAACCGAAGCGGAAAGCATTTCACCGCGATTGACGGAGACTTGTTTGGGATCGTTCAAATATTTTTCGGCGACTTGGCGGACTGGTCCGCTCATGGTTGCAGAGAATAGCCAAGTATTAGCGTCGCCTGTGACTTGTTTCAATATGGATTCGAGGTCATCTTTAAAACCCATCGAAATCATTTCATCGGCTTCATCAAGAATAAAAGTTTTGACGTTTCCGAGTTTTAGCGTACCGCGTTCGATATGGTCTATGATTCGACCAGGTGTGCCGACAACAATTGGCCGACCTTGCTTGAGTCCACGAATCTGCGGATCGTAAGCAGCGCCACCATAAATCGCAACGGTTTTGACGCCGCAGTATTTGCCAAGTAAATCAATTTGACCAGCGACCTGCATGGCAAGTTCGCGCGTAGGGCAAAGAATGAGTCCTTGAACGGCTTTGATGCTGGGATCAACGCGGTCAATGAGAGGGATTCCGAATGCGGCCGTTTTGCCTGTACCAGTAGCGGCTTGACCAATGAAGTCGGTGTTGCCTTCTAATAATATAGGGAGAGTGCTGGCTTGCACCGGCGTTGGCTTCGTAAAGCCAAGTTCTTTAACTGCTCGTGATAACTCAGCTCTGAGATTAAGGTCGTCAAATGATTCCAAGAAGGGCCTCTTTAAGTTTAGTTCGTGACACGGGACCTTCAAGTACCATGTTTTATTGGAAATGCCCAGTAAATGGCCACATAAGAATCAGTAGACGACAAACTGATTTAGCGACCTGTTATTTTTATCTTAAATTATAGGCGCTTATCCGGATTAGCGGGGTTGAGTGGGATACAAGATGTAAAACTTAGTCAGGCTGATCAAAGCGACGGAATAAGAAGTCTTTGAAGCTTTTCGTAAGTAAGATCTTCGACGACTTGACGGTTGAGGTGGGCGCCAGGAAGTGCAAGCTGCGCATGATCTTGCCATTGGTGCTCGGATAAATCTCGCTTTTTCGGCTCTTGATGCCTTTGACGATCTCATTCGCCACTTTTTCTGGGGTCGTGAGCAAAAAGGCCAGCCACTCCGGAAATTTATTGCGATCCGTCATTTCTGATTTCACAAATCCCGGCGAAACAAGAACTGTCTTAATAGGTGAATTGAGCTGGTGCAGCTCTTCTCGAAGGGCGCGTGTAAACCCAACCACTGCAAACTTCGTCGCAACATAAATACTTAAAAATGGGGCCGGAATATGTCCGGCAATAGAAGCCATATTGATGATCGTACCAAAGCCTTGGTTTTCCATTTTCTTTATAGCAATCTGAGTTCCATTGATCGTTCCGATCAGATTGACTTGAATTTCTCGGCTATATTGTTCATTTGGCATCTTAGCAATACTGCCCGAGTGTGCGATTCCGGCATTATTAATAAAGTAGTCAAGCTTTTGATTAACCGTGATCGTATCAACGCAAGTTTGCAGACCTTGATAGTCTGTGATGTCGACTTTGAAGGTGGTATGTTCCGCACCCGTTTTTTTGAGTTCGCTTGAAAGCTTGGCGAGAGCCTCTTCGTTGTAATCAAGGGCAAAAATAACTCCACCTTCTTTAGCGAGTGCAAAACAAAGTGCGCGGCCTATGCCTGATGCCGCCCCTGTGATGGCGATTGTCTTTCCTGTGAACATAAAAACCGTCCTTAGCTTTGTGCTTCACGTTTTATTGCGCTAGTATCTGAATTCTACCCGAATGAATGCTGTGAAGCCACGGAAAATCCAGGAATTTACGGCATTATTAGGAAAGTACCAAAAACGTCCGATGAAGATAAGGAATGGGTGGACTTGCCAACTGCGGCCGAAAGAACGAAAATAAATTATATAAAAGGGGAAAATTATCAAGGTTACCAATCCATTTTCTTCCGAAGAATTGGCCAGTCAAATCGTGCTGCAGAAGCGTGACGCCTGGGACCTTATGGATGATATTCCTTGGCATCTGGGAGTAGACGAAACCAAATTCTTTCTGCCGATCGACGATGCAGCTCTGGCTTTTCCAGGTGCAAGTGCCGAGCAGCGGCTAGCGTTGTCGCAGTGGATGGGCTTGGTCGTCAATGCGACGATCTCCGAAATGGAAGATGCCTTGCCGAAACTAAAATACGCTGGCTGGGAAAAAATATTACGCGAGTATCCTGCAAACCCAGAACTTTGGGAGCTTGGCGAGCTTTTCTTCGAAGAAGAAGCCAAGCATTCACGCGCGTTCACAAAATATTTCGAACTTTTTTGCCTATCCCATGGCATTGAACCTCAAGAGCTCAATGATTTGCTGCCAAAAGCTTTTGGCTCATATTTTCAGAAGAGTATCTCGCAGAATGCTTTATCGGGTGGGCATGCTTTTTGGTGGGTGGTTGCTTCCGTTGAAGAAGTATCCATTAAGCTTTTTCAGCAGCTACTTCGTCACCGCAAAGAAATTGATCCGCTGTTTTATCAGCTGCATAAAAGGCACCTTGAAGAAGAGTCGCGTCATGCGAATTACGCGTATTTGATGCTGAATATTATTAAGAACCAACCGTTTTCCTTTCGACGTTTGGTGCATCGAAAGACGAACTTTCTCATGGCCCAAATCATTGGAGGACCGTGGGTTTTAGTCGAACTTCATAAATTTTTCAAAATGAAACAAATTGCTCACAAGCATCCATTCTTTGAAGTTCTAGCAAGCTGCATTCCTCTCTATGAAAAACTTTCGACAATCGAGAAAGTGAATCGGGTTTTTGTGGGTGCTCCTTACATTAGCTGGCTTCTGAATCCAACATGGAAGACGACGCAAAATTCCTATGCCAGTGACCTGAGCGTCATTCAAGTTCCCTTTCCTGGACTTCGCTCTCCTGAGTTGACCGTAGAACCTTCGCCTCAATTGAAAAAAGAACTTGCAGATGCTAGCTGAAGTCATTCATGTGAAGCAAAAGACAATTCGCGGACTGGAAACAGCTTGGCTTGAGCATAGGCCATCTAATCCTAAAGGAATCATCGTGTTTTTGCATGGATTTCCGGATCACGCCGAACATTGGTCTGAACAACTGAACTATTTCAAAGATCATCCCTATATTTTAATTGCGCCATACTCGCGAGGCGTGGGGCCGTCCGAGAGTTCGAAGTCATTGAATCGTTACGGGTCGCAGTCACAAAGCTTGGACATGAAAGCTATGATTGCTGAAATTGACGAAACAAAGAAACTACCGATTTGGTTTGTTGGTCATGATCTGGGTGTGGTTTATGCCTGGCATTGCACTCGACTCTTTCAAAAAAATACCAAAGGTCTCATCGTTATGAATGGACTTAATCTTCGTCAAATGCGGGTTAGGCTCAAAAATCCCGTTCAGTTATCAAAGTCATGGTATATGTTTGTGATGCAAATTCCCAAGGTCCCTGAACTCATCGCTACAAAATTTTCTGACAAAGTCTTGCGTTTAGCGCATTACCTCGGAAACACGCCAGGTGAGGTAGCGACGGTAGATGCTGATGCCCACGCTGGATTGGCAGGGATTCCGCAATATAGGGCTTTTTTGCGCGAAATGGTGGGGCAGTTCAGGCATAGGCTTCCGCGCGTCAAATGTCCGGTTCTGGTGTTGTGGGGAAAAGACGACAACGTTTTACTGCCACCATCCCTTAATGAAATAGAGAAAGATGCTGTGAAGCCTGTCGTACGTATGTTGGAAGCTGGGCATTGGGTGCATCGTGAGAAAGCGGCGGACGTGAATCGATTGATCCATCAATTTATTAAAGACAACGAGGCGAAGACGTGAGCAAATTTTTTTCGAGAGCATCAAGGGTTTCTGAACTTCCTATTCTGAAAAAACTTTCGCCGGTCGCTAAAATAGAAATGACGGACGAAGATATTCGGGGTTATCTTGCTAGCCAGAATCTTGCCAATGAAGCTGCATTTGAAGTAGCAAAACTGATGGAAGAAGGCTGGACGGAGCGCCAAGCGGCCGATTTGCTGAATACCTACCTGGCCGATCACGGCGCGACGCGGTTTTTTCATAAGGCTTTCGTGTGGTTTGGTGATCGGACGCGATTTGCTGGGGTTAAGACGAATCTCGACTATCTGCCCACGTCTCGTGTCATCACCGAGGGTGATGTTTTTATCTTGGACGTGGCGCCTATTTATAAAGGGTATATGTCCGACATCGGATACACCTCGTCGCTGGGAGAAAATGCCGAGCTTGCCAAAGCGCAGAAATTTTTGCAGCAGATCCGAACGGCGATTCCAAAAATGTTTGATGGCGAGAATAGTGGGGGCGACGTCTGGAAGAAAGTTGATCAGATGATTTTGGATGGTGGCTACGATAATATCCACTCAAAATACCCGTTTTCGGTTCTCGGCCACCGGCTTCATAAAATTGAGGCAGAAGGACTGGCACTAAACTTTATCAACTTTGGTTGGCAGTCCTATTGGGCCTTTCTTTCCCGCGGACTTTTCGGACAGTTATTGAATGAACACTACGCTGGCGATCTTCAAGGACTTTGGGCAGTAGAACCACATATAGGAACCGAAAATTTCGGGGCAAAATTTGAGGAGATTCTGGTAGTGGAAAGCAATAAGGTCTGGTGGCTAAACGACAAACCATAATTTACTGAGTGCATAACCATACGTCATCCTTCATCCTTCGTACTTCGGTTAGCTTCGCTCTCAATGGCTCAAGATGATGGGTTATTAAGATTATATAAATCACTTATTTTTCTTTGGTGGACTTGGTAAATGCCCTCAAGTTTTTCACAAATTTATCTTTTTTAGGGGGCGGGCGATGCGTTTACTTATGACGGCACTGGTGAGTTTACTGTTTTCAACGACACTTTTGGCGGGCAAGCAGACGGTCTATACTTGTACACTTGACGATGATTTTGATGACTGGGTTTTAACGATTGTATTCCCAGAAGGTCCAGTTGGGGATTCATTTGTCGAGTTTTTTGATAATGACACGACAGATACGTTGCGTTTTAAGGATTATCGTTCGCTGGAAACTTTTCCACCTCAACAAGTCTTTACGTTCGTCAGTTACGTGGGTCGTAGCTTGGTTGTAAGAAATAAAGTGAGTTTTAATAAAACAAAATTGCGAGCAACTTTGGGTGGAAGTCCGAAAAGCGATCCCATCGCTTTTAGCTGCACTCTCGAAAAGTAACTTTAGAAGTCGTAAGTCCGGTCAAATTTTACGGCAAAGCTGCGTCTGCGGCTTTGCCTTTTTTTATCCGCCTGGTTTTATCCGCCCAGGCCAATCGCTTCCAAACCCAGTCCTGCACCTTTGTAAATCATGACAAAATAAACAATCGCCACAATCGTCTGTAAATAAGAAAAAATAATGAAAAGCCCGTCTTCTTCCAGATGCGCTAGTGTTTGGAACAAAATCATCCAAGCGGGAATAGCATTTGAGAAGGGAATGGGAAGCGGCAAAGCCAACAAAATGGCATTCGCGCAAAGTAGAAAGGCATTTAAAGCTTTGAACGGACCCTGAAACAAGAATTTCCAGCGTCGATGCAAGATGACAGACATTTTCTTAAATATTCTCTCAGACCCTTCCGTAATCATGCCGACGGTTTTGGCCGAAACCTTTCGATTTGCCCACCGTTCAGGTAGCCAAGGTGGACGATTAAAATAGGCAAATACTGCAAGCATCGCAATGAGCATGCCAAAGGGTGTGGAGAGTCCAAAAAGGGGAATAGGTTGCAAAAAAGGTAGTATCAAAAATGCAATGATCGCATAATGACTCTCTTTCCCCATAATCTGAAAAATATCTTTAAGTGAAAGATCGCCGTCTTTACTTTTCAATTCAATTCTATCGAGGTGAATGGATAGGGGGCCACGGCGAGCGTTTGTATGCATGAAATTCCAATAAGTTTAAGTTCGCTCCGCAAGGAGAGCGAGTGAGCAATAAAATCGGCCAGTACTATTATTGCCGCTTTCCCAATCGATAGCAAGCGCCTCTATAAGAAGTTATGGTTTCTTATGACAGCCCGCCACAGCAAGCCTTTGGGTTAGGCACTGGCAGTTTCTAAGAATTAGGAATAAGCTTATGATTTCGAATAACAGTTCAGTTTTTTGCGAGGCTTTATGCGAACTCTCGTTTTTCTCATGCTTACGTTATCGACAGTGTCATTTGCGGAAATTCTGGATCCTGCGCCAAAAGCGATTCAAAACGACACTGCGGTCAACACAATTCCGGCATATAGTTTTTTTACCGATAAAACAAACTTGATTAGCTTGGGACTTGGCATAACTGCAGCAGCAATTTTGTATGAAAACGACCAAAGCATCTATGATGAATTTATCGAAAAAGAGCACAAGCTGCCCGCGCATGGGGCCATTTTAAGTTTCTCTCGAAATTACGGCAAAACACATTTTATGATTCCCGTTCTCGCTACAGTATGGTTTGGTTCTCTAACGGTACCCGAAAGCGATTTGGCGGAAGCTACGCAGAACGCGATAAAGGCTTTTTTGATTTCGGGCGCAATGGTGACTTTACTAAAGGTAACAGCGCATAGACATCGGCCTAATACTGGTTCTAGAGCTTATAATTTCGACGGACCAGACTATTTTGATTATGACAATGGTCATCTGTCTTTTCCTTCGGGGGATGCACAAACCGCTTGGTCTATCATGACATCCTATGCCTTGACTTTTGGTCACCGTAGCATTTTGGTGCCAATAGGCTGTTATACGGTTGCTTCGCTGGTCACATTGGGTCGCGTTTACGATCGCGCGCACTGGCCAAGCGATGCATTTTCGGGGTCATTTATTGGCTTTATGACGGCCTATAATGTATTCAAATACAGAGAATCCGCCAAATCAGAAAAAACCAAGCTAAGTATTCAGCCTGCTATACTCAATGACCATTATTATGGTGCAGCATTAGACTTTAAGTTTTAGAGAGCGATTAATTCTAGAAAAGTGACATCCGTTAGAGGCAGTTTCACCTCTAGACTGTAAATATCTTCATCCATATGTTTCGGGTTTGTCGTTCCGGTCATGGGGATCATGCCAATCTGTCTTGCAAAGGCGAAGACGAGTTGTGCTGTCGTCAGTTGGTTCTTTTTCATAATTTCTAAGAATTTTGGATGTTGAAAATAGTCCATATTCGCTGTGAGAAGTGAGAAACCCTGATAGATGATGCCGTTGTCTTCGCAAAAGTTTCGTATGGACTTGTCCCAGCCCGTTTGTGCATAGCATCGGTTTTGAACGAATGTCGGTTTTAGAGCTGCGCTGTTTGTAAACTCAGTCAACTGTTCCAAATTGACATTGCTAACACCTATATATTTCACCTTGCCCGAACTCTTCAGATGTTCAATAGCCGACCAAGCTTCCCAGTCCGCTGCCGTCAAACCGCGACTTGTCAAAGGCCCGTGTAAAACATAACTATCCAGATAGTCGGTTTGCAAGTTTTGTAGAGAACCCGCAAACGAGTCTTGAACTTGTTTTGAAATGGGATCTTTCGGATCGTAAGGTAGACGGTGATCCTGCCCGCCTTCAAATGTAAATTTGGACTGCAAAAATAGGTCAGCTCTCCCTATTGTGCCGCTTGAGATAAAGTCTGCTATAGCTTCGCCAGCACCCACTTCATGATAATGTTTACGCTGGTTTGCTGTATCAATGGATCGAAACCCTGCATTTAATGCATCACGCACACATCGTGCGGTATCGTCTTCTTTCCAGGCCGTGCCATATAAAAATCGTGGGTACTTCATCGTTGTGTTCATCCAATTCTTAAAAAAAAGTGAGGTTAATGTGTCCTCACTAAGTTTTGCTCTGTGGCGGAATATTTGAACGCCTTAACGATCACTTAGTGTCTTAGGCTTGTGTTGCAAAATACGAGCCGTCTTGTCTTTTGTAAAGGATGTTTTTGACCGCGTGAGCGATGAACGAACTTGAAAATAGAGTCATTTCCCGACGTTTATACCTTGGAAGGTGTCTGTTTTCACCTTCACTTTTTCAATAAGATCGGTGTCTATTTTCTTTTACTGAAGATTTACAAATTCTGTTTCGATCCTTGAGTCAACAACCGAACGGACGAGGGTTTGTGAAGAGCTTGGTGTGGGATCAGGAATCGGAGCGCTGGAAGGAGCTTCTGGGCCTGTAGGAAAAGGAGTCGTCGGATCTAACGGAGCGTATTTAACGAGCGTCACGACTAAATCCATTTGCAGGATAGTTTTTTCAACCAACTGCATATTGTAGCCTATTCCTCGTGCGGTGACCGTACATTGGTTTTCCAGTGGTGCGCTGGCATGGGCTTGGTTTGATGTAGCACATGCAACGCTGTAAATAGTTCCTTGACTTGCCGTTGGCGCAGACCATTCCAACTCGATTTCACGGGGAAGGGTGGAGAGGGCGATGACGCTGTCATTTTCACCAGCTGTCACGGCACGGCACTTAATGTTGTATTCTGTAGAAGTCTTGTTGAGGATTTCGCAGCGATTGCGAATGCTCGCAAACAAAGTCACATGCGCCGGGTTCACAACTACGTCTTCATCATCGTCTTTGTCACCAACTGCGTCGGTTGAATTAATGGCACTTCGATCATTGACCATATCTGTGCAAGCTATGGCTATAAAAATAGTAAATAGAAAACAATATAGTCGCATCCGTAAATTCCTTAGCCTAAAGCTTATATATGCACAAAAATAGGTTCAACAAGGCTATCGGCTGATGTTGACGAAAACGTAAGCTCACAAAATAAATGAAGTAAATTCAAATAGATAGCGAGAGCGAAGTCATTTGACGTGATTAGTCATCCCGCAAACTATCCAAAACACCGCGATCTTCCAGAGTGGTCGTGTCTTGCGTTGTTTCCCGGCCGGCCGCTATATCGCGAAGGAGTCGGCGCATAATCTTGCCCGAACGAGTTTTGGGTAGGGCACTTGTAAATTTAATCTCGTCCGGCTTGGCAATGGCGCCAATATGTTTACCGACGTGCGCAATAAGTCGATCTCTGAGTTCATCAGAAGGAGTAAAAGAATTTTCCAGAGTCACAAAGCAGAAAATCCCTTCACCTTTCCGTTCATGTGGAAATCCAACCACTGCGGCTTCTGCTACGCTTTCGTGTTGGACCAAGGAACTTTCAATTTCCATTGTGCTTAAACGGTGACCGGCCACATTTAAAACATCGTCAATGCGACCCATGATCCAAAAATTGCCGTGATCATCGCGACGAGCCCCATCTCCGCTAAAATATTTGCCTTTGATTTGGCTCCAGTAGACTTTTCTGTATCTCTCATCATCACCAAAAATACTGCGCAACATGGAGGGCCATGGCCTGCTAATCACCAAATATCCGCCCTGATTGGGACCCACTTCACGTCCTTCACTATCGACAATTTCGGCAACCACCCCAAACATCGGCTTAGTGGCCGAGCCTGGAAAGGTTGTCGTCGCACCGGGAAGCGGACTGATCATGATAGATCCCGTCTCCGTTTGCCACCAAGTATCGACAATGGGACAGCGTGTTCCGCCAATTTTTTCATGATACCAAAGCCAGGCAGCTGGATTGATAGGTTCGCCAACGGAGCCGAGTAATCGCAAAGAACTAAGATCAGATCGGTTTGGAAACTCTTCGCCGGCTTTCATAAACGCGCGAATAGCCGTGGGAGCAGTATAAAGAATGGTGACTTTCCATTTTTCAATGATTTGCCAGATGCGTCCAAAATCTGGAAAGTCGGGTGCTCCTTCATACATAACAACAGTCGCGGCATTGGCAAGTGGACCGTAGACTGTATAAGTATGACCGGTGATCCATCCGACATCGGCGGTGCACCAATAAATATCATTTTCTTTCAAATCAAACACATATTTTGTGGTCATCGCGGCATTGAGGAGATATCCGCCCGTGGTATGCAAAATGCCTTTTGGCTTTCCGGTGCTTCCAGAAGTGTAAAGAATAAAAAGTGGATGCTCACTATTCATGGGTTTTGCGGGGCATTCGAGCGAAGCATTTCTCACGAGTTCATGCCAATCATGGTCGCGACCCCTTTGCATGGTGATGGGGAGCCGCGTACGCTTGAGAACAACCACATTTCTCACAGTTGAGGATTTGGCAAGGCTTACATCGACATTTTCTTTCAAAGGAATAATTTTGCCACGTCGCCAGCCACCGTCAGCAGTTATGACCACCTTGGCGCCGGCATCTTGATTTCGATCGGCAATGGCATCGGCGCTAAACCCTCCGAATATAACACTGTGGGTGATACCGAGCCGAGAACAGGCTAGCAAAGCGACGACAAGTTCGGGGACCATGGGCATATAAATGGTCGCAACATCGCCTTTTTTAAGTCCCAAACTTTTAAGTCCGTTTGCAAATCTGCAAACGTCTTGATGCAACTCACGATATGTGATTTGACGTTGTTCGCCAGGTTCACCTTCCCAAAACAAAGCAATTTTTTCCCCATGTATAGGCAGGTGGCGATCGAGGCAGTTGTAACTTGCGTTGAGTTCGCCGTCTCCAAACCATTTGGCGAAGGGTTCGTTCCATTCCAGAATTTTTGAAAAGGGTTTGTGCCAATGGAGAAACTCATTGGCTTTCTCACGCCAAAAATCGTCCGGATGATCCTTGGCCTTCTTCCACATGTCTTCGTACTGTTCGGGCGATGAAATAATGGCATTTTGCTGAAAGCGCGATGGAGGTGAAAAACTTTCTTCTACGCGCAGGCTACTCGTGATATCGGTCATGGACGCTACTTCCCAAAAAGAAAAAACTTCTCTTTAGGTCTAATAAAAATGGAGATTTTAAGCAAGATGACATCGATTACGAGACAGTAGGGATTCATTTCTTATCAAACAGCTTGATAAGTGCTTGCTTGACCTCATCCGGATCGTCAACTTTGGCTTGTTCATCACTCGGTTTTGTCGGTTGAGAGGACGTCAGGTTCTTGGTGTCTTTTGCGGCAGTTGTTGGTTTGTCTAAGTTCTTCTCAACCTCGATGGAAAGGGCTGAGGGCATTTGAATAAATAAAAAGCTCATAACAATAAGCACATGCAAACTGTTCATGTAAACTCCGCAATATTGACAAAGGCTGATTAAGAACTTATCGGAAAGTTGCGTTTCAATGTGTAGCTTGTGCAAGAAATCATGTCATTTAAGTGACATGTGTGCGGCAAATTTGTTTTTTCGACTAATTTTTTGGAACGAAGGCCTGCTGCGCTATCCATGCATTGGTGTGTGACAAAATCGTTACACAGTCTTCATCTTTTTGTAGGAGAGGTGCAACCTCTTCAATAGCAGTTTCGATGTTATGGCCTTCGAGTAGCGCTTGCATAAAACTCCAGGTGGGAGCGTCTAGTGACTGAAACACAGAGCGATTCTGTTGCCTGAAGATGACTAAATACTCGGGTATAGGTTCCGGAACTTCACCGCGTATCGATTCGTGAGAATGAAACTTTTCGAAAAGAGGCGAAACTTTATGTTCGAGAATCATTGTTTTTAGGGAAGGAGCTGGTTGCAAAACAAGTGACATCAAATCCGAGTCGTCTCGTTTCGGAAATGGAAGGACGTTATTTTTGCTCGCTAATGGTGAATGAAAAGACTCTTTGAGCGTCCATTCTAGAGACGCCAGATCACGCCAAGCATTTTTGTTTTTGAGATCACAAGATTTACTGGCTACGAATCCGGCAAACTTCGCGCCAAACTGGTTGAGGGTATAACTCTCAGACGGGCAAGACTGAATATATTGATAGCAAAGATCCTGAAAGCTTGACGCCTCTAGGCAGGCCGCAAGTACCGGAAAGTCGCTTTTGAGAACTTCAAACATTCTGGTCCAATACATTCGTTGGTAAATTTCTACTCTTTTGTCGGCCGGCAGTTCGGGCGAGGAGTGGATGTGCTTAGCGATGTCTTTCTTTAGTCTTTTCATACCAGAACGACTGGTAATCCAAGCTTCCATTTGCAGTTGTAAAATTTTGAGTGAACGCGCGCCCATTAAAAGTTACTCGCCTTAGATACTCTAGTTGATTTTTCCGACTCCAAAAGGGCAGATGCCTTTCGAGCGTCATTGACAACGATTTGCAGCTCAGGAATCTCGGCATCCCACTCTAGTAAAGTTGAGCGGCGACCTATTTTTTTGTAGGCATATTCCAGCAGTTTCCAAACCGGATCTGGGACGGGGCCGACATGAGAATCGAGCAGATAGCCTTCGCGAAGGCTGTGTCCGGCAATGTGATATTGCCCCACTCTGTGCGCCGGCATGGCATCGATAAAAGTCTTAGCGTCGAATCCGTGATTTACAGAGCTGACGTATATGTTATTCAGATCTAAGAGAAGTCCACAGTCAGCCATATTGGCCATTTCGGCCAAAAATTCCCACTCCTTCATAGAAGAGCGAGTAAATTCTAAATAAGATGATGGATTCTCGAGAAGGATGCGGCAGCCCAAATAGTCTTGCACTTCGCGTATCCGGCCCACAACGTGGTGGAGGGTAGCTTCATCGTAAGGAACAGGCAGCAAGTCATGCATGTTGCGGTCGGCAACTCCGGTCCAACAGAGGTGATCAGTGATAAGTTTGGCATTTACTTTCTTGGCAAGTTCTTTGACAGCGTGCAAATAGCGGTAGTCTAAAGTCGAGGTTGAACCAATCGACATAGAAACGCCGTGCAAAGCGAT
>JBGSKV010000038.1:0-89317 GCA_041740975.1 Oligoflexales bacterium | reverse complement strand
ACTGCTCATTCTTACACGCAGTCAGAGCGATAGCGGAAATCAAAACAATGACGTTCACGGTTGGCATTTATCCACCTATTTACGATAAAAATTAAAGAAGACTTATATTCTTTTCGGCAGAAGGAGCGGGGATCTGAAGCGAATCGATAAATTCCAGCGATTTCGGCGGATTGGCCTGTGTTGAAAACCTAAAGTGTAACCAGCATTTGGCGAAGTACGAGGTCAATCTATTGCAACTAGAGCTTCTCGGTTTTTAAGAACGGTTTATACCAGTAGTAAGGCTGAACTTCTTTTAAGGCCTTAACTTGCCATTTCGTTGAATCGTTAGGTTGGGGTACGGCAACTTCCATGTCTTCGCCCCAAAACATCAATCTTTCTTGGCAAACACCACAGGGAGTCAGAATATGCGCCTTGCCCTGATCGTCAAATGAAACACAAACACTGGCGACAATCTTCTTTCCTAGTTTAAAGGCTTCACAAATTGCGCCCGTCTCATGGCAGAGACTGACGGATGCATTGATGGTATCTGGTGCCGTCGATATCAATATCTGTCCATCATCGGTGTACATCGCCGAGGCGCCGACCCAGGCTTTATTAGGAAACCTACCTTCAATATAGTGTATGGCTGCCTCAATAAGGGATTGATCAAGTTTCATGAGGTTCCTTCAAAAAATAACTAAATTGTCGCGCAATCAATAACAAATCGGTACTTCACGTCACTCTTCAGAGTTCGCTCATAGGCTTCGTTAATTTGTGATGCTTTGATAAGTTCGATATCACTCGTAATATTATATTTACCGCAGTGATCGAGCATTTCCTGCGTTTCTGGAATGCCCCCTATAAGCGAGCCAACAATGGCTCGACGGCGGAAAATAAGGCTCAACGTAGCAAGGTCCAGAGGTTTTTCAGGCGCACCCACCATAATCAGAGTTCCGTCACGGCGAACCATACCCAATGCCTGATTTAAATCATGTTGGGCCGATACCGTATCCAAAATCACGTCAAAATAATCGCGGTGCTTGGCAACCGCCGCATCGTCATTGGTCAAAAGAAAATTATGCGCTCCGAGGCGTTCCGCGTCTTGCTGTTTATGCTTGGATCGAGATAGGACCGTCACTTCAGCACCGAATGATGCGGCGAGTTTTACGCCCATGTGACCAAGACCGCCAAGTCCCAGTATGGCAACTTTGGAGCCTTTGCCGACTCCGACATGTTTCAAAGGCGAGTATGTCGTGATGCCCGCGCACAAAAGTGGAGCCACCGCTGCCAGATTCAAATTTTTGGGAATATTGAGTACAAATCTTTCATCGACCACAATATGCGTCGAGTAGCCACCCTTTGTGTAGGTTTCACTTGGATGCGGCGCGTTGTACGTTCCGGTGAATCCTGTTTCGCAGTAATTTTCTAAACCTTCTTTGCAAGCTCCACAAGTCCGACACGAGTCCACCATGCATCCCACACCGACGGTATCTCCAGCCTTGAACTTTTTGACTCCTGAACCCACTTCACGAACGACACCTACAATTTCGTGTCCCGGTACGCATGGATAAAAAGCCGGGCCCCACTCACTACGAGCCGTATGAATATCGGAATGGCAGATGCCACAAAAAGAAATATCGATTGCTACTTCAGTGGCGCCGGCCGTATGGCGATCAAAAGTGTAGGGGACAAACGGCTTATCTGCTGCGTGGTTGGCGTAGGCTTTGGCTTGCATGGAGACCTCCAAAAAGTAGAATTCGGCATAAGTTATTGAGATTTTGATTGCTGGTCAATAGTGGGTTTGGGCCGAATGATGTATAATTATTACATCATCTCCAGGGAGTCTACCGATGTTACGAGTCATTGCAATCAATGCCCTACTTATGATTTCCATTGGCTGCAAACCACGTGTCGATATCAGTGGAACCAGTGGCCTGGGAGCCGAAAATAAATCTGTGCCATTAAATGGCAACTTTTACTGCGAAACCAAAATCGCCAAGTGCGAATATGGCGCCGGAAATGTTTTTGACGCGGGTTTTAAACGAGGGTACTCAGTAACTGATTTTTGCAATGGAAGCGCTCGGGTCATGCTAAGCGCGGAACCTTATTTGGATGAGAAAATTTGTCGCAGCGGCATGACGCGCATGGAGCTCGTTTGTTCTTGCTATCCCGCCCGCGAAGCACAAGCAGAAAAAGACAAAAATAATGCTGGCTATGTGGGATCAAACATCCCTTCTTGTGCCGAAGTGAGTAAACGTTCTTATAACTGGAATCAAGGAACGGTCGCATATGGTAACGGAGATGGCTCCTCAGGAATTTGTGCGGACATTGACGCTTACGGAAACGTAGTGGCCTGTCACGAATTCACTCCGGGTGATGTTTACTACGGACGAAGTGTTCCGTGTCCAGCTGGCCAACCTCAGCCGCAAGCGATTCCGGTTTCGCCGACGCGAACTCCAGCAAGTTCAAATACTACGGTTCAGCCGTACTCTGCGCCTATCTTGCCACCGACATCACCAGCGCCTTTGAAAAAGCCGGTGAAGAAACCGATGGTTCAGTTTTAGTGGAAATACAGTGAAATCAACTTACATGCGGACGAGTTGAATTCTTTTCACTTGGTAATACATTCTCTTTTTTATTCTTGGCATATTCGAGCATCATGTTGTCCATAACTTGAATATCGTCTTCGGTGATCTCGTATAAATGTCTTTCGCCAATGTACTCGTTCAGCTGATCTTGTAGCTCGAAATCCACAAAAGGTGTCACGTTATTAAATTGATACTCGGCTTCTTTTTCAGCGTAGAGGCCCAAAAAAGTCTTGTCTCGGAAGAGTGTCTCGCGGTTACGTTCTGATAAACGTTGCAGCATGGTGTCGGTTGGGTTGCGCTGAACAAATTCAAAAAAGACGGCACTTGGTGTGCTGCCAGGATAGAACCATTCGCCTGTAAAAACTTGAATAACGTCTTCGTCTTCATCGCGTAAAAGAGGGGTAATAAAGTTCACTCCTCGGGCTAAAGCATGTTCGTGGAAGGCGAGTAAATCTGGACAACGCAAAGCGATGTGTTGCCAATGCACAGCCGCCGAGTGGTCGCCCAACATTTTGCGGACATGCGACTTTTGGTTTTTTGGCTCCGTCGGTTGGACGACAGCAATGATTGTTTTGTCGAAAGAATTGGCCTTATCTGTTTTCGTGGCTGTCGCATTCCCGAGAGATGCCGCAAACGTCATAGACTGCTCGCCTTGACCCGGTTGCCATTCCTTGCGTTTTTCATAAATAAGATCGTCCGGTGTGACACCCAAAACGTTACGAAAAATAACGTAGGCGACCTTGTACATCTCTGGACGCAGAATCATGGTCATGTGATCAACTGTGAAATTAAGAAAGTCAGGTTTTTTTCCGAGCATGATTTCACCTCTAATTATGAAGATCAAAAAATTTTATAACGACACTGCTGGTGACTTGTGCCCCAATCTAATCGTTTCAAAGATATTATACAAACTGAGTCTGATATAACCTATTTGGGAAGTATTTTCAAATAGATGTGTCATCCTCAGGAAGTTGAAGAACTAGACAAGATCCTTAGCGTAGCTATACAGGTTTGCTAAATCACCTGATATCAATCGACGTTGGGCGGCAAGGGCCGCAATATCTTCACGGCGGCGGCGACTGGTCAGGGCGCGAAGTTCGGCCCAACGATCCTGCCAGTTTTCGGCAAAGATAATGGAAGCAATACCGCTGGTGATTAAAACAAGCATACCGCTGATGAAATACATCAATGCGGCAGAGCGCCACCATCCCATCGAAACAATAACGCCTAGATACATCACCGTTGCGGCTATGCCAAAAATCCCCCCGGCCAAAAATTTGTAAGTCGAAACTTCGCTGCTGCCATCCGCCATCTTCGCGGCGGACCACTCCGCGATCATAAAACAAGGAGAATACAGGACAATGCCGAGCATGATAAAGGGTGAAAGACACAGCGTGAAAAGCCAATAGAAAATTTGATTCAAGAACATCGAAAGAATAGGGCGCGGTGCCTGCTGATAGGAACTGATGATGACGTCAGGGGTATTGATTTTCTGTATTTGATCAAAATAATTCTCAATCTTAGCTCGCATCTGAATATAGAGATCGTGATTTTTTGCTTTCAGAATATTTATAAAATTCTGCACAGTGTGATCCCAGCCGAAGAAATCCTTTATGGATGAAGGCTGGCCGGGGTCCAACATCAAGGCGGCGGTTTGTTGAGCCATGTTGCGTTCGTTTTCGGTTTCCGAAAGCGGTATGAGTTTGCTGATATGGATATGCATGTTGTCCGTAAGTTTTTTTACAAACGCCGGATTTTCAGGTTCGGTTTTGATGTGCTTGAGTTCCTCAGCGGAAAAAATATCGGCAAGTCGAATGCGAGGTCCGTAGTGAATCAACGCCCGAGAACGGAACTCCGTTTTGTCGTCGAAGTACATGCCCACTGGTTGAAAACCATAGTCGCCAAGTTCGTACCGCGGGGTGGATATAAAATGGCTAATCGTAAGCGTGGCCAGCTGCTCGCGAAGTTCATTTTTCTTAGCAGTGGAGGAACCAAGGCTGGCGGCGTTAAGTAACATGCGCGAACCTCCGGTTTTGAACTTCGACAAATTCGGAGCGTTGTGCGAAATACCCTCCGGATAAATTGCAAAACTATGAAAACTGAGCGCCTCAGACACTGTCTGCATGGCAAGGTTATTGTCTTGAATGAGTGCCGTGACGCCATGATCAGGTTTTTCGAGACCATCATCTTGTTTTCGGTAAATGGGAATGCAGCCTCCTAATGCTAAAAGCGGGCGCAGGACTGGATTTTCCCAAAGGGTATTTTTGGCTACAAAGCGCAGGGTTTTGCGCACGGTCACATACAACACCAAAATGTCAACAAGCCCGTTGGGGTGGTTGGCAATATAAAGAGTAGGTGTATCGGCTGCCGAGTCTTCAGACTCTTTTTTGTAAACATAGATTTCTTTGAAGTATAACTTAGCACCCATCCATAGGAAAACCTGAAACAGCCGGGCGCAGCCCTCGGCAAAAGGGGTGATGGCGAATGGGCTTTGTCCGGTGACCCCGGCTCGAAAGCTTTTCCGACCAACACCATACCAAAGCAGAGCAGCTAAGGTGAGCCCTGCGGGAATAGGATAAAAAGCAACCTGCCAAGAATTTGCATCAGCCAAGTAGCCAATCATCAGCACAAAAAGCAGGTCCCCGAATCCGTGCACAAAAAAAACAATGATCCCAGCCGCGAGAGGGGCAAGGCCAAGAGGGGCCGATGCCAGTAAGCTTGTCATGATGGGGGCGTGTGCCGCAAACATAAGTACTTCCATCATGAATGTTGAAAAGAAAAAATAGTCGGGGCGTATCGTTAGAGTCAAAATGATACTAAAGGGTATCGAAAGTCCTAAGCAAGTGGCTCCGAAATAGCAAAAACCGGATATTTGTGTCTGATTGGTATTAAAAAGCGAACCAAAGCGACTGCCAATGTAAGTTCCCACTGCCGCGGCGCAAATCGTGCATAGGGCCAATCCGAGGTTGGCTTGTGCCGCACTCATACCTAGGTGATGGATACCAAACGTCGTCGCCCAAGATAAAAATCCCCAACCTGCCCCAATATAGAAAAAGAATCCCAGCGACATATTGCGGTAGGTCGAATCACGCCACAGAAGGCCCAAAGCTTTCTTTGTCGAGACGTCTGTCGAAGCTACACGATGGTAGTGGCGAGGGTAGTATAACGCGTAGGAAACAGCGAGAAACATGCTGATCCCGCCGCCTATGCCAAAGTAGAGCTTCCAGGGTGCAAAGCTTATCGAAAAGGTCCCCACCAGAAATGCGAGTCCTAGCCCGAGGGGCACCATCATATAATAGACACCAAGTTGGACATTGGCCGTCTGCAATCGCGTGTTTTTTTCCAAAATGAGGGGTGGCGCGAGTGTGTTGAAACTTCCCACGGCAAATCCGAGCATAACCCGCATAGCCAAAAAAACGTAAAAATAGGCGCCGAAGGAGGCCATGATCAACATCGAAGTGGCGCCGATGATGAGGTTGGCAAGTATCAATTTGTAGGGGTTTTGCCGGCCATTTAAGTAGGTCATGAGGGGGCCGGAAAAGACGTATCCCGCCATGAATCCGCATATCAGTTGCGCCATGTCGAAATAGTCAAGCGTATATTCGCGCATGATTTCTGGGGCAAATACGGCCAAAAGTTGCCGTTCGGCATAGTGGACTACATTGACCAGGCTGAGAATAACTAAAATCTGTTTCAATTTTGTCCTTAAATAAAGCCGTCTTTGCGAGTCATTAAAACCAACTTCGCCCAGATTAGCAAGTGAAATAGAGGCGCAAAGGCTCGCAAACGCTTGTATATCAGCGCTTTTGACCTATTTTGCTGGCTCGGATTCGAGAGAGAAAAATGTCATTTTCGGGATTGGTTAGTTTGGCCTATAAATATAGGGTTTTCGAATATTAAAAACTTGTCAGGGTCAAAATTATCTCGTATGCTTCTCAAATGTTACTTTTAAACTATGATCGTAGGGAGAATTTTAATGGCTAAGAAGAAGAAAAAAGGCACTACTAAGAAGAAAGCTACTAAAGCTAAAACGGCAACTGCAAAAACTGCAGCAAAGAAACCTGAAGTTACTTTAGGCGCTTTGAAAGTTGCTGCAGCAACTAAGCCAAGAACAAAAGGCCAAATTTACAGCCTAATTTGTGAAGACACTGGCTGTAGCCGTCGTCAAATCGCTCAAGTGTTTGACACACTCGAGAAAGTGATTCGCGCGGACATGAGCCCACGTGGACCAAAAGCTTTCACTGTTCCTAACTTGATGAAAATCACTGTTAAGCGCAAGCCAGCTACTAAAGCCCGTAAAGGTATCAACCCTTTTACTGGTGAAGAGATGATGTTTAAAGCAAAACCTGCTCGTAACGTCGTTAAAGTTCGTCCGTTGAAAAAATTGAAAGACATGGTTTAATCTTAACTGATTAAGTCATATCGATCTTTTTCGATAGAACTAAAACCCGCTTATTTCGCAAGATTTAAGCGGGTTTTTTCGTGGGGACAGTCGGGGGACAGTCCCCCGACTGTCCCCACTATTTTTAGGTGGTGTATGCGGCTAACAAAGAGTGAAAGTGGATTTTCATTGATTGAACTCATGATTGTTATCTCCATCATGGGTCTTCTCATTGCAATTTCCATCCCCTCAACTGCAATGATGAGGGTCCGGGCCGCACGAGCGGGGGCGCTAAACAATTTGAATGTAATAAATACTCTCGGAAAAGCGTATTGCGATGATCATCCCACAAACTGCACAAAACCTGGTGTTGTAACAGATGGAAGCGTCACAATATTTCATTACGGCAATGGATCGAGTGGTGGCGTTGGGACAACGCGTTGTGAACCTAACTCTTTAGGATTTTCCACTACCGACTGCGACAAATCTTACTATAACTACTCATTCTCTATTGTCTCAGGCGCCGGACCCATTTTGGAAGCACATAGTAGTTATATTCAAGGAAGCGGCTATACCAGTCGAACCGGCAACCGAGATGGTCCACCAACACGTTTTTGCAAACCCCCGCTCGATCGATCTTTTTATAAAGTGTATTATTTAGACCGTCTAACCATGACGAATGAAGTCATTACGAATCTTGAAAATCAAGATGCCATTAAGGATTGTTTCGATCCGAAACGTTCGCCTTAACTACTGGTTAAAGGGCAGCATAGCTTTGAAGCTATATTCTTTTCCTTTGAATTTCAAAGTCCCATTCTTAAGATTCATCAGCACTACAGCAAGAAATACGCAGGCAAAAATCATAAAAATAATGCTCATGGCCCGAATCATAGTCGGGGATGCATCCGAATGAGTGCTGTCCGAGTCTGTAAGATCAATATTCTCTGGATTTTTAAAGGTGCTTAGCGCTTTGAAAAACAAACTGGTCGGTACGAGAAGTAACATCCAAATCGTCACCATCGGGATGATTTCCTCGGTTTTAATGGAAAAAGAGTCAAACCCAGCTTTACGCGCCAAATCATAAGATAAAAAAATTAATAAAGCTACAGCACCCAGCTCGCTTATAATACTCTTCCAGAATAATTTGGGTTCATGCACGCGGCTATGAGTTGCAAGCCATGTCTGGACATGGAATGCGTATCCAATTTTGATTTGATAACAAATGAGAGCTATAGACCATAAAGTCCAGAGAACCAGGGTCAGCAATATACCATTGTAAACAGGACCCTGTGTTTTTATTCCGTCCAAAACCTGAACGACCGCTCCAATAACAAAGAAGATTATATATGGCCAAAAAAGTTTGCCGAAGCGTTGGCCTTTAAGTGTTGGTTTTGATTTTTCCTCGATAGCCACTTGAAAATATCCCGGTTATATAATTAGGAGTGACGTACTGTTCTTAATTTTTTTGATACACCACGAACGAATAGCTTGGATAACCTTCATGATCTTGTCGGCTGACTTCACGGAAGGATTCTTCGTCGGGAATTTCGTAAAAAGTGTCACCCTTAATATTGGCGTGCACTTCCGTTAAATAAATTTTTTGAGTAATCGATGCGGTTGCGGCATAAATCTGACCGCCACCAATGATAAAAATTTCGTTTTTATTTTGATAAGGATGTTCTCGGCAATACGCTAGTGCCGCGATGAGGTCGTCAAACGACTTCGCGTTTTCTTCGTCCAGCTTTAGCTTCGACGAAATCACTATGTTCATACGTCCAGGCAGAGGTTTGCCAATGGACTCATAAGTTTTGCGGCCCATGATGACGTGGTGCCCGGTGGTTACGGACTTAAAATATTTCAGATCAGCCGAAATCTTCCAAGGGATCTGGCCCTCAAGGCCGATAGCATGGTTCTCAGATCTGGCAACAATATGCGAAACAATCACACAGCTACCTTTCCTTTGATGGCCGGATGCGGGTCGTAGTTTTCAAGCGTAAAATCACTAAACTCAAAATCGAAAATATCGCGTTTTTCCGGATTTAGGCGGAGCCGAGGCAAAGGCTTCGGTTCTCGGCTGAGCTGAAGTTTGGCCTGTTCCAGGTGATTCGTATAGAGATGCGCATCCCCCAGAGTGTGGACAAAATCCCCTGGCTCATATCCGCAAACCTGCGCCATCATCATCGTTAGTGCGGCATAACTAGCAATATTGAAGGGAACGCCTAAGAAAATGTCGGCACTGCGCTGATAGAGTTGGCAGGACAATCGTCCCTTGGCAACATAAAACTGAAAGAAAGCATGGCAGGGTGGCAATGCCATTTGGTCGAGTTCGCCTGGATTGAAGGCCACCACGATGTGCCGGCGTGAATCGGGATTGGTCTTAAGGTCACGGATCACATTTGCGATCTGATCGATGCTTTCGCCGCGCGAGTTTTGCCAGTCGCGCCACTGCGCCCCGTACACTCGGCCAAGGTCACCTTGCTCGTCTGCCCATTCGTCCCATATCGAAACACCATTCTCTTTGAGGTATCGAATATTGGTGTCCCCACTTAAGAACCAAAGAAGTTCGTGCAGGATCGATTTCATATGGCATTTTTTTGTGGTGACAAGGGGAAAGCCCTCGTTGAGGTCAAAACGCATCTGGTAACCAAATAAACTCAGGGTACCAGTGCCGGTACGATCCGCCTTTTCGATGCCTTCTTCCAAGACTTTGCGCATAAGATTTAAGTAGGTTTGCATGTTGCGATCTCCCGGCTGGGGATCTCCTACAAGCATCCCCGAATTACTTCGCAGCTTCTAACTGTACAGGGGTAAAGCTACCATCAAAAGTCGTAGCGTCCAACTGTAGTTCCTTGGACTTGAAACCCGGCGCAGAAACCTTAACTTTTTGCGTTCCAGTTAAACTCAAGCGTGACAATTGCCCACTTTTGTAACTAAGTGGGCGGGTGCTACTTTCGAGCTCAATCTTAACGTTCTGAAGGGTTTGGTCCTCGTCGTTTGTCACTTTGATATGGACGCCGGTCAAACCGCTTTTCAAAAAGTCCATGATCGATGTCGTATTTTCGTCCCAAATTCCTTGTAAGCGACTTGCGTCTGGATACTTAGTATTGGAAAGTTCGACAGTGGCATGGATCGACTGGTGGTAATAGTTTGCAAAGTCTTGCATGCCGCCATCGACTTCGTACCATTCGTACCCATAAGTTAAACCATCTCTGAACTCACTACTGGCGTACATCGTAGGGTTGGATCTAGCGTATGCCGCACCGTAAGTGCTAATCACAGCATCGTCACCAAATCGCTCCGTACGTGTGCGATTCGGAGTCGTATCCCAAGGCAGATTAAAGCACACCGCACCACCATGATAATTTATGGCGAGCGCGAAGTGATTCTGCTCATGCAAAGTCATGATCGCTTGTGTTTCCGGCTGACGACTGGAAAAATTCATATCGGGATCACTACTGAAATCCGGAAAGTCTCGGTTCAGGTCCACATAGTTGGCGTTGCCCCGTTGGCCAGCTTCGAAACCATCCGGATTCATGGAAGGCATAATGTAAATTTGGGCGTGATCGACCAGATTTTTGACGGAAGCATCGGTCGCATATTTTTCAGTGATGTTTCGGATAAGGTAAATCATCAACTCGCGTCCAGCCGTTTCATTTCCATGCATATTGGCAATGTAAAGAAACTTAGGTTCCGCTTCGTCGGCAGTGGGTTTATCCGAAATTTTTACATACCATAACTCGCGGCCATCGACGCTTTGACCGGCTGTTTTCAGGGTCGCAATGTTGCCATAGGTTCTTGTGATGTTTTCGAGTTCCGCCGTCAAAGCTTCGTAGTCATGATAGCCTTCCAGGGGGGACGTTTGACCCTCATCGGTGATTTCTTCGATTTGACTGTGAAGCCTTTCTGGCAAATTGGCGAGAGCGACAGGTGACAAATATCCCTGCACCGTTTGCTGACTGCGTTTGTGATCTAGGTTAAATGAAGCGGCGTGTAATGTATCTGAGTACTCCTTCAGAGCACTCGCTGGAAGTTGAACCAAAACGGGCTTTCTGACGTCGTTGTCATAGTTCCCGCAACCCACAAGCAATCCCGTTGCGAACGCAACGAACAAAAGTCTTTCCATGACTTACTCACTTTAAAAATAGTTTAAGAAGAAGATTCTGTGGTCAGAGTCTCACAGGAAAAAAGGAAAGACAATTGGATTTCGGTAATTCGGGGACACATAACTAAATTGTTCAATGAAGAATCATTTTAACAAAGACTAAAATGATTCTTCATTGAACAATTTAGTTATGTGTCCCCGAATTACCGAAGAAGGGTGAGGCAGCTGGTCATCACAATGTCTTCGACGGAGGCGCCGCGGGATAAGTCGGAATAGGGCTTAGCCAGGCCCTGCAGGATGGGGCCGTAAGCTTCATAACCGCCAAGGTGTTGGGTGATTTTGTAAGAAATATTGCCAGAATTCAAATCGGGAAAGACAAAGCAGTTATAAGATCCGGCTAAACCCGAATCGATCCCTTTCCTTTTTGCGATTCCCTCATGTAGGGCCGCATCAAACTGCAGCTCCCCGTCACAAGGCACGCCCGGAAAAGCCTTTTTGAAATGCGCAGTAGCCTGCTGGATTTTTTCGACTTCGGCATGTCGAGCGGAACCATTTGTGGAAAAAGAAAGAAAGGCGACATGAGCAGGACCGAAAGAACCCATTAATTTTTTCCAAGTCTCAGCAGTCGAGGCCGCAATCTGGCTCAACTGTTCCGAAGTAGGTGTGACCACGACCGCACAGTCCGCAAAAAGAAAAGGTGCGTGACCTTTCTTAGCAAATAGAAAGGAACCACTGATCACGTCAACATTGGTAAGTAGTCCGACCGTTTTGAGTGCGGCCCGGATCACGTCCGCGGTCGTGGCCTCTGCACCAGCGACCGCGGCTTGCACTTGGTTTTGTTTTAAACAATATCCAGCTTGATAAAGTGGGTTCTCAGAGATCTGTTTCTTTTCCAGATCAGGAGTCGTGCTTTTTGTTTTGTAGTTTTGGTCTAACCATTTTGAAAAGTTTTTGGGAAGAGACGAGTCTTCCGCGGCCCAATGAATTTTGCGACTAAACTTTTCTAGTGGATGGCCTATGTCTTGTGCTTTGCGACGCACTAAATCTGGTGAACCAAATAGTAAAATCGAGTGAACGAGTTCTTTCTTCAATAACAGATGGGCGGCCTTTAATGTTCTTTCGTCCCCAGATTCGGGGAGGGCCAAAGAGCGGGGAGAGCTGCGACAGACGTCCTGGATGTGTTGAGCAAAATCTAGCATGGCCCCATGCTAACCCACTAATATAGGTCGTGAAAAGCAAAGATATCCGCATGTTTCAAAAATAATCAAAAAGTCACACATGTTGTCCCGCAACTTATTTAAAATACTGACTTAGTGGTTATCCACATACGTTGTGGATGAAAGATCTCACATAAGTCCTCAATAAATTCCTGTATCCGACCGATACGATTGCATACTTAACATTGGATATGCCTCGTGATTTGTCTTCAGATTCAAGATAAAGAGCTTCTCGCTAAAGTCACCGACCAACTCAATGCGTTAGGCGTCAATATCGCCAATGCATCTGGATCCGGTCCCAATGGTTTGAATTATTTTTACGACCGTCGCGTCAAAGCGCTTGTGGTGGAAAGAAACAGCCCGGGCATTCACAATCAACTTTGGTCCGATGTCATCACCAACGTCGCACGTCGAATCCCAGTCCTTGTTCTTATGAACTGCGAACTCAAACCAAAATATTTAAACCATCTCCGCGGTGTGACCTTCTCGCACATAAGAGGTATGGATGTCGATTCTGTAGCGAGCACAGTCTTGGGTTGGCTTGCTCCCGTCTTTGGTCAAGAAAATTTTATTCCTAGTTTCGATGAACGTTTCGTGAAAGATCTTATTCGCGAACAAAAATTTATGCAGTATCTTCGTATCGATGGCTCACTTCTCAATAAAATCGAAACGTCCTATGGCAAAGCTGCCCATGAACGGGCGATGACGCAGTTCCGAAAGGTGATTTCGTCGGTCTGCCAAAGTGAAAATCTACTGCCAGAAGGGCATTTGTTTCGCTCGGATAATGATTCCAATTTGTATTATTTGGTACTACCGAAAAAGCTTTTAACCGTCTACTCGACACCCGGCAAGTTAGAGACCTTGGCAAATGACCTTTGCTTTAAACTTCAGGCCGAACTCTGGAACATCATTTATTTGCCCGACAGCAAGCAACCCATTCCCATCCAAAACATGCCGCTCATTACTGTTGGCTACGCCACCGCCGTTTACAATATGTGCATCGATGACAATATCAATTTGCAAAAGTCTCTCGAGATTTCAAAAGAGAACGCCCATATCCAAGGTAAGCGAGTTGAAAACCGCCGTCGCGAGTTTATTCAGGCCGTCGTGCAACAACCGGAAATGCTGATTCCCAAATTTCAAGGTTTCTTCGAAATCTCCAAAATCAAAACAGAACACCTCGAAGGCGGCGGAGTCGCAAACATATCGGTCTTGCATTCGTCCGTGCTTGGGTTTGAATCACTGATTCGCTTAGACGTTGTGGCAGCTCGTAAATTTATCGAACCTTCGGCCGAGAAAATTTTCCGTATGGAAACGATCAATCCAGACGTGCTTTTTTCTTTGGCGAAATCCGTGAAATTTAATTTGGAACTTGATCAAGTTTGCATTCGCCAAGCGATGCAGTTCGGGCGCGACTTGCCAGGCGCTTTGATGATTAATATTTTGCCTCGAAACCTTTATAACTTCGATAAACTTCTCGACATCCTGAGTGGTGGCCGCGATGTCATTTTTGAAGTTTCGGAAGCGGAAGCTATCAATAACTTTGAACTCATGATTAAGATTCGCTCGGAAGTGAAGCGCATGAATATGCGTATCGCCGCCGACGATTTTGGTGTGGGCTATGCTGGTTTTGACCGCATCATCCAACTCGAACCAGATATCATCAAGTTAGACCGAAGCCTTGTCAGCAATATCAACCTGGAACGCTCTAAAAAGGGTTTTCTGAAAGGTGTTATTGACGCAGGCAAGAAGCTAGGCGCCAAGGTCCTCGCCGAAGGCGTCGAAACCATCGCCGAACTCGAAGTGTTACGGAGTATGGACGTGGACTATGTCCAAGGTTACTTGCTGCATCGTCCGGAGTCAGCGTCGGGAATCCTCGGACATTTTAATTTGAAAGCATCTGAGTTGAAACTACAAGAAGAAAAAGATTCCGAAACATCCTCAAACTTACCAGCAGCCGTAGGCGCCGCTTAAAAGTCGCGTACGCTTACGATAGCTACGTCATCTTCCCCGCCTTCGCGCTTCATTTACTATGAGTAAACTCCAGTGCTCGGCAGGTCGCTTCCTTGCTCTCGTAAGCGTACGCGACTTTTAACTATTTAGATTAATGTCGCAGTTTATACTTGTCGTCGGGCTCGTCGAAAGCTTCTACCGCAGTGGCTATATCTCCAGCCGGTTCTTCTTCTTCGTCACCATCTTCAAACGCATCAATGTGATCGACGAGGCTTATTTCATTGTCGACTCGTCCAATTCCACTTTGCTCGGCCATTTTGATGACCTCATCTAGCTTTTGGAGAGCGGCATTGCGGCTCGGAGCGAGAAGAGCAACTGCAAAACTGAGTTTGTCATCGGTGTGGGCGAGCGGTTTAGCGCAGAATTTAAATTTGGCCTGAACTTTCTGGCAAAGTTTTGTCAATTCCTTCAAGTCAGTCGGTGTGGATTGGTCAGCCTCGATAATAATCTTGGAAATTGCAAAAAACATAAACTGTGCCTCTAAAAATTCAATCGCATAGGCTGCTTATTCTGGTCAACTTCATTGTACGCCAGATCCATATCTAGCGCTCAGAATAAAAGCAACGAATTTACGACTGCACTTTCATTTGACTAAAATTTGTAATCTAAATGGACAATTCCATAAAATTATTAACAAGTCAAACGAAAGCACACGTAACCTAGGATCGTGAGCAAATGTCGGCGAATGACCGCAATGCCTTAAGTGTAGCGGAATGTAGCGCTTATGGGAAAGTGATCGGAGCTCTGTATATGATGAAGCACCTTCACATTGTCGGTGGCAATATTACGGACGAAAAAATGATCGAGCTTACGAAGGATACTGCGTGTATCTTCCGTTGGTTGATGCAGTTTAAGGTTTTTCAAAGCTAGAATCTCCGCGCAGGTTTTTAAATAAGCGGGGGAAAGCGTATTAAAGTCTCCACAGAATATGACTGGTCCATCGTGTTCGGGCATTTTTTCGAGAATATTCAGAAGTTCCCTTTCAAATCGCTTCCGAGTTCTCACCAAAGTTGAGTGGATGTTGATGAGCATAAGAGATTCGTTTGTCTCGGCAATTGGAAAATAACTGATCATGGCAAGCTTCGAGGTCCAAGAAAGCGGCTCGCGAAAAATGCTAGGAATTCCTAAGGCTTTTTCACTAAGAAAAGAAGAAACCGTCATAATGCCTTCGGTTAATCCATCGCGGCGCAAATAATTGGCGCAGAAAATAAAATCTGACGGAATATCGACATTATGCCATCGCGAATCGCTGCAAAGGATGACTTCCTGCAAGCATACGATGTCATGTGTCTCGATTAGTTTATGAAGGTCGAGTTTAAAAGCTTCTCCACCAAGACCCTTGAAGGCATTCCACGTGCAAATCGAAAACTCTTTTTTGAGATGCGCTTTCGAATCAGTTTTGGAAAGCAAAGAACCATTTTGGTGGGTGGATCCACGCACAGTCAAGAAGTTCTGGATACTCATCTTATAGTATTTCATGCGCTAACTTATAATAATGGTGACAGGACCCGGGCCAAATTTTCGGCGTATCGAAGGGGTCGGCGACGTTTGCTTGTATTAAAAGGATAAGAGTTTTTTAGATCTTCGTCAAAGATTGCGCTGATCGCTTGGCTGACTATTTCCGACTCCATGACAAAGGCCAGCTCATAGTTCAATCGGAAGCTTCGATAGTCAAAGTTGGGAGTACCCACCACAGCAACCCGTTCATCAATTGTGATGATCTTTGAATGCAGCATACGGCTCTTAAAGCGATGAACTTGGACACCGACTTCACTGAGTTCTCGTGCAAAGGACGTGCTCGCGAGGTCGACCCATGGACTGTCGGACTTCAACGGAATGATCAGTTCAATCCTGATGCCTTTTTGAGCGACAACTTTTAACCCGTATAGAAGTGGTTCACTGGGCACAAAATAAGGTGTGGCAATGCGAATGGAATGTTTCGCAGTGTGAATCAAAGAAATGATGGTGAGGTGAAAAGTCTCCTGAAACCGATGGGGACCACTGTCTATGACAACAACCGGTATCGCATCAGGACTTTTTCGGACCGGTACATGAATGGTGGTGATTTTGTCTAAGGAGCAAAAATTCCAATCTTTGACAAAAATTCGCTCCAGTTGGTCGCACACAGGCCCAGATAATGAAAAGAGATAGTCGCGATTTTGATCCCGACGTTTTTTGCCGATGTACTTCCGACCTATGTTTGCACTTCCCGAAATCGCCGTTTTCCCGTCAACCAAAATAAGCTTCCGATGGTTGCGTAAGTTGGGATTCAATGCCTTAAAGATCAGTTCTATCGGCGAAAAGGAGGTCACATGTCCACCCGCCTGACGCAGCATTTTTAGCTTACTGCGACTAATCAGAAAAGAGCCGTACCAATCATAAATCAAATACACCTTTACTCCGGCGGCAGCTTTGGCAATGAGCGTCTCAAGAATCAAAGTCCCTATGGTGTCATTCTGGATAATATAAAATTCGACATAGATGCTTTCCTGTGCTGCCGCCAGTTTTTCCCGAATCAGATTCAAGGACTCGTTGGGATTGGCGGTAATGTAAAAGCTATTCGACGCCGTCACTGAAGTGGCTGATAGCTTCGCGCAGTTCCGAAGGTTGACCGATATTTCGCCTTCTTCAAAAGGATTCGCTAAAATTGAAGTGCCAACATCAGGCTTGGTTCGAAAGTGACGTTCCCCAAGAACCAAATATGCAAGCGGACCAAAGATCGGCACGAAAATGACAAAATAGATCCAAGAAAGCGTCTCTGTTGGACTTCTTGGAATTCTAAGGAGATTGAACAATGCCCACAGAAACAGAACAATGTGAACAGCAAGTACGTATCGGTTCATCGTCGACCTAAATCGCAAGGTTTAGACTTACTCGTACCACAAAACCCAATGAAAAATCCCAACAAACTTTAGGGGTTTGTCGGGATTTTTCAATTCAAAGTTTCCATTTCCCCCGCGAGGAGGCGGCTGTCTAGCGCTTGTTGTAAACCAAGTCGCGATCGACGTCGGTTGGACGATCATCGGAATCATCTCTTAGTGAAAATGATAGTGCTTTTCCTAGAAATAGCTTTTTGTCACTGACATCATAGACGTCAACGACGACATCACCTTTTTTTACATTAAAACCAGCGCAGCTTTTATCAGTGATTTCAACTTTTTTGTTTAGATTTTCTTCCCAGTTTTTAATGCCACAGAGTTCAATTGCTGCAAATGCATCAACGGCTAACTCGTTTTTCACGGTGATATAGGCATGGTCAACAGTAAAGTTAATCACTTTGACTTCATTATTTTCTTTGCTTTCGCCTTTTGTTTCGTACGAGCCTTCGAGTTCGTAAACAAATCCCTCACCGTTGCTGCACTTGTCGTCGTCACAAAATTTTTCTACTCGCGAGAAATTTCCAGTGGCGCCAAAATCAAACGATCGTTCGGCATTGGGAAGCGCGTCCACTAATCCGACCTCGGTATTGTCAGTACGCCAGGTTCCCACGATATCCACGTCGCGATCGAGTGCTTCGCCGACTTTTTCTTTTGCTTTTCCACAGCCAACGAACATAAAACTCAGGCCCATAATGCCGGCCAAAACCTTTTTACTAAGCATAACTAATCTCCTTCGATGTGATCATGACGAGGTTTTGAGATGAAAACACCTCGATGCGACGACTTGCCAACATCTCCCCGTAGATCAATACAAAGCAAAAGTTAGGCCAATCTTTTTTTTCCAAACAAACTCTAAGCAAACAATGAGCGCCGTTTCGTTAAGGCTTATGCGAGGAAGCGTAGGTTGAAGTGAGTTTCGCTGTAGGGATTTCCATTCATGGCAATTGCCAACTCAAATCGTAACTCAATGAGTGCGTGTGGTGAAAGGTAGAGTGAAAGATTGAGTTTTCCACGTACAAGTCGTCTGCAGAGAGTTTAATAGTTTTTCCCTTCCTAACTCATTTTAGAAACCTGTAACATTTAGGCTACAAATTCGAGTGGCAGACCGTTATAAAATTTAGAATTCGCTGGCATGGACTTTGCTTAGTAAAGCTTAGGTGGGGCTACAGAAACTCTAATGCTTGACTGATCAAATATCAAGCATCTGTCAGTTAACGTGACTGGCAGAGTAGAACAGAAAAGAAGAGGTAATTAATGAAAGCGATAGAGCCAGAAGTTCGCATCAAATTGGATGATAAGCACGATCTCCGTGATTACGATTTGGAGGATTACGATCGATTTGACGCATCGTCCAACTGGGTGTACTGCACGGTTTATCCAACTTCATCCAACATCTACTTCGGAGTTTCCGTTGCCTAGGAAATGTAATTGGGACCTTGAATTTAAACTTTTGAATGGAGCACTCTATGGTAAGTCATCCAAAACGTGACAAAAATTTGAGAGATTGTTCTCTTGATCAGCTTCGCGATGAAGCTAGGCAATTGAATATTAGTGGTTACGCAACTATGGAAAAGACGGAGCTTGTTGAAGAGATTCAACGGCGCCGCGACGAGTTTTAATAGTTATCTAAGTATAGAATTCTGGGCGAAAAGGCCTGGCTTTGAGGGAAGCGTATCTGGTAGACGCTTCCCTCTTTGCATTTGGAACTCTCCTTCGTCCTGGCGGGCTCGCGAAGATCAATATTTAAACAGTCAAGAGTGGGTGTTCTCATACGGTGGTGGTTTGTTTGTCCTGCATTATTCTGTTCATTTATATTGCACAAAACCAGCAATGCTCTAGTATCTCCCAGGTTTTGGTTTTGGCACGCATTCTGCAATATCAATTGCATGAACGCATTTTGGGAGGCCCGCTCGTTCACTCACTTAGAAGCCAACCATGTCATCTTCACTGACTAAAGTAATATGACTCCCATACGACGGGGCTTTACCAAAAGCCCCTTCTCCATTTTCTTTAAATTAAAAATTTCTTAATTCAGAAAAATGATCTCTCATTTTTATCTGGTATCGCGAAGTTTATTTATTTAAAACTTTGAATTATGCACAATGGGTTATAGATTCGAAATCTTGTTTTCTGAGGTCACAGAAGTTGAGAGTCGAGTCGAAAAATTGTAAATGGATGCGAAGGGTTGGAGGAAGTTTTTCCATCTTTCTCGGCCTTATTTATACGTTGAGTTGGCTGGCAGAAGTTAATGTCGTCCTTACGCCAAACTCAAGAATTTTGCCGATGCAGCTCAACTCTGCCTTGCTTTTTTTTGTATCGGGATTTTTATTTTTACGTCACCACAGGATGCCGAAATGGTTGATGCGTGGAGTCTCAGGTTCGGCAGCGATTTTATGTTTGATTTTAGTTTTTTTAATATACCTCGGAAAAGACTGGGGATTGGATCAGTTCTTCAAGGAAGATCATCTTTTTTTAGATCGCGATTTTCCAGGTCGCATGACTGCCAAGTCGGCCATTTCTTTTCTCTTAATTTTTCTGGCACTCTTCTGTAGCGGTTGGAGAGGTACTCGTCATATCTTGGCCATTTCCTCGACAATGGCGAGTGCGGCAGCTGTATTCGGGTTCATTGATTTCTTCTCCTTTCTACAGAACTTCGAATCATTGCATGGCATGAGCACGCAAGTCAGAATGCCCTTGCCCGCCTCAATCGGATTCATAGTGCTGGGTGGAATGCTGGCATCTTATTTTTGGGAAGATTCTAGGGAATGGGAAGTGGGGATACCTTTATGGACCTCAGTTGTCGTGCTTATGGCGGGCCTCTCCGTAACAGCCATAAGTTTCAACGCCGCGGTTGCCGAAGATACCTTTCGCATGCGCGAGCTCACGCGAAGCGCGTCTAACCATTACCACGATATTTTGTTTCGATCACTGGAAACGACTGGAAAAGCTGTTCGCCGAATGGGTATGCGCTGGAAGTTTCAATCTCAGACTATTTTAGAATGGGATATTGAAGCCGCTCAGTTCCTGCAAGATGTCCCCCATTTCGAGGCACTTGGCATCTCAAGTCAAGAAGGTCGTGTGCTTAAAGTGAAGCTTCGTAGAGGCTTGGCTTATGAAGACTTAGGAGAAGTTGAGGACATTGTTCGCAAGTTTAAAGAAGAAAATAGAGGCTTAAATTCATCTCGGTTTCACCTCACGGAAGCCTTTTTCATTAAAGACAAGGTCAAGGCGTTTGCTTACATATCTCCGATCAATAACAATCCCGAAAGTGACTTCTTTTTCGCAATTATCAATGTAAAAACACTTTTTTCAGTGACTGCCGACAAAGATATATTGCCCAATTTTAATTTTGACATTACCGATCTGGACCACAATTATCTGATTTACGTTCGCAGTCCAGCAGAACCAATGAACCCAATCTTTACGGTTTGGCGTAAAATAAATGTTGGCGGGCAGGACTGGACGCTTAAGGTGGCACCTACCGATGCGTTTTTATCCAATCGAAAAATGGCTATTGTGGGGCGCATCCTAGCACTGGGGGTTTCCGTTAGCATTCTCATTGCGCTTTTAGTGCTGTTTATACAATTAGCTCAAAATAGCCGCAAACAAGTTCAGAAAACGGCCAATCGCTTGCAGGCGATTCTAAACGGATCAACCCGGATCTCCATCATCGCTACCGATCTTAACGGGGTGATCACGACATTTAACTCAGGCGCCGAATCAATGTTGGGTTACCGCGCTGACGAATTGGTCGGCAAACAAACGTCTTTGATATTTCATATGCGAAACGAGCTGTCTGAACAAAGTCAGAAAATGTCGGGTCAACTTGGTCGTGAGATGCAACCGTTCGAAGTCCTGACCGAAGAAGCCCGATTGGGCAAATTTGAAGAGAAGAACTGGACCTACATTCGAAAAGATGGGAGCACCTTACCCGTTAACTTGATTGTAACCCCCATCTACCTAGACGTAGAAATCGTAGGGTTTCTGGAAATCGCCGTGGACGTAACAAAGACGGAACGACAACTGAGAGAGTATGCAAAGCAACTCGAAATCGCCTATCGAGAGCTGGAACAATTCAGTTACATAGCTTCCCATGATCTCAAAGAGCCAATGCGCAACCTTATATCTTACAGCCAGCTTCTTGAAGAAGATATTGGCCCTAATTTGACGCCTGATGCCGCCGATGATTTAAAATATATCAAGCAGTCGGCGATGCGATTGGGGCGATTGGTTGACGATCTTTTGAATTTGTCACGGGCAGGACGAAGTGAAGTTAAGAAAAGTGAAGTTTCCATCGAGAAGGTCTTGGCGGACACAAAAAAATCACTCGAATCACTCCTTGAGGAGTCGAAGGCAAAGATTGTCGTAGTGGGTGAGCTGCCGAAGGTTTACGTGGATGAGAATTTATTCGTCCAGCTATTTGCAAATATTGTGACAAATGCGGTAAAATTTGTGGATGTGGGTGTGACTTCAGTTATCGAAATATCGGGTTGCGAGAAGGATGGAAACGTCCATTTAGATTTTAAAGACAACGGAATAGGTATTCAGGAAAAGTACCTGAAACAGATTTTCGCCCCATTTAAACGTTTACATGGTATGAATAAATACGAAGGAACCGGTATTGGGCTTTCCATTTGCCAGAAGATTGTTGAAAGACACGATGGAGAAATTTGGGTTGAGTCAACGCCAGGAGTTGGATCCATTTTTCATGTGGTCATTCCAGTAAAAAAGTAGTGAGATCATTTTATGGGAATGCATGAACCTGTTATTTTGTTGGTAGAGGATAATCCTGCCGAGCAAAATTTGGCACGTCGTTCTTTTCAGAAAAGTTTGCAAAATGTTGATCTGCGTATAGTTTCAGACGGTGAGGAAGCCCTCGACTATCTATATCGTCGGAATGTTTATATGGACATAGGCAAAAGCCCGGTTCCCGATTTAATACTCTTAGACTTAAACCTGCCCAAAATTGATGGCAAAGAAGTCCTAAAGCAGATTAAGAATGATAAAAAATTGGCGAAAATTCCTGTCATTATTCTGACAACTTCACGCAAAGAAGAAGATATTGTTAAGACATATGAGCTTGGCTGCAATTCGTTTCTCAATAAACCTGTTGAGGTAGAAGATTTTACCAAAGTCTTACAAGAGTTGGGATCTTACTGGTTAGATCTGGTCGTTTTAGCTCCAAAGGAACGCGCGTGAGAAAAGTAATTAGACTCCTTATCGTTGACGACAATCCGGCAGACTATAATCTCCTACGGCGGAACGCGGAAAAAGGACTCCGCTACGTTGCCTCCGTTCAGGCGCAACATGTCGAATGTGAGAAGGACTGTTTTGAATTGCTTGAGACATTCGAATTCGATTGCGTGTTTCTAGATTATCAGTTGGGTTCGGAAAACGGCTTAGATGTCCTGCGGAAAATGCGTGACCGAAGTCTAAGTATTCCAGTCATCATGCTGACGGGTGAAGGTGACGAGACAGTTGCTGTGACTGCCATGAAAATGGGGGCATCAGATTACATAGTTAAAGAAAACGCGACTTCGGATACCATCGGGCTGGCCGTGGGTAGCGCTATAGAGAAAGCTGACTTGTACGCCAAACTGAAGGATAAGCAGACTGAACTCGAGCATTTCGCCTACACGGCCGCACATGATATTAAATCTCCCCTTGCGGTTATCAATCAGACAGCGCAGCTGATTTTAGAAAAGGCAGCAGAACATGACGATAAAGAGTTGATGGAGTGGAGTCGCACCCTTGGAGATGTATCGGAAGGAGTCGCTGATTTCGTGACGGAACTTTTGGACTATGCCAAAGTCGGACGATCCTGTCAGCGTTTCGAAGAGGTGGACTTGAAGGATATTGTCAAGAAAACCATTCGTAATCTAGCCGTCATGATTGAAGAAAATGATGCGATAGTTGAGTTTGATGAAAGGTTGCCAGTCATAAATGGCGACCCGGTCGCGTTATTGCAGTTTTTTCAGAATTTGATTGCTAACGGAATTAAGTTTCGTAAGCCCGACGTTCGGCCAATGGTAAGAGTGTTTTGCCGCGAGTTAGATGAAAATGAAGGGCAGTTCGACTACAAAATTTGTGTTGCCGATAATGGCGTTGGGATTGACGAAAAGAACCATAAAAAGATTTTTTCACCGCTTGTGCGGCTGCAACGCACGGAAAAAGTCGAGGGTAGTGGATTGGGACTGTCTATTGCGAAAAAAATTGCTGAGCAGCATAAATCTGAAATATGGGTAGAGTCCTCCATCGGCGAAGGTGCAACTATTTGCATCCTAGTTCATAATGATCCCGATAAGGCACAAAATTAATTAAACGTATGATTTTACCTCCATAACCGGACCATAGATCATTCATGTGACGTTCATCTGCATCTCAAATCGATTCAATTGCGTCTCTCATTGGCACAGTGATTGCTTTATCTTTATAGAGATGAGTGATGGGAATCGCGTTGAATTGGCTCTCATCAATATAAGGTTTATTTAATTTTAAGGAGCGTTCATGAACTCGGATATTCTTCAAGGAAAATGGAGTGAGATCAAAGGTCAAGTCAAAGCTAAGTGGGGAAAACTAACGGACGATGACTTGACTTATGTGGCGGGAAGAAGTGAGCAGCTCAAAGGTGTGCTTCAAAAACGTTATGGTTATAAAAAAGAAGATGCGGATCAACAGGTCGATGGCTTTCTCAGCAAATTAAGTTGATTTTCTTAATTTAGTTTGTGTGAGTCAATGCGACTTGAAAGGGTGGATAACTTCCGCCCTTTTTTTTCTGGGAAATTTTAATTCTGAGTTGGCTCTTAAATTGCATTACTTAGTAAAGTGGAAGATAGATATTGAAATGTCTGGATAACTTGTCAGACAATATAAAAAGGAATTTGATATGAGCCATGGAGTAACAGGACTATTTAGTGACCGAGTCGCGGCTGGAACAGCAATCGATCGCATCCGTGCCCTGGGAGTCAAAGAAAAAGAAGTTAGTATTCTCATGTCCGATTCAACTCGCGGCAAAGAATTTTCCGTAGAGGTGAATTCTAAAGCTCCCGAAGGGGCTGTTGCTGGAGCCTTAACGGGAGGTGCACTCGGTGCCATCGCCGCAGGTTTGACAGCCGTGGGTACGATTGCTGTTACCGGCGGAATCGGCATAGTTGCGGCAGGTCCAGTCGTGGCCGCGTTAGCTGGTGGCGGAGCGGGAGCGGCAGCAGGCGGGCTATTCGGTGCTTTGGTAGGTTACGGCTTTGAAGAAAATGAAGCGAAATTAGTCGACGAGGGTGTAAGCAAGGGCTCCATACTTGTTTCGGTAGAATCTGATGACCAGTTTAAAGAAGGCATTAAGGATGCGTTCGAAGCCGCTGGCGCCAAGAAAGTTACAGTCCACTAATGAAAAATCGATTTATGTTTTGTACTTTGAGTTGAATAAAGGAAAGTTCGTATGAAAAGAGCGTTAGGTTGGAAAGAATGTTTAATCTGTTCCGCAGCATCATTAACGATGTTTGTGGGGGTGGCCCAAGCAACAGGTGTAAAGAAAACGGCTGGAAATGCGGCGGAAGCTGTGCAGACAAAAGTTTACGATATTATGGACAAAGATATCACTACGATTTCTTTTGCAAATGGCAGTAATGTGGTGACGGATGCAGAAAAACGAGACTTGCGATCACTCGTGAATAGTGTCCGGAATGATACCAAAATCGAACAAATTGTTGTGGCAGCTTGGTCAGACAAAGACATGCCGTCTCCATCAATTGGCAAAGATCTGCCATCAGTGGATCAAAAGTTGGCTGATCAGCGCGCCGAGAGTGTCAAAAAGATTCTGGCAGAGCTGGGTGCACCTAACGTCAAATCCTATAGCATGGCCACGACGCCGAGCTGGATCAGCGATGTTTTTGGCACGAAAGAATCAAAAGTCAAAAGCGCCATGAAAGGTCAGCCGGTCGACGATCGGACGGTTTTGAAAATTGCGGAAACCATTAAATCCAAAGGTGGACCCTCTACCGTTGTGGTTTTGGTTAAGCGTCAAAATACCATTTAAGTAGTGAAACTTTATCGGAAATGAAAGGGCATAGTTATGTTTAACTGGGCAGTGTTTTTCTTAGTGGTAGCTCTTATCGCTGCTTTGTTTGGTTTCGGCGGAATTGCGGGCAGTGCTGTGGGCTTCGCAAAAATTCTCTTTTTCGTCGGCCTCGTTTTATTTTTGCTGACAACCGTAGCCGGCTTCATTCAAGGCCGAACTCGAGTCTAGATGGATGTTTAAGGTGAAGAGGATGTTGAAGGTGAAGAGGAGAGGCATGAACGTGACAGTGACCCATATTCTCATTGCTGTATTGTGGGGTTGTTCTGCTACCTCAACGCAGACCTCTAAGCCGAAAATAAGTGATGTCCCCATAGAGACCTCGTCCGCTCATGTTGCCGACAGACCAGTGCCAATTGCTTTTTTTTCTTCTGGAAGTATTGAGCCTCATCGATTTGATAAAGTTGAGGCTCATAGCCTTATTCAAAAATTGCAAAAAGATGAAAATATGCGTCTTCTTTTGACTGGTCATGCTGATCAGCATGGAGGCGATACTTTGAATGAGGATCTTGCCTTAAGACGAGCGGCCGCAGTAGCCATGGAATTGGAAAAGCTTGGGGCGGACACTAGGCAGCTTGTCATTCGCAGTTTTGGCGAAGCTCAGACTCAGTCTGATGACAACAGTAAGCAGCTTGAACGGGACGCAAGACGTGTCTCGGCACTTCTCGTTGTGGCTGGCGATGCACTTTAACCCACTTCGATTTTAGGTCGTCAGAGAAGCCGCTTGGCGCGACACAGCTGGTTTGCTTTTATATTTGCGAACGATTTCTATTAAATCTTTGCTATTGATAGGTTTACTTAAGAAAGCGTCAAAAAGGCTTTCTTCATCTTCCGCCACAACATCCATATCATCTGCGGTCAGAGCTAGGGCGGGAGTGACGAGATCAAACTTGCGAATCGCGCGCATAGTCTCCGTTCCGCTGAGCTCGGGCATGCGAATGTCCATAAAGACCAAATCAAAACGTGATGTCTTGCACAAACTGATGGCTTCCATGCCTGACGCGGCGCAAGTCACACTCACACCTTTATTTTTTAGAACAGTTTCTAAGAAGCCGCGAACATGCTTGCAATCATCAACTACAAGTACTTTGGCAGAAATGGAATCCATTAAAGTCCTTCTTTAGAAAGCGAGTTTATCATCTCTTCGAGTTGTTTCATAGCGTCTAGAATTTCCTCAGATGTCGATTCACTTTGGTCTAATAACATTTCTAGCACTTGAAAGTCTCTAGCTAGTTGGGGGTAACCGAAGGTAGCAGAAGTACCGGCTAATTTGTGACTCGCGTCTCGCGCTGCGATACGTTGCCCATTGGTGTAAGAAGCTTTTAAGGTAGCAAACATGCCCGGCAAATCATTGGCGAACGATCTCAGTATACTCTGATAGAATTCATCATGTTGGAATATTGACTTCAAATCAAAGTCCTCGATTTACGATTTATTACGAAATTCATCTATCTGAATATGGTATCTCTCCAGCATTCGGTACAAATCAGCGCGGTAACGGCCTGACTTTCGAGAAAGCTCTGCTATATTTCCGTGACTCAGCTTTAAGAGGCGAGTGATATACGCTTTTTCAAATGCCTGTTTAGCATCCGTAAGAGGCATGTCAAAGGCCGGATTATTCTCAAAAGTATGTTGGCCTTCGTCACTGGAGTTTTCGCCGTGACGGGAAATATTGAGATGCGAAAACATATGACTAATGTCCAGCTCGTCATTTATAGCGAGCACAACTCCACGCTCAACTGCGTTTTGCAGTTCGCGGATGTTGCCGGGCCAATCATAGCTTTGAAGTCGAGACAGTGTTGCGCGAGATGGTTCTTTAACCGTTTTGCTGAACCGTTGGTTGAACTTCTTTAGAAAATACGAAACCAACAATCCGATATCTTCTTTGCGGTGTCGTAAAGCAGGAATATTCACGACGACGACATTTAGGCGATAGTAAAGGTCTTCTCGGAATCGACCGGACTTCACTTCGTCCGTCATATCGCGATGCGTTGCGGCAATGACACGCGTTTCGACCGGAATAGAAGTGGATGCGCCGACTGGCATAATTTGTCGCTCTTGGAGAACGCGAAGTAGTTTGGTTTGAAGCATAAGTGGCATATCGCCGATTTCGTCAAGTAGCAAAGTTCCTTTACTGCAGATTTCAAAAATCCCTTTTCGATCTTGCTTGGCATCCGTGAAGGATCCACGTTTGTGGCCAAAAAGTTCAGACTCCAAAAGATTCTCGGGTATGGCTGCACAGTTGATGGCTTCAAAACGCATCTGGGCCCGAGGAGACGATTGGTGAATCGCGCGAGCCACGACCTCTTTACCCGTTCCGGACTCTCCGAGGATGAGTACGGTCGAGTCCACGTCTTTGAGTTTTTCAATCGTTGAACAAGTCTCAAGGATTGGTTTGCTTTCACCTATTAAAGTCGAACGCCATGCACTTTGGTCACTACCGCCAGTGCCAGCAGCTCCTACTGGTTTTTCAAGCAAGGACTTCAGTTTGGCAATAATTTCGTTCGGATCCGTGCCCTTAGTAAAGTACCAAGATGCGCCTCGTTCCATGCACTCGACCGCTTTATTCACGGAATTCTGCGAGGTTAATACGATCACTTTAGAAAACGGAGCATTCTTCAAAACATATGGCAAGCCATCGAGGCCATTTTCACCGCCAAGATTTAAATCTAAAAAAACTGCGTCATAAGAGTGTTCAGAAATTGCGTCACGCATTGCATTCAAATTCGAACATTGCTTGGAACGATAGCCCGCGCGAGAAAGTGCCGCTGAGTAAAACTCCAAAACCTTTTCATCATCATCGACTAATAAAATATGACCGTTCAAAATAAGCCCCTCAATAGTGACTTAAAATTCTTATCATTTGGCCTTAGAATAGGCCATATAATTGTTAATTTTGGCAAAATTGGGTTCTATTAACTATGAAAATGCTTAGAAATGTAGGGTACAGCCTACACTATCGACACCCATTCAAGGCGATCTTTCTCATAATAAAAAGCAAAGTCAACTAGCGCCGTTCTCATTTAGGCACGCATCTTGCTTACTTATCTAAAGCAATGAGAGTAAGAGAAGGTGTCGGTGTTATGTCAAAAAAAAACGGGGGATACGATGAGTAATCTTAAGCTGGTGCGTTCTGATGATTTATCAATTGAGCTTCATGAAGAGAAAGGCGCAGTGCAAGCTGTGGCGAATGGCCTAGCGCAGATTCTTGCGGATTCGTTCTCACTATATTTGAAGACATTGAATTACCACTGGAATGTCGAAGGCGCGCGCTTTGTCGGTATCCACAAACTCACCGATGAACACTATCATCTGATGTTGGATGCAATCGACGTCATAGCCGAAAGAATAAGAGCGCTTGGATACTACGCGCCAGGTTCTTACGCTGAATATTCGCAAATGACAACAATCAAGGATCCTAAAACCGGCCAGCTCGATGCGACAGAAATGTTGTTGGATCTCGAGAGCGATCATATGCAGTTGGTGGGAAAACTCAAAGAGTGTATCGACATTGCCGACGCGAATCACGATACAACCACAGCTGACCTGCTCAGTGGACGTCGAAATTTTCATGAAGAAGCAGCCTGGATGATCCGTAGTTTGAGTAAGTAATATTTGGTTTCACGATCATCAATTGATTTTTTTTCGAGGGGGTGTGCATTGAAACGATCTGAAAAGAATGAACCTGGGCGAAGTTCTGAGTTCGCTAGCGAAGGTCAATCCGAGCAAGTTGAAAAACCACAACGTACCCCTTCGCCATCACCACCTCAGGCGCCCCCGGAGATCCGGCCGGATCGGACATTTCAGCCGCGTCCAAAATCTCCACATATCCCTGATTTACCTGATGACCCTACTCGGGAAAGACCTTCCGTACCGAGCGAACCTCCTCCCGAAATCAGTCCGAACAAAAATCCTCAACCCATCGGCCCACCACCCGCCGAGCGGAAACCATTTTTCAGTCTCGTTCCGATGATGGGTGGAGTCGTTGGATTCCGTTTTGGTTTCTTGTCTTCGCAAGACAGAAAAGATTATTTTGAAGAAGGATATTTGTTAGATTCGGATCCCATACCCACTTGGGATCGGAAGCGTTTGATGATTGTTTTGTTTACGCCTAGGCGTGGATTCGAATAACGGCATACCATACTCAGAAAAACCCGTGATGTTCTGATTTTTCCTTTTTCTTCTGAGACTTTTGCGCAAAGTGATTCGCTGTGGCGATTGTCGACGGAGGTTTTGCATTCTAAGAAATGCTTTTTTCTCTTCTTTCCCTCTTTACCTCTAACCTTACTTCCAATGACCTCTCTTTCTTCACAGAATCTTTCCAGAGTCGAACGTTGCCCTCCGAGGATTTCAAGGCGCAATTCTAGAAACTTTTTGGACCAAATGAGATCTTGAAATCCGAGGTCGTGAACTGTGAAAACTATCGTCAGTAGACCTGTCGCAATGAGAAGCTGATAAGTCATCTAAGGATTTTCAAAGTCTGAGCTGTCTACTTCCATATCAAGTTGCTCGGTCATCTTTTCGAGTTGATGGGACATCGTCTTTTTCATAATGCCCATCGCTGCCAGGCTGGCAAAAGCCGTAAAGGCGCTGAGTATAATGTATTCCAACGTTATGCCGCCGTGATTGGGGCGCTTAAACATGGGGACTCCTTCTCGTGAAAGTGACCTATTGTTTCTAAGTGAATGGCTTTTAGTCAGCCACTGAAATCCCCACCGAAAGTGCTGATAATCCCACCGATCTGCGTTAGAATGAAGGACAAATCCAGCACGTGAGGAATAGGCATGTCCGAAACCATAAAAATTGATCAAGCCGCGAAACTCTGCGCACAAGTTCGAGAAAAAATCGGAGCCTATGTGTATGGCCAAGAAGATTTGCTGAACCAAGTTCTTTGTTGTTTATGGTCGGGTGGACACGTCTTGATGACCGGTGCTCCGGGGCTCGCCAAGACAACTTTGGTTCGTGTTATCGCGCGTCAACTGGGAGTGAATTTTGGTCGCGTTCAGTTTACGCCCGATCTTTTGCCGGGTGATATCACGGGTTCCGAAATATTACAGCATGACCAAGCGTCAAACAAAAGAAAATTTGAGTTCGTCAAAGGGCCAATCTTCACAAATTTATTGCTGGCTGATGAAATTAACCGGGCATCTCCGCGAACGCAGTCCGCTTTGCTGGAAGCGATGCAAGAACATGCCGTAACAGTGGGTGGCCATCGCCATACTCTGCAAGAGCCTTTTATGGTTTTTGCGACCCAAAACCCTTTCGAATCCGAAGGTACCTTTCCTTTGCCAGAAGCGCAGCTCGACCGTTTTCTCATCCATGCCCTAGTCGAGTACCCAAAGGTGGATGCCGAACTTCGCATATTGCAAGCCCATGCTGATAGTCAGTTGATAGGTGAGAGCGCAGCAGCACAGAAGGATTTGGACAGTTCATCGTCCGTTTTGTCCGCCGAAGAGCTTCAATCTATCCAGGCCTGTACTCGCGCTATGCCCATCGATAAGAACATTATTGAGGGTATCAATCGATTGACTCGTTCCACTCGTCCCAACCAAGAAAACTGTCCCGAAGTTGTACAAAAACATGTTTGGTATGGCGCCGGACCGCGTGCTGGCTTGAGTTTGATTTCGACCGCGAAAGCGCTGGCCTTAATGGAGGGAAGCGATTCCGTGCGTTGGCGACACATACGCGAAATGGCTTGTCCGACTTTGCGCCATAGACTTCGCCTTTATCCCTCATCGTCGCGAACGTTTACCTCACCAGATCAATTGATTCTGGAATTAGTAGCATTTGTCGAAAGCGAACAGAAAAATCTTAGCCACGGCCTATAATTTATGAGTAGCACCCAGCAAACGATTGCTGACTTGGAACCTGGTAATGTTTCTGGCGAGCTATTCTTCAAGAATCACATTATGAGTTGGCGGGCTCAAGGTAGTCATTTGTCATTGTTTCAGCAGGTTTCCAAATTGCCCGAATCCAGTCGAAGTTATGCGCCCGGCGACTCGATCAATCGCATTGATTGGAAGGCCTACGCCCGATCCGATCAACTTATCGTCAGGCAAAGACGAGTGGAAGCGGGCGCGCGAGTGGCCATCGCCGTCGACCTATCGGACTCTATGATATGGCCGACCGCTGAAACCTTCGAACACCTCAATCGCGAATCTGATCGCGTCGTTTCAAAAATTGAAATCGCCATGCGTGTATCCTTCGACATCGCGTACCAACTGTCATACTTTGGGGACATGGTTGATTTCATGATTTGTCGCGAAGATAAGAACGGCGACTCTAGCTGGTACCGGCGAAAGTTTCGAGGCGCCGGCGAAGTGGGATTGTACTTCTCGGAATGCCACAAGAAAAAATTTGCGCCAGACGAAATCACTTCACATTTTGAACCTGTTTTGACACCGGAAATGTCAACTTATCATTTGGCCATAGGAGTCGGGGATGGTCTTGGATCGATGGACCTTTTGAAGTTCTGGGGCCAAGCTCGTCAGCGAGTCTTTTGTCATACGCTCAGTAGTTGGGAGCTCCAATGTGATTGGCTCAAGCGTGATTTTTGCTACTTTGATGAGAACCAGAAGCTTTTAGAATTTCAGGGCAATGTACTGACTGGCGATCATTTTTACGAACGAACGATTCATTCATGGCTCAAAGAAAAATATGATTTAGTCGCTGAGCATCAAGGTCTCTATCTACGAGTCACGCAAAAAACCCCGGTGAACGAGTTTTATAAAGCTCTTTGTACCGGCGCACATTTGATTCACGAGGCTTAATGGAATTGCTCCGGAGCACAATTTGGAACCTTTCGCTACTGAGCTATGTGGTCTTAGCGCTCGGAATCGTGGGAGCTGTCATTTGGTGGATTGTGCGTCGTAAACGAGAGCGCGTATGGTTTCCTATTCTGAGAATTTTTAGCCAAAGTCGCCGCCAACTGCCCAGCCTTCGCCTTCGGCCTCCACCGTGGTTGGCGTTTTTATGTTTTTTAGGGTTAGTCTGCACACTTGTACTCCTGAGTGCGGAACCAAAGTTAAAAATCTTCACGCCGCGTTCACAGAAGTTTAATCGGCAACATTTATTTATAGATTTGAGTCCAAGTGTATCGGCCTACACATCAATTACCTCGTTGCGCGAAATGGTCTCGGAAATCTTTGTGAAGGCGACCAAGGATGGCCAAAGTAAGTTCTCACTTAGCTTTAGCGACCGCGACGATATTTATTACGTCAGTCAACTTGAAGAACTCAGCACTCATTTGCAAGGTATCGATTTTCATCGCTTCGGCGCCAAGATAGGTCATTCTCTGGAGTCGCAAATTCGCAACCTTGGGCAGGTTGACGTCATCTATATCTTTAGCGACGCGGACTCATTTTCATGGGAAGGTTTTAATTGGCGTTATCTAGCCGATAAATCTGACTTGCGCTTTATGGATGTGAGAGATGGGCGGTCGTTGCCTAAGAATATTTTTGTGAGTTTTGCGAGGTCATCTCAGTCTTCGGATGCCCGAAGTTATGATTGGAATGTTGAGATATCCAGGCGCGACCGAAAAGGCGTGGACTCAGGTCAGTTGGCTTTAATGATCGGTACACAAATAGCCAATCAAATTGACTGGCAAATCGGTGATGGTCAGCAAAGTACCGACGTAAATATTTCACTGCCTACAGCCGACGTCAATCTGCTGATCGCGAAAGCAGATCCAAAAGAAATTGTATGGCGTGTGTTACCGGCCGACGCGAAACGCGATAGCATTGCACACGATAATGACTTTCGACAATTTGCCGAGTTGAATCAACATAATATTTTGATTATCGCCGAGCCAGGTGGCGAGCGTTTTATCGAAGATCCGACGTACCATTTGCAGTTAGCATTAGAGACGCAAGGTATGAACGTCAGGAGAGTGGATAGTCTCAAAAATGCCGATGTGCTGAACGGATTTGATTTTGTGATGTCTTACGGCGGTGGGGCGTCACCGCTGCTAAACTATTGTCCGCTGCCGCTTTTAGAGAAGCGAACTAACTTGAGTGTGCGTCGAAGAGTTTGGTTGATGCCGTTTCAGTTAGATGCGGATTATGTATCACTATGCCAGTGCTACAGTTTACTATCCGGACAGTACAACAAAAACAATCTCAGGCATTGCGAGCATGTTACGGGTCCTAAAGAGTGGGCTGAGTTTCCACGATCTCTGGGGGCCAAAAGAGTTGGCGGGAGCATCGGTGAAGACCATTCGATGGCGTGGAACAATCTTAACGAAGAGGTCAACCTCGAAGTCATGACGTTTAGTATTCCTTTACAGCCGTCTCGTCAGACCGGGCTTTGGCATGCCAAATTGCCTATTCTTTTAAAGTCTTTGATGAGTTGGCAAGGCGATGACAAAGGTCGATCGCAAACCTGGCCGCGTCTATCGGATAATGTCGGAATGACCTCCCAAGAAAATCCGAATATGGTTCTGAGTAATGTGCCACTAGGAGAAAGTTTGGGAAAAACCATGGCACCGGGAAGTTTGCCGACTACGTTCGGGGTCGCCAATACGATGCATTTACCAGAGCAAGCGACTGCGCAAGAACGCTTGGAAGATGCCGTACCTTGGATTAAAATTTGCGCCTGGCTGGCATGTCTCTTCTGTTTGATAGAGGTGTTGTTTTTATTTTGGCGTCGGTACAGTCATTGGTCGCGAATTCGAGTTGACGCTGTGATTTTTCTGGCGTTTAGCTTATTTTTAATGGAACGCACTGGTTTGGCTAATGTGCAAATCACCACACTTGGCTTTTCTACTTCGGCAAATTACGATCGTTTGGCAAAAGACGTGGGCTTGCGCACCAGTCTGCAGCTTTCGCCGGAACCATTAGCCATATCAGACAAAATGGGATCGTTTTCCGAGCCGTGGCTTTGGACGCAAGGTAATCAGATTTTTTCTGATGCTAAGAAAGTATCCGAAGTTAGTATTTGGATTAGACGTGGCGGCTTCTTGGTGATTCAGGGAATTCATTCCGATACGCAGCTAAAGACCCTGACCAAGTATTTTGAGCGTGAAGGAAAATGGCAAACGATTCCGGCAGACCATGAGATCATGCGTAGCTTTTACCTCCTCAAATCGCTGCCCGGTTGCCAAGGGGTGAACTGGCAAGGTTTTCATGTTGATGGTCGGCTCGCTATGATTAGCATTCCGTATAACTTGTTAGGTCTATTGCAGGAACCATCCCAAAATACGAACTGTGGACCAGCTGTGAACTCTTACGAAGACTCCGTCCGAATTTTTGTCAATATCCTAATGGTGGCACTGGCGACAGATTACAAAAAAGACCAAATCCACTTACCCGAAATTTTGAAACGGTTGAGATAACATGACAGCCTTAACTATAGTTTTAATTGCCTCGGCGCTATGCATCTTGTTGGCCGTGTTTTGGTCTATGGAAATAGGTATTTTACGAGGGACTCTCGCCGCCTTATGTCGTTTGGGTTGGATTTCTATTTTCTTCATGGCTTTGTTTCCGAAAACTGTCAGTCAGTATGTAGCGCAGTCGGTTATGGTGCAGCCGGTTAATGTATTGTTAGATGACTCGGCTAGTATGGGTAGGACCAATAATCCGCAGAGTCCCATTTCAAAAGCAGAGGCAATCATAAAAGATATTGGCTCTGCTTGCCGAGATTTGGGTTGTGAACTTAAAGTTGAGAGGCTTTCCGCTCTCAATAGTGTTGTTGCCGAGAACTACTCCCCACTCAAAGAAACTTTTCAATCTTGGTACCGACAAGTCGAAGGTCGACCTTGGCTACTGCTTTCGGATGGTGGAGACTGGCAACCTCAGCGCGAAAGTGAAGGTTATCAAGTTAAGGGATCCAGCGAAGAACTAGCCAAAGTCATCGATTTATACGCGGATAGTCATCCCAATGTTTGGATAGAAAGAGTGAACATTCCGTCTTTTTCATTTGTCGACAAGCCTGTGGACATTCAGTTTTCATTGGGTCGGTCGCAAGTGAGCTCGGTCCTTGAGCATCTTCAAGTACAGTTTTTCAGTGATAATCAGCTCATTGCTGCAAAAGATGTGAATTTCAATGGTCAACTTGATGCAGCCGGCAATATTCAAATCGCCGCACTTGCTAAAGGCAATCACGCTATCAAAGTTCGCATTGTACCTTTTGCGACTGAAAAAACTCTCTGGGATAACCAGTTGGTGGGGACCGTTGAAGTCTTGCCGAACACAGTCGGGGTTTTGCATTTACTGGGGACTCCCAACTGGGATGGACGTTTTTTGCGACGCTACCTCAAGTCTGAGCCAAAATATGACCTTATAAGTTTCTTCATTTTGCGAGATCCTTGGGATAGTCAAAGTGTAGATGAACGTGAACTAAGTTTGATTCCTTTTCCTACGGACCGACTATTTCAGGAAGAGCTTCCAAATTTTAAAGCTTTAGTGTTGCAAAACTTCACTCTGTTTCAGTTTTTGCAATCACGCTATCAAACAAATCTTGTTAAGTTTGTGCAAAATGGTGGTGGGGCGCTTTTTGTTGGCGGCCCGCGAGCTTTTCAAATGAGTGACTTGCAAGGTTCGCCTTTGAAAGAAATATTGCCTTTCGCTACGGATAAATCTTCAAATCAATCTAAGCCTTCAAATGTTCTATCTATGTTTGAGTCGACATCTCATGACACTTACGATCCCGATCAGACCTTTAAAGTCCGGCTTGCCAAGCCTTCACAGGCCCAGCGGGTTTTGGCGAATGTTTATGAAGATTGGAAATTCCTGGAGAATGCCTTGGAAGCCATGCCTCCCCTCAAAGGCATGAATCGCACCGATCGATTTGTTTTTGACCCCGAGCTGTCGACTCCACTTCTGGAAGCCGAATTTCCAAACGGCAAGCGAGTTCCTTTGGCTGTCGCATCCTACCCGGGAAAAGGACGGGCCATCTGGATATTTACCGATCAGCTTTGGCGACTAGCTTTAGAAGAACATCCGCAAAGTGCGCGTCAGATTTACAATCAATTTATGCAAGCGGCGATGAGTTGGTTACTGCGCGACGAAATTAAACGACCGCTTATTTTGTCTGGTTTTCGCCTGCGTCAAATGCGTCAACAGGCCAATGAAAATACTCATTGGGATCTACGCATGGAAGGACCGGCAGCGAGGTATTTGGATAAAGGTGACAACTGGAGTATTCAGATTTGTGATCAAGTCGTTCCGCCGTCCGATATTATCCAAGAACGTGTCTCGCTAAATCAATGGCGGCTTAGCGGCAGGTTACCGACACAACTATCGGCCGGGCGGCAATGTTGGGCAAAGATAGAGGCCCAGCACTCATCTTTTGGCTCAATCCAAGCTCGAGCAACGACAGTCGTGCCACCTATACTGACGGACAATGAGATTTTTGGTTCTTCTCTAGTTCTTCGGCAGATTGCCCATGAAGGTGGTGCCGCTTATGTTCCTTATAAGGAGTATAGTGAGTCCTATTTGAGGGAATGGCTGCGTAAAATCCTCGATCAAAAAGCCATTGATGTTCAGTCCAAGCTCGATACTTCACAAGATTTCTACTGGATGTTTAAAACATGGTGGATATACGCCTTGTTTTTAATGATGCCGCTAGAAATTTTGATCCGGAAGTGGAAAGAAATTTTTTCATAATACTGGACTCTTACCTTGATTCTGCTGAGGCGATGCCAACATTCTATAATAATTTGAAATATTCCCTAAAATTATGACAAAAACCAACCGAGTAGTGACTTCGCAGGCGAGAATGCACTGCCGGAGCCAATAATCGTGAAAATCCTTTCCATTCTAATTCTTACGACGACCTTTTGGGCCTGTCAGTCTGACGGTGATGAAAAGGCTAATGATGACAATGCTCTAAAGGATCCGGACGGCAGACCATGCACTCTTATTGGTGCTGTGGGATCCATCAATATCGCCGTCGAGACCAATACTGCCCATCCACCCTATCTGACCTTCAAAAGAGGTTCCGAAACTCTGGCTACGGAATGCCTCGGTACGGGAACAATGAGTGTCGATCGGAACGCATCCCAAATGAGCCTGAATGGATATTTGCCGGGCCAAGAGACGCCAACGAGTTTTGAAGTGGATGTCTTTTCGCGCGAAAGTTGTGATGTGGCAGATGAAAACAATCAAACGCTCGTTAAGGCTGGTGCCATCGTCAACCTGACTTACAATGAAGAGACGGTTTACCCTAACGGCCGTGCTTGTGGCGGACAAAAAGTTAATAACGGTTCTGGCACACTCAGCTTAGATTAAAAAAACAATGTCATCCTAAGCAAATCTTCCGTCATCCTTCGCATCAAGTGCGAAGCACGCCGATCGCTCTGGATGACGGGGAAAATTCAGTCGACATTCATTTTGAAATTTTGGCTGGTGTCACCGCGTTTCACATTAAAGTCCACACGATTGCTACCTTTTAGGTTTTTTAACATGCCGATCGCTCCGGGGATACTATTCAAAGGACGGCCGTTTATGGACGTAATGATGTCACCGTCGCGAACGCCGGCTTTATCATAAATACTACCGGGATCAATTTGATGCATACGAAAGCCGACTATTCTGCCGTTTTCCATATGGGCTTCGGCAGTGGCTTGCATAAGAACCGTGCTTAACTCTTTGCCCAGAAGTTTATCCCGGTAGCTCGACGTCATCGTAATATTATTCTGCGAGTCTCTCTCAAATCCGTCTTCTTTATACGTGTCGCGCTGAGATAAAAACGCCGAGTTCGACACGTCCTGAGAAGGAGTCACGTTCGGAGCCGGTGTAGAAAATTCATTGGAATACTTACTTTGGTAAATTAATTTTTCGCCTTCACCTTGATTCCAGACTACAATGTATTTGTCTGTTATCGCACGAACGACGAATCGATTAAGGACACGGAAGCCTTTCTTTACAGCTCGCACCTTACCAGTTGCCGTTTCTTTAATGAGTGCTACGTTATCTCGTTTGGCTGGGTTTCGACTGACAATACTGCCCATAACAAGAATTCCGAGGCTTTCACCATTCGTTGCTGGTGGTAGACCAAAGCCTTGTGAACCAACGAGAAAGTAGAGAATAAGTTGAATAACATATTTCATTGTGAAATTAGTCTCTTATATTGAGAGGTCCATCTCTCGCTTCGGTCAAGCTAGGCAAGGATTTGAGGTTTTATCTTGGCATAATCGATTGATTTTCTGTAAAATAAAGAGAATTTTGCTATAAATCTTGAGATGATGCCGTGAAAGAGGTGGGAATGTCTGTCGACAATAAAAAAGTAAAAAAGGTCCTAAGTAAGAAAATCTTTCAGCTCAATGATATCGTCGCAGATATTAATAGTTTACTGACAGAAATGGAAACCGAGTTCTACCGAGTTTCTATTTTTGGTTCGGCTCGCATTGGCGAAACTAGTGAAATTTATCGCCAGTGTCATGACTTGGCTTACCAACTTGGAAAACTCGGAGTTGATATTGTTACCGGTGGCGGCCCAGGTATTATGGAAGCTGGCAATAAAGGTTCGCAAAAAGCTGCAAATACCCTGACTCGATCGATTGGCCTTTCCATTCAATTGCCGTTCGAAGCGGATTCGAATATTCATCTAGATATCAAACATGACCATAAGACATTTTCGTCGCGTTTGGACGAGTTTATGCGAATCAGTCATGCGGTCGTCGTTATGGCGGGCGGGATCGGAACTTTACTCGAGTTTTTCTACACTTGGCAGCTGATCCAAGTGGGACACATTAAACCGCGTCCCATAATTTTATTGGGCGACATGTGGCCGGGTTTATTGGAGTGGACTGAAAAAGAGCCTCTGGCAAAGGGCCTTATGTCCGAGTCCGATATGAGTAATATCACCGTGGCTCAGTCAGTCGACGAAGTCATTGAGCATTTGAAGCCACAGATCGATGCCTTTAAAAAGCTACACGTTGCCGTTCCTGCTAAATAGAGTGTGTCCAATGGATAGGCGAAATCCAAAGACGTGAGGCAAGGGAATGTAAGGTCATAATTTTTGATCGAAGTTTGCGTTTTTTTTCAAAACTCTCCTTATAGATGACCGGTCAAAACTGAAACATCAAAAAGTTCCGCCCTTAACCACCTGGAATTTTTGGATATAATATTTATTTTTGTAATTATTAAAGGACACCCCCAACCGTGACGATGGAAAGTGCTGTGACTGGAGGAAGTCGTGGCTATGGCTATTTCATCAAAATTATTTCGCGCCAAATTGCTCGCATTGGTCTTAATGGCTTCTGCTTGTAACTCCGATGATTCTAGCTCTGCTAAGGGTCAAGACGATATTTTGGACGCAGAAAACAAATTCAGTAAAGACATTGTGATTCCACCCATGAAATGCGAGCGCCAGAAAAGCGGTCTCGAGTTCGTGAATGGTGTCTCTCAAATCCTCAATGGCCGTGATGCCAATAGCGCCGAGCGTGCAAGAGCAAAGGATACAAGTTTCGACCGCGAGGCTTTCGTCGATGAGATCATTGCCAGTGATGAAGCCAATGTAGGTTTCGAACGCTTTCTCTCGGGTCTTCTGGGCTTAGGAAACATTGTTGTCCGGACCGACGGAAGTGATGAAGAAAGAGTTGCCGATGCGCAACTGGTTTCGGATCTCGTGAAAGAACCAAGCGTTCTTTATCTTCGTAACAAAGAAAAACCATGGTCATGGTTTTTTTCGACTCGCGAAATTTACTGCACCAAAGCTACGGGTGATCTTTATGGTCGCCGAGTGTTTGACTCAAACTTTTTCGTACCATGTACTCTACCGGAAGATCGGGCGGGTTTCCTAGGTTTGGCCAGTTTTTTACGTGCCACTCCTTCAAACTTCGTTATGTCCAACAACAATTATAAACGCGTTAAAGTCGCTCTCTACTTATCGCAAGGCATTCTTTTGAACGAAGCGACCAACGGCCCAACCGGTGACGTCAATGCCGGCCCAGGTATTCCATACCCGGACTGCGCGCCAAACACGGATATGCGTCAAGACGTCAATGGCCAAACATTCGGAACGGGTGCTATTTCTTTGCAAGGCCCTACATGTGCGAGTTGCCACTCGACTCACAATGGTCCACTTTCGGTAGCCTTTCGGCATTTTGATGAAAAGGGCGGAACTTATACTTATGAAAGCATTGCCGCCATAAATGATAAGAATGGATCCAATACAGACTTTTTAACTGCACTCGTCAATGAAGATGAATCTTGCTGGTCTTACGACAGTGCTTCTCCTCCTCGTTCTTTCCGCGGGGTTCCAGGACTGGCGCGACTCATTACAGAATCCGATACTTTGGGCCACGCACTAGGTGTGCAGATACCTCGACATTTAGCGAACATTCCGGCAGACGCAAATATGCGCGCGTCTATCGCCAAAGCCTACTACGAAGGTGATGGAACGTTAACATCAGCTGTCCGTGGATTTTTACTCTCGGATAGCTACAGCTGCGCACAAAAAGGTAATTAAACCCCTATAGTTTCGAGGAGGCGAGTATGGTGCTAGTTAACAAAATGTTTCTCGTTGGGATGCTGGGCATGGCTTTGGCCTGCAGCAGTGGCGGCAGCGAAAACAAAGGACTCAGTGAAGAAGAAGAAATCATCCAACTCAAGGGTGTTGCCTTATTAAGTACAAGTTTGCAAACGACACTTGGCTACGAAAAAGATGAAGACGTATCGGACCCAGGGGAAAGTTTGCTGGAGAAATACAAGAAAGTATTCGGCGAAATTGAAGGTTTGAGCGTTGGTAAAACTTATGCTGATACGGCCAGTGGAACGAACGTCATGACCGGTTATTTCCTCGTACTAGGTCACTTGGCTGGAAATGCGGCAACACAATGTGAGATTTCGCAAGACCCAAGCTGCAACTGTGACACAGCCGGATCAGCGCGCGAAATGTTATCGCGAGCCATTCCTTATGTCGACTTCAGCGCCGACTATGAAAGCGAAGAGTTGGTACAAGAATTTGCTGAGATGTGTTTAACAAACCAAAGAGAAGCAATTGCCGCACTCATTTCATCAATGGCATTCGCGAAACGCAACTAAACCAAGAAAATTATAAGGAATATACATATGAAACTAAAACCACAAAACAAGATCCTGTCCCGTCGAGAGGCGATTCAGAGGAGTACATTGGGTGTCGCTACCGGCATAACCCTTTTAGATATGTATGCCAATATGTTGCCAGCCGACATTCGCAAAGCGATCTCGTTAGGTAGCCAAGAAGCTTTGGCAGCAGATCCAGCTGGACGTCCGAATCCCATTATTCAGATTACTTTGATTGATAAAACGCAACAGCCGCTTATGCTAGAAACCGAAGGTGTTTCGACGGTTAGTGCTCAGGTTCTTAACGGTCTTGATGGTATGAACGGCGCGACAGCTGCTTCGTACAAAGGTAATCCGATCAGTGGTGAGGCATTGGCCTACACGGACTATCGTGGTCGTGCGGATATGCGTATGACGCAGCTTTTTGGTGGACGCTTGGCTGGTTTAGCGGATGGTTACAATCTAGCGATTATTCCGAAAGTGAATAGTAATGCCGGTGGTCACAATTTGAATGACTCCGGAATTGATAACGAAAAAGGTGGTTTAAATAGCGCCTTGCAAGATACGGGCGAAGATCCAGGTAACCTCATGGGTTTCGTTGGCTTCTCTTTGCGCGCCTTAGCGAACGACAGTAGTGAATCTGCACGCGGACCACAGGGCATTCCATTACCAACCTTTGAAAGTCCTCTGCAACTACGCACAACTCTGCAAAATTCAGTCGCTCCCTTGTCTGCATCTAAAAAAGCCTTGGATTTTCGCAAGAAGCTGGACGCACTCGCGGCCCGTAACTCTGGGGTTTTGGCGAGACTACTGCAAATTAAAGAAAAAATTGAGCCAGCGGTCGCCGGGCTCGCGGTGTCGTTGGGCGCTGGTCTAAACGTAGTCGAAAGACAGGTTGAAGCGGTCATTGCCGTCGCCAAAACAGGTCTCTGTAATAATTTTATGATTGCGATTCCTTGGGACGATACGAATGGTGGCGGTAACTTAATTAACCCGGGTGGTGGTAACAACCTCTCTCCTTACGTCGGAACAGCTATGTTGGCGGATCTCTATGTAAGGATTTCTCAAGAGTTGCCGAATGCCATCACAGTCATCGTCAGTGACGGTGGCCGCTCCATGAACAATGGTGACGCTGCCGGCGGCATGTCGATCATCAGTGGTCCTGCGGCACTTGTTAACGAAGGTGTGTTTGGTACCAGAGCGATTATTGGCAACTTAGGTAACGTCAATGGACTGCGGACCAATGGTCATCAATATCAAATGTCAGCGGGAAATCCTTTAGGGATTTTGGAGCACAAAAACTTAATTGCATTGGTTTTGAAAATGGCAGGCGTTGAGCCAACGGTGGCGTATCCGAAGGGAATTTCACCAAAGGCGACATAGATTGGTTGTTGGCTGGAGTCGGTTATGAAAAAGTATTTGTCTCTAAGTTTGGTCATTCTTGGCAGTCTACTATCGGCTTGTCAAATTGAACCCGATGCGGATGGCGCAGCTGACGGTAAAGCCATAACGATGGAATTTACTGCTGGTTATACACTTAAAAAAACCGACATCCTGCTTTTGCAAGAAAACTCGACTCGATTTAACTCCGCAACGTACATGTTGCGCTCCACACTTTTGAATGGAAGTACCGCCGTCCAGAGTGGATTGTCAGACTTTTCTTACAAACTCTTTTACTCTGGTCTCGATTTCCAATTTGGTATTGCCAACGCCATGTATAGTAACCAAGGCAACTTGGATACCACGGCTGGTTCGCTCGTTCAGATCAACCCCGAAATAGGTTATATGGCTAAGCCAAAAAGCGTCGGCCTGATGGATGCAGTCAGAATACGCGCCCGCATCGATGGTCGTCCGGCTTACGGTGACTTCGTTTATCTACGTCCACTTGCGACTTTGAAAGGTCTAGTGGCGAAGAATGACGACGATGAAAATCCTGCCAAGGGATTCCTGCGTTCCGATTCATTTCTCAATGTCATTTATATGGCGCTCAGTGATGAACGTGAAGAGTCTGTGACGACAGACGATCTGATTGATGATTTGGATGAAAGTCGCGGCAAGGGCAATTGGCGCGTTTCCGTTATTACAGTGCCTGAGTTGGGTTGCATGCTTCCTAAAGCCGATGGTACCAAGCAGCACACTCATGAAATTGTCAGTGGCCTTACCGAAGAAGCAGAATACAAAGCTTACGAAAGAAAAAATTATATGGTGGAGTTGCAGGAACACTCCGGCGGTCTTTTCACCTCTATCTGTTCCAGTAATTTTCAAGATTTTATGAAGCGTGTCATTCGTGAAGGTTCTGACAATGGATTTTTTACAGTTCAGTTAGAAAAATCCGCCAACCCGGTGTCGATCAAAGTCTTGGTTGGGGAAGCCGAAGTTGAAGGTTGGAAGTATGATCAAACCGAAAAGCTATTGTACCTGCCTACGACCATCGCCCCAAAGCAAACCTTCAAAATAGCTTACCGTACAACGTCTAAGCCAGGTACGGGTATGTACTATTACAAAAAGAATTTGGAAGATATTGAAGAGGTCGCTGGCCGCGAACTCACTCCTGAAGAGCTCGAGTTCACGACTAATATTCGACCAATCTTGAATAGCAATGGATGTTTGGGGTGCCACCAAAACCGTGCGCCTCTTATGGATACATATGGTCAAGTGAGATCTGCTAGCGTGCAAATACTGAGCGTGATAGACTTAGACCCAAGTGCTCAACTTTTTATGCCAAGAGGACAACCTGGCTTTGATACCATGCAAAATAAAAACACTTTGCGAACGTACTTACAAAATCTTCCATAGTTATTTTGTTGGCCGCGTATGTGTTCTAGGACTCATGCTTTCAGCATTGGCTTGTTCCGACTATCAAGAGTTTGATGGCGCGGACGGAGCGGGTGGCCTTTCCGAATGCGAAAAAACGGCTCTCGTAGCTTTTGAAGAGAACATCTCTCCCGCGATCGAAGCAACCTGTGCGGAGTCTGGCTGTCATACCTCCTCTCACCAAGCGTTACCTTTTAGTCTAGTGGATCAGCCTTCCAATCGTCTGGCTCTACTTCGTTTTAGTAGTGGCAGCGTCGGCGTTCTCACCAAGAAAATTTATCTGGCAGCACCCGGTCATGGCGGTGGCAATCAGAGTTCGGCTTTACCTCAAACCAACATCGATGCTTGGCTAACCGAAGAAGCCAAGTGTAATTAATTCGGTAATTCGGGGACACATAACTAAATTGTATAAATAAAAAGCCCAAAGTTTTAATACTTTGGGCTTTTTATTTATACAATTTAGTTATGTGTCCCCGAATTACCGAATTACTTTGTTTTCTCGAGCTTTGGATCATTGGGTTCAGCTTCGACGTAATGCCCAGTCTTTTTATCTTTAATCAGATTTTCATTCCGTACAGGAGTGAGGGGTTGGTACGCCTCTGGCGGGATGTCGTGCTCTTTAGGATTTCCGGTTGGCCTATCAACTTTGCGAGATGAAATAGGGCTGATGATTTTTTTGAGGTTGCCGGAAGCTTGGCAGTGTATGCATGTAGCTGGGGAGGATTCATTGACCTTTTGAATCACTTCCATTTTTTCTTCGCACTTCAGACATTGATAAACATAGATGGGCATTACGGCCTCACAAATAAAGATGAACTTGAGTAACCGCGCCGATTTGACTAAAGGAAGTCTTATCAGTGTTTGGAGTTTCGCTTGTGGTTTCATCTTGATCAAAGACAAAAGCCAAACTTAACTGAACACCTGGGACGATGAAACCTTTGGCACCTAGGCGCATTTGCAAAGAGGAACCAGGGCGAAGAGTTCTGGATGTCGTTAAGTACCCTAAGTTTGCGAACCCGTATACATCTCGCCACGTGCGAAAATTGGTTTCGCCACCAAAGTAGGTGCCATTGATATAAGTCTTTTCATCGACACTTTTGCTGTAATACATAAAATCCAGATTCATTGTGGTGCGACCTAAGCTAGCCCCAACGGTCACATCATGAATCAAAGCCTTCACTTCCGTTCCCGACAAATCGTCTCTGTTGCTATAGACAAAGGTATAGCTCGAAGATAATCCGTACTTCGTAAATCTGCCGCCGACATTTGCCGCAAAGCCCAAGTGGCTATCGTTCGCCATTTTGCCGTTGATATACTGACGACCCAAAACATGTAAGTTCACGAAAGGAATTCCCGGTGCAGCACCTATAGATAGGCCCTCATAAGCAAAACCACTTTCATCGTTGTCGACTAAGGTTTGGCTTTTTACGACTTCGCTCAAGATGGTATGGTCTGCAGAATTCTCGCCGATTTGCGGTTTGTAGATGCCGACCATTCCGAAGCTGTTGTACGGTAAGTCATCGACCAACGCATACATACTTCGCCGAACAAACTCCGAATTCCAGTCACTGACTTTGTGAATGGGATGGCCAATATATCGATTCTCTAAAACCAAATGGACGTGGCGATGAATGGGACGGAATCGTAAACCGATATCACCAGACAATAAAAAGTTGTCAGTTTCTGTGCCATCAATTTCGGCGCCATCAGCGGATGTTCGAACAGTGGCCAAATACCTGGAGACGAACCGAAAATCCCCGCCGCCGTCGACTTTACTTCGATCCATCTCGCGATAAGGATCTTCTTCGGGAACAGTCATAAGCCAGTCGTCGCGATTCTCGGCAGTGACAATTTCTTCGAAGTTTTTATCAACTTCCGGACCGTAGGCATGCAAATCAGTTGGGCGACCTTCGGCATAAACCAAGGGTGGGCCGACCTTGGCGAAAAGTTTACGAATAACGCGATTCTCGCCGATTTTTGCGTATTTTTGTTCAGGAAACGGCGCAGGGGCATTTTTAGATTTTAGAAAGCCTTGCAGTTTGATGGAGCCAAGCCAATGATCTTCATTCCATTTACCGTAATGGTTTCGAAGGCCGCCGCCATTCGGATTGACGTGGCAACTTTGGCATGAGAGTGAACAACGGCGATCTTTAAACTCGACATTCTTGCGACCCGGCGCATGACAACTGGAGCAATTATTTGCAAATTTGTTTGCGAGCCACGGTTCCGCATGGACAGCGCCGCTGGACAAAGCTAGTCCCACCAAAGCGATTAATCGCAATCTCCACTCACGCATAGTCCGACCTATCCATTAAGATTGAATGTTCAGCTATAATAATCGTTTAGGGGTGGGGTGGCAACCCGTCTTACTGAGTAAGGTCATCCAGAGCAAAGTCTTTCGTCATCCTTCGCTGCGCTCTGGATGAGCGGCTTTCGCATCGGGATGACGATAAATATTTATTTCGTTTTGAACTTAGCCATTAAATCATCGAGCGTATAATTCTGCTCGGGCTTGGAAGGCTTGTGGTCTCGACGTTGCGAGGAAGCGACGGGCCTTGGTCCTTGATGCTGAGGTGGTCTCTGCCCATGTTGAGGCGGTCGATGGCCTCGATTCTGTTGGTTCTGACCACGATGTGGTGGTCTCTGGCCTTGCTGAGGCGGTCTTTGACCGCGAGGGCCTTGCCCTTGCGGTGACTGAGGCGGACGATCTTGCTGCCGAGGTCTCGATGGGGGTGGTGTTTGAGTCTGTGCTGTTTTGGTGCTCAGGCTTATTCGCTTACGTTTCAAATCGATATCAATGACTTTGACTTCAATGACATCGCCGACGTGAATCATTTGCGTCGCGTCTTTTACAAACTGGTTGGAAAGTTCACTGATATGAATCAATCCATTGTGATGGACCCCAATATCGACAAATGCACCAAAGTTTGTAACGTTCGTGACGGTACCTGGCAAAACCATATCAACTTTCAGATCTTCAATGCTGCTCACATCCGCTGAGAATGCCAAGCGCGAACCTTCCGATCTCGGATCGCGGCCAGGTTTGATAAGCTCGTCAACAATATCTTTCAGGGTCGGCAAACCAACCGTCTCACTTACATAATTTTCAATGGGAATACTCTTTACGACATGTTCCTGTTCGATAAGTGCCGCAATGGGTTGCTTCAAATCTTCCGCTATTTTTTGCACGATTTCATATCGTTCCGGATGCACGGAAGAATTATCAAGAGGGTTCGTACCGCCTTTAATGCGCAAAAATCCTGCTGCTTGTTCGAATGCCTTACCACCAAATCCACTGACTTCTAAAAGTTCTTGGCGATTTTTGAATGGACCGTTCTTGTCTCTATGCTGCACGATATTTTTGGCCACAGTCGCACGGATACCCGACACGTAACTTAAGAGTTTGTAACTTGCCGTGTTGAGGTCAACGCCAACTTTGTTTACGCAACTTTCAACGACTTCCGCCAAACTTTTCCCAAGCTTGGTCGCATTCAAATCATGTTGATATTGGCCGACGCCAATCGAGCGAGGCTCAATTTTGACTAGCTCAGATAATGGATCTTGCAAGCGGCGCGCAATACTAATGGCACTGCGAATCGTCACGTCCAAATCCGGAAACTCCTCCCGAGCAATATCATCGGTCGAATAGACACTCGCGCCGGCTTCATTGACGATGAGGCGCTTAACGTTTTGCAAAGCGGGTTCCGACTTAAGAAGTTCCGCTACCAGTTGGCCGATTTTTTCACTGCCCGTGCCGTTGCCGATGGCGATATAGCCGACATTTTTTGAAATCAAAAGATCACGCAGGTTTTTACGAGCTTCATCGGTAGCGGTGGAAGCTGCATCCGAGAAGTTTGGATATATCGTAATCGCGTCCACATAAGTTCCGGTACTCGAAACGACGGCACACTTCGATCCCGTGCGTACACCTGGATCGATTCCACAAACCGTTGCGGATGGAATAGGGGGCAACATCAAAAGTTTGCCAAGGTTGTCGGAAAATACGCGGATAGCCTCTTTTTCGGCGCGCTCTTTCAGTTCCAAACGAATTTCGGTTTCGATAGAAGGAGACAGTAGGCGGCGGTAAGACGACTTCACCATAGCTTCCAACCATTCTTTCGTGGAAGTGTGGCAGACTTTATCTTGTAAGATTTGGTCTTTCATACTCTGCAAAATTTGTGGTTCATCCACTACCAAATTCACGATTAAGCATTTCTCGGATTCGCCTCGGCGCAAAGCCATGATGCGGTGCGGAGGGATTTTGCCAATCGGCTCATCGTAATCAAAATAGTTGGTAAACTTGTCCATTTTTTCTTGGAATTTTGCGGTTTTTTTAGCGTCGCGTACTTTTCCAAGCGCATCATCAATCGTGTTGGCTTTTGCCACTTGGCGGCCCGTCGCATACATAAGTCTTCGGACAAGATCGCGAATAGATGCCGATTCACTCAGCTGTTCGGCGACAATATCGGAGGCTCCCTGCAAAGCTTCCGCTTCATTTTGCACCCGAAGTTCCGCCGCAATTTTTTCGTTAGTCGCGTTTACAAAAGGTGTCGCAGTGACCAGAAGGTCCGCGCCCTCGCTGAGTTTGGTCATAATAAGTTTAGCGAGAGGTTCGAGGCCTTTTTCCGTAGCGATTTGTGCCTTCGTACGACGTTTCGGACGATAAGGCATATAGACATCTTCGAGCTGTTGCTTCGTCTGGCAAGCTCGAACTTGTTTTTCAATTTCGGGAAGTTTTGGTTTGAGCTCAGGCTTTTGCTCAGCCTGTGTGCGGATAACCGCAAGGCACTGTTCTTTGAGTTTTTCAAGCTCCATAACGTAATTGTAACGCTCGATGATCGCCCGAATTTGGACTTCATCCAGAGTACCCGTACGTTCTTTTCGGTAGCGAGCTATGAATGGTACCGTGCAGTCTTCGCTTGTTAGCTGTACGACTGCACTGACCTGATAATCTTGAAGTTTAAGTTCTTGCGCAATTTGCGAAACTAAAGAAGCATTCACGTTTAATCAGCCATAATTTGAGTGCCAGGAAAGAAGTAACTCACTTCCACTTCGGCAGTTTCAGTTGCATCCGAACCGTGCACAGTGTTTTGCCCGATATCAATACCAAACTCTGCACGAATCGTTCCCTTGTCGGCATCTTTTGGATTGGTAGCGCCCATGATTTCACGGTTGCGTTTCACGGCATTCTTACCTTCCAGCACCATCACAACGACAGGGCCAGAAGTCATGTACTCGACAAGCTCGCCGAAAAAAGGACGCGCTTTGTGAACGGCATAAAAGCCTTCCGCTTCACGAGTCGACAGCCATTTCATTTGCATGGCGGCAATTTTTAGATCGGCTTCTTCAAACTTGGCAACAATGCTGCCAATGAGATTGCGCCGAACGCCATCAGGTTTAATAATCGAAAGTGTCTTTTCCAATGGTTCGCTCCTCAACATTAGTCGAAAAAAATCGGTGATCTTTTATACCGGCATCAAAATGAGAAGTAAAGCCGTGACCACGCCCGCTGCGACGTCATCAAGCAATGTTCCCCATGCACCAGGCAGTTTTCGGTCCAACCAGCCGATAAAAAAAGGCTTGCGAATATCAAAAAAGCGAAAAATGATAAAACCCAGCAAATAGAGCGCTAGATTGGGCGGCAGAAAAACCACGCCAATATATTGGCCAAGAACTTCGTCGATGACAATTTGTGGCGCATCGTGACGTCCCCAGTACGCCTCCGTTTTTGCGATGACATACATGCTAAATATAAATAATGCCGCAATCGAAATCGCGACAATTTGGATTCCCAATGGTTGGATAAACCATGCCAGAGGAAGCCCTAAGAGCGATCCCCATGTTCCCGGCATTTTGGGAATCTGCGCAAATCGCGGTAGGCGTTTTTCTTTGGTAATATTGCCAATGCGCGGCAGATTGGCAAGACCCGGCAAACGACCAATGCCGAGACCCGTCGCCGCATACACAAACCATGGATCTCTTAACTTCATGAGGAAACCGATTTGGCTTTGATAAGAACTTGGCCCGCCGTGACGACGGCGTTCTTTTCCGTTTGAATGGATTCAATCGTACCTTCATGTTCGGCGATGATCGTATTTTCCATTTTCATGGCTTCTATGACGACTAACACTTGCCCCGTCTCTACTTTTTGGCCGATTTTTACGGCAATTTCGAGTACTTTTCCGTTCATTGGTGATTTTAGAACAAAGCCACTTTTCCCAGTGATTTTTTGGCGTTGTTCGCGTCCCGGTGAGTCAAGACCCATGACGACTCCGACATTGGTAGCAACCGTCTTACCCGGGGAAATATATTCTAATGTCACATCATAGTCACCGCCGGCATTTTTTTGCACGGAGCTGGCGCGTACCCGGTATTGTTTGGAAATATCGTCATCGATGACACTCAGCACGCCGTGCCAGCGATCCCATCGACATTCTATTTTTTTGTCGCCTAGGCTCACCTCGAAAATTTGGTTGTCGACTATCTGGGAAGGTAGCTCGATTTTGAGATTCTTTTGCTTTTCAGTTTTTGTGATTTGGGTCCATTTCATGAGTTGGTCTGAACCCCCTCACGGCGCGCGGCGTTTTGCCACTGAGAAACTGGATTCTGATGTCCGCCCGTCAAGGTCACTGGCTGCGAGTGCGACTGAGCCAACAGGCTCGCTAAAAGCAAGCTAATTTCATCGACGTTTTCTGCAGAATTCATACTGGTTTTAAGAGAGTCGTAGTTTTTTTCAATAAAGTTCGTATCGAACTTACTGTCGCGAAAATCTTTCATACTGAACAAAGCTTCATGAAACTTGATAGTCGTGGGAATTCCCTCGAGTCTGGTTTCGGCCAAAGCGCGAAGCATGCGTGCGATGGCTTGATCACGGTCTTCACCCCAAACGATGAATTTGGCAATCATCGAGTCGTACGTCTCGGGCACGCTGTCGCCTTGACGTAAATATGTATCGATGCGGACAAACGGTCCACTTGGAAATTCTAATTTACGGACCTTGCCAGCATGAGGACGAAAATCATGGGCCGGATCCTCAGCGTTAATGCGACATTCGATGGCCCAGCCACGTATCTGAATATCGTTTTGTTTGAGTTGCAACGATTCACCCGAAGCCACCAATAACTGCTGGCGAATCAAATCCACACCCGTGATGGCTTCCGTGACGGGATGCTCCACCTGAATGCGTGTATTCATTTCCATAAAATAGGCTTTGTCGGGCGACTCACAAATAAACTCGACCGTACCGGCGCCACTGTATTTTACGGCCTGCGCTGCTTTGACAGCGAGGGCTCCGAGTTTTTCGCGCTGGGCAGCGTTGAGATATTGGCTAGGAGCTTCTTCGACTAGCTTTTGATGGCGACGTTGGATACTGCAGTCGCGCTCAAACAAATGCACACCATTTTGTTTGTGATCTAAGAGAACTTGAAATTCAATGTGGCGGGGATTCTGAATATAGCGCTCACAAAAAATGGCTGGGTTACTGAAGTAGGCCTGCGCTTCACGCTTGCAAGCTTCGAAAGCTTTCTCGAGTTCACTTTCTTCGTGGACGACACGCATACCACGCCCGCCGCCCCCCGCCGCTGCTTTGAGAATCAATGGAAAGCCGATGTCTTTGGCAGCTTTTTTGAGATGGGACAGATCTTCTAGGGCAGTTGTCACTCCGGGAACTATCGGAATACCTTGCGCCTGCATAATGGATTTGGCTTCAACTTTGTCGCCCATGCTGCGAATGGCCTGCGGTGAGGGTCCAATAAATACGGCGCCCGTTTTTTTAACGGCTTCGGCAAACTCTGCATTCTCAGACAAAAAGCCGTAGCCAGGATGCACAGCTTCCGATTTTGTTTTTTTGATGGCTTCGATGAGCTTTGGAATGTGTAAGTACGTATCGGCTGAGCTGGTACCATTGAGTGGAACAGCAAAATCCGCCATCTGTGTCGCCATACTGTACTGGTCTGGATCGGAGTAACCGACAACCGACTCGACACCCATCTCGCGCAAGCAGCGAATGATACGAACTGCTATTTCGCCTCGATTTGCAATGAACACTCGATTGAACACTGAGATGCCTTTTCCATTAAAAAAATTAAAGTGGAATATTGCCATGCTTGCGCTTCGGGCGTTGGACGCGTTTGGTTTTCATCGCTGCCAAACCCCTAATCAAATAGTCGCGCGTCTCTTCCGGAAAAATCACCGCGTCGATATAACCGCGGCTGGCGGCGATATATGGATTGGCAAATGTTTTCGCGTAGTCGTCCGTCAGTTCTTTTCGCTTTGCCGCCGGATCTTTCGCAGCTTTGATTTCGGCACGAAAGATTACATTGCACGCGCCTTCGGCGCCCATGACGGCAATCTCTGCACCTGGCCAAGCCAGGTTCAAATCCGCGCCGATATGTTTGGAGCTCATAACATCATATGCACCGCCATAAGCCTTACGAATGATAACGGCTAATTTGGGAACGGTGGCTTCAGAGTACGCGTATAAAAGTTTCGCGCCATGGCGAATGATGCCGCCGTACTCTTGCTGAGTACCTGGCAAAAAACCAGGGACATCCACAAACGTCACCAGCGGAATATTGAACGCGTCGCAGAATCGTACGAATCGCGCGGCTTTGACCGAACTATTAATATCGAGGACACCGGCCAAATGGGCTGGATTATTGGCGAGAATACCGACGGATTGTCCTGCCAGACGAGCAAAGCCGGTCGTGATATTGGGCGCGAAGTCAGGTTTCATTTCAAAAAAAGAATCCACATCGACAATACTGCGAATCAACTGCCTCGCATCATAAGGTTGGTTGGCATTTTCGGGGACCAAAGCACTCAACTTGTCTGAGGCTGGAGCGGAAAATTCCGTGGTTGATGGGGGAGATTCTAAATTATTCGAAGGTAAATAACTGAAAAGAGTTTTGAAAGCTTGCAGCGCATCCGCTTCGCTTGGCGACTTCAGATCCGCAACGCCACTGTCTTGGCAATGCACCGCCGCGCCACCCAAATCCTCAAAATCCACTTCTTCACCCGTAACCGTCTTGATAACATCCGGTCCGGTGATAAACATATGACTGGTCTGTTCGACCATCAAAATAAAGTCGGTGATCGCCGGAGAATACACCGCACCACCGGCACAAGGTCCCATGACTAAAGAAAACTGCGGAATCACGCCGCTGGCCTGTACGTTGCGGAAAAAAATATCGGCGTACCCACCCAAAGAAGCGACACCTTCTTGAATGCGCGCACCCCCGGAGTCGTTGATTCCGATGATCGGCGCGCCATTTTGTACCGCCAAGTCCATGACTTTACAGATTTTTCTGGCCATCATCTGGCTCAGGCTACCGCCAAAAACGGTAAAGTCCTGTGCAAAAATATAGGTGTTTCGTCCGTCAATCGTCCCCATCCCGGTGATGACGCCGTCTCCGAGTATTTTCTTGTCGGCCATGCCGAAGTCTATGCAGTCATGCGTGACAAAAGCGTCGAACTCAATAAACGATCCGGGATCCATCAAAAACTCAACGCGTTCGCGAGCAGTCATCTTGCCGCGTTTATGCTGCGCATCAATCTTATCTTGTCCGCCACCCAATAATGTTTGGGAACGAAATGTCGTCAGTTGCGATTTCGGATGACTTTTTTCCATGTCTTAATGAACCCTTCCTGGAAATTCAAACCAATGGTCGGTAAAAAATAGGCGCGCTTCCAAATCTTCCAGCGATGGTTGGCTAGGTTGAGCTCCGGACAGTGCCGAAAGACTCATCGAGGCTTTTCGTCCGCCTGTCCAAATCAAATTTCCGGTCTCGGTGTCAATAAGAAGGCTAAGAATTTCGGCTGATTTCTTTTGCAACTTGAGATCTTTGTCTTGAATGACGGTGTCGTCCGCATCGGCGATCAAGGGGATCAAAAGGGCATCAGATAAACGGGTATTCTTGCTCATTTGCATCAACCAATGCCTCCAACTGGCTTGCGGTTGAATCTGTGTCTTGTAGAAAGTGATGATATCACCAGCGCTTTTCTTAGCGCCGACTAAGGGATCAAAATAACTTTGCCACGAATCATTCAGCTGACTTTGTTTCGCGCGTTTTAGAAGTTGGCTTACCGCGGTCGCGCTGTATCCGCGCATAAACTTTTGATCAGTAAATCCAGTGGAAACAAATTTATTGTAAGAAGCGCAAAGACCGCCGGATACGGACGTAGACGCTTGGTCGTCTAAGTTTAAGCAATTCATGACGGCGATTCTGGCCGGGACATGCGCCGCGTATGATTCGCTTACACCATAGATTTTGGGTTCAGTGGTTTGGCAAGCTAGAAAGGGAACTGAGAAGAGGCATAAAAGTAATCCAGCTTTGGAGTGATACCTATTCGCGCATAAACTCAAGTTGGATATCGTAGCGTCAGCAATTTTGACAAAGCCACTTTTTAAGTAATGAATGTTGCTTCTCCACAGGCATGAAAAAGTTTTCTACCACACCATACAGGAAGATATAGTATTCATTGCTAAAAGTAATGGCAAGAGGCCGTTCGACTAATCTAGTGTTTTAGAGCGGCCTATTTGACATCAGAAAAAACCTAACTACGAGAGCATCCCCTCTTTTTTCCGAATATAAACAACGGGTGCAAGTCTGTTGTATTTATGAACATCCAGCTACTGCCAGGGGCTCGAAGTTATGTCATTGACCATGCGCTTTCTTCGTCAGGGCTCTTTACAGCAGTCAAATTTTTGTATTCGGTGCGAGATGCTATGTTCCGCAAGTTGCGTTCAATTTGACTTTAAAATCTGTATCAATCCAAATACCCTCGTCCATATCAGGCAACTTTAAGTATCGACCAATTTTGAGTTCGACTTCTCGTTTGTCGGGAATCGTACTGCGGGTATTGATCATCGTATTGAAGACGTTTGCGTCTCGGATATAAGTGTATTCCTTGTCTACCAAGTAAATAATATCACCCTTCATGATGCCCGAGCCTGGTTTGTAGTCGGCCGTCGGCTCGCCGGTGATATAGCCTTGACCATAACTGACAACTTCGGCCACATCGGCTGGAGATCCGTTGCGAACTGAAGTCACGCGGAGTACATTCTTGCCCTTTGAGTGCGGTGTTGTTTCTACACTAATGCCAAGAGCGTCTATGCTTTGGTTGCACTGTCCGTAGAAAGAATAAAGCCAGCCATTACGCGCTCCGAAATCGTTCTTAGGATCCTTCACCAAATAAGTTTCTGAACTTCCCGGTTTAAGGAGAAAGACAGGAATCGTCGGAATGCCCAACCACGATGGCGCGATATCGGCAAATTGCTTCTTGATACCAGTGATCAATGCTCCCCGATAAAACTCTGACAATAACTGAGGGACGCCGTTGTCATCTTCTGTTTTTTCCAATGTCACGGAAATACTGTCGCGATCAAATTTGCGCGTGCTTTTGTTATAAGCCACCGACACTGTCGCGTAAGGCGTTATATGAGTAAGCTTAGGTTTTTTAGAGGCGTCTCTTTCGATGTCTGACTTTGATCCTCCCACCGTTAGTGGTGCGTTTGACTTGTTGACAGTGGGTATTTTGCTCCAATCGTCTGAGTTCATAATTCCAAAATCAGAAGTGGTGGAAGCAATAATTTTAAACGTCAAATTGAGCAGCATGCGATCATCAGAAAACCTAAATGCCGCAGGATCTTCCGGAAATTTCATTTGCATCTTGATTGGTTTTTGACTGCTTCGCGCCTGGCATCCTTCCATTTGCGTCGCTTTGAACGATTTGCAGATATTGAGTCGTAGCTCGTCGGGCGATTGGGTTTTGCCGGAGATTTGCTTAGCGACAACTTTGGCTAACAACTCTTGATTGACGGAAACACCAATATCTTTTCCGCTTGGCATTTTTGGTGATGACGTCGAAGGCCCGGCGATGGCTGCAGAGACATGCGCAATACCGTCTCGACCCCAGAACTGCGGAGACAGTCCCGTCGCTTCTTCAACGTCCGCAAAAAACTGGCGTAACGTCGGGCGAAGTTGGGCAATCGAACTGTTCATTTGTTCAGAAAACAAAGACTCAACTTGTCGCTTTATTTTACCAATGCTCGATGGAATCATTGCGTTGGCTTGTTCCTGAGCTTTTCTAAGCACGGTTGCTCGTGCTAACTTTGCGTTTGTCCAGACGCGGGCGTTGCCTTTCAGTGGCTTTGGCCAGCTAATGCCTGCCAAGCTCACATCAGCCTTGCCTCCATTGGAGTGCAGCTTAATCAATGCCTGTGCGGTGCCGTTGAAGTATAAGTTTCCGCCCGCACTCGCACCCAAGGGGATACGCTGTGAGCTGCTTGCCGACACATTTATATTGAGGTTAACAGGGATCGTTAAGCTACTGCTGCTTTCTATTAGAGAGCCAACCGACGCCGAAGATACGGTTGTGATGTATGCTCCGCCTTCCATGCTGTGTTTTTTATCGGTTAGACTTCCGACTAGTTTTCGCAAATTATCTCTAATCGCCACATCTAAACCTGATTGAGAGGTTCCACTTTGATAGGCTTGCAATTGGGTATCGGAAGTCAAATTTGATTTGCAGCCAATCAGTAACAGTAAACTTGTGGCCGTCAAAATGTAGTGTGTGTAACCCATCTCCATCTCTCCCTTTGTAGATTCGAATCGGTAAACTTAAATCGGCAGACTTAAATCTGATTGCGATCGTTCTCTGTTTTCATTTTGTATTTTCTCCCTTCATTGTTGCAAAAAATGCAGCAAAAAAAACCTCAATTATTCCGGCAGGTATTGGATAAGGATATGTTGAACGAGACGACGCTTAGGAGTGCTGTCCTTTCGGGTTTGCGTATAAGTTACTACAATTATTAACTTTTTATCGATGACCAGAACTTTTGTGCCGTTTTTAGGTTGGTATTTCAGCAAACCTTTAGACGACAACTTTAATCCCCACTTTCAGTTCCCGCTATCGCAATTCCACTGAATGACAACGCCTGGGTTCCATCCCATGTGCTTGGCCAGCGTGCCTGGGCGAACGGGCTTACCGGCCGCAACCTCTACTGTTGGCAATCCACCCATATGTCCATTCAGCCCGTTAGCCGCAACATTAAAAAGTGAATAGATTTTTGATGTCTCTTCCATAGTATACGAGCTCTCGGCCAATCCCGGAAATTCCTTGGCAAGATTTTGGATTTCAGAGGAGGTTAGGTGACAAGACTTGCCGGTCTGACCACTACAAAACAAGCCGGTATATTTGCCGTCAGGTAGCCCTTCAAAAGCTTCCAATGGCAAAACTCTCTGGGGGATATGAGGAGATTTATTAAAGAGGTACGTTGATAACCATGGGTGTGCAAAAGTTTTTGAGAAGGATTTATTCTGAGAATAAAACATCAACTTCATATTCGTCACATCCATTCTTTGAACTGGAAAAATGTTGCAATGCAACGTGACGAGAGCTTCGGACATTAGCGGATTTGGAGACTTTTCTTGAGCGATTCGGATGTTTTCGATTTGATCTTCCTTACTAGCCCCGATCGAAACAACTTCTGGATCTGAATCTGTAGATCTCGGGTCATCTGTTGTGGTGGTAGACGAGTATTTAGTTGATGAGGGCATTTCTCGACGACAGCCGATAGAATGCATGCAAGCGAATGCAAGTAAAAATATGACGATTTTGTTTGCTGGTGCTTTGCTCAAATGAATACGTTTCCTATCCCCATATTTGATAACCATCCCCCCCCCAAAAAAAAATGAATCAGTGGGACTTGTTGGCCTGTAGCACTGTCAGCTCCGACCCAAAATAAATATCATATGTGGCACATCCCTTTATGCAATGCTTTGGTCCGTAATACTTGGACCTATAGGGGATGCGATTCGAAATATCTTTGGTGGTATCGCGGGATTCATATTCAACATCTAAACTGGTGATATTGTAAAAAGAAAGAGGTTTAATTTCGTGGAACTGAGAAATGCCATCGATATTTTCATCGACCCAAATTCTCAGATTCGCAAATCTCTCATCGCGAGAATCGATTTTTTTGTTTCCATCGCTGTCTAAGGTCGCTAGTGCCAAATATCCATTGGCAAATTTTTGAGAATCCATGCCTGCCGCGAATTCGCCAAAAAGCTCCCGGCCGTTGTCAATGCGACCGTTATTATTCCAGTCTAGTGCCAAAAATCCCATGTAAGGATAGATCCAGCCGACGAGCTCTTTGCGTCCATTTCCCTTTAAGTCAAACCTCACTTTGTTGTTGGCATCTTCAATGGTGCGTGGCGGTCGCTGGCTGATACTTAAATCTAAGGCGATTGGACTAGCGAGTGTAAAACGGTGTATGCAAGAGTTGCCAATTGATTTTCCACTTTCATCAAGACCCTCAACGAAAAAATAAACATCCGTTTGCTGCCAATCATTGACTGCAATAATATTATCAAAGGGGAGCACGGTGAGGAGGTTGGTACCGTCAAAAGTTTTCTTACCCATAGAAATTCCGGTTTCATGGGTGACGACGCCGGAAGGAGGAGAACCTTTATGGGACGACACAACCCATTTGGAGGCCTTGCCGTAAACGCTTAAGTACAAACTGGTCTTGGCGTTTCGGAAGTCCGCTGCCCTGGCCATGCAATTCAAGCTAGTTTTTGCGATTTGCACTTGCGAGCCAGCAATCACGCCATCTGTACCGCAGTAAATTTCTTTACCACTCACAAGTTTTATACTCTGCTCGACGGCCAAACATCCGCCGAAACCTCCGCCTACGCCCAAGTTAGGATCACCTTGGTTTTGGCGAATAAGCTCTTTTATCGCGTCAGCATCTCCACCGGATAAAATCTCCGCCGGGGTTTTATCAACCGAGCCTCCAATATGAGTGACCGAGACACCATCGATCTCTTCCTGGCTAATCTGAGAAATATCTTTTTCCGCAAATCTAGAATTTCTAAATTCCAAATCAGAAAATGGAACGTACCCTTCAAAAAGCTTCTCGGCGTTTGGATCAGCGGCCGATTGTCCTTTCGGCACACAAGGGTCTTTGATTTGCGCGATGGCGAATTGGGCTTTTTGTACGGTTTTGACGATCGCAACGACACTGACAACGGCATCTTTTGCGATGGGGCAGAATTTGTTGCCGGACTCTTTGTCACCCACTCTTAATTCAGTTTTTTTCTTCGTCACGGCCATCTGCATGGATCCCGCCGAATCAGAAACAGGAAAAAACTGTCCGCGCTCAAGTGTCAAATTATCCGGCAACAGGGGAATCTCGCCATAATTTTCAAACTTATAATCGGCTGAGACATTTTTGCTAATGGACTGCTGCTTGCAGCTTTGCAATGCCAAAAAAGCTGAAACAAAAGAAAAAACTATGTACCTATTTTTCATCATTCTATCCCCAGGAAGCTTAGAAGTTATTCGATTGTAATACGATAGTCCTCGACCTCACCACCTTGCAAGGCTTTGCCGGTAGGTTGTATATCAAACGTGGCGTCTCCATTTGCATTGACAATGGACAGGGGGCTAAGGCGGAAGCGAGCGTACGTCTGGACGGGGCCCGTCCCTGATTTTTGTGTCGGGAAACGAACCTGAAGACGATTGGTTCCTGGCTGGAGTTTTTTATAATCAATCACGCGTTCATGAGCGTCAAATTTACCGTTGGCGTCAAAATCGATCCAGGCATTCAAGATTCCACCAAAATAAGATGCCTTCACATCAATCGACACGATGGAATCAAACTTCATGGATTTCGGGAACACAACGCCGTCATCATCATTGCAACTGACTCTATCATCTAGGTCAGCGTTCAAGGATCCCGCGCTTCCTTTCTCGAAGTCTATCTTGTCACCTAAAAAAAATCTCTTATCAAGTTCATGATAGGTGTCAGCAGAGCCGTAAGATATGGGCGCATCGCCAAAGTCCCGGGGGCGTATGATAGGAAAACTCAAATTTTGATAATGCGTGCCCTGGTTGAAGTTGGCTCCAAAGCCGTTGCTGCCGTCCAAAGAGTGAAAATAATACTGCGCAATCAAACCATATGCGGCATAACGAGGACCCAAAATTCGGATTTTAGAAGGGCCGTTGGGGATATAAATAACACTAAAAAATGCCGGATCTGCACTTGCTCTCGTACCAGCGGTTGTCACTGTTCGGCCAGATTCGAAAGCGACTTCATTCGCGTCCTTGATGCAGTTTCCATTTTGATCAAAGTAGAATAAGAGGTTCGTCGCCGGAAGCTCACCGGGATCCTCTGAGCCGTTCATGTTGTCATCAAACCAAGCTCGACCCGCTATGGTATTGTATGTCCCCTGACCGGATGGTTTTAAGTCTACGACTTTGTCACACGAACTAAAAACTGACGAGTCCACTGCTGAAAAAACATGGCCCGAACCTAAAGGTGTTGTTCTGAAACAAGCACGAAGCGCGGATGGAGTCGTCGGATCAATTTGCACCGGGCTCGCGGGGTCTAGGATAGGGGTTTCGTTTGTCGGGGTTCCGTTTGCGGTTTGCTGCTCAAACTCACGATCGGCAGGATTACCCGCGGTATTCGGATTGGTGCTTCTGTTTGATGCCCCCAAATTAGTTGTAGGCGTATTTTTACAAGCAAAAAGCATTAATAAAACTAGATACGTGTGAATCGTGAAATAGTGCATGTGACCTCGATATTAAGAATAGTCCTCTATTTCTTATCGGTCAACTTACGCAAAAAATTGAGTTTCTGTCCTAATCTCAAGCCTTGATGCCACTTATCGGGAGGTTACCTTCCGCCCCTTTGAAAAGCCAAAGCCCATATCGTAAATCTCACTCTTTGGCGCCCAATTGATAGTATTTAAAAATGTAGAAAAAAGTAAATCCTGAGAGTAAATGCCACACACCATGGCCATTAATAAAGTGATTTGCGGGGTCGCATACGATTCGCCAAAAATCCAGGCTCCATGCCAAAAAAGAAACTAGAAAAAATCCTATGGCGATTTTCATATAGTGATAGTTGTATTTTTGGGGATTTGTGAACTCGATCAGTAAAGTGGTCGCGGCAATGAGCCCGAAAAGAGGCATACTAAAGTAAATATTGAGATAGCTCACCGTTATACCTACTGCAAAACCTGCCAAAGCGACCGCTAATATTTTCTTTTCGTCGATCATTCCTCGTCGGGATAATGTCAGTCCCATGCAAGTCGAGATAAATAAAAACATGCCGGCAATATCCAGAATCTCACCCAGAAACGTGCCCGAGGCATGAAATAAGACTGAAAAAACGCCGGTGACGATCGCCGCCCAACCGAGCAAAGCTACTTTGCTGCCGTGCTTTGCGAAAGCCAGAATAAACAATCCCGCCAGAATTGGCCCGATGTTGGTCCAAGTTTCCGCGGGATGTTTAATAAAGCAATAGACTGGGTCTTCGCAGAAACGTGTCATTGCGGGAGTAAACTTATCAAAGAAACATTGGTAACTCATGTTCAACTCCCGCAAAAGGCTAGACCTCTAAGAAAATTAGCAACCCGTTTTTTCGAAGCTGATACCGACGCCAAGCACCATGCTTGATTTGTACTGAGCGACGTTCGCTTTGCAGTGCACTTTTGCCTTGAAATTGCTGAGTGCTACGGCTCTGACATCGATACAATACCAGCCATTTGGATTCTGTAAGTTTAAGCTGATATTTCCACCTGCGACTGCCGCGTAAGAGACTAAAGTCAAACGAGGTTTCGTCGTGACGGAATAGTCGATAATTTCATTTTTGAAACTCGCGACATTTGAAGAAGTGATGACTTTAGGATTTTGGATCTCAGCCGCCGTGAAGGGATGATCTGATCCCCATTCTTTTAAACAATTTGCCAGCGCGGCATTCGACGTTAAAGAGGCACCGCCGTTGGTAGCTCCGCCGAGTCCAGGAAGATTGCCAAGCAAACCCCCTAAGCCAGGTTTGGAAGTTGAGCTAGCATTCGGGTCATCACTTGTTGCGACGTCATCACCAATATTGGTTTGCGAAGTTTTATCCTCTACTAAATTTCGCGGTGAAAGCGTGCCGTCTTTGCTACCAAATCCTTGCATTTCCGATCCGCAAGCCGTCGATAGCAAGCCTATTGCAGCAATCACCAGTGTGTATGATCTCAAAGTTTTCATGCCAGTCTCTCCTTGTAAATTCTTGTGTGGGAACTGACCTAAACTTGCAATTTACGTGGCAAAGTTTTCGTGATGGATAACGGGCGGTTGGCTGCGTGCCAACTGTCGGGCAAACCTACAGGTCCGCCATACACGGGCCTCAAGATGATCGTAACTACCTGATTATCATAGCAAATAAGGAACACGTCCAAAGCTGACGCCGTTTTTTAGAGGGGGTTTCATCACCGCCGGTAGATCACGTTGATTTTACTAATGAAAACTGGTTAGGCCGCTTTTTGCTTTTCAGAAATGTTGGCAATGATCCGATGAGAAAACACTTAGATTTACTTTTAAAGAAAGACTCATGAAAGCCATCACCCTAACTGACATCGAGCGCCTTCGGCACGATTTGCACGAAGAGTTAACGGATTTATTTCAGGAAGATCACACATCTAAACTGAATTGGCTTATTGAACAAGTGCAGAAGCCGGATGAATTTGACAACCGTGAGTTATTCCTCATCCATCAGTTCATCCTCATATCGGCGACTTTGCATTATGCGATGCACGATATCAATACCCTGGACCCCAAAGACTTTCGTCGACTTGTGGAAAACGGCAATAAAATTCTTCAGGTACTAAAAATTCAGTCTCATCATAAACGATACGAAGTACTTTGTTCGGAGTTTTTTGAAAGCATCAAAAAAATTCATATTGCATTGCGCCAACCATGGCATGCGGTGCGATATCAGGACCTATTGACTCGTATGAAAACACCGGTATCAAACGCGGATCGATCAATCTCGGAAAAGATTGATCAAGCGAAGATGGCGTTAGACATGCAGGAACCATTGGTCGGTCTGCAGTTGATTCATTCCATCGAGGAAAATGGCCTTCCGGAAGCCTCGGCGCGCGATCTTTTTATGTTGAAATTAAACTGCCTGCTGTTAAGCGGACAACCTTTCGTCGCCGAACGTCTCCTGCTGGGGAAAAGCAGTCAAGAGTTCGTCAAGTCCGAAATAGGCGCGTGGTATGTCGCATGCGTTAACGCCTTGATAGACAGTGATATAGTCAATATTCTCAATCACCTTAGTCGAACAGACATACCAGAAGTGCGATGGCTAGAAGCCAAGCTTTGGCTACATGCGATCAACAAACCTGTTGCTATCCAACAACTGCCGAAAGCGGAGACCATAAGAAAAAAGTTTATAAGCGCGAGTAAAACTATTAAGGATGCGAAAGACTTGTACCGGGCCGTACAGATTGTGGAAGAGTGTTCTAGCTTAACCAATCTGAACCTCGAAGCCTACCTTCAATCCGTAAGTTCGTATATGGACGAGATCGCGACACTCCAGACACGCGACCAGCTTTTGGTTTTAGTAGGCCTTTGGCGCAATATGATCGATGCCGAGTGCCATGCCTTTGCCGACACCTTGCTGAACCGGTATCAAAGCCTTTGCCTACAGCTAAGCAGTGGAAAGACTCGTGATTGCCTTATGTTGTTTAAGGAGTTTAACCGAATCGAGTCGGCACCAGTCGTCAGAAGTAACATTCCCTTTCGCAAGAGAGAGCGTCTTTACTCAATATCGAAGTTGACCGCCAAGTCTTCGATGATGGTCGCTTCGAAAAAAATGAAGCAATATCTTGGTGGCAGTCGCCATGTGAAAATGGCCGGAGTCCAAGAGAAACTGGTCGTCGAAATTTACAAAACCCTCAGTCAGCTGAAGGGCGGACTGATGAAAATCGGCCAACTTTTGAGCATGGCTTACATCCATGACGACGCGATGAGAATTCATCTTTCTCAACTTCAAACCTGGTCGCATAACACGTCTGGCAAAACCTTTTCCGAGGCGATTCGAGAAAATTTTGCAACCGAGCCCGAGAAGCTCTTTTCGGATTGGTGCGAAACACCTTTCGCTCAAGGTAGTATTGGCCAGGTTCATCGAGCAACCACTCTTGATGGCACCCATGTTGCGGTCAAAATAAAGTACGACCACATTGATGAAGCCGTTAGGTCCGACCTGAAGTTGCTGCAGATTATCCGTCCTTTACTCAGTGTGTTTATGCCTTCAATGGATACCAAGCTCATATTGATGGAACTAGAAGAGCTGATACTCAATGAACTGGACTATGGTCGGGAGCAGCTAAACCAGATGCGCTATTACGAGCAGTTTCGTAATGTCGAGGAAGTGGTGGTGCCTCGCGTTCACAAAGAGTTATGCAACCATCGCGTTCTGACATCTGACTTCATAGAAGGAATGAACTATCAGCAGTTTAAGATAAGCGCCAGTCAATCCGAGAAAGAAAAGGCGGCACTCGGTATTATCAAGATATCGGCCCGTGCCTTTGTCGAATACCAGATGTTTAACGCCGATCCTCATCCGGGTAACTTCATTTTCTTACCCGGGGGCCGAGTGGCCATGATCGACTTCGGATTTGTAAAGTATTTCGAACCTGAGTTTGTCTTGAACTATATGAAACTCTATAAGTCCGTGCACGATCAAAACCTAGTGGAAAATAAAAACGCATGGACCAATCTGGGTTTCGTGAAAGACGAGAAGAACTTCGATTTCGAACGGCACTTTCAGGATTTTTCCAAGCTGGCTTCGGTTCTTTTCCGCAAAGAGGGATTTACTTTTGATGAAAACTACCTTGTTCTGTCCCATGCATCGCATTCGACCGATCATCCCAATTTGCCTTATATGCAGGTTCCAAAAGATGCCGTGTCTTTGTCTCGAGTGGTTTGGGGCTTGACGCAAGTGATTTGTGAGCTAGACGTGCATTTGAATATCTACGAAGAACTGAGCGAACAAATGCAAATGGCGTATAACAGACTGGAAGTAGACCTCAGATCCGCTTCGTGATTTAAATAACTGTAATTATGAATATATTTTGCGTTATTGCCGTTTTCGCAGGTCAAAAACGGCTGTACACGTCCTCGCTTTCCAGTATTTTTCCCATGAAATCAAACTGATAATGGCTAGATTGCCTCGGGATGTCGCGTTTTCTTCAAGACCTGTTCAATCCTTAGTGAGCTTCCTTTCTACAAAAACTCAATGATGACAGAGACTAGGATAATGAGAGTTTGGAACCGGATCTGCATAACAGAACTTAGAAACCAAATATTCAAAGGAGATGATTTTATGACTTCGCGATCAAAGTTAAAAGGTGCGGTATCCATAATTGCTTTCGGTATCTTGATGACGGCATGTGGAGAAGAAAAACCAAATACGCCAACTCAGCCGGTAGCAAATTTCGAAGACGCTAATTCTACGACGGCAGACACAACGGTCAGTAATCCGGATAGCCTGGCATCAGCGAACACGGATGCAAAGCTTGAGAGCGATGTAAATTCCCTAGTTGAACTCGCCAACACGCCGAACCTAGGTTCTAGTCCAAACGCGATTGCCGCTTTGGTTGCGCAGGCTCAGGCCCTACAGGCTAAAGGTGGTTCCGCCAGTTCTTCGGGTTTTGATTTCTCTAATTTTAGCAGTTTTTTCCCAAGCAATACTAGCGCCAATGATAAGGTGCTGATCAATGATATCGTCAATAAGGCCAATATGATTGATAAAAACGGTGCCAGCCCAAGCTTAATCAACAGCATTGTTGCCAATGGTCAAGCGTTACAGTCGGGAAGCTTCGCGTCACTCTTTAAATAAGAATAGATTATTGAACACTCGCTGCGCGAGTGAGGGTTGTTTAAATTAAGCTCCGCCTATCACAGGCGGAGCTTTTGTTTTTTTGCGAAGAGTTTGGCAAAACTTCCCTGCACTGTCTCCAGAGGGTACGCTTGCCCGATAGACCGCGGGGATTTTTACTTGTGTCAGAGCTCCTGCCCGGGCTGCGCTGGTGTTCGCGCGTCCTGCGCTCACAACCCCCACTGGAGACAGTGCAGGGAAGTTTTGCCAAACTCTTCGCAAAGTTCAAAATCTCCAACGGTGAGGCTCCGCCAAACCGGTTTACCTCCATCGAGCAGCCGTTGCGAAAGCAACCCGTGCGGGGCGCACTCGGGTGCGGAGCCTCGCCGTCACAGTTTTTACCCGGTGGTTGGCTGGGACGGTTGAGCCGGCTTAGATTTGGCTGGGCATTGAAGCTGCATCAGCCGACACCGCCGAGCCAAATCTAAGCCGGGAGAACCGGACCAATCAAACATAGAAATGAAAACTGTGAGTGTGAAAGGCGGAGCAAATTTAGATATCCAGCCGCGGAGCGGCCGTTCAATAATCTATGATTTGTTAGATCGTCTAGTAACTTTGAACGTCCCCAAATTGGAATAATGGAATTACTTGGTGCCAATAGAGGTGTACCCGTGAGTTCCGCTTCAGTTGATTGCGAAGGTCTTGGGCAGCTTGCCTAATCTTGGAGTCACTTTGTGGATTCGCGACAATTTTTTCAAGGATTTTGTTCGACTGGGAAGCCTTGGCGCTGTCGGCCAGAATGCGCGCCATGTAGAGATAGGCGAGGTTTTTGCCATGCGTGGACAACTTAGAGTTCAGCGATGATTCAAAGCTCTTATACGCACTTGCAAATTTGTTGTCTCGAATCTCTACGAGACCCTGCATAAGGCGATAGTGACCGACTTCTGGTGCCAGACTGGCGGCTTTGCGCACATAAGCTAGCGTGGTTTGCGTATTGTAAGTACTTTCGAATGTTTGTTTCGCCAAAATATAAGTTTTTAGCGCTTCGAATTTGTTCGCATGGTCATGAGAAAACCATTTATTCTCTATAGTATTTAACGATGTGGTGGCGAAGGAAGCTGGATCAAAATCTCGAGGTAGAGGCAGTTCCACGTACTCATTGTGAGCCACAGGAGCTGTGCCAGTCGCTACGAAGATCCGATTCTGCGAAGGCTCATATATCAGTGAACTCACGGTAGTGGTCGCCCCAATATTGCTGGGAAAACCGTTTAGTTCACCCGTGAAATCATCGGTTTGATCCCCTAAGATCCGGATGATGTCCACCGGGGACAGCGAGCCTTTTCCGGCTTCGATGAGCTTATCGGCGCGACGATAACGTGAGTAAGTTTCTTCATAAACTCCCCGATTAAATGCGAGAGTATGGTCGAACATATTCGGAGTCAGGTAGTGGTTTGTTTGAATGTGCTTGCCGTCAAATGATTCGCGCAGGCCGAACTCTTTATTGTCGACTTCCAAACTCACCACGCGCTTTTCGCTTGGGCTCGCCAAAACATATGTCCAACCCACACCAGTCTTTCGGCTTTTGAGGATTTTCACGGCTTCGTCAATCGTTTCGGCTTTGGCAATGACATCGTGCATCCAGGTGATCATGGGAACTCCCACAACTCCCGTGTACTTGGATGGTAGGGAATGTGTGCCAATGTATAACCCTTTTTCGTTCACCGCGGTCACCGAGGCTGTGTGTACGCCGGCCGTGGTTACCGACATAAATCTCTGACCACCATCGGTCGGTTGAAAATAAATCACGGTCGCATTTTTCTCAAACGAGCCACCTAAAGGGTAGTCGGTATTGCGACCAACAATCAACTCGCCATCTATAGAATAGTCGTCCCAAAGTCCAAACGAAGTGCAGCCGTTGGCCGGACTTGCTGAAAATCCCACTTCGTCTTCCGATTTGTCGCGATTGGCTAGCATCATCATGACGGAGGGATTGAGAGACGCATCAAGAACCGTATTGATGGGTATGCCGGCGGCCTCGGCGACAGCAAAACTACGATTCAGTACAGACCGACTCAACTGTGGATGGCTTTTGATAACATTCTCGAGAAATTTTGTCGTATACGTCTTATCGATCCTCTTCTTCGCTAGATTTCTGAGGACGGGTTTATGCTCGAAGGTAACATTGATCGCGTTATTGACCATATTCGCGGCCGCTTGAATAGCGCCGTCCCGGTTTTCATTGGTCAGAAGTTTTCCGTGCTGAAAGGCCATTTCAAATTCATCGCCGACGAGATATAGGATATTCAGACCATTCCTTTTGAAAAGATGCGCATTGTAGAAAGTCTTATGGTCGTGCGAAATCTCTTTTATCTTTTCTTTATAAAGGTAGGAGTATTTGGCGCGAAGTTCTTTTTTGTTTGGAATAAAATCCCCTGTGACACCAAAAGATTTCGTGGCGCAGCTGATGATTGTGATGATGATAAAGCTTTTTAGGAATTTCATGATGTGACCCTTTGTCTGACTCTTTGCGCACGGGACGTGCCAAAAAGTTTCGGACAAAATCAGAAAAACCTTAGAAAAACTAAGTTTGAGTTGGCCACACGGTCAGGCATGATCGTGGCGTGCGAAAGTCGTCGCTGGATTTCGCTTTATTTTCGGCAAGTCACAGAAGTGATGTACGCATAAGGGTACGACGTCGATACGGTAAAAAAACTTTTGAAAAATCCAGTGTTGTGGAGTTCCACTCCATCCGTCGCATTGGTTGGCGAAAGTGTTTGGGAAACGAGTGCCGTGAAGCCATAAAGCTTGCAAAGTCCTAAAGCAGAATTGGAATTGTATGGATTGCGAGTAGAAGCATAAACCATCGTGAGAACTCTTTCATTTTTACCGTTGAAGTTAAAACGAGGTTCTAAGTACGACACGCTCCCGTCGGAATTTTCGAAAATATTTTGTTGCGTCATTTTTCTAGGGACAATCGTCGCCGGGGCGCAGGCCACCCAATCCAAGTTTACGTAGGGATACGAAGCATTCACGGCAAATAAGCTTTTGAAAGTGCCGTTCGTATTCAACTCAACGCCTTCGGTTGCATTCGCACTATTGAGTCCATATCCCACCAACTTAGCTAAGCCGAACAGTGCACAAACTCCAGCCGGAGAGTTCGTTCCATAAGGCGTACGTGTGGACTGGTATACTCGTCCCAATATATTCTCCTGTTTCCCCTGATATAAGAATTTTGGCGCGACAATAGTCGTACTGCCGTCAGAATTCAAATGCTTGCCGGAGTTCGGAAGAGGATCCGGCGTCGGATCTGGTTCTGGATCCGGTTGCGGATCGGGATTCGGATTGGGATCAGGATTCGGGTTCGGATTCGGATTCGGGTTCGGATTCGGATTCGGATTCGGGTTCGGATTCGGGTTCGGATTCGGATTCGGGTTCGGATTCGGGTTCGGGTTCGGATTCGGGTTCGGGTTCGGGTTCGGGTTCGGGTTCGGGTTCGGATTAGGGTTCGGATTAGGGTTCGGATCAGGTGTTGGAGTCGGCGTCGGTTCCAGAGTGGGCGTTGGATCAGGCGTTGGTGTCGGCAGTTCGACGGTACCGTCAATTCCTAACGTACCTTTGGGCTGAGTTCGCGCAGAATAATGCGCCAGATCGATATTTTCCGCTTCGCAGCCAATCAAAAGACCAGCTACCAATGCCATTGTAAGAAATTGACTTGAATAGTTCATTTCACTCACTTCAAATGGTCAAAATACGGAGGTACAAATGATACTGCCTAAATTAAACGAAAAGCTGCAAGATATTCATCGGTCATACCCCAGGCAAAACTGAGCTATTTCTATTTACTTATATTATTTCAGGGTGTTGAATTCGTTCTTGGTCAATACTCTCATTTCGCAAAATATTTAGCTTTTGCCAGTTTGGCTGCGCAAGAGTTCAAGCTGGATATCGTATTTTCGGAAATTCTGACAAACCCACTTGTTCAGCAACGACTGTTGCTTCTCTACTGGAATGAAAAAATTCTCCAAATCAAGTTGCCGAGCCTTCTGGGTGGTTTCATGTAGCGTAATAGCGGCGCTGACCGAAATATTAAAGCTCTCCACCATGCCATACATGGGGATCGTAAATTTATAGTCCAAGTGCTCATCCCAAGCAGCATCAAGACCGGTATGCTCGTTTCCGAAAATAATGGCAATGGGCTCTTTGATGGGTAATGCGGGTAAAGGCAGAACACCTGGTTTGGGTGGAAATCCTGCGGCCAACGCGTAGCCTTGTTTTTTTAAGGTTTGTGCGCAGACCTTTATACTATTGTATTTGTGAACATCTAACCAATGTTGTGCGCCTTTAGAAACAGTCGATTTGCGAAAGCGGTGATTGATTTGCACGATATCGATATTGAGAATGCCCATGGCTTCCGCTGAGCGCATGCAAGCGGATACGTTATGCGCGTCCAGAAGATCCGCCAAAACCAAGCGAATATGGTCAGTTCGTTGAGCCACAACTTCGAGAAAGCGCGCGCGACGAGACTCAGACAGTTGTGGGCTTAAGAGGCGCCATGCATCTGCAGGAAATGAAGCTTGAATAATATCGGACAAAACGTTTCTTAAGCCTCTTGTGCCGCGTGACCGGCTTCTTCAGAAGCCGCTGCAGTTGCAGCGTCTACAAAGCTGCCACCCGTGCGTTCCAAAGCTTCTCCCACGACTTCACCAAATTTTCCAGATGAAATCTTCTCGCCCTTAGTTTGTGTAAGCACCCACTGCGACAGGTGAAGGAGTGCCGTTTCAAAATTGTCTGACTTCTGCTCTGCCATTTCTTTGAGACTGCGCATGCCGTGATACATACGATTGAACTGGGCACAGCGTTTTTTATAAGCGCGAAGTTCTTCCGTATTCACTTGGCCGTATTGTTTTTCCATCTGGCTGATTTTTTGAACGGCAGATTGATAATCGGCGCTGGTTTTTCGGTACTTTTCTTCGAGTTGATTGAGGACTTGTTTTTGGACTTGAGGAACAGCTGGCTGATGAGTTTTGCGTTCCCGTTCTTTGATTTGCTCGGTCAAGGTTTCGACTTGTATCTTGAGATGCTCAATTTGATTATTGTACGACGATACCGCCCCGTAATGCTTTTCTATGATGACGTCCTGCTCACTGATTTTTCGTCGCAAACTCGCCAACTGGTTCTCAGCAACTTCTAATTCAACTTCGGATTTCCTCAGAGTCGCGCGAATCGCCTCCGCCTCAGTGGCAATAACCTTGCGATGCTGAGCCAACTCATTGAAGCGTCGGGCACCTTCTCGCAAAATAGCGGCTGTGGAACGAGCTTGCTGCCAAAAATAGAAAGACGCAAAGCTTAGTGCCGCAACGCAAATGACGAGGAAAGCGTAGATAAAGCTCATAGTCAGCCGCTCCTGAGTAAGTCTTGAGGTTCAAGGATCATTATATTAGAAGTCGGAACGATGGTATATCTTTAGAAGTCCGACCCGCAATTTTCTTCTTCCGACGTATTTAAATTAATAAAGTTAGATAGTTGAGGGTAATCACGAAGTAGTGGTTCAAGGCGCTGAAAAACTCGCCGTATAATGCCTCTATTTCGGGCGGAATACTAATAACGATAGTGTTTTATTTTTTCGCCTTTTTGTCCAATCTCGGTCATCGCTTCAATGCCTATGGTCAAATGCAGTTCAACATATTTTTCCGTAATGCTCTTATCACTTGTCTCTGTCTTGACGCCGTCTGGAGTCATCGGCATATCTGAAACGAGTAACAATGCTCCGCGAGAGATTTCATTGTAGTGACCCACGGCAAAAATGGAAGCCGTCTCCATATCGATCGCCAATACCCGTAGGTCTATGAGCCTAGCTTTGAATTGTTCGTCATGTTCCCATACTCGTCGATTCGTCGTGTAAACCACGCCTGTTCGATAATCCATATTATGGGCTAATATTTTTTCAGACACGAATTTGTGAAGCTTGAAAGAGGGAAGGGCCGGAACGATCGGGTCCAGATAGTCGTTTGAGGTTCCGTCACCCCTAATCGCCGCGATCGGCAAGACAAAGTGTCCAATCTCGGTTGAGTCCTTGACGCCACCGCATTTTCCCAAGAATAAAACTCCTTCCGGATGAACAGCCGTCAGCAAATCCATAACAGTTGCGGCCATCGCCGAACCAATTCCGAAGTTAACAATCGTGATGCCATTCTTATTCGTCGCGGTTTGCATGGGACGATCAATGCCACGCACGGGAACTCTAAATTCCGCTGCAAACTTTTCGACATAATTTGAAAAGTTGGTCAGTAAAATATGTTTGCCAAACTCTGCCAAAGGCGTGCCGGTGTAGCGAGGTAACCAGTTTTCGACGATTTCTTGTTTTGTTTTCATCACGGCATCCTGAGAGACTTGTTCTGCGTAGCTATAGCGAAACTGAAAGTGAAGGATCATAAAAAAATGAGCCGCATGGGCAGCTCATTCTTGAGTACATTTTCAATAGGCCCAACTACTCACTTAGCAGCAACTGCAGCTATCACAACAAGTTTTGCCGTTACAGCAGTTACTTTTTGAGCAGTGCTTACATTCGCATCCACATTTAGACATAAAAACCTCCATAGAACTATCTGTTATCCTTCCCACATTGTGGGGGAGGGAAAAATAGTTGTAAAGGTCTTTTTGCGGTGCGGCATGCCACTCAAATTGTCACCCGGTCGATGGCGACGGGGTGCCACAATATTCGCCGGACCAAAAAAAAAAGCCCAGGAGAACAATTACTTCTGTTGTTTGATGGGCCGAATGAGTATCATATAGGAATCACGTTTTTGAAGTTGGAGTGATTGAAAATGGCGGTATCGATTCAGAACGAAATCAATGAAGGTCTTAGACTTCTCATAGGCTTAGAAGAGGGACGTATGTCTGCTGTCGAAGCTTATCGTATTGCAAATGAACGTGAACCTTTGCTCGTATTCTTCATCATTAAATATCTTCGCGAAAAATATCCATCATCTAATCCAGCTTCCGAAGCTGTCTTAGGTCGCGTTCTAGAATTAACTCAAACATATGACTCCATCGCCACCGCCTGCAAAGAAGGTGAAAAAGATATTTTGAATGAGTGGTTTGATGATGCGCATGATGTTAAAGAATTTAACAAGCGTCCGCAAGAGTACATGAAACTTATCGTCGAAAAAATTGAAGGCTAAAAAGCTTTGAAATTTTAGCGATGGCGGCGTTGTCATCGTCGTTCCGGTCCTCATTGGCTAGGAGCCAACTCCGGTCCTCACTCCTCGGCGCCTTGCCATCCCAAAAATTTCAAAGCTTTTCATGATAAAGAGACGAAGCATCTATAAAAATGGAATCGTGTGAGTGGAAGTTATCAAATCATTCAAAGATAGGGCGTTGGCGGGAATGGCGCAGTCTTATTTGAAAGACGAAGGCATACGCTCAATCGTTTTGGCGGATGATATTGGTGGAGTGTTGGGAACCAATGCAAATGTGCGGTTAGCAGTCGATCCCGACGACGTCAGAAAAGCCAAAGACCTTCTGGAAAATATGTTCTCTGAACAAGCGGGCGACCTTAGTCCTGATCCTGAGCTTGAAGAGTTTAGAGCAAAGCGGCAACGCCGCGTGGGCTTTGCTAATCCACGCGATTGGTTTATGAATGCTTTCGTAGTGATTGCTCTTATATTTTTAGTTTTGAAGCATTTTAAAATCATTGAGTAACTCCATTCGGTTGCAAAAATCCCATCATATTCGGTCCTTAAAAATTCAAGGTTTTTTAAAAAGAAAAATCGACTAAGTTGGCCTTCCGTCACTTCTGAAGGAACCCACCTATGTCTAAATTAAGTCTGTTTTTGATTGCGATCTTGGCCTCGTCTTGCGTCACTTTTACCAAACAACAATGTCTGGAAATGGACTGGGCAAAAGAAGGGGAGCGATTTGGCCGGGCCGGAAGAAATGCCGATTCTGTTCGATCGTTTGAAGGTAAATGTGCCAAACATGCGGTTGCCGTCAATGTTGAGGAGTATGAAAAAGGTCGGGCAAAGGGTTTGCAATCCTACTGCACAAAAGAAAATGGCTACAAACTTGGACTAGATGGCGATGACTTCAATAGTGTTTGTTCGGGAAGTGCTGGCACAGAATTCATGGCAGGTTATACGCTTGGCCAGGTCATTTATGAAAAGCAGAAGCAACAACGAGAACTCTTAAAAATAAAAAAAGATCAAAATAATTTAAGTGGCGAAGTGTCAAAACTTAGAATTCAAAACCATATTCTGAAGTATGGCAATAACAAGAGATGCACCTTCGACTCCGACTGTACTCTGGAGGACGATTGTCAAAACGATCGCTGTGCGGTGTCTCAAAGAGCATGCACCTTCGACTCCGATTGCGACATAGAAGGCGACTGCCCTTTGCGTGAAAAAAAATGCGACTATAGCGAAAACTGAACGACAATCGTATTGAAGTCTCGTACCTAAGCATTTACAATTGTTCGTACTCAACTCGAACTATTGTGAGTTTTTTTGACTTTTGTCAGCACAGAATTCTTAGTGCTTCTGTTTACAACACTTGCTTTGTGTTGGAACCTCAAACCTTACGCCCGCTCTGTCGTACTACTAATTGCGAGTTACATATTTTACGGATGGTGGGACTGGCGCTTTCTCGGACTTATCTTTTTATCCAGTTCCATCGATTATGTCGGGGCACTCTTCATTGAAAGGAATCGAGAGCGAGGACTTTCGAAAAACTGGGTAAAGCTGCCTCTTATCGTCAGTGTTTGCAGCAATCTTATCATCCTTGGATTCTTCAAATACTTTAATTTTTTCTTAGACAGTGCCAACAGCATTTTGAGAAATGGAGGCTCTGACTTCTCCTTTTCTCCGCTCAACATTATTCTGCCGGTTGGGATTTCCTTTTATACCTTTCAAGCCATCAGTTATTCGGTTGATGTTTACCGCGGTCTTCTCAAACCAACCAAAAGCCTTCTGCATTTTCTTCTATACACGAGCTTTTTCCCCCAATTGGTCGCTGGTCCTATCGAGCGTTCGACCAATCTTTTGCCACAGCTCATCGCTTCGCCGAAACCAAACTGGCACATGGCGGCTTTAGGACTGCCTTTAGTGCTTCTAGGTTTTTTCAAAAAAATGGTGATCGCCGATAACTTGGCACCAATCGTCGAGTCTGCGTTCGCGCTTAATATTGACTCGCCCACCGACTTGTTGATTGGCGTATACGCTTATGCCATCCAAATTTACTGTGACTTCTCTGGCTACACCGACATCGCAAGGGGGACGTCTCGCTTCTTTGGTTACGAACTAAGGTTGAACTTCAATCTTCCCTATTTTTCACGGGGACCCAAAGAATTCTGGACTCGCTGGCACATCAGTCTGTCCGAGTGGCTGCGCGATTATTTGTACATCCCACTCGGTGGCAATCGGTCCACTAAAGTTCGGCACTACATGAACCTCGCGCTGACGATGATACTAGGTGGGTTATGGCATGGTGCGGCGTGGACCTTTGTACTTTGGGGTTTTTACCAGGGATTTCTTTTGATCGGTGAGAGAATATACCGGTCTTTCAAGCCGGAATCCACGCAACAGACTCGCGTTCAGTTTCTGATCTCTATTTTCATGTTCTTTCAACTTATCTGTTTGGGTTGGTTGATCTTTCGAGCCCAATCCATTCCGCATCTTTTGACGATGGGATCCATTCTTGTAAAAGTCCAAGACTATGCGCTGCCGGCCCTCAACAAACTGTCTTATCTGGTACTGCTTATCTCGCCTCTCGTCGTCTTGGAAATTTTTCAGTACAAAAAACGGGAACAAGAAATCTGGGCGACATGGAATCCCAATATTCGCATGGGTTTTTGTATGGCGCTTCTTTTGGGAATCATTGTATTGGGCGCACCGTTCCATTCCACGTTCATTTACTTTCAGTTCTAGGAAAATAGTATGAACGACGCGAAACAATTCTTACTGAAAGTTTTTCTGGCCTACATAGGACTAGAGATTTTTCTTGTGTTCATCGCTCCAAACCTAGAGATGGGCGTCGAAAGGCAAAGATATTACTCCAAGCTGCGCCCACCGCAGCTGGCGGAAAGCATTGTTCAGTGGCAAACCGTGCATACTTTGACAAATGCCAAGCCTTACGACGTGATTTTCTTAGGCGACAGCAGTTGCCTGATGGGCCTGGTTCCTAAGAGCTTTAATGAAGAGACAGGTCTCAAAAGTCTCAATATTTGCACGACCGGTTGGTTATATATTGACGGACATGTCGAACTTTTAGATTTATATCTTAGCCACGCCACACCGCCTAAATATCTTGTGTATTATTTTGCAACGAGTTCTTTTGCGGACTCATACAACGAAAATGAGAAGCGCGGCCATCTCACACAGTTTCGAAACTGGATGAGACTTCCAGGGCGCGACTGGTACACGTATCTGCCCACTTACCATTTGAGAGGCTATTTGCGATATTATCTGGAAGAGTTTGCTAGAGATCCACGCGATCTCGACATGCGCCCAAAACAATTGCAATTAAGCGATTCGGAAGTGAGGGATTTGATTTTTAGAAACGAAGGTTACTTACCAGAAATTAATCGAGAACCGATGAGAGAAAATTCGTATTCTGTCCGCAATGATTTTCACCCAGATGCGATGCCTGGGTTTGTCAAGTTAATGAAAGTGGCCGACAAACATGGGATCAAGGTGCTTTTTGTCACGAATCCCTTGCCCGACGTTGCCAAAAACGATATCACGCAAAAGTTCTTCGACAAATATAAACATGATTTGGTGGAAGGCTTGGAGGGTCATCGATTTGAATTCGTTGAAGAGCCGTTGAGAACTTATCGGAATGCATTTTTTGGCTCCCTCAATCATTTGACTGAAGAAGGTGCAAAACAGAACACTTTGGATGTAGCAAAGATTTTCAACACCGCTATGGAGCCGAAGAACTAGGCTTTGCATAAACTGTTTGAGTTGGGTTGCTCGGTTGCGTAGAATCCCTTACAATTGGATTTTCCTTTCATGCACGAGAACCTTTTGAAATATTTTTTTTCAACTTTACTCATTCTGACATGGTTCGATACAAATGTAGTCGCATTCGCCCAGCAAGTCACTCCGAAAGACGACTCTGAAGTTTCTGTATTGCCCGTATCTGTAGTCAAAGTTCGCGAAAAAGGCACTGGACTTCCTCTATCTAAGACAGAAATCACTGTTGCATCGGAAACCGTGTTCACATCCGGCAATGGCGAAGCTCAAATTACCATTCCTCCAAGTGGCGACGGATTCGTTCGATTGAGTCGAAGTGGTTTTGAAACGTTGGAGGTGCCGTTTGCAAAGTTTAGACCTGCCGGCACATTCGATATCTTTCTGTATCCGCGCACCCCAGACGACAACAATATCATCATTGTCACGGGTAAGAAGCGCCCGCAAGTGTCGCGAAAAACGGTTTCCATCGAAGAATCCCGTCGCATTGCCCCTGGCGGTGATCCCGCACAAATCGTCAAACTCCTTCCCGGTGTACAAACGAGTAGTGCCCGCGGAGGAAGTGGCAACAGCGTTGTCGTCCGAGGATCGGGTCCGGCGGACTCAAAGTTTTATATCGATAACTTGGAAGTACCATTTATTTTTCACGGCATCGGCAATATTTCCGTCTTACCGGCTCAGCTGATGCAAGAAGTGCAGTTTGACGCTGGCGGATTCGGACCTGAGTTTGGTAACGCAACGGGTGGTGTCATTGTGATTCGCACCAAAACCGATATCCCTGAACGTCCGAAGACAGATTTTCTCGTTAATATTCCGTTTTATTCGGGGGTATTTCAAACTAGGCCCCTAAGCGAAAAGTCGGCACTAACCGTCTCTGTACGACGTAGTTATGTCGAATTTTTCATAGATAAGGTTCTCGAAAGCCAAGAAGAAGAAGCCGGCGGTAATTTAACGATCGTGCCTTACTTTGGGGATGCGCATGTGGTTCATATTCAGAAAACAGACACTGGTCATACCAAAACATCGCTCATCGCGGCATATGACGGCGTCAAAGCAGCCGCACCATCACAGAGATTTGCAGATGAAGAAGGCCGCGCCAAAATTGACTTTGTCACAGAGTTTCTTAATTTAGGTGTGGAGAGAGTAGGGCGTCTTAATGAAAGTTGGCAGTATACGACAACTCCACAAATTTACTTTTTTGATACGGATGCTAATTTTGTCGGCAATGCACTAAGAAGACGGGTGCTCACGTTTCGCGTACCGACCGAGTTCTCCCGGCGCCTTGGTCCTGCGAAGGAATGGATTATTGGCTTAGACCCTTCTTATAAAGTGCAATGGTCTGATGTCAATGCGATTGATTTTCGTCCGGGTGATCCGACTTTTGATCCGGAAGATGCCGAGAAACGTAAGGTGACCTCTAAAGTCAAGACATCGGATGTTGCCGCTTATACTTCCGTCGATGTATCGCTAGGGAAGATGATCATCACGCCAGGGGCGCGTGTCACTTATGACAGCCAGATTAAAAAGCTCTCTGCCGACCCACGTCTACGCTTGCGGCAACCTCTCGGATCTGAGCACACGCTTAAATCCGCCATTGGGCAATACAGTCAAGCACCGTCACCATTTCAGTCTTCCGAAAACTTCGGCAATCCAAAGCTTTCTTTTTACCGAGCTTATCACTTTGTTCTCGGCTTGGAGACGCAGTGGAATGATAAATGGACCTCGGATGTTCAAGGCTTTTACAAGCTTGGCAAGAACATGGTGGTTTCTGATCCCAAGGAAAGATTTTCCAATAACGGCAGTATGCGGGGCTATGGCGCCGAATTCTTTATACGCCGAAATCTAACGGGAAGACTTTTCGGTTGGCTTTCCTACACCTATGCCAAATCCGAGAATCGCAGTTCTGATGACGAACCTTACCGATATTCTGAATATGACCAGACCCACGTCATCAACCTTGCAGGTAGTTACAAGCTCACGGCACAATGGGAGCTGGGTACCCGCTACAATTTTCATACGGGTGATACCTATACTCCGGTAAACGATGCTGTTTACAACGCGAACTTGGATAAATACCAGGATCGCACCCTTGACTCACAAAAAAACACCAGTCGACTCCCGAACTTTCATGCTCTCACGATATATGCGACCAAATCATTTCTATTCGACACTTGGAAGATGGCCCTTAAGTTTGGCTTTGAGTCATACTGGCCGACGACGCAAGTCGTGGGAGTGGACTATAACTACGACTATTCGAAAAAAGTAGATGAAACGAGTTTGACTTCTATTCCGTTCATAGAATTGTCGGGTGAGCTATGAAAAAGATCTTTTTGTTTTTAAGCTTTCTTTTGCTTCTGAGCTGCTCTGAAGATAAGGATCGACAAGAAGTTATCGATAAACTCCGTGGTATTGGCTCCATTACTAGTCCTCTTGTCTCGACGCCAAGTCTAATTGGGCAGCCACCTGAAAAAGTGGAAGTGACCGTGCACCTAGCTTTGCCCCTCGGTAAAACGGTTACGGTCGAACCTTATAAAGACCAAGAAACGTTCAGCGCAATTTTGCTGGAAGAAGATCAAATCGCGGTAAAATCCGGAACGATAAAATATGCTCCTTATGCAGACTTTCAAGTTGTGAGTTTTAAGGCGGACCTCACAGTGCCGATTGCGGAGTTTTTTACGCCGCTAGGTGGTGCCGGCCAAGTTCGGTATGGATTTCTGGTCAAAAGTGGAACTGACGAAGAAAAAGTAATCGGAAATTTTTTAGTTTATCCTGAAAACTCGCCAGAACTATCTTGGACCAGTCCTCAAATAACGGTTGAAAAACCTATTGATGAGAGCACGGTGAAGGCGGAATCAGAAATTGAAATAAAAGCTAGCTTGGTGAATAGTAATGACGAAGACCTTTTGGTGGGTTGGTTAGTCGGTGGTGGTGAGATCAAGAATCGCCGAGCCAAAGAAACCAAATGGAAAACCCCCGGCGTCGGGAAAAATACTCTCATTGCGACCGTGCGTGGCAAAAAAAGCCGCGGCTTCGGCATTCAAATTATCGAAATCAACACAAACTGATGTATGCATGACCATTCCAACTTCGCAAAAAAAATCAGTGACCCATAGTTGGCGTTTTTGGATCGGTATATCCCTCGCGGTTTCTTTCGTTGGGCATTTGCTATTTGGTCTATCGTTGTTGCTACCGAAGCTCGGAAAGAAAGAAGCTGAGAACGCCCCGTACCAAGTCAAAATTCGCACGGTCCAGCGACCGGCACCCCAAAACACCAAGCCTAAGAGTCTTCCTCCTCCTCGCGCGAAGCCCGCTCAGATTGGCGGACAAAAAAAACCGGACGCCAACGCACCACCAGTGGAAGCAGATCCCTCCGCAGTGGTTTCTGACCAGGCAAGCGACTCAGAAAGCTCTACGGCAAGCGGTCCTAGTGGCAACGACCTAAGCTCCGACGCGCGCATGATCCCTGAGTCTGTGATTGTCCCGCAGTATACGGAAGAAGCTATCGATGCCAATATTGAAGGTGTTGTCGGTGTCGATGTATTTGTCGATGCAAGCGGTCAAGTCACCGACGTAGAACTACATAAAAGCACCGGCTTCGGTATGGACGAACGAATCGTCGCCTCCGCCTGGAAGGTGCGATTTTATCCGCGCCGAGATAAACTTGGGCGACCTTTGGCGGGCTGGACGCAGATTAAATTTCGCCTTGAAATTCCTTAATGTGAAATTCAATGATGAGAATTATTTTTTCAGTTCCTACATCGGAACTCATTTGTGTAGCTTTGCTTGCAGGCATCGTACAAACGGCCTTTACACTTCGTCCATACGAGGACTCGGTTGCCGACTGCGGAGCTACTCGCTTGATACGGTCGCAGTGATTGTGTACTTGGGTCCCAAAGGGCCGTCACATTGTTTCCTGGACTTGCATATCTCCAGTAGCCATACTCTTCTTCGGCTTGTTGGTAACCGTATAATTTACAAGCCATATCTCGCGTGCCTTGATTGACACCGAGAGTCGGATTGTTCCAGCCATTAGGGGCTGATGGATCGTAGTTTATAGAGCAAAATGGATTAACGTAGTTGGCAAGATAGCCTTTGGTGTTGCCCGACAAGTTATTTCGTCCCATATCACCCGCACGGTAATTATTCACATCCAGTGGCGTATAAAACGTTGCGTTGGCATCGAGAACGGGATTCGCATTACAGTTTGGAACGGCGGTTACATTGACTTCACAACGTGAGGTATTGCCGCCAACCGAAACTAACTCGGCGGAAAAAACTTTGCTGACCGGCACTTGTCGGCTCAAAGTAGGCGAACTCACGGGCACGGACTCGTTATCGATTCTTACAGAAGCTACCGGCCCTGTATGCTGCACACTTAACTGAGTCCATTCATTGATAAACACGCTAGATGGCGAGGCTGTGATGGTGCAGCTGATCGGCTGCTCTCCAACCCCGACATTCACCGAGCAACCGACCTTTCGGCCTTCTACTGATGTGACTTCGGCAAGAATAGTTCTCGATGCAAACAAAGTTCTTGGTAAATTTGGCGAACTGAGTCCGACGCTTTGGCCGTCAATAACGGCGCTTTGAGCAGGACCCGTTATCTGTAGCGAGAGGTTTGTGCTACCGCCATAGGGTATTTGTGTAGGACTTGCGCTCAGCGTACAAGACACTGGCATCTCATCGACTGCAACCGCCACAGAACAAATAGAAACTCGGCCGAGGATGGAGGTCACTTGTCCATGAATGATCGCGTCGGAGGCCAAAGTTTTGCGAATCGTATGCGACGTGCTCTGCACGGCGGATCCGTCAATAGTTGAAGTCCGAACGGGTCCAAGAGAGGTCAGTCTGATTTCCGTGCTGCCATTGTAGGGGATTCGCGACGGTGCCGCCACAAGTTGGCAGGACACAGGCTGTTCGTCCACGGAAATATCGACGAAACACGTGGAAGACTTATTTGAACTGGAGCGCACGGTCGCGGTAATTCTTTTGCTTGCGGTTAACTGAAGGTTGACGCGAGGATTAAGAATGTCGACGTCCTGTCCGTCGATGACCGCAGAAGTGACAGGACCATCGAGTTCGGCACTAATCTGTACACTGCCATTATAGGGAATTTGATTTGCATTTGCCGTGAGTGAACAGCTGATGGGTTCCTCGTCTACACCTACTTCGACGGAACACTGCACCACCCTGCCAAGTTGGGATTGGACAGAAGCCTGGAAGGTCTTGGTCGCCTGTAAAGTGCGGCTGACCATCGGACTAGATTTGGCAACGGCTTGTCCGTCAATCGTCAAAGTTTGCACGGGACCCGTGAACGCTAAGCTTAACTGTGTCGATCCGTTGAAAGCAATGTTACGAGGCGATGCGGATAACGTACAGGTCACCGGCTCTTCACGCACTCGCACCTGACGACTACAAACGGCTTCGCGTCCTTCAAGAGAAACGACTTTCGCCGAGATTGTCCGAGTGGCAGTGAGTCGGCGCAAAATTTGTGGAGATGTTTTCGGTACGGCCTGGCCATCGATGACGACGGACTGAACAGGACCTCTGAAACTGACCATTAAGTTAGATTCGGCATTAAAGTCAATTTCATCAGGTGAAGCGATAAGATCACAACTGACCGGTTCTTCTCGCACGGTGATCAGTGTCTGGCAACTCGCGACTTGGCCTTTAGCCGAAATGACTTCTGCATTAACGTGCCGAGATATACGAAACTTTTTGGACAAAGTTTTTGAACCCAGGTTCACGCGCTCGCCGTCAATTTTCAGGGATGTGACGGGGCCACGAACGGTTGCTTTTAGTGTCGCTATGGCATCGAAATCAATCTGTGATGGCGTTGCTGATAGGGTGCAAGATATAGGAGCTTCATCGACGCCGACATTGACGGAACAAACAGCGACTTGTCCATTCTCATTTATGGCCTGAGCGTGAATCGTACGGCTTTCGTTTAGAATGATATCGAGCGTTGCGATGGACTTATCGACTTTTTTTCCATCGATGATGATTGTTTCAAATTTTTGTAAACTGGATAGGTGAACGGAAGTGCTACCGCCTATTTTAATCTGATCGGGAGTTGCGGTTAGCTGACACAAAACGGGAGTAAGTACCTTGTTTGCCTTGACCACGACTTTACATGTCGCTTTGGCGCCACTGACACCTTCTACTTCCGATTGAAATTCAGTGCTTTCTTTGACTTCGGCAAAAAGTTCGGGCTTTTGCTTTTCCACTTTAATATTATTGATCGATACAGATTTGACGGGACCAGTGAAGGTTGCTTTCAACAAAACGGACCCATTGACCGGCACGTCCGTCGCAGATGCTGATAAAGTGCAACTGAGTTGGTCGGGCAGTCCATCAAGGCCGCGCTCGGAAGCATAGTTAGCGTAGAAAACCGAATCGCTACAAGCCGCCAAAAAAACGAATGGAAGGCATATAAGATATCCGGTGATGTGCTTATTCATTGTGAGCTACCTAAACGTGAGTAAAAATTCGAGATTGGTTACTGACTTTTCGGTCTCAGGCATCCACTTCGTGATAGGTCTACAAATCCTTAGAGATTTCGCGTCGTTGGCGAGCGGTTTTTGCGGGTTTTGCACCTTGAAAACAGGGCGTGATTTTGGTGGGGTAGGCCCGAAAAGCCACGGTCCAAGTGTCAATCACCTGCACCGGTACAGGTGGACACATTACTGTGTCCAGGCATGCATGAACTCGTCTCCCAAAGCCTGAGCCGCTGCTAGTTGATTATGTGCTGGGCACAGCAACCTTAAGTTATTTGCCGAGTGCTCCCCTCCAAAACACCACATCGTCTTGTGATCCAGCTGAAGATTCGCCGTTTCACGACATTGCCGCCCATCCGAGCTTGAGTAACTGCACCGGTGCAGTTGAGTTTGATAAACTTGGTGACGAACTTCAGCTGGAACATACCGGGATCGTAGATTAGTCGGTTTATTGTCGCTAAGAACTTGGACGTCATCTGCACCGGTGCAGGTGGTGGATTGGGTTAGTTTTTTCTGCTGCCGAGACCTGGCCCGCTCGGCCTTGCGAACTAGATCTTTCTTATCCAGGAGAGCTTCCAAAGCTTGAAGGATGACTGTATCTCTGGTGACCTTCTTATTGCCTTTTTGTAATAGCCCTTGTGCTTTTTCAAGCTTTTCAACCACATCTAATGTTAAGCGAAGTGTGATCTCGACTTTTGGTTCCGCGTCACGAATGGATCCATCGCCTTGAACCTGCGACAGAAAGCCTTCAAGATCACGCTTGGACAGATCGGGTAGGCGGTCCAATATCATCTCAGAGTTTGCAGGTGTAATGTGGGGCGAAAGAAGACTTAGGTGGGTCAGATGAGTTTTGTTATTTTCCAGAAGTTCCATCGCCTTTGGAAAAAGACTTACGACATTTGCAGCTTGTGATAGGCGCCAAGCTCGATCCTCAGAAATGTCCAAGCACTCTACGCAGAAACTTGCCAAGTTATGAAATCCCATCAGAATATGGAGTTTTCGCTGTTTGATTTCTCGCAAGTGGTTAAGTAAAAGCACATCTTTTTTCTTTAGCTCGTTTGCAAGATTTTTTGCTGATGAGACCAATGTTTCGTTTGAAATAACTTCGAGATTTTCCATGTTTTCTCCCTTATGACAGGAGAGACCATAGCATGGGTTTTTAAATTCAAGTTTTTTACATAAGTTCCTCTGCTTGAGAAAAGGGTCCTCAGCGCGCAAACGCTGGCAGTTGTAATGCAAAATAAAAATTTTAAGAAAAGTTATCTAAAAAAAGAAAATGACGCTTGGAGTTTGATTTTGAAGTCGAAAAAACCTGTCAACACAAAAATTCGTACTTAAAAGAAAACATCGAATGACATGACATTCTTGTAACCGCCGCTCTAATGTCTTTTGTGACGGCGGTTTAATCCATGGACACCCGAATACTATTGATTTTTGGGAGAGGCGGGTTATGTTGCCAGTGAATGTATTAGGTGATGTCGTGCCGCTAACCGAACAAAGTCAAATCAAACTGCATCCTTCTTGGTTGAAGCCATTGCAGCCAGAATTTCAGAAGCCGTATATGGTTAATCTGAAAGAATTTCTCAAAAAACAAATCGCCGCAAAAAAAGTAATTTATCCTCCGGCCAAGGATTTTTTTGCGGCTCTTGATTTGACGCCCCTTGAAAAAACCAAGGTGGTTATGTTGGGACAAGATCCCTACCACGGACCAAAGCAAGCACATGGGCTTTGCTTTTCAGTGCAGCCGGGTGTGCCGCAACCACCTTCGCTTAAAAATATTTTCATCGAGCTTCAAAACGATCTTGGCATCGCTCCTGTGCGACACGGTTATCTGAAACACTGGGCCGAGCAGGGTGTGCTTCTCTTAAATAGTGTTCTCAGTGTGGAAGATGGTAAGGCGGGAGCGCATCAGAATAAAGGCTGGGAAGAGTTCACGGACCGTATCATTCATGTAGTGAACGACCAGTGCGATCATGTGGTGTTTGTATTGTGGGGGAGTTACGCACAGAAAAAAGCGTCTTTCGTTGACGTACAAAAACACCTGGTGCTGAAGGCTCCGCATCCATCGCCGCTTTCGTCGTATAGAGGGTTCTTCGGCAGCAAGCCGTTTTCCAAAGCCAATGACTTCTTAATTAAGTCGGGTCGCCAACCGATTGATTGGCGCCTGCCCGAGATAAATTAATCGAAAACGGTATTACTTTGGTGCTTTTAATCCTGTGCAAGTGCCGTTGATGCATTTGACTGACTTTATTGAGGAGTTGAAATAGAAGCTGTCGCACCCCGACAGACAATCTCCTTTGAATTCATTCATTTCTCTCATGTTTTCAATTTCAAAATCGACATTTACGGCAAAATCGTCACTCCCAAAAGGGCAACCAGCATGAATCAGTTTGCAGTCGGAATCTTTATCACACGAGGCGTAATTCTTAAATGCGGAAACAACAGGTGTAATGTCTTTTCTACTGCAAGAGTGTAAGGTGAGCGATTGAGGTGACTTGAGTACCATACCACGCTCATTTTTATGGTGTTCTAATTCTATTTCTAAGTCTGATCGAAATTTGTCTGGTATTTCAGAGGGCCAAACTTCTAATTCTATTTGATCGGGTAGATCTTTTTTTAACTTGTCAGTGATGGTGAATTTATAAATAATTTTGCTTTTGCCGTTTTTATTTTTCCTGAATTGATAGGTCAGGGAATACAGATCAAAGGTCTTTGCGATAGTATTGCGAATAAGCATTTTGCCTTCTTTCGCTTTTATTTCGAGATCACTTTTAGAATTTTCGATCTTCGAGGCCTCGCCAGCTAGTTGACGTTGGCCGACGCAAATATTCTTGATACATAGGACCCCCCGGAAATTGGGTCCGGCACATTTATAGTCACAACGATTCGTCCTGCAGCTCTTTTTATATTCCAACATTTCTTTTGTTTTTTCGAATTCGAATGATTTACTGACCGGATAAACCCCACATCCAAACGGACATCCGGGTGTAAAGAGTTTACAGTCACTATCGCTCTTGCAAGTTGTGTAATTCTTTAGTCCAGCCAAGACTTTATCTACGTCTTTGCTACACGCACTTTCCCAGACATTACCCATTCCTGGCCCTAGGCCCTGAATTGGCGATGCAAAGGTGGTGGTAGAAATCAAAAACAAACTAAGACTCATGAAGATAGCAAAGAGCATGAATGAGTACTCCAAAAATTCAGGGTCGACTCCGACCATCGGAATTTATTCTGATGTAATATGATAGCATTTTTTAGGCGATTGGAAGCACGGTTGGTCAATGACTTATTTGGACTGCAGTTGCAGCTGTGAACAGGTGATTTGGCAGCACAATAAAATACAGTTTTTGTGGAGTCGCCTAATCGAATAGATGCGATTCCACAAAACTGGACTTGGTGTTACGAGAGTTTCTTCGTCAGAAGCTCTTTATGCGCGACGACCACTGCGTTTTTTGGATTTCTTGTTATATTTTTTACTGATTTTCTTTTTACCGACAAAGCTTTTCGATTTCTTTTTGCTAGCCCAGCGGTGATCTGACTTTTTGCCTTTTTTGATGGTCGAATAAGGGCTGTTGCTTTTTCCGGTTCCACATACGGAACTTTTAAAGCTACTGCAGGCACTTAACGATGTCAGGGTGATCAAGGCGAGGGACACGAACGCAAACTTTCTTAGACTCATACTTTTCCTCTTCAACAACAGGTTCAACAAAAGACACTTCAGCAACAGAAACGACATGACGGAGTGAGACTCCCTCGGATAAGAAAATGCACGAACCTCACCAGAGGGTAGATTTGGAATAATTGTTTGATTTCAATGGGTTATATTGGCATTGGAGAGAACGTGGGTATCTAAGATTTTGACAGATTGCGTCCTGTTGGGCAGTTCCGAGCGTCTCAGGAGGACGGATCGAGTTAGTCGATCGCAAAGTGCGATAGACGCTCACTATCAAAAAACTGCTTCGGTTGTTCTTTGACTTCTAAGTTTTTGTCGGGCGTGTGGACTTCTTCACGGTCACCGTCCAAGGCCCAGCGGCGATCAAACACAAAACAAGCGCCTTCGTATTGACTGGCACTTTCATCTTTTGCGGCACCGAACTCTTCCAAGTATTTTACGATACCGCCATCGAGTTGATAGGTGTTGGTGAAGCCATGCTTTGTGGCCCAAGCGACGGCTTTTTCACAACGGATGCCGCCCGTGCAGTACATAAGGATTTTTTGGTCGGGTTTATCGGCAAAACGTTCTTTGAACTTTTCTGGAAACTCCGAAAAGTTATCGATATGCAGGCTTTCGGCCGTTTTGAACTTTCCCCATTCCATCTCATAGTCGTTGCGCGTATCCAATACGATGACGTCTTCCGACTGCAGGACTTCGTTCCATTCTTTAGGAGCCAGGCGTTTGCCGGATTTGATTTCAGCAGAGGTCGGGTCGTCGTCAGTAGTAAAGGTCAAGACAGCTTCTTGTAGTTTGACTTTTAAGCGTGGGAACGGCTTTTGGTAACCCCAGCTTTTATTCAGAATAAAATCGTTAAACTCGGTATGGGTGCGAAGATAAGCGACAAAGCTATCGAGTTCTGCTTCAGATCCGGACAAGCCGAAATTCGCGCCTTCGGGTGCTAGCAGAATGGTCCCCAGTAAGTTGCGTTTCTTGCACTCCGCAGTGAACTCCTGGCAAATCGTTGCCAAGTTTTGCTGCAGATTCTCAACAAAACAGTAGAAGTTGTAGACGAGGTGCGGGGCCATATTGCATTCCATTCATGAACCCCATGTTTAACGAATTTGGCCTTAATGGCCAATTGGTTTTTAGGGTAGGATGGTTCCTATGCTTATTTCGCCTGGTTATCGGGCCTAAGGAGTCGAAAGTGCCAACGATCACTGCCAATTTTGCGGCTGGACCAGCTGCTATGCCGAAAGCTGTTTTAAAGACCATCCACCAGCAACTGGGACGCGATATCGAAAATGGTGTTTCGATGCTGGAACTGGGGCATCGCACGGCCGAGTTTTACAAGGTTCGCGACGAAGCGAAGAAAAATATTTTGGATTTGTACGGCTTGAGGGCTAGCGAATTTTCCGTTCTCTTTTTGCAAGGTGGGGCGCGGTTACAGTTTGGAGCACTTCCAGCCAACCTTCGGCATTTACCGAAACCGGCCTATATTGTTTCAGGACACTGGAGCAAAATCGCCTATCAAGAAGCGCAAGCCGTAAGCTCAGCCGAAAAAGTGTGGGATGGGGAAGCAGATCAGTTTTCGAAACTTCCGACGCAAGTGAGTGTCACCGGCAATCCAAGTTACCTTTATCTCACCTCAAATGAAACCATTCACGGCGTGCAGTTCCCGAAAGAGCGACTGGCTACACTTGGTGAAAACCTCGTGATTGATGCGTCCTCTGATTTTCTGTCTTATGGCTTTGATTGGAGCAAGTGCGCCATGCTGTTTGCCTGCGCGCAGAAAAACGCCGGCATTGCGGGTGTGACCATTGCCATTATGCGCAATTCTTTTATCGATCAAATGGATGCGAAGGGACTACCGCTTTATTTGGATTACAAAATCCACCGCGAGCATGACTCACTTTACAACACCACACCCGTGTTTCCAGTTTATGTAACGAAAGTCGTGACAGACTGGATGCTGGAGAGATTCGGTAGTCTTGCAAAAGTGGAAGCCTTTAATAAGAAAAAGGCCGAAACACTTTACACTCTTATCGATCAAAGTGGCGGATTCTACAAAGCCCATGCCGAGAAAAACGCCCGTTCCCATATGAATGTGGTCTTTACGCTCCCTAAAGATCTTGAGACGAAGTTTGCACAAGAAGCCAAACAAAAAGGTTTTTTGAATATCGAGGGGCATCGATTTTTGGGTGGATTTAGACTTTCGATTTACAACGCTATCGAGCAAAATCAGGTCGATGCCTTCGCCGAGTTTATGGCTTCATTCCAACGCAGCCAGGGTTCTTAAAAAGGTCACAACACGGGAAACGAGGGAGGTTAATAATCCCTTTCAATACAGCTATTTACATGACTTTCCGTATAAATTTTTCAATCCAAAAAGGTAGGTGCCGATAGCTTCTGACCATGAACGGGAGTTACGGCATGTCTTTTCAATCCTTCACTTTTATCTTCTTCCTACTCATTCTAAATGCAAGTTCGGCATTTTCCAATCGTTGGCA
>JBGSKV010000037.1:0-3768 GCA_041740975.1 Oligoflexales bacterium | reverse complement strand
GTGAAGGCGTCGAGAGCTTAAAACCGGACTTCGACGGCAGTCTCAAAATTTATCCTGATCAGCCACAACAAACCCAGACGCCAACGTCCAAGGGTTTTCGCACGGAACAAACATTCAAATTTGCAGTGGTTCCGACCACGGCTGGCAAAATCCAAGCCGGAACTGCTGGCCTTTCGTATTTTGATCCCAAAGCCAGGGCCTACAAATCTCTAAAAACCGATCTTGGCGTCATCACCGTGAGCGGGGCTTCGATTGCACCACCGGATCCGGCGACGGCCGGTGCGAATAAATCCAACGTCAGTGCAGTGGGGCGCGACCTTTTGCCACTTCGTGGTAGCACAGAACTCGTGGGCACATCTCGCTTTTCAAAATTCAACATCGCACTTTTATTGTTGCTGGCTTCGGCGCCTTGGATTTTTGCGCTTATTTTTGGACTCAAAAAAACTTGGGAAGTTTTGGATGTGCGCAGTCGCTTCGCGAAAGCTCAAACTCCACTCTCCAAACTCAACGCTGAACTCAGTCAAGCGGAAGACTTGGTTCGAGGGGAAAACACCAGTCAGGGGCTTCAGCTTTCGGACAAGGCGTTGCGTCATTATATGGATGTACACGCTGACGAGCGTCGCCGGCTAATTTTAGCAGCGGCAAAGAAAGAAATCGAAGCCACCCTCTACTCGGGGCGCAAACTTGGTCACGAAGAGGCGTTGGCGATGATTCAGAAAGCTAAAGAACTTGTGAAAGCTTCGGAGGCCCAAGCATGAAAAAAATCCTCGGCTTATTCAGCTTATGTTTGATGTTCGGTGGTTCCTACTGCATCGCTGAAACGGTTCCCGGTCAAATAGACGACTTTGAAAAGGCTCGATCCGCCTACGAATCAGGAGATTTTCAAGCGGCTGCCGATATTTACGAAAAATTCGCAACCGTCCAGCCCAACGGCAACCTCTTTTACAATCTTGGCAGTACCTATCAGCGCCTCGGTCGAACGGGAGATGCCACCGCCGCGTTGCTCGCTGCTCGCTACTACATGCCGCGTGATCCCGACGTCAAAGCCAATCTTAGTTTCGTGCAAAGTAACGCCAAGGATCAAGTGGTCGCAAAGTTCGATAAAACCTGGCCGGAAAAATTCTGGTCGTGGACACAATTTCTCAGTCCTAACGAGTGGTGGGTTCTTATGTCCGTGCTTTGGTGTTTGGCGGGACTTGGATATCTTTTGTGGATTTTTCGCGGCCGCAAAACTCCATTTATGGTGAGTTTCGCGCTGACTTTGTTCTGTTCGGTCGGACTTTATATGCGGGCTCAGCAAGGCAGCACCTGGAGCGCCATCGTCGGCGACGAAGTCTCGGTTCACTCGGAGCCTACGGATCAAAGCACGGCCATATTCAAGCTCCACAATGGGGCTCCTGCTCTGGTGGAATCGGAATCGCGCAACTGGCTCAGAATCCGAATTGCGACCCCGAGCGAAAGCTTATATGGTTGGGTCAAGAAGGACCAGGTCCGGTCCTTCTTGTAGGAGTCCGCTTATGGCCTCAGATTTTTCCGACAGCTACATTCAGATTCTTAAAGATAGTGAGGCCATTCAGTTTGGTGATTTTGTCACAAAGTCGGGCCGCAAAACACCGGTCTTCATCAATGCCGGTCATATTTGCAAAGGCCGCCATATCCATCAACTCGCCAAGCTTTACGCTAATGTCATCTTTGAAACCTGGCCTCAGGTCGAAAGTCTTTTTGGCCCCGCTTACAAAGGCATCCCGCTAGCCGTCGCGGCGGCGCAGGCGATGTCCGAGATTTTTCGCCTCGATGTGACCTACAGTTTTAACCGGAAAGAAGCCAAAGACCACGGCGAAGGCGGTTGGCTCATCGGCGATCAATATCAAAAACCCACGAACATTGTGATCATTGAAGATGTTCTTACCGCTGGGACGAGTTTGCGAGAGTCGTTGAAATTTCTCTCCAACACACCAGTAAAAGTGGTTGGTATTATTGTCGGCTTGGACCGTGAAGAGCGTGGGATTTCCGGAGAGGGGACGGCTCGCGCAGAGATTGAAAAAGAGTTTGGAGTGAGAGTGCAGAGGCTTTCATCTCTATCGGCACTGGCCTCCAGCCCTATCATTGAAGCATCGCATCGCAAGGCGCTCGCGGACTATATTGCATCACGCTGATACGAGAAGTGTCTTCACCTGCCGCACTCGACTTTTACAGATCCAAAGGACCAAGTATGCATGTTGGTTTGGCTCCAGTGCCGCACAGACTTTGGGAATTTGCTTTGTAGTTCGCCACCCCAGTTACCCATAAATACGTCGGTGTAAGTGTAGCTTTCGCCAGTCCGCAAAGGTTTCCCTCGCCATAGAACGTTGTTGACCACGTACGGTCCGGTTTCTGAAAATAATATAGCACCTTGATAGTCTGGCAATTTGTAGATGGTCACGCGCGTGCCTTTGTCAAAAGCGATGCCGTCAAAGGTTGAATCAACAGACTTCGGAAAGGCTTTCTCGCTAGAGGCATAGTTGCCTTCACCAACCCATTCACTGGCATAGTCCACGCTATAAATCTTGGAGAAATCACCATCGTAAACGCGCCCGCCAATGGCGGCGCCGGAGAAAAAGGCCTGGCAACCTTCGCGGGGACTTTGAGGAGTTCCATCGAACGCAGGTTTCCCATCGTCTTCAGGTTCGGTAAGAGCTGTTGTTTTTCCGCTTTCGGATCGGGGAGTAATTTTGCCTGCACCATCGAAGCCACTATCAGAACAGGCCAGCATTAATGGCATAAGCAAAGCGATACACTGAAGAATGCAAGTCCTCATGAAATATCCTCTAATTTTAGTTTAAGAAAATCTACCGGTCTTATCGGTATTTCTTGGTAAAAACTTGAGAAAAATCTTGTTCATGAATGAAAGTGTATCCTTAGGATCAGTATTCCTGCGAGCAAATTAAAAACCCTCTCCAGTTTTAAGTGGAAATGATTAAATGGGGACAGTCTCCATTTGACCCTCTGAATAGAAATTAAATATCCAAATTTTCGGCGATGTCGAATCTATGGTCGGATTATGCATTCTAAGCGCTTGATTTTACGGGCTTAACTATTGGTAGTTTTTTTGCATTACCTAACTCAGTCCAATCAAAATTCAAGTAAGGGAAGCATTATGAAATTCAAGAGTTCCATTTTGTTATCATTTATTTTCATAGCATGTAGTGCTCCGAACAAAGCGCCAAGCCAAGCTGATCAGGCTACCGGCGAATCATCTTCAACTCCAGCTACTGTTTTAATGGACGATAGTTTTGAAATTATTCTTTCGCAAAAGATATTTAAAGTTGGCGAGGCCATCAATTTATCTTGGCGTCAGGTCGAAGGAGCTGACAGCTACGAAGCTAGGATTTCCTCAGACAAAGATTGCATAAATTCAACCATGGTATCCAGTGGACTTATTCTCGTGGAAGAGCTTTCTACGACACTTAAGGGATTCGAGCCTGGCACGAACTATATCTGTTTAAATTATACAAAAGATGGCTCACTTGAGTTAGTAAACGCCAAAAACAGCGGACTAGAGATTTCGATTGTGGCTGAATAGTAAGATTGAGTCCGTCGCTAACTCAATTCCATTTCTATAAATTAATTCAGGGACACATAACTAAATTGTATAAATAAAAAGCCCGAAGTCTGAAAACTTCGGGCTTTTTATTTATACAAATTAGTTATGTGTCCCTGAATTATAATTACTTCTTAGGTTTTGAACGGGTTTTCGTAGCTTGCGGTGCGAATTCACCAGCAGTGGCT
>JBGSKV010000036.1:0-26464 GCA_041740975.1 Oligoflexales bacterium | reverse complement strand
CCCGATGGTTGGCTGGGACGGTTGAGCCGGCTTAGATTTGGCTGGGCATTGAGGCTGCATCAGCCGACACCGCCCAGACAAATCTAAGCCGGGAGAACCGGACCAATCAAACATAGAAATGAAAACTGTGAGTGTGAAAGGCGGAGCTTGAATGACGTTACGGCCGCATCGCGGCCGTCCAGTAAACTATATTATTTTAATCGTACGATTTGAAAGTAACGACCGCATACCCTTGATACTCGGCCTGCAAAACTTCGCGACGACGCGAATGACAAAACGTAACATAATTTTTGAAAGCACTTTTATCGGTAAAACATTTGATGAGTGATTTGCATATTGGACAGACCATCATTCGGTTGTACGTGATGTGTTTCGTGATCGTTTCTTTACAACAATCAGGCAAACCGTCGCCAGGTCCAGATGCCATAATGGATAGCGTCGGATCAATATGTGGTGTATGGACTTCTGTCACGATGAGTTTGATTCTCCGCAATAAACTTTAGGTGAGTGCCGAGCCCATCTTAGTTTCTAAGACCGTAGTTTTCAAGCCACAGCCAGATTTTGTGGCGCTTGTTTGTAAATGACTTACCAGCGTTTGGACGAGCCTCCCCTGAACTTCCTTAATATCCACAGAAGATTGCAGTACATTTTGCAATGTGGTCACAGTGCGATTCTGAATCCCGCAAGGAATAATAGCCTGAAACAAGCCAAGCTCATTGTTTACATTTAGAGCAAGGCCGTGCATGGTGGCGCGATCCTTTATCCGCACCCCAACAGCGGCGATTTTAGACTGACCAATCCATACGCCTGGAAATTCTTTATCCACCGAACTTTGTAGCCCGTAAGATCGCAGGACTTCCATCACAGTATTTTCCAAAATACTAACATAAGCCCGCGTCGAGAGGTTCAGGGCGTTCAAGGCAAGGATTGGATAAACGACAATTTGGCCTGGCATGTGGGCCGTTAGTTTTCCACCGCGTTCAATTTTGAATATGTCGACATTTTGTCGTTTAAGAGTTTCGACGGGAATGACAAAATCACTATCATCTGCGAAGTGCCCCATCGTGATCACGGGCGTGTGCTGAACAATTAAAATTGTATGGGTTTGTTCACGAACACATTTTTTATGAATGGACTCTTGTAACTTCAGCACTTCGCCGTAAGGGGCGATTGCTAAATCCAAAATTTCTATGTGAGGTAAAGCTTCTAACATGTTACTTTCATATGCGTTAAGGGCCTGCTTGACAACCTAATTTAAGTGATAAAGGTAACGCGGCATTGAGAGCGCTTCTGCAACGAGTACATCACGCTTCCGTCGAAGTGAACGGAGAGAAAATATCTTCCATTGCGGGTGGTTGGCTAATCCTTTTGGGCGTGACCCAGTCCGACACAAGCGATGACGTCCTATTTTTAGTTGAAAAATGCACGCACCTTCGCGCCTTTACTGACGCAGATGGAAAGATGAATCTAAGTGTATTGGACGTGAAAGGCGAAGCCTTGGTTGTGAGTCAGTTCACACTATATGCAGACTGCCGTAAAGGACGAAGACCTTCGTTTACGGATGCGGCGCCACCGCCCCATGCGATGAAGCTTTATGAAATGTTCTGTAACGGACTGAGAGAGAATCAATTGAGAGTAGGAACCGGCGAATTTGGCGCCGACATGAAAGTAGCACTTGAAAATGACGGCCCCGTCACCTTCATGCTGGATAGTCAGCAGCGTTAATGCACAGACGAACTAGTCGTTGTCCATTCCACCTTCTTCAATACCGATTTTGGAATAAAAAAGCTCATCAATGGTTTTCTTTACAAGAATCCAAAGGAGTTCTTTGTCTTTACACTTATCAAAGACGCCGAGCGGGATCTGAAATCCACCTTTATCTTTGCGCCCACCACCATAATATTGGTTATTCTCATCTTGGCCGAAGACATCTTTTAGCCATTTATCGGGATCTAACGTGTGGGATTTGGTTCGAAGCGACCCGTCGATATATGCATTGCCTACGATGCCGTACATAACGACTGTGTCAATACCTTCACGGTGCAACAAATAATCCGCACATTGCCCGATTCCATCACGATCTTCTTCACGAACATAACCAACACCTGCAAACATAAAAGTTCCTCGGATATCTTTGCGCTGCAAAGCTATCTGAGTAAGATCCATGGTTTTGGCTGGTATGGATTGATGTGAGATTAACGCGAGCAGATCCTTATCCACCAAACGCGATAAAAACTCACTGGCCTCATAGTCAAAAGGCGTTGCGTTGATAAAGTTATCGGTGTCCGAACGCACACCATGCATCATTGCCGTCGCCACTCGGCTTTCGTCGGCTGATTCGCCTTGAAAATTAAATCGTGGGTCTCTGAGGTACTCACTATATATAGATGCGTTAGAACCAGCGTCTTCACGGATATCAATAAAATCCGCTTCGACAGTTCCAAGAGTTTTATGATGATCAACAAAAACCAAAAGCCGGCACTTTTCAGGAAGCTTGACAGGTAACTCGGCGCTCTGCGAATCATTCACGGCATAAAAAGTATAGGGGCTAAAATCAAAATCAGGCGTGTACTCTTCTATATCTAAATCTAACTTTTTGACTAGAGCGCGGTTTTCATGATGGGAGATTTTTTCGAAATGTATGATCGTCGTGCGTATATCGAACTGCTTTGCCATCCACTGAAGGGCAAGTGCGCACGAAATGTTATCGGGATCTGGATAACCCTTTATACAGACGAGCAAATTCTTGCTTCGCGCTTTATCCAAAGCTTTCACTAGGTCGTCTGTTTTTGAACTCGGCCTACTGCGACGATCGTCATCAGAAATAGCCGCCTTCATTTTACCTTTGCCATTGGGATGGCGCATGCGATTCCTCAGTTTTACAAGTTCAGCTTCTTTTGCCTTCAAGGTACCTTGCATGTTTTACTCTTCGTGGAGTGTGCAATTTCTTGAAAAGGGCTAATCGGGCTTAGCAACCTTTTCGGCTCTTATGGGTCTTTATTTACATTAGCACAGCTGCTAATCCAAATTTAATAGACTCGGTTGCTGTAAAATTGAATGCTTACATATTAGTCGATTTACCATTTTCGCCAATTCCATCAACCAGTCCAGCTAGTTTTCTGATTGGCCAATTAAAGAATAGGTAAGAATTACCTAGGTAGAAATTTTGAAGTGAAGATTGGAAATTTTGTGTGAGGAGGCCTTTGGGGTTGGGGTCAGTCCTTACCATGCACATATTTGAGTTGCATGGTAAGGAGTAGTTTACGCAAGTTATTTCTCGAAGATAATTTCGACTTTGTCACCTTTTCGAATGGCTGTTTTTTCGAATCTAACGATACCATCGATCACAGCCCAGTCTTTTCCTTCAAACATTTCTTTAGAAGTCGTCTTGTTGACAGCTTTCAATACACCTTTTGACTTGAATTCATCCGGTACATTGTAAGATAGTTCTACTTCTTCAATGATGCTGTTACTAAGATCTACAATAAAGTTATCAAATTTGTCGTCGCAGATATCTGCCACGTTACCCTGACTAAGTTGCGAAAGCCTTTCGTAAGCCAAGCCTCTCGAAACATTTGATTCGCTCAAACCGCTGCAGCTTTTTCCATCGCGATTGACAATCGAGTGCCAAGTAATCGACATGAGTGGATACAGTTCTTTGACTAAGTTGTTTACGTTGTAGGCGGTCGGTATAATCTCGCGTTTTTCTGATGTCAGTACAGTACAGTCTTCACGAGTCAGTGGACCAGCCGGGTCATCAACGTTTGTTTCCGTGTAAGTATAGTTTTCTTTGAATCCTGGCAGTGATCGCATGGGATCGTCTGCGGCCGGAGCAACTGTTGTTACCGGTAAAGATCTAACTACACCAGCAGTCGAAACCAACTCCGTGTACACAACTTCGGTAATCGAATCGAGAGCAATACCTTTCAGCCTTGCGACTTGTGCGCGTAGATCGCTTTGTGGCGCCTCTGCGTGCTCAAATGTCAATTCATTGATGATGGTTGGGTCGCTTACCCGAGCAAATGTTGGGATGACGCAAGCTGGCGGAGTAAAACCAATTGGACCACAGTACCAAGAATTGGCAATTTCGCTAGCGGGTCTATTTAAATCTTCTAGGCGAGGCGCCGGACTAGCTACATTCACGCCCAAGACTTTGGCACCCGGCTTATTCAACGTAAAGTAAGTCTTGGCATCATTATTTTCTTCGATAACAACGCAATTCTTATGAACTAAGGCATTGAGGTCTTTTTGAAGGATATCGCCTTGGTGATATTTTGAAACCGAACAGGTAATCGCGCTGCAATAACCACCCAATTTTGTCGCATTGGCATTGGTCAAGAACTTCTTCGAAAGCGCCGAACCCTTGGGATTACAAGTGACTCCCAAATTCATTAATGCAATAGCTTCATTAAGAGTTTTATCAACCGGAACAATCTGACCATCAACCATGGTATTGCAAACGAATTGATCCGGAGTATTGCAATATTTGTACGAAGACGAAATATTAGAAGTGCTTATATGGTTAGCCAGTCCTGTTGCGGAGCACGAATATTCCTTCACAGATGGAATATCGCAGCGCAACTTTTGGGTGACACAGTTCGCGTCGTAAAAAAGCTTGCCGATGTGGGCATTCACATCATTTACGCCCTGACCCATACAAAAGTTGCGGTCATTTTGATATTTCACTTTGTATTGATGCTTGCGAGTTGTTACTGGTTCTGACCAAGTCGGAGAATATTTTTCATTAGTCCGTACTTTTTTGTATTTGGTTTGAACACATTCATTTTTTAACTTACGATCTTGATAACAAATTAAATCTTTGCTTCCCACGACTGCACCAGAGGCGTTGCGCTCAATATATTGCTCCGCGTTGTCTTCATCACTTAGAAAAATGACGTGCAGCTTCTGTTTGTCAGAAAATCGCTTTATTCCAGGAGTGGTCGAGTTCATGTTCCAGTTCAAATAATCGAGAGCCAAACAAATGCCGGGCTCATTTTCAATCATAGTATTTCCAGTCACCGCCTGTAGGGCGTTCTTTAGCGCCTGATGTCCTGACTGGCTGGATGCGAAAGCCGCATTTTTATAAAGTGTTTCTAACGCGCCTCGATTATAGTTCGGCTTTTCGGCACCAAAAACTTGGGAAACTGATTTGAAAGTCGTACTTGGCACGTCAACCATTTGATTCTGCAACATACTCAGTGTGATGACGCGCGCGTTATATTCAACTTCTGCAGAGCCAATTTTGAGGAAGAAGTTATCCATGGCGTTTGACAATTTCGCGATGTTATCTTGCATCGAGCGGCTGTCATCCAAAACAAACATCAACTCGACGGGTTCGTACTTTTTCTTTGACTCACGGACTTCAGCAGTGATGGTGTATTTCGTACCTTCGAGTTCACCTAAAGGATTACCTTCGTCATTGTTGTTCGGATCCTCTTCTTCATCTTTAGGACTCAAGTCTGGTGTCATGCCAGAAAAGGTTGTGCTTCCACCGCAGGAAAACTGCGTGGCGAGTATTGCCAACCAAAGTGCCTTTATAAATGATGATGTCATATGCCACCCTATTTTCAGTTAATCGTGAAAGCTACGAGTTTACGAATAGACAAAATTTCATTCGACACGGGGGGGCTCATTCTTTAGGAAGCATTTTAAGGTTTCGCACGAACCCATTAAAAACGCAGCTAATTCAATAAGTTAGATCTGAGATGAAACTACAGATTTGGCCCTAAATGGGAAACACACCCGGAGGCAGTTGGACAGATTTGTCCCTTGAATCCGATATCCCTCAACCTTGAGGAAAGGTGACTAAGTGCTCCCAAAGCTTTGGGGACAAAGTTTCTTCGGCTATCAAGAGAACTTCCAGTTCGTTTTCTGTCTCTTTCTTTCGGCGATAAAGCTCGGAAGGGACCAGGCCGTTGCCACCGTGATTATCCAGCCAAAAGCGGCGCAGGGCTAGTGAGTTACTTACGAAAGTGAGTTGGCTCGCTGATTTCTTCTTTTTCACTCCGTGCAAACTCGTCGCAAATTCAAACGGACTCATCACGGCAAACGGATCTGAAGATTTTACCTTCGTTAAAGATTGATAACCTAAATGCTCCATGAATTTATATTTTTTAAGACCTGGCGTTCTAGAACTCAGAATCACTTGAAGGTCACCTCGCAAAAAACTATTCTCGATATCGTTTTGATCGTACACATCCAATTCGACTGCCTGAAACTTTAACTTCTCAAAACAATGCCGAGCTAATTTAACACCCAAAGGTGCGAGGCCCTCTAAAACCCCAATAGCAATGTGATCCGGATATCCGGAACGCGATAACACGTCTACTGACTTTTGAAATTGTTTGAAAGTTTTCGAGTATAGGTTCGCCAGATCAAAAGCGCTTGGCGTCCATCCGGATTTTCGTTTGGCATCGCGATCTAACAACGTCATTTCAAAAGAATGTTCAAGTTTAGCAATAATGCGAGAAAGCTGAGGTTGGCTGATATGAATGTGCTGCGCCGCCGTCGACAAATTCTTGTGCGCCACGGCCCGGCTCAAAATAGAAAGTTCCCAGTTAAGATAGTCCATCCCATGTATGTATATAATGAATAATAAAATGTCTACTATGTATTGGATAGATAACGACAGCTGCCCTATAAACGTCGCATACCAAACGAACCTTTTAAATTTTACATATAAGGAGTTTAAAAATGAAAAAGGCACTTTTGACACTAGCAATGGTAGGCGCGCTTTCCACCCCAGCTTTGGCCGATGGTTTCATCTGCTCGGCAATTGATCATGACTTGAACGTCAAAGTCTACAACCACACGTCCCCGAAGATGGGAACTCGTAACGCAGCCGTTATGATTTTATCGAACCCTACCGTCGGCCAAGGTCGCCGCACGATCGCCATTTTCCGCGACGTCTCGAACACTCTCTCAAACGAAGGCTCGAACTATCTCGCAAAAGTTGACCTTCGCTTCAATGACAGCGGACGCAAAGGTGAGTTCGTTGCTGGTACACGCCTTGGTGAAATCGCAACCATCGACCTCAGCGTTGACCACGTCTATGGCGATAACTTCGAAAAAGGTTCTTTAACCACAGCATTAGCCGTGATTTCTCTTCGCAATGGCGAAACCATCGTGGCTGACCTGGATTGCGAACGCTACCTTGCGCAGTAATTCGGGGACACATAACTAATTTGTTCAAAAAAAAGACCTCGCATCATAATCAGATGCGGGGGCTTTTTTTTGAACAAATTAGTTATGTGTCCCCGAATTACGCTCGCCACCGTGAAAACACTTGCCCCAGGACTTTCAGCATAGTCAGGCAAAGTGCGAATGAAAAAAAGATTCCAGCGATGAGCACAAACCAGAAAATAAGAAGTGGAACTATAATTGCAGCGATGATCAATGAGACCAATTTTTGCGGAAACAATCCGCGCATGGTCCATTTGTTCAGCTGAAAACGGACATCTATTTTCTTTTCTTCCATGCGCGCGATTTGCCGGGCAGGCATGTACTGATCTTTTTCAATGACAACAATCGACATTTTGACTCCACCTAGATTCGGGAAATGCACTTCGCAGTGATCTTACTCACAATGTCATTTTAGCTCAAGATTTTAGAATGCCTGTGATATTCTCAAAACATGAGTCTATTTGAACTATTATACGCATTGTGGTTAGGAATTCTTCAGGGCATCACTGAATTCTTACCTATTTCCAGTTCGGGACACCTCATCGTTAGTTCATGGTTAGTCAAAGGTGATCCTCTTTCACTAGAAATGAATGTTGCCTTGCATTTCGGGACAGCACTCGCCGTCTTGATTTATTTCCACAAAGACTGGCGGGCAATTGCGTTTCAAACCTTTCGTTGGATTTTTTATCGTGAAAAATCCTTCGAATCTCAAGTCTTGATACCCGCTATCTTCATTGGGTCGATACCGGCCGGCATACTAGGTATTTTGTTTGAAAAGAAAATTGAACTCTATTTCCATAATCCTCTTTCAGTCGCGGGCCCCCTGGTCGTGGTCGGGATTCTACTATGGTGGAGTGACAAGCGCTCTCCGCAGGACAAAGATCTAAGCCAGCTGTCCATAGTCAATGCACTTATGATTGGGATCGCCCAGGCCTGCGCACTCATCCCGGGCGTTTCTCGAAGTGGCGCCACCATTCTTACCGCACGATACCTGGGATTCGACCGAGTTTCGGCCGCAAAATTTTCATTTCTTTTAGGAACGCCCGTCGTCGTTGGCGCGTCATTGATGAAAGCCCCAAGCATTTTTTCACAGTCGATAAACCACTCTGAATTTTATGTTGGTGTGGCTGCCTCATTTGTGGCCGGAATAAGCACTATTCATTTTTTACTATTATTTTTGCAACGCTTCAGCTTTGTTTGGTTTGCTATTTATCGTTGTCTTTTGGCGGCACTCATCGTGTTTTTGTACTTCACAAAAGCAAGTTAAATTCACAGCAATGAATTAGCATAGTCCAAAGCCGAAAAAGTCCGAAGATCGGCAGCTTTTTCTCCAACACCTACATACCGAATGGGAAATCCAAACTGATCACTTACTCCGATCACCACTCCGCCTTTGGCAGTGCCATCCAGTTTTGTGATAATCGTTCCCGTCAGATCAACCACATCTTTAAATGCCTGCGTTTGCATAAAAGCATTTTGACCCGTCGTGGCGTCGATCACTAACCATATTTCGTGAGGAGCCTCAGGAAGATCTCTGCCAATAACTCGTTTTATTTTCGCAAGTTCATCCATGAGTTCTGTTTTACTGTGCAGTCGACCCGCTGTATCAATCAACAATACATCCGTCGATCGGGCCATAGCAGCTTTCACGCCATCATAAGCGACCGCGGCCGGGTCACTTCCTTCCTTATGGGCGATGACATCTATATTGAGGCGCTTTCCCCAAACTTTTAACTGATCAATGGCAGCGGCACGATAGGTATCGGCAGCTGCTAATAGCACCGTTTTACCACTAGCCAAAAAATGCGCCGCGAGTTTTCCAATGGTTGTTGTCTTGCCGACTCCATTGACTCCGACAATTAATATGACCCAAGGACCATTCACGGGAATATTGAGAGGTTTCTCATTCTTTGAAAAAATATCCACAACTTGTGATCGTAAACAATCAACGATCGCCGTCATATCTCCCCGCTCGGAATTTTGTAAATTTGTCCGAACACCGTCAACGAGACGGTCGACAGTTTTGACGCCAATATCAGCGCGGTAAAGTTGCTCGTGCAAGGTTTCCAAAACATCGTCGTCAATTTTGGTCTTTCCCGTCAGAGCGCGCGACAAATTGAGTGTCAGACTCTCGCGGCTTTTGGTGAGCCCGACTTGCAATCGCTTAAGCCAATTGCTGTGATCAAGTGCCCGGACTTCCGCAACGTCCGGCGGCAATGCCAGAGTCTCTTCTTCGACAATCGAGGCTTCTCTTTTGGAACTCAGCTCTTTATCGAGGCGCTCAAGATCTCGAATGACGCCACGCCGACGATATCGCACAACAAGGAACATAATACTGACACAAGTCAACAAAACAGCCAGCGGCACAAAAATGAGGTACGCCACTCCCAACTGATGGTATTGCTGCATTGCCGTTTGGCCGATGTCGGTAAATATATTAAAAACGGGGTCCACGGCATTTCTCCCAGCACGTATGTGAGCGTTCAATATGTACCAAAAAATACCCACTTCTGTAAAAAACAACTCGCACCGCTGCCAACTAATGCTAAAATAAGTGACAGAAGGGGTCCTATGCTTTCCCATTACCGATCGTTAATTTTTGCTTTTCTCTTGTTAGGTCTATCCAGCCTTAGCACCGCTCAGCCTAACCCCGCGGAAGAGGACAATAAAATTGTCGCAGATTCTTGGACAAGATATGTGCGCGGTTTTCGTAAATCACATCATTTTTCGATGACTGGTGGCATTGCACAAAATAAATGGGATTTTAGTGGATTCGATTCTGGGGCTGGTGCCGAAGAAACGAACTCCCTTATCTTGAAGCTCCGATATAGTTTTCACATTCCCTGGCGTGGGCGACTCGGATTTTTTCTAGGGACTTCGATGGGCGCGCGAGTAGAGTCCAAAGACGATAAGCATGTTCACAAATCAAATGCTGGCTATCAGTACCCGGGTTTATGGGCCGGAATGATTTTTAACATCGATTCAAAGAAGCGGCTCTGGTTAAGCTATGAACGTTTTCTGGAACGTAATGATCCTATCGAGATTCGCACGCCTACACTTGATACCAAAATCGGGACAACAATGACTGGCCAAGATGTGAGTTTGGGATTCGACTACTTTTTCGATTTACGTTGGGCCATTAGCTTTGAGTTTCATTATGATTATTTTAAACACTACGAACCAAAGTCTTCCGAATCAAAAACCAACCCATTAAACATCGAGTTTAGTCGACAGGGATATTGGGCGGGCGTAGGTGTAATCTTTCATCATTTATAATAACCAAGTGCCTATTTTTATTAGCAGTACTTTTTCAATCGAGTATTGGTTTTAGCTGTAGTAATTCCTAACGTTAAACTTTCTAAACAATGCAGCCTGCTTTGTCTAATTTTTGCTCATTGCATTGCGTCAAGAAAGGTTGGAAAACCTACTCTAGCAAGAACTACAGGCACGGATCATACAATGACCAAAACACACGAGAAAGATATCTCCGACACATTGGAGCAATATTTTCACTCGCGTATCGTTATCCCAGCTTGGTTAGCTACTGCTTACGAGTACATTTCTTCGACGCAAGACCACCTCACACCTTACGACTGCAGTGTGACCACGGGGCTTTTGCCTGCCTTGAACTGCGAAGAAATGGAAGCATTGATCCAGTTGCTCGGCGCGATACAGCAGCAACTTATCAAAAGCAGACACAACGTCATTTCTCTCAATTCAGAAGCCCACACGAAGCACTCCACACAATATCCCAAGACCCGGCGTTTCGCGCATGAACGTTTTTTACAGCAACTTCCCCATTTGCAACTTCTTGTTCATAGCGATACCAGAGGTAGCCAAACAGTCAGTCTTTTTCAAAATGCTCGTGTATCGATTGATCCAAAGCGTTCGCGCCTTAATTTTGAAATGGGTTTAACCAATATCGGTGAAGAACTTTTACTCGGCTTTTGCGATATGTACGAAGATATGCATCGCCGCTGCTTGGAAAAGACTACTTTTTTTGAGATTAATCAGCATACCCCGCCTGTTTTTATTCAGAAGTCCGCTTGGCTTGAGTTGAAAAAATACGAACAACTTTTATTGCTGCGTTTTGAAAAGTATTCTGGCGATGACACGTGCTTATTACAACTCGATGGGACAGTTGGCGTCGGCATTGATCGCGTTTTGGAAAGTATCCAAGTGCCTTTGAAAAAATCCAATGCTGGGCAACCTCCATTTGTTCACACCCTCCACACCCTACAACGGATAGGTACTAAACTTCAGGCCCACGGTGTTCTGAAAGCCTGCAAACCTATGAACTTCATGGCGCTAAGATCCTCCGACAACGCTCCCCAGATCGTTTGGCTGCCTGGGATGCTGTCCGCGCAAAACAAGGATCAAGAATATATCAAATCCTTAAGCTATGCTTTTTTGCGCCGCCGCCGCCGACGCCACGAGGGCTTGTTGGCAGTTTTAGGCGCCCGCACGGCTCCCATCACTCAAACTAATTTCCGCGGAAGTTATTTGGAACTCATCGATCGACTGGAGATCGCGAAAGGCCGCCCTAAAATTTCAAACGTGATGAATAATAAAATCTTTCTAACTTTAGATGTATTTTCTGAAATGTATTTACGAAGTCAGTCGCAACATCTTCGCCCACTCCCGGATGAACTTGGCAAGATGGAATTTATTAAGTCACTTGCAACCATTAAAGCTGATCAGGTTGGTGACCTACAAGAAGCATACGACAAGTTCGCACACGTCGTGCATGAAAATAGTTATTTGCTGAACTCAGTTTTAAACACGCCAAATGGTTGTTTAGCCATGCCGTTGAACTGGCAAGGTAAAGATTTTAGAGACCTGATGAGCTATGCACAAACGACAAAGAAAAGCACACCTGCCTCGCCTCCACCCATCCCCGTGGTCGAAGCAAATCGCGCGAAGGCTGTCGTAGCGACTCCGCATGTGGTTAGTCCTCGTGCCAAACGCAATAGCTCGATCAATATGCTGAAAGTCGCCACTGAAGAACTCAATCTATTGCGGCACAATCAGTACTTTCAGTACAGTGCAATCAAAAATGCCTACATCACTTCGCTCGACAATGACTCGAAGCAAATCATTTTAGACATTCAAAAACGTATGCAACCCGACATGTTCGATGATCATCTTAGAGATCGTCTGGTGCATTTCATGATTGAGAATCCGAGTGCATGGAAGTCCACAAAATCTCACCAGTCAACCTTGGGTTCTCATTAATCAATGAATGGAGTTGACGAGCGTCTATCACCGCGGGAACTCGGATCCAAAGTGACATTGAATTCGGCGTGTGGCAAGTTCGCTTGATCCGACGTTTCAAATTGTTCTGCTGTACGGACGATTCTAGTCGTTACGAGTTGGGCCGTTCCTTGCGCAAGTAGCTGGCGGTAAATTCCGTCACGTTCATTCGCATCTTTATGATGCGCAAAATACAACTGCGTGATGAGTGCATATTGTCGATCTGGTGTGACGATGCGGTAATGGATATGTGGCGTGCGGCCTGGATATTTCCCTGGCTCGATTGTGACAAATTCATAACGGCCATTGGCATCGGTGATTGCCTCACCCCAATACTGGAAGTGGGGATCACGGGGGCCGGGATTTTCGGATTCATCCACAGAGTGTTTGTAGCGACCATTTCGATCCGCTTGCCAAATTTCCACCCTTGCACCTGCTAAATGTTCGCAAGAATGAGCCCCCGTACTTCTCACCTGTCCAAAAAGGCGAAACACGCCTGGTCGGTCGTGATGAGTTTGTCCCCCTCGCCCGGTGAGGTCCGCGTCCTCCCAACGTTGACCAGGTTCAGGATAGAAAGGGCCGGCCATTTGCGCCGGCGTCTTGGCACAATCCTCGGCGAGGGCTGTTCCTGCAACCGCACCCACGCCAATCAAAACCCCACCATTTTTGAAAAAACTTCTTCGGCTATATTGTTTTGTCATAATTATTTCCTCCCTCGGCTCACAGTATGGAAGCTCCTTTACAATTTGAAAAATTAAATGGCTCAATGAACGCCATAAGTAATACTTATAGGAAGCTGAATCAATTGCGAGAGAACGATCAGATCGACAAAAAAAATGGCGTCCGTTAGAACGCCATTTTCCCATGAAAAATTAATAAAACCCTTAGAGAGTCAGTTCCACTCTATCTTTACCGACAGTTACTTCTTTTTTGATCACTTCCAGATTCGGAGTATTGATCGTCACGCTGTACATACCCGGCTTCACAATCACGTGGAAACTACCATCGACTTTTGCTTTGTGAACAGATTTATAATTGTTATCCCCCAGGCCTTCCACAGTGATGGAAGTACTTGCGTTGATATTTTCCTCTGACAAATATCCGCGGATCGAACTTTCCGAGACGCGATCCAGAAGCTTTCCCCAACCTGGACGTTGCTTAACTAGTGTTGGAGCCACTAAACTGTAAGGTGGTTGAAACCCTGCGCTACGACTATTGAGTTCAATAACGTAAGGAATGACACCATGTTCATGGTACATCCAGTCGATATCGCCACCGTCCACGCCATAAAGCACTTCCCAAGACGTCCCTGGTTCGTAGTCTGTTCCACCATTGTCACTTTTAATAATCGAAGCCAACTCTTTACCCAGTCCGGCGACAATCTCATGGGTCTCCACATGTTCGCCTTCGCAGCTGTACGGATAAAGAACCAATTCACTGTAAGAGTGGTATGAAATATCGAAAACCGGCTTAATTTCACCGACCAGTTTCATAAGAGCTTTTGTTTCTGGTTCTGAACCTGCGCTAGCTCCACGGTAGGTGTCCGACCACTGAAATCCACTTGAACCGTTGCAAGCACCCCATTGGTATGGATAGTTACGATTGATATCGACCCCGTAGTCTCCACGAGCATTTTTGCGCCACATGTTGTTACTGGTCCAGACGCGGTGGTTACCGTCAGGGTTCAACATGGGAACGATATAGATTTCATTGTTATCGACCCAGCTCTTAACTTTAGCATCGGTATCATATTTGGTGAGAAGTTCATTGGCGATATCCAGCGCGACCTCGGTCGTCATCACTTCACGGGCATGGTGCATTGCGTTGAAAAGAATCGCTGGTTCTGACTTTTCATTTTCGTGGGCATTATCACTGATTTTGATGACCCAAATTTCACGGCCTTCAATCGAAGTTCCCAGAGTGCTAAGCTTCACAAGTGAGGGAAAATCAGCCTCAATTTTCTTAACAATAGTTGTGACTTCTTCAGGAGTTTTGTACTTGTCGTCAGGGGCACTTTGAATCTTCATCTGAACATTCAATACCTCAAGCTCTACGCCCAATACTTCCAAAGCTTTAAGCACGTCACCTTGGCCTTCATGTGTTACCACGTCAACAATGCGCTTTTTGTAGTCCACACCGGCAATATCAATACCGAGTTGGTTCAAAGTCATCATACCTCTTTGGTAGTCTTTGAACTTTACGGACACAATGGTATCAGCAAGCGCACTGAAAGAAAGCGCCCATCCAAGAATACTCGCCACTACTATACTTAAACGCATGTCATCTACCCTCCGCTCATACTTGAGCAATTTCCGAATATTTAAGAGAATTTCAGAAAGTATATCTGACGAAAAACAAAAAGCAACGCCATATAGACATGATATTTTTTAAAAAATAATTTTTGGATTTTATAAAATTTATTTAGGCGAGCGGTAGAAAAAATATTCCCCGACATTTCCACACGGATCTCTGAAATAGACACTGTGACCGTCACTGCGGGAATATGGCCCCTTCAGTACCTGAGCGCCCCAACTAGGCAACTTCTCAGCGAATGCATTTACTTCCTTTTCCGAGCCGGCGAAAAAACCATAGTGATCTAAAACTTGCCAGCCTACATTAGCATTATTCAGACGCGAATCGGCGGTTCCCGTTTCGGGCTTATTGATAGCATGCGTTTTTGTCTTTATGGCAAGAAGGTCTTTTCCAACTCCAAGAATAATCAACTCGCCACGATCTTCCAGAATTGGAAATCCAAGACATTCATTGAACCAATGACGCGCTACTGCCATTTCTTCTACAACGAGTGCCAAGTGATTTAAACCTGATATGGTGAACAAACTTATCTCCTCAAACTATCCTTTAGCTTGTCTATAATACGTAATGATATAATTCAATGGCTAAGCAATTCTTTAGCAGAGGCTGGACTCACCTCTGTAGCAGGCAAATTCTGAACGTTGATAGATAGACCAGTCTTGTATAGCGACTGGCCTTCCAAGAGAATGCTGTAGCTAAAGTGACGTATTGGACTGACGGCATCACTATTCGGCCGAGGACTCTCCCCTGCCTTTAGTGTTGCTGAACAAAGTCCGCCTCGACACTCACAAACTTCGGATTTGCGAGATAACAAATCGTGGAATGAACACTGCCAACGGCGATCCATCACGATAGGTAGATTTGCAATATCCAAATCTTGAGACAATCTATCTCGTTTTCCAACTTTTACTTGATCCGCTCTGTAGTGGAAATTTGAGGGCCAATTTACATTTACATTCTTGTTCACACAGTTCTTAAATCGATCACATGCTTCTAACCTCAGGTCATACCGGCCCGAGGCCAATGTCGATGGCATCATAGCCAGATCAGTCGAAAGCTTATCCGCCGAAAGTTTCTCCGGTCCACCAGCCTGTGTCCAAAGAGTCGTTATGTCCGTCGAGCTTTTATCTGTCACCATCGGTTGAATTTGCAACATGTCACCCAGTATACGTAAAGAAAATTCGACCTCCGGTGCATCTGCATCCCAAAAATAGGAAAAGCTTTTTTTAGCGACTTGCCCCTGTTTGTTGATAATCTCAAGACCAATCTGATAGGTACCTTTCTTGGTGGCGATCAGTCCCGTCTCAATAGAATGTGGTTTCGTCATAGAAAGACGACCAGGCCCCGAAATCATGTACCATTTATAGCGATAATGAGTCGCTCCCAAGTCGACAAGAGGTTTTATGAATCGAGTTTTTCCTCGCACAAACTGATTGAGCCCAAAAATATCTGGAAACTTCGCTTCGGCAACCAGAACTTTTTCGTCCTCCTCGGCTAAGGCAACATCGTTACTTTCCATCGCAAGATCTTCAGAATTTGGACTTATATAAGTTACATGAGTCCTCTTAGTCGTGACATTTCCAGCAGCGTCGCTAACCTTGACTTCGAATTGATATTTACCCTCTCTTGCAAAATTAAAAATCGGCACTATGTTTCTGGCTAAGCTGATATTTGCATTTTCTGGCCCGGACGTTTGGTGCCAGACAACTGTAAATGGGGATTTATCCCACGCTCTTAATCCTTGAAAAGGGAAATTCGGCTTCAGGGCACTGACATCTTCGACAATGTCGACATGCGGAAACTGCTCATCTGAAACCACACTGACCCAGTCGTAGTTTACATTTCCGGCAAGATCGACTACTTGCAAAGAAAATGTGGCATCACCAGAAAAGTCGCTTGGCAGCTCTATTTCTGTTTGCAAGTGTGATGGATGAACAATGCGTGCTGCGAAGTCCCCTGCCACCTGTCGCCATTGAACAGATCGTACTCCACCGCTATCTTGAGCATTGCCGCTTAGAATAATTTTTCGGGTAGACGCTTTATATTGGTCTTGCCCCGCATCGACAAAAGGTTGCTCCCGATCAAGAATAACCTCTACGCGTTTTGTAGTACTGTGCCCTAGGCTATCGGTGACCTTCAAATCAAATGGATAGCTGCCATCGACCAAACTTTCCAGTTGCCGTATATCCAATACACTCGATTTCCAATCGACTGGCCAAGGTTGCGTATTAGTGCTTCGATTCACCAAGCGCCAATCGTATTGCAACGGACCCTGACCACCAGATGTGGAGCGAATGATACTAGGTTTATTTGTCACTATACGTACAGGAATGTTTAAGGCTGGGCGGGTCTCTTTTTTATCAGATTTTTTAACACGATAAATCGCCTTCGTAGAATTTCCCGCCGTGTCTGTTGCATCCAAGCGAAAAGCGAAGCTCTCTGATTTGGAGTTCATCGGCAGAAGGATGGAGACCGCTTCGCCGCTTTGGTCGAGAAACTTGGCGATATCGTCGCCCTCAACCTGTGACCAGACGAGTTGAACAGGCTGAGAAATATCACTCACTACCACATCAAGATCAAGGCGATCATAAGCGACAAGGTCTAGATCGCGTACTTTGGGAGGGTCCGTATCAATTGTAAAAGTCCCGACGAATAGATTGGCGGCGCTATTGAATGTACCACTGCCGGTTGCGGGAAATGAATCACGCACACAAACAATGTAATTGCCACTCGTTAAGTTTTCGTAGTAGATCGGACTCGATTTCGCAAAAGGAATACTGTAATCCGCAGACACCGTGCAGTCCATTCTCTCCGCATCGTCGATTTTGTAACTATAAAAGTCGGCATTTGTGATCACGGCAATACTGCCTTCGTTGATCCGCGTCGATTCTTGCGGTATGCCGAGAATTTTCATTTGCGGCAGACTAGACGAGGTCAGTTCACGTGAGGACATACGTGTGCAACCCGCAACCGAAATTGCCGTCATGATCCAAAATAGGAAAGCTCTTGAAAACATCTGCATCCCGTCGTCTCGCCTCAGTAGACTCATCGCCAAATGCCAGGATTCATTAACAAAAAAACGCCAAGCTCCTTTTTTCTCTAGTAATTTTAGGATTTTATGACTAGTTTGAGTTCGCCCCCAAGACTGAACCGAAGATGTGCCATGCAAAAAAGTGAAATAAAAACCTTATTAACCACTTGGTTCGAAGAAGCCGGTCTCATTTTTTTGGGCGTGGTTGATTTGGAAATCACGAAGGATTTTGAAAAATTTCGGAACTGGTTAGCAGAAGGCCTCCATGCGAACATGGAATTTTTGCGAAATCACTTGGATGTTCGCGAACATCCTGAACATATTCTCAAAGGTGCTCGCTCCGTATTCGTTTTTGCATATGCCTACAGGGGTGAGCTTGACGAAGTGGATCCAATCCTTCAGGAATCTGAACTTCAATGGACCGGAAAGATCGCCAAATACGCTCGCCTGCGCGACTATCATAAATTTATGCGTGACCGTTGTGAAACGATAATTGCACGTATCTTGAGCATGCCCGCATATGCAAATGAGTCTTTTCGTATTGCCGTAGATAGCGCTCCTGTATTGGAGAGAGCGTTTGCCAAAAAAACTTCGCACGGTTTTATTGGCAAGAACACTTGTTTTATTCATCCTAAGATTGGCAGTTTTATTCTTCTCGGCGAAATTTTTTCGACAATAGCTCTTGCCTCAGATGAGCCTGCGAAAATTGATCATTCGCAAAGAACTGAGGAGGGCGGATGCGGCACTTGCAAACGCTGCCAAGTCCATTGTCCCACCGGCGCATTGGATAGAGACTATATACTTAACGCTAAAAAATGCATTTCTTATTGGACCATAGAACACAGGGGTAGCATTCCGACGGAAATCTGGCCATGGCTAAAGGAGTATGTTTTCGGGTGTGATATTTGTCAGAATGTTTGTCCTTACAATCGTAGAGCGCCTGTGTCGGATCAGTCTACTCTTGAGCGAGTTGCTGCAAACATTGACTTGTTTTATTTGGCCACATTGACCCAGGAAGAATACATCACTAAATTTGCCGGAACTCCAGTCACTCGCGCTAAACGTCACGGTTTACGCCGCAACGCTTTGATCGCGATGTACGAAAATAAAGACAGTCGGCTAAAAGAGGCGATGGCGTTCGCGGCACAGGATAGTCATCTCGATATTGATGCCACTATCGCCCAGATTAGGGAGCTAGAATCTAGCGGCAATGCTTCTCAATAAATTCCATTAGCTTGGTGGTCTTGGGCCCAACTCGCACGATCGCAGGTTTATCGCTTGCACTTTTGCCACGTAAAATAACGGTTTTTTGATCTTGGATAGTCACAAATATTTCTTGATCGGAAGATGCACTGGCCAGCATGATCAGAGCTCTATCTTCAGGAATCGAAGGTTCATTTTCAACATTTGAAAACCATTCTTGTACTTCAACCATGCGAGAGTCTGCGATCTCACCGACTTCGTCGATAAGACCTGTGGTTTTACTTATGCTTAGTTTGGCAGTGTCGATAACGCACTTCGTCACAGTCTTTCCTTGCACCTTCACTTCTTTCGAAAGAATGACTGCATTGGCTGACGTTGCGAAAACCGCACTTAGTATTGTGAAGAAGAACAATCGAAGCATTACAAAATACTCTTCGCTGCTAAGTAGCCTGGGTTACCAGTGATGCCACCACCTGGGAAACATCCACTGCCACAAACATACAAGCCTGGAATCGGCGTTGAGTAGTCGACAGTGTCTGGAGTCGGTCGGCTGATAAATTGATCGAGACTGTGTTCGCCATGGTGGATCTGACCCCCGGTGATCGAAAATTCAGTTTCAAGATCGAGTGGTGATTGTACCAAACTGCCTACTATATTAGCACGTACATTTTCCGCTCGAGTCTCCAACACACTGATAACATTATTTAATAACTTCTCTTTGCTCTGCGCTGTCCAACCTTCGCGTAGTCCGTAAGGTACGAAATTCACCAAAATCGACACCACGCAATGACCTTCGGGAGCCACATCACTAGACGTCAAGCTCGGTACATAAACCTGCAAAGCGGGGTTCGTAGGCAACTCTCCATACTTCACCGGATCAAATGCTTTTTCTACATCATCGACCGTTCCGCAAATAATTGCATATTCAACATCTTCAACAGAAACATTTCCTTTAAATTTTAAAGGTCGGTTCAGAGCTAGGCTAACTTTTGCGGTCGTTCCACGCATGCGAATATGATCCACGTGATTCATAAACCGATGGCTAAGTTCTTGCGGCGCCATGAGACCAAGGAACGTTGTCTTTGGATCGGCTGAACTAATAATTTTGTCCGCACGAATTTGTTCGCCGCTGGCCAATTCCACGCCAGTTGCCTTGCCATTTTCGACAATGATTTTTGTCACATGACTATGGCAAAGAATTTTACCACCAAAATCCAAAAAGCTTTTCTCAAGTGCTTTTACAAAACGCCAGGGTCCACCCACTACTCGTTGATTGCTGCCACAGGTTTGCATCAATAAATTCGCGGTACTTCCCGGTGACCACGGTCCCATGTAAGTTCCAGCCAACGCCGGCAAAGAAATAGCCGCTTTGAGTTGTTCGTTTTCAAAAAATTCATTGAGAAAGTCCGCTATGCACATAGGTGTCACGCGGAGGAGTTCGAGCATGTTCTTCTTGCCAAGCATTCGCAGGCGCGTCGCATGTTTGCCAATTTGCCACAGACTCGCAAGATTCAAATCGGAAACATCCGGCAATGGAGAACTAATCATTTTTTGCACGACAGGTCGAATATCTGCTAAGAATTCTGAGTAACGTGCGTAAGCGTCTCCTTCTTTTTTTCCAAGGCGTTCACGCAAATGCTGCGCAGTTTTCACGGCATCTTGATAAAGCCAAAATCCAACCTCACCATTCAATCCCGGAACATATACACCTGTATCTTGCCCTGATGTGACCCATTGCAATCCACGCGATTCCAATTCAAGTTCTTTGACCACATTCGTAGAAATCTGTGCTGTCTCATGGAGAAATCCCGCCGTTCGATATCCTTCACAAATTTCTTCACTGGCACCGAGCCCACCAATAAATCCATTTTTTTCCAGAACCAAAACACGCTTGCGAGCCTTCGCCATAAGAGCTGCTGTCGTTAATCCATTATGTCCCGCACCGATGACTATTACGTCGTAATTCATTCTAGACTTCTCCAGATTTAAGCATTGTCTTAGCCGCCAATTCACCCGGCGCACCCATAACGCCTCCGCCAGGATGCGTTCCTGACCCACACATCCAAAGATTCACAACAGGGGTGCGGTAACGCGCCCAACCTACCGCCGGTCGCATAAACAGCAACTGTTCAAGGCTGAGTTCACCGTGGAAAATGTTTCCTTCCGTTAGTCCAAATTCTTGCTCTAGATCCCAAGGAGTTAGAACTTGCTTATGCGTAATGCACTCGCGGATATCCGGAGCGTATTCGGCAATCGTATCAATTACGGTCTCTCCGAACGCATCACGCAGCTTCGGCCAGTGTTCTGGGCCTTCTTTGATTTTATAAGGAGCGTATTGCACGAAGCAAGACATCACATGTTTACCCGGAGGGGCCAAAGTTGGATCACTAAGAGAAGGGATCACAATATTAATGTAAGGACGCTTTGAGAATTCGCCATATTTGGCTTCGTCGTACGCTTTCTCTAAGTAATCAATCGATGGTGCAATCGCAATATCGCCACGTAAATGCTGATCACCTTCACGACCGTCTTTAAAAGTCGGCAATTTGTCGAGCGCTAAGTTTACTTTTCCGGAACTTCCACGCATTTTGAAGCGTTTAATTTGATCGACGAAATCTGGTTGTAGATTTTGTTCGCCAACAAACTTCAAGAACGTTCGTCGAGGATCGCAACCCGAAATCACATTCTTTGCCTCGATTTCATCGCCATTGGCTAAAACAACACCGCTTGCGACATTATTTTTAATTTTGATGGCCGCGACATCTACGCCGCAACGAAGTTCAGCGCCATAAGACTGAGCCGCCCGAGCAATGGACATACTGATTTCGCCGGTTCCGCCTTTTGCAAATCCCCACGAGCGAAACACGCCGTCGATCTCACCCATGTAATGGTGGAGAAGCACGTACGCTGTTCCCGGTGATCGCACACCCAAGAAGGTTCCGATGATCCCGCTGACGGCCATCGGAGCTTTGAGAATTTCGGACTCAAAGTACATATCGAGGAAGTCGACAGAACTCATCGTTAACAGTTTATTGTGTAGATAGATGAAGTCAGAACCGAACTCTTTGAAACGGTTGCCCAGTTTCATAAGGCGCATCAGCTCACTTGGTTTGAATGATGTTGGATCGGGCGCAAGTTCATCAATGATATTTCGAGCGAAGAAAGACATCTTTTTCATTTCGAGGCCGAATTCGGCCAGGACTTCCGCGTCTTTTTTGCTAAAACGGCCGACTTCACGACGAGTACGTCCTGCATCGCCCCAACGGGCTAAACCTGGTCCGTCGATCTGTGGACTATAAGAACAATCCAAAGGAATAATTTGCAGTCCGTGTTTTGCGAGTTCAAGTTCGCGAATAATCCGCGGGCGGAACAAACTTACGACATAGGAACAAACGGAAAACGTAAATCCTGGAAAAACTTCTTCGCTGACTGCGGCACCACCTAGAACATTTCGTTTTTCAAGGACTAGTACTTTCTTTCCCGCTTTCGCGAGATATGCCGCGCAGGTGAGACCGTTATGGCCTCCGCCGACAATCACCGCATCGTATTTTTGAGTGGCAGCCATTATTTAGTTTTCCTTTCTGGATTAAAAAATGGTGTCGTTACAACCGTCGCACTCACGGCGCGCCGTTCGTGTTCTACTGTAACTTCCACTTTAATTTGAGTACCTGGTTTCGCATGGGTCGATTTGATTCGACAAATCGCTATATTCTTTTTCAAAAGTGGGGACCATGTACCGCTAGACGCGTAGCCTATTTGCCGTTTCATCGCATCGTATAATGGAACTGAGGTACGCCAAGCATTGCCACAAATATCTGGCGGCAATCCCAAGCGTTCAAACATTTCTTCGTATTCAGTCCAGTTGTATTCAATGCCCATAGTGACAAACTTGGGACCACTCGCCTGTTCTTTGCGAAGTGCTTGGTGGCCGTTAAAGTATGGCTTCTTTAGGTCCACAGTCCAACCAATTCCCGCTTCATACGGAGTCGATTTTCGATCTTTAATCGCACAATGATGGGCACTGTTGTAGTCGACACCATTCATAATAAAACCAGCTTCAATTCGCACAACATCGAGCGCGTCCAAACCGCAAGCCTCACCACCAAATAAGGGGGCCTTCTTGAAAATCATATCCCAAAGTTTTTCTGCGTGAATGCTATCGACCCAAATCTCATACCCTAAATCACCGGTGTAACCAGTACGCGATAGAACGATGGGAATATTGTCCACGTTTGTTTCCGTAAACTTAAAAAACTTAAGTCCGTCAATAGCTGCATGGTCTAGTACCGCTCTGAGCAAATCACGGGAAGTTGGTCCCTGAACGCCCAATATCGCATAGTCATCTGATATGTCTTCGATCTTAGCGTCGTAACCTCGATTGAATCTCTCAAACCAACTCAAACTGGGAATGGCCGCGGTCACATGAAAAACATTATTGCCAAAATTCATGACGGTACCGTCATCAATTAAAAAACCTTCATCGTCGCACCAAGCTGTGTAAGTCACTCGATTGGAGGCCAACTTTTCAATATCCCGTGTCATAACGTGCGATAAAAATAACGCTGCATCTTTGCCTGTAACTTTGTATTTGAATAATGGCGTGAGATCGATGATGCCGCTGCCGTGACGGAATGCAAAATATTCTCGGTCGTGGCTTGTATCGTACGAACAAACGGCGTGGTATCCGGCCCAATCTTTCCAGCGGTAACTTGTACACAGAGGTAGCGTTTTTGCGTGGAACGGCGTTGACTGTGGCATGCGAAATCCTCTTACATATCTTTATATTTAGGCGATTAAGAGCCTTGTTTTATCACCGTCCGTTGAAAATGAAAATACTTGGAAAGAGCGGTTTTCGCCCATAATTTATACAGAGCTAGGTAATTGCCAGTGAACTTCATAACCGGTGTACTTACGCAAATTGATGACGCCATTATCAAAAATTAAATACTGTCCTTTGATCCCCAGAAGCTGGCCTGAAATGTCAGGTGTTTTTTCGGCATTCAATGAAATAATTTTCTGTGGGTAGTTCAACACCGGATAGTTCAAAGTTGTGACATCCGAAAGCTTGGCCACCTCAATAAGAGGATGGGCATCGAGTTTGTCTTGAACTTTCTTAGCCTCGGCTGCCAAATCAAGCAATGGCGTCTGACCTTTCAACATGGCGCGCCAATCGGTTCGATCTGCCATAAAGTCTTTCAGGACGACTTCGACAATCCCCGCATCCAGGCGTCTTTTTACAATTCCGAGCGGTAAAGCTTGAATGGCGCCTTGATCGACCCAGCGAGTTTTCACATTTCGTGTAATCCCAACCTTTAGCCCTGACGTATTTGCTAAGTAAACGGTATGCGGAATCATGCAGTTTGCCAAACCCCACTCCGGTTGACGGCAAGTACCTTTGTCGAAATGACAAAGTTCAGGTTTAACAATGCATTGATCGCATTCAGCCAAAGATTGAAAGCACGGGAAGCAATATCCCTGATTAAAAGTTTTTTTGATTTTACGATTGCATGCTATGCAAGCGACGTTGCCAGTAAACTGCAAGCCAAGTGTCTTGCCTATCAACTCACGTAGGGGAACCTTTCGATTTTCGTGGCGAACAAAATAAGATACATGCCCTAAAGCATCGATATCCGATTCCATTTTCCGAAGAAACATCTGCACGAAAAAAAGCCCCATCAAAGATGAGGCCTGACTATCTCATGGGTTCATTTAAAAATCCAGAGCACAAACTCCATCCGACTTTATTTGGTAATGAAACTTCCCGACACGGAAGGTTTTTGACAAACCATAGTGCATCCACACTGCGGCAATGCAACCATGATTCTTGAACCAGTTGCGCTTGTCGATGTGTAACCGACGTTGCCCGTTGATACAAAAGTTGCAGCGCGAGCACAGGTCGCTCCCAGTGACGTCTTTTTTGTAACGCGGCAAGCCGTTGAGGATGCAGCATAAGTAGGTGTTGCAGAGGTCAAGGTATATCCGACCGCACAATTGCAAGTTCTCGAGTAAATATTGTTGCTGAGAGTACAAGTTAAGTTTTGGGTCGTCGGCGGCGAAGGTACTACTGGCGGTTTGGGAGCGACAGGTGGAGTCGTCGGAGGTGTGGTCGGAGGTGTGGTCGGAGGTGTAGTCGGTGGCGTTGGGGGAGGATTAGTTGTCGGAGGCGTGTAAGGCGGTGAGATTCCTGATGCCACTTCCACTCGTGCTCCACATCGACCAACTTTCCCATCAGCCGATCTTATTTCGGCAACGTAATCTGTCGTTTCGCTCGGCGTAAGATTGACCGTACTTGTAGGGACAGACATATCGTAAGAATAATTTAACTTTGCTTCTACCGCGCGTTCTTCGGCAGAGATGGAAACTTTTACGGATTGGCCTAATGCAATCGAAGTTTTATCAACAGTCAATTCACAGGTCAGCTCCCCCTTGAACTCCGCACTTCCAAAATTAACTTGAGACGTACAACCTTCGGTGGAATCTAAACAAAACTCGGCGGACATAGTATTTGAGGTGTTTCCGTTGACGGCCAGTGGATCAAAGCCGTCGCATGAACTTAGAGTGACAAAAATGGCAATGTATAGACTTAGGCGCATAGGAACCCTCTTGCAAAACATATCGGCCGCTAAGAGCGCCAAGTTAACCATCTCATTTAACGCGCTATTATCACTAGGTTTACAAACACCTTTTACAACCGCGCCATTCTGACTTTAGGCATGATTTCACGCGATGACTTTTTACTGTAGGAATCCCCCGACAGTTGACCGTACCTAGCAAGAGTTTTAAAACTAAAGGGAGATTGATGCAGGAGGATGACATCATGCGAGCACTTTTCATTTTCTTTAGCGTTTCCATTGGATCGGCAAACGTTCTTGCCGCACAAGTAAACTGTGAAACCAAACCGACTTCGGAATATCCATCTCCTATTTTTAGGTTTCAAGGTACGGTCGATGACAAGTATCTCAGCGGCAAAGATTTGCAAAAATTTGAAAGTGTCGCAGTCGTAGCTCAGGAGGAAAAAAAGATTGATCTACTTGAAAAAGACAAAGCTTATAAACCTCGAAAGGGCAAGAATCAAAATCGTTCACGATTTTTATTCGATCTACCCGCAACGAGTGAGAGCTTTGATGGAATCATTCACGGCGTCATTTTTCCCACAGATTTGACGAAAGAAGAAAGCGTCGAGATGAACGCGGACGGTCTTAACTTTCGCGCTCTCGTCACAAGTAGCACCGACAGTTATCATGACGGGATTATTTCTTATTTCCGTCTCTACTGTGATGTGACTATGCCCATTTTAGAATAGTTTTTTGAACGGCCGCTCCGCGGCCGGATATCTAAATTTGCTCCGCCTTTCACACTCACAGTTTTCATTTCTATGTTTGATTGGTCCGGTTCTCCCGGCTTAGATTTGTCTGGGCGGTGTCGGCTGATGCAGCCTCAATGCCCAGTCAAATCTAAGCCGGCTCAACCGTCCCAGCCAAC
>JBGSKV010000035.1:0-35981 GCA_041740975.1 Oligoflexales bacterium | reverse complement strand
CAAATCTAAGCCGGCTCAACCGTCCCAGCCAACCATCGGGTAAAAACTGTGACGGCGAGGCTCCGCACACGAGTGCGTGCCCGCACGAGTTGCATCCGCAACGGTTGCTCGAGTGAGGGACCTGGTTTGGCGGAGCCTCACTGTTGGAGATTTCGACCAACTCTTCGCAAAAACAAAAGCTCCGCCTGTGAAAGGCGGAGCAAATTTAGATACCCGGCCGCGAAGCGGCCGAATGTTCATTTAACTATAGTTTCATTTTGCGAAGTTCTGGTGGAACCACGGCAGCCTTACCATTATTTTTTGGAGCGAGTCGTACCCAGTTATCCAAATAAGCAGTTGCCGACAAAAGCTGAGCATCTTTTTTGAGACGTTGAGCGGGGGTAAGTTTCTGATCTTTTTCGCTGAGAATATATTCTTTCACGATATCGGGCTTGATGCCAAGGCCATGAATCGATTTGCCACTAGGAGTAAAATACCGTGCCACCGTAAGCTTTAAACCGGCACCATTCGGTAGTGACAACAAAGTCTGAACGGATCCTTTTCCAAATGACTGCGTACCAATGATGAGTGCGCGATTATGATCTTGCAACGCGCCTGCAACAATTTCGGAGGCAGATGCCGATCCGCCGTTCACGAGAACAACCACGGGGACTTGGGAAATCGTCCCACGTTTATGTGCATACTCTCTTTCTATTCGAGTTTTGTCCTTGCCGATTGTAGACACGATGATTCCACTTTCAATAAACTGATCTGCCATTTGAATAGCGCGATCGAGAAGTCCGCCGGGGTTGTCACGAAGATCAATGATGATGCCTTTCGCATCCGCCTTCACCTTGGCAACTTCTTCTGCAAATTGGTCGGCAGTGTCTTCTTGGAAGCTCACCACACGGAAGTAGTAATAATTTTTGTCGAGAGCGATTCTTTTGACGGATTTAATCTTGATAACTTCGCGCAGCAATCGGAAGTTCAAAGTTTTTTTAACATTCGCGCGCTTAATCTGTAACTCGACGTAGGTTCCTGGTCTGCCACTCATAAGGCCCATAACATCAGAATTTTTGATTTCTTCAATTTTTTTGCCGTCGATAGCAATGATTTCGTCACCCGTAACAATACCGGCACGATCCGCGGGAGTGTCTTCAATGGGGGAAACTACGATAAGTTTATCGCGTTCTTGCGAAACGATGACCCCAATGCCACCAAACTTACCCTTTGTATCGACGGTGAATTGTTGGAAAGCTTTCTGCGGCAAGTACATAGAGTGCGGATCGAGGCGTTCCGTAATACCCTTGATGGCGTCGTCTATCAGTACATCTTGTTCCGATTTTTTCTCGTCATAATAAAGTGACTCTACAAAAAACAACACGCGGCTAAAAGTTTCTAAAGACTGATATCGATCTTCAATTTCCAAAGTTGCATCTTTTGCGAAGCTGAGTCCGGCTATAGCAGTCGTAAAAAACAGACTCCAGCCAACGACGTTGCGAATACTGAACATAGCTTATCCTTATAAGTGCAAGCGAATAGAGATCGGTACCAATGAGGTTCGAAGCCAAACGATCTTAGCTATTTTTTGGCTGTGATCCCACTTAATAACTGTCGAGCGCGTGTTTTATTAAATGTGGAGATGTCATCGCTTGCCAAATACTTTTGCAGAGTAGCTTTGGCTTGTAAGACTTTGCCGTTGCTCATATGCACCATAAAAAGTTCCTCGGCTGGCTCCAAGCACGACTGGCAAAACTCAAGGGCGCGTTCAAGTGATTCTACGGCCTTAGGAATATTTTTTTGTTTTTCATAGACGCGACCCAGTTGTAACCAACTCATGTGATAAGCAGGGTTTTCTTCAATCGCTTTTTTGTACATCTTGATGGCCGTATCGAAGTTGTCGGTCGTCTCGTACGAATAGCCTAAATTGTGATAAAGGCGTTCCTTCATTGTGTAGGAGCCCGGGCCTTCGTCTTTTGCGAGTTTCGCGAGGATGACGCGCGCTGCTTTGTGATTGCCCATTTCGATGTAAGCAGAACTAATGTTGAGTTTGACAAGTGGCTTGGGGTCAGCTTTGTAGCTCATTTCAAAATGCTGAATCGCTCGTTGGTAATTCTTGAGTGACAGCTGAACGATGCCCATTAAGTTTTGCAACTCGGCATCCTGAGGTTGCGTTGCCAGGATTTTTCGCAGTCGCTTCAGAGCTGTTTGCTGCTCGCCTGAGTTTATGTAGGAGACAATGATGCCTTTTTCAGATTCGAGGTCTATGTCATCTTGTTTCGACTGCGTGGTTTGGCAGCTCGTCAAAATCAGACTAGTAATTGAAATTATTACAAATTTTGCAATGAACGCTCTCATACGCCCTCCCTGGTGTGTTCAACCATTTTACTATGGTGTTTGGTTAGGAACAAATATAAGCTAGCCTGGCTCAACTGGCTGAATTTTATGATAATTATTTTTTAGGTGGTTGGTCTTGGTGGTAACAAGTTGTTCAAAGTTTTGATACGTCCAACTTAGAGTCGAACTGAATCCGAGGCAACACATACTAAAATGGTGAGTAATAAAGTTTAGATGGAATCAACACCACTTCATAAATGCGGTTTAGGTGAACAAGTCGCCCAGGCACGCCTGTTTGCTAGTCTTACCATTGACGATCTTGCAAAACATACAAGGATATCAGAAAAATATTTGACTGCATTGGAGCGGGAAGACTGGCCAAATCTACCCGCTGATGTTTTCTTGCGGGGCTATGTTCGTATATTGGCCAAAACCTTGCAGGCCAACCAAGAAGAATGGACGAAGCTTCTTCCAAAGCAGAATGAAAATTGTGAAGGCGGTTCCACAATAGTCAGCGAGAAACCGACCGCAATTTGGACCACGCTATTAAAAAGCAAAGCTTTGCTTTGGTCAGGACTTTTTTTTCTGATAGTTGGTGTAGTTCTTTTCATATCTAACACAGGCCGGTTAACTGATACGACATTACCGCCAGAACCGATTCACACTGAAGCGAATCCCCTGACTTCTCCCCCAAGTCCATTAGTGGAAACTGTAGTTAAGCACGGCCAATCTTTCGCGCCTTTGGATAGCATCGAGACTACGCCTCATCCGACAACGGCGATCTATAATGTCGCTACAAAAGACGTGAAATTAGCTATTTCTTCGCCCACACTGGTATGGATCAAGGTTGATCAGGAAGAGTGGATTCAGAAGACGGTTTCTCCTGGCCTATATGAAATTGTTTTTGAGCGGCAAGTCCTTGTCAAGCTCTCTGACGTTCAGAAAGCCAAATTGATACTGGCCGGAAATCCTGCGCGAAGTCTCGTTCGAGAATATAAAATCTCTCTTAAGCCACAGGATAGCGGTGTCAAATTATGACCGTTATTGAAAGCGTATCCAAAATGCAAGACCTCTGTCTTCAACAACGAAATGACGGCGAGGTCATTGCTTTCGTACCGACCATGGGTGCTCTGCATAAAGGGCATCTCAAGTTAGTTGAAAAAGCACAAGACTTAGGATCGCGCGTGGTCGTAAGTATTTTTGTAAATCCCACGCAGTTCTTACCTGGTGAGGATTATGAAAAGTATCCTCGTCAGTTTCAAAACGATGTCAAACTACTTTCGCCTTACAACGTGCTGGCAGTTTTTCATCCTAGCGCAAGTTCCATTTATGGAACTAACTTTCAAACTATGGTCAAAGCGGGCGAACGATCCCAGGGCTTGTGTGGGGCACGGCGACCTGGTCATTTTGATGGGGTTTTAACAGTCGTACTCAAGCTTCTCAATATTGTGCAGCCCCACTTTCTGATTATGGGAAAGAAAGATTATCAACAGGTTAAAGTCATTGAAAAAATGATTGAGGATTTGAATCTCACCACAAGTCTGGTTGGGGTGGATACAGACCGTGATGAACGTGGACTGGCACTGAGTAGTCGCAATCAATATTTGAGCCAGGAAGGACGTGAAAAAGCTTCGGCTTTTTACAAAGCCTTGCAGTCCGTTCGTTTGAAAGTACTGCGCGGAAGGACGGAAGTAAAAGAATTACAAGAAAGTTTTATAGAAGAATTACGCACTGTTCCGGAAGCAAGTATTGAGTATATAGAGTTTCGAACGCAAAGGACATTTGGCTTAATTCAGATTAATATTTCTGAACCAGCAGTTTGCTTAGCGGCCATTCATTTTCAAGGTGTTCGCCTAATTGATAACATCGAGATCGGATAAAATGGCGAAGAAACGAGTTAAGAAGACTTATCTGAATTACCTTAACTGGCTTCGCAGTTTTATGATGTTATTTGTACGTCCTACGATTCCACAAACGGCAGGAAATTTGGACATCGATCCCGCGCAACCCGTTTGCTATGTATTGCGCACTGGGTCTCTTAGTGATTCCCTCGTGCTGGATTACTGCTGTGAAACACTGAAGCTACCACGACCCATCATTTCTGTTGCGTCTTTGTTTGACGCCAAAAGAGATGGTAGCGTCATTTCATTGATGTCGCTCGGATGGTTGGGCACAAGTCGGAAAGACAGCCGTGTGCCACCAAGAAAACTCAAATTTCTTTTGAGTACATTACAGAAGAAAACAGACAAGGATATTCAGTTAGTTCCTGTTACGGTCATCTGGGGTCGTGGTCCTCTCTCTGAGCAGAAGTCATTTTTCAAAGCCTTCTTTTCAGATGATCTGAATGCCGGAATTTTTCAGAAGTTATTTATTATTCTCTACCAGGGCCGTAACACAGTCGTGCAGTTCGGCAAACCAATCTCGCTGAAGGAACAGCTAGCCGAGGATTCTGATGTCTCAAGTACCGCGACAAAATTACGGCGAGTATTACGAGTGCACTTTTTGCGTCAACGCACTGGTTTAATAGGCCCGCGCACAATAGATAAAAATCGCATTTATGCTGCAATATTCTCATCGAAGACAATTAAAGATCTTATACAGTCTGAAGCCAAAAAAGCGAATATGACCATCCCAGAAGTGGAAAAACGCGTCATAAAGATTCTCGATGAAGTTGTGTCTGATCAGAAATACGCCGTCATCCGAGCAGTTTCAATTTTGCTTACTTGGTTTTGGGGTAAGGTTTTTAGAAGCGGTATTAAAATTACAGGCCATGAACAGCTTTTTGAACTGTCCAAGAATTACGAAATCATTTATGCCCCAAATCATCGAAGTCATTTTGACTACTTGCTGCATTCCTACGTCCTGCATGAACACGGGTTACCAGCGCCGCATATCGCCGCAGGTATTAATCTCAACTTTTGGCCTGTGGGCAGAATCCTTCGCAAGGCCGGAGCCTTTTTTATTCGGCGGCAGTTCAAAGGCGACCGCCTTTATGCGATCGTTTTCCGCGAGTATCTGAATTATTTAATCATGCGAGGCCATAGTATTTCTTTTTATATAGAGGGGGGTCGTAGCCGTACGGGGCGTCTATTGTCGCCAAAAACCGGCATGCTCGGTATGATTATGCAAAGTTATCTGCGAGGAACGGATCGCCCAGTGGTTATCGTGCCCTGTTACATTGGATACGACAAAGTCATTGAGATCCGCACGTACATGCGTGAGCTTTCCGGTAAAAAGAAACGTGACGAGTCTTTTTTACAGCTTCTCAAAGTGTGGAAGTTTTTGGGCAGTAATTTTGGCGGTGCATATATCGCCTTTGGTAATCCTATCTACCTAGAAAACTATATGGACCAGGTTAATGCGGATTGGCGTGATGCGACCGAAGACAAGAAACCAGAATGGTTAAATCCGCTTGTGGCTAACTTATCTCGTCATATTATGGAAGATATAACCCGTTCTACTATTGTGACCCCGGTCAGTTTAGTTGCGGTTGCTTTATTGTCTCGGCCGCAGATGTCAATGCCCGAGTCTGAATTAGCGGTGTGTTTGGATTTTCTTAAAAAACTCATCAAAGATAGTAAATATAGTCCCCAAGTTTCCGTTACGGACCTTGGTGGCGCGGCCATGATCAAATATGTAGAAAGTCTGCAGCAAGTGCGTCGCTTCACACATCCTGGTGGTGACGTCATTTTCTTACAAGATATTGAGGGCTTTTTACTGGGGTATTATCGCAATAATATCTTGCATCTTTTGGCTTTGCCGTCTCTCATCGCGAGTTTTTTCCAACATAATGATAATCTCTCGATGACAAACCTGATGGAGTCTTGTCGTACATTATTTCCGTTCCTGCGGGTGGAAATGTTCTTGCCTTGGGATGATACTGAGTTTGAAGGTTATTTGAGAGGACTGGTCGATGACTTCGTTGCCCTTGGGCTTTTAACAAAGTCAGGTGAACAATTAGAGCGTGCCGACGTAAACAGTATCGAGTTTTCACACTTACTTCTACTTGGCCGAACCCTCGGTCAAACCTTCGATCGTTTTGCGGTGGTTGCAGCTCTTCTCAGTAAATACGGTAAAGGTGAAGAACTAGAACGTGAAGAGTTTGAAGAACAAAGCCAGCAAATGGCTCAGCGCATTTCGCTTTTGGCTGGAAAAAACACGCCGGAACTCTCGGATAAGAGATTGTTCTCAAACTATATTGAAATTCTTAAGAAGCAAGGTTTTGTTACGCAAGCATCCGCCGGCAAGCTCAGTGTCGATAGCAAAATATCGCATTTGTATGATTGTTCGGTACCATTGCTTGGTGCGGATATGCGTCAAGCCATACAGCGTATGCGCCTAGAGGGAGGGAAAGTTCATGACGTTTAATTTCGACGAAGGTGATGATTTAAAAATGTTGCGCGAATCCGTTCGTGCTTTTGCAAATAAAGAAGTAGCCCCACTTGCGCATGAACTTGATGAAAAGGAAATGTTTTCGGAAAGCATCACTCGTAAAATGGGAGAGCTTGGATTGCTGGGTGCCGTTGTTGATCCTAGGTATGGCGGTCACGGGATGGACTACATTTCCTATATAGTCGCTGTCGAAGAGATTGCACGGGTTGACGGATCACAGGCAGCCACTGTCGCCGCACATAATAGTTTGGGATGTAACCCACTTTATTATTATGGATCAGAGGAACAGAAGAAGAAATACCTACCCTCGCTGTGTGATGGGACGGGCCTTTGGGCGTTTGGTTTGACAGAACCGGATGCTGGAAGTGACGCGCAAGCTAGTAAGACCAATGCTCGATTTGATGACCAGAAGAAAGAATGGGTGATAAACGGGTCCAAGATTTGGATAACCAACTCCGCCAACCCATTAACGAAAGGTATCACCGTTCAGGCGATCACCGGAAAGCGCAGCGATGGTCGAAATGAACTGAGTTGCCTTATTGTGCCGGCCGCCACACCTGGTTTAACGTGCAAAGAAATGCATGGCAAAATGATGTGGCGCTCATCTAATACTGGGGAATTATATTTTGATAATGTTCGTGTTCCTGAAGATGCCTTATTGGGCGAACGAGGGGCAGGATTCAAAATTATGATGGAAACTCTAGATGGAGGAAGGCTTTCTATCGCTGCAATGGGTCTTGGCCTCGCCAAGGGATGTCTTGAACTTACTGTAAATTACGCGAAAGAAAGAAAGACTTTTGGTAAGCCGATTATTAAGCATCAAGCAGTTGGGTTTAAGTTGGCTGAGATGGCCATGCGCATCGAGGCGGCTGAGAACCTACTCTATAAAGCTTGTTGGCTGAGGCAGAACAATAAGCCTTTCGCGAAAGTTGCGGCCATGGCCAAACTCTATTGTTCCGAAGTTGCGGAGTTTTGCGCGCGCGAAGGCCAGCAAACCTTTGGTGGATATGGCCTCATGAAAGAATACCCGATTGAGAGACATTATCGGGACGCCGCTTTGCTACGTATAGGTGAAGGGACTAGTGAAATTCAGCGTTTGGTGATTTCAAGATACTTGGAGAATAACATCTAGAAATCGGTGTTTTAGGTCTGGATTTTTTAATAGCTTTCGAATGTGACTTTGTTGCTTTTCGAGTTCCATCGTGACGACATAGAGATCATTTTTAGGTTTTCTTTGCTTTTCCATAAAACCAATGTCACATGCCAGCTAGACCGCTAGCCCCTTGGCACAGTAGAATATAAGTATAAGACCCAAAATCACATGCTCATTTCTGACAACATGAGCAACGTATTCTTCACACCATTTCTGGGTCATTGGTGGAAATCAATGCAAAGTTTAGAAAAGTTATTCCTCCTCGTCGTCGTGGCAAGTTTTTCATTGCCTTCTTCTGCGCAGTATTCGGTCTTTGGCGAACAAGGTGAAAATCAGTATCAACAAGGTGATTCGGCAAATGCCAAGGAATCAGATCCTGATGAAGCGCTCGACGAAGCGACGCCGGTTGACGCTGACGATGCATTCTTGGATGATGATGCGAATTTTGAAGAGATTGACGCACAACAAATCGACGCTCCCATTGAAAACGCCAATATCAATGCCAACGTGCAGTCAAACAATATTGAAGAGATCAATGCAAACACGGTCAATGCCACACCGACCAACGACGCAGCAGTCAGTTCGGGCGCAAACGCCACTAATAATTTAAATAATGGTAGCAACAATCTTTACAACAATCAGTCACAGCAACAAAATAGTTTGAATCAAGCGCCGGTTCAGCCTGCAGATGACGTTCAGCAGAGTCAGCAAAGTAACGTGCAAACTCCAGATAAGATCACTAATTTTTCTCCACAAGAAGTGGAGACGCAAAATAATTCTTTGCAGTCCACTCCCGCGAACTCGGGCAACGTCAGCCAACCTGTTCAAACGCAAAATGCACCAGAAGAGACGGTTTTAGAAGAGTCAGAAACTGGATTTGAAACGCGTGATGCTCCTGTTGAAATGACTCCGGCCAATGCGATGCCAGTAGCCACGGATACACCAGCACCACCTATGCCAACTTTACCCCAGCCCAATGAATTCTCGGGCGCGCCACCATTACCTGGCACTCGCCGCGACATGGCAGATGGCGAAGCGCCCATTGAATATATTGTTCAACCAGGCGATACGCTTTTTGATATTTGCGATCAGTTGCTTGATGAGCCTTACTATTGGCCGAAACTGTGGTCTTTCAACCCTCAGATAAAAAACCCACATTTTATTTATCCAGGCATGGTCTTGAAGTTTTACACAGGTGACGCGAATCAGCCACCTTACATGGAAGTGGTTCAATCGGATGAAGAACTTCCTGTTGATCGTGATGGACTTAATCCCGCAGAGCTGGTGGCCAATCAAGATGTTCCATCTGTGGAAGATCCTGTTGAGCAAGTCGCTGGTGATGATTTGAATCAACCAAACGTCATGGCAGACGAATGGGATCTCGGAGGAACGGAAGGCTGGTTCTTAGAGTCAGGAACAGTTTACTCAGATCCTGTCATCCAACTCACCATACCAGCGTTTATTTTTTCTGAGCAAAAAGAAACCTTGGGTGAAGTTGTGGGGGGGGGCGAGGGCCACACTCTTTCAGGTGCCGAAGACAATGTTATCATTCGCTCTGAAGTGGGACTGACTGCAGGTACGACTTATACGGTGATACGAAAAGGTGATCAAGTTAAAGAGTTTGGGACGGACGAGGACGTAGGGTATTTCTATGATTTCGTAGGCAACTTAAAGGTAAGCAAGAAACTCAATACTGAAGCCCTCTATTTGTCAAAAGCAGAAAGACCATTGCTGGTTAAGGGTATACGCAGTGGTGATTTACTCATTCCTTTTGTTTCAACGAGACGTCAAATTCCTAGCAAAGATGATTATGGCCGCGTAGTCTCGCTTGAAGGGGCAACAGTTCTTTCCTTCGACCAACCAGGCAGTACAATTGGTGGGCGCGGAAATTTCGTTTTTATAAACCGTGGCAGTGGACAGTTGGCAGAAGGCGATGCAGTGAAGTTATATTCTGCATATGGACATAGTGCTACCAAGGACTTGGTAGATCAATATCCTAAAGTGGAAGATGACTTTGAATATATCGGCATTGCGCGAATCGTAAACGTTTCAGATGCTGCAGCCCTGGGTTTCATCATGGAAAGTTCTCGTGAGATTCGTCTAGGAGATCCGGCTGGTCGCTGAGTTATGTCCTGGTAAAAGATCCGTCATTGGATGACGGAAAGAAAAATATGTAAACCCCTTTATCGCCTTCGGATAAAGGGGTTTTATGTTTATCGTAGATATGCAAACGGTCGTCACTCATGTTCTTTCACAGCATTATTTTCGCTGTTTTCCGCTTATTCCAAAAATTATGAACGCATCGCACAATCCAGATTACCAGCGTCTTTTTCGAATGACGATGGCTGAGTGGCAAAGCTTCCTTGAAAACCAAACGAGAAGCTTTGACGGTGAAATGGCTTGGATTGAACCATTGTCTTATTTGGGGATAGGGGAAATGAAGCGTGTTAGTCGCGTGATTTTTGAGTTTCTTCAAATTATCCATGATCAAGGAGCGGATTATTTACTCTATTATGATAAAAAGTTTCCCTCTGGCTTGAAGCAGCTACGGGATCCTCCTGCTGCTATCAGTTTGTTTGGACAGACAGACATATTTAAGCGCAAACAAATCGCAGTGATCGGCTCTCGCAAGGCTTCCGCTGATGCTATCCGCGTTAGTGCGGACCTTGGCTTCAAGATTGCGCAGAGTGGCGACGCTGTTGTCAGTGGAGGCGCGTATGGTTGTGACATCGCTGCACATCGTGGCGCATTAAATTCCATTCAAATTCCCTCGCCCATAGTGGTCGTTATGGCTAGCGGATTGGGTTGCCTCTATCCTTCGGGACATCATGCGACCTTTCGTCATATCAAAGAAGCCGGCGGGATCATTCTGTCGGAAAGGTTATGGGGTGCACAGTCTCGCAGATTTGATTTTCCCATCCGCAATAGGCTTGTTTCTGGCCTCTCTGAGCATATTGTCGTAGTGGAGGCAGGGCGCATTTCAGGTGCCATGATCACGGCGCGACAAGCTCTAGACCAAGGTCGAGAGGTTTGGGTTTATGGGGGTATGTCAAAGCGTTGTGACATCAGGGCTTGCGGAAACGAATGGTTAATCTCAGAAGGTGCTCCTTCGTTCGACTCCGTAGATGAACTCTTATCGTCAATAAATGAGGCGACTTTGCAAATGCCTGACATCGCCATAGGTGTTGCGCCAAATGAAGTGCGTGAGCAACAGTCAGCTATCACTTAAAAGGTTTGCCAATTGTTGCAAAAAAATGGGAGGCTATATGCTAGGAATACAAAACAATTTTTTCTGTGTGAATACTACCTTTAGAAGCAAACAATTGTGCGAAGGAGAGTACGACATGAAATTCGACAATAAAATCGACACTAAATTTGACAACCTAAACTGGTGGAAGGGTGTCGAACATGTGGTCGGACTTTTGTCTGATGGAAAATTTGAAAGAATTGAAGAGGCTGCGATGGCCGAACATTTGCGACAACTTGGATTTGCACGTTCTGTAATTGACGAAGTTTTTTCCTGGATCGAAATGGTATCTTGCTCGGGCTCTTTCGCCGAAATACTGACCTTGACACAGCGTCCGCGCATGGCAATGCGAGTCAATGATCCTCTTGAGGAACTTTGCGTTCCTCGCGAAATTCTTCATAAAATAGAAAATCTCCGGCGCCGCGGCTTTATTTCTTTGGACATGTCTGAACGACTTTTAGAGGGCGTGCGGTGCGCGGATGCGAGAGACTGGGACACTGATGAAATTCATGCATTTATGAAAGACATGACATCGGCTGCTTTGGAAGAGAGTCACCAAACATTATTGTCTGGTGTTATGGCGAATAAAAATCCACAAAAAATCCTTTGCTAATCTTTTTGAATTTAAAACTTAAACTATGATCGACAAACTTTTGAGTTTCTTTGCCGACCCTTCGGTCGACGAAGTACTTATCAATGGAACGCGAAGTCTCATCGTTCAGGGTGCAACGTCATTTCAGCACAAATCACCTTTTCATTCCAACGATGACCTTACGGATGAGATCCAAAAATTCGTGTGGGCGCAAAAAACGCGCCTGGACTGGCGCTGTCCGTCGGCAGGTGGTGTTCTTGGTGAAGAATGGCGTTGGCATGCCGTGATCCCGCCGATGGCTATGGAAGGGTCCTTGTTTTCATTGCGGCGTCATCGCTTCACAAAGATATCAGTCGACGATTTTCACAATTTCTCAAATCATAAAATTAGTCTGGTTAGTGCCGTTCAGCGAGGCGCTCATATTCTCATTTGCGGGCCAACAGGCTCTGGCAAGACAACGTTTTTGCATGCTTTTCTTATAGAAAACAACTTTAACGATAGAATTATTTTTTTGGAACAGATACCCGAGTTACCTATGTATTCACCTGCCTGGGTGCGGCTGCAGGCTCGCGGCGAAGACGTCGAGCAGCTGGGGAAAGTCGGTCTCGAAACGGCCATACAAGAAGCGTTGCGTCTTCGACCCGATCGATTTGTCATTGGTGAGCTCCGCAATCAAGAGGCTTCTGCGTATTTACAGGCGGTCGCCTCCGGTCACGGAAATGTATTTACGACGATGCACGCCTCATCCCTGATTCAAGCTCAACAGAAGCTAGCTATGTTGATGCAGACTAGTGTTATTAAGAAACAGGACCTTGATCTTGTTTTTGTCTTTATGGAACGAGGCCAGCCACCGAAGATAACATCTGTATTATCGAATACTTAAAGCTATGGTGTGAAGGGTGCCGGCCGATGTTGGAGCAGTTTTAAGTATGATTTTTCGGAGCCAACCATTAGAATTTTAGGCATAGGCCAGAATGTTTCATTTGAGAGGAATCGTCATGCGAATTTGGATTTTGACAGCACTTATCCTTAATACCAGCTGTGCCCTCATGAATCCGCCTAGCCGACATCAAAATGAATTGGTCAGCATGCAAACTCGTATTATGCAACTTGAAGAGCAATCCAAGTCTAAACCCGGATCGCTTGATGGAAAAAACCTGGCACGCTTACAAACCACAGTCAATCGGCTTGAACGTCAATTGCGACTCGTAAATGGTCAAGTAGATGCGGTCAAAGCGGGGCATGGTGTGGCTTCTTCTCCAACAGCTGCCGATAGTGCAACTATTGCTGGATTAGAAGGGCGCATCGCACAATTAGAATCTCAACAGAAAGAGTTTGTACTAGAAATAGAGCGTTTAAGTTCGGCTTCTGTAGCAAAATCAACCAGCAAGACAAATGCATCCCCGAAGAACTCAGGAGTGAGTGATTTCGCAGGTCTACGTGATCTTTTTGACCGTAAAAAATATGCAGACGTTTTGGCCAACGCCGACAAAGTTAAATCTACTGTCAAAAACCCACAAAAAATGGAATACGATTATATTCTCGCCGAAAGCCATTTCGCTTTAGGTGACATGAAAAATGCTGCTCTTAAGTACAACGAGTATTTGGATCGTAAACCCAAAGGCCAAGCCTTTGCGCACGCCAAACTGCGAATGGGAGATTGTTTTCGCCAACTTGGTGATTTAGACACCGCCAAAATTTACTATAACGAAGTCATTGCGTACGACAGTAAAATCGGTGAGGCCAAAATCGCGAAGCAGCGTCTTCAACAACTTTAATGTTAATTCTTGGAATCGAATCGAGTTGTGACGAAACGGCTGCGGCAGTGGTCGAAGATGCACGTCTCGTCAAATCTTCAGTCGTCGCTTCACAGTTGCTTAGTCATGAAAAGTTCGGGGGGGTGATCCCCGAAATCGCAGCTCGCGAACACCTACGTGTGATCTCTGCCTCAGTCGAACAAGCTTTACAAGATTCCGGCGTCGGTTTTGACGATCTTGATGCCATTGCCGTGACGCAGGGGCCGGGTTTGATTGGCGCGCTTTTGGTGGGTGTCAACTATGCTAAAGGTCTTTCTTTTAGCCTTGGAAAGCCACTTATTCCTGTCAACCACGTGCATGCGCATGTCCAAGGGGCCTTGCTCGACACTTCTTATCGGGATGAAGAGATTTATCCTTGTATCGCCGCTGTTGTTTCGGGTGGTCATACCAATATTTACTTTATGGAGTCACCGGTGCATTTCAAGTTGATTGGCTACACGACGGATGATGCCTGTGGCGAATCATTCGACAAAGTTGCTAAGCTTCTTGGTATGAATTATCCAGGTGGCCCGGCCATAGAGGCACTTGCGCAGACAGGTGACCCCGTTCAAATCAAAATGCCGAAGATGATGGCTAGTTCGAAAGATCTCATGATGAGTTATTCAGGCCTAAAAACTCACATGGTGAATCTTGTTCGCCAACTTCCCAATCCATCCCAACAACAAAAGTCAGACATGTGTGCGGCATTCCAAAGAGAAGCTTTGAGTCAATTGGTTCGCAAGCTATCCTTGGCTTCCACCCTATACCCGGAAGCCAAATCCGTGGTGATTGCTGGCGGAGTTTCAGCGAATAAAGTCTTCAAGCAACTGCTATCGGAGGCAATGAACGGACAACAGGTTGTGTTTCCTCAGTTGAAATACTGCTCAGACAACGCTGCTATGATTGCCGCGCAAGGCTATTATGACTTTAAAAATCAAAATCTTCCGCAAAACTATCAGAATCTAGACTGGGAAGCTTATGCCCAGTATCCCTTTCAAGATTTCATACAGAAGAGCCAGTCTTGAGCCTTTATCAGAAAAAAAGTCTTTCCCAAGTTTTTTTGAAGGAAAACTGGCCCGTCGAACGGATGATAGCCCATGTTCGCGAAAAGCATGTAACACGTATTTTAGAAGTGGGTCCGGGTGCTGGAGTTTTAACTCGACCCGCTTTAGAAGCTGGACTTGTAGTCACTGCCGTTGAAAAAGATACCCGGTTTGCGGACAAGCTCGCCGAGATGTTCGCATCACACAAGTCGATGCTGACCATTGTTAATGCCGATATTTTAAAATTTAATCTTAGCTCCTGGTTGGCCGAATCCGATGAACCAACGATGGTCATTGGCAATATTCCTTATCATATTTCTACACCGATTCTCGAATGGGTACTCCCACATCTTGACAAAATCCAAGGTGCTATGTTTTTGGTGCAAGTGGAGTTTGCGAGGCGAATAAGCGCGCCGCATGGGAATAAAGATTATGGGAGCATTTCGGTCTTTACTCAACTTCGCGCGCGTCCCAAGTTGCTGTTCGAGGTGCCACGCACATGCTTCAAGCCGGTGCCGAAAGTGGACAGTGCGGTTTTAGAATTGACAGATCTCGCTGAAAAAACCGACCCGGCTTTGCTCAAAAGGTCCGAAGAGATATGTCGCCGTGCATTCACGCAGCGTCGCAAGAAACTTTCCAACTGCATTGCCCCCTTTTTAGAAAACGTAAATGTCGAAAATTTCCCCATAGACCTGAACCTCCGTCCAGAGCAGCTTTCACCGCAAGATTTCCTTACCCTTGCCGCTACTCTCAAATCGACTTAAGATATTTAGGTTCAATAAATAAATTAATTTCTAAAAATCTCAAGGCGGAGAAGGGAACAAGCATGGTTTTGTCGAAAAAAGTCACTTGCAGTTTACTAATGTTGTTGTGTTTGGGGTTGGTGCCCTTGGCTACGTCTTGTGGTGATGACGATGATGATGACGACAAAGATAAAGGCGGCGAAACAGGTGGCGACCTTGCGGGTGCGCGGGGCTGTGATAAGCCATCCGAAAAAATATGTTTATTATATAGCGCGAGCAATTCAGGTACGACAAAAGAAATCCAGGATCATTGTGAAGAATTTGGTCATACAGTTGTCGCTGTGTGTCCAAGTGCAAACTTTATTTCTAGTTGCAGTTTTGATCCGCCAGGAATGAAACAATATTACTATACAGGTTTCACGAACAGTACGCCTGACGAACCGACCTGCACAGGGAATGCGGGAGTCTACTCCGCTACTTATTCTGCAACGTACTAGTTTTTCGTATGTTCTTGAGTGCGGAGTTCGATGCTTTCGAATGCTGCGCTCAAGAACACAAATCATTCTTCTTCCGAATTTTCTTCTTCAAAATCCTCGCCCGGCGAGTAGGTATCTTGAAAATCCAGATCGACAATAAGATCGCCCGAAATAATTTTGGTTTTGCAGGCAAGGCGAACACTGCCGTCCGTAGCGAGCCCTATTTTTTTAAGCATAGCCATTTCATGAATATCAATTTCGGAAAGTTTGGCGCTGCTATCGTCGACCGCAATGCCGCAAGTTCCACAGCGACATGCGCCGCAGCCGTAACGAATAGGAATTTTATTTCGAATGGCTGAAGCCAACACTTTACTGTCCACGTTGACATCGACGATGGTATGACTGGGTAGAAATGTGATCTTCGGCATAAAATCCCCTAGCATTTCATTATACCGAAATTGCAAACTCCCTCAAAACATCATTCAGAGACGTTTTTAGATCTGTGGAGGGTTTGCGCTCTCCAATGATGTACGCACAGGCTGTATAAATTTTGTGTCCATTAACGACTTTTTCTTTCGTTCCGGGAACAACGACGGCTCCTTCGGGAACTTCACCTTTATTTTCGATCGTATTCGGACCGCGTACGTCAATGATCGGTGTTGCCGCCGTGAGCGTGACATTAGCGGCAAGCACGGCGCGCTTGCGTACGCGAACGCCTTCTACAACAATGCAACGCGACCCTATAAAGGCGCCATCTTCAACAATCACTGGCGTAGCCGCGGCGGGCTCCAAAACGCCTCCTAAGCCTACCCCACCAGACAAGTGAACATCACTTCCAACTTGGGCGCACGATCCGACGGTTGCCCAGGTGTCCACCATAGTTCTAGCGCCGACGTATGCTCCAATGTTTACATACGAGGGCATCAAGACGACACCCGGTTCCATAAACGAGCCAAAACGTGCTACGGCCGAAGGAACCACACGAACATTTAAATCTTTGTAGTTTTGCTTCAATGGAATTTTATCATGATAATGGTAAGGACCAACTTCATAGGACTGCATTTGAGAGAATTTAAAATAATAAAGAATCGCCTGCTTGATCCAACTGTGGGTGACCCAAGTTTCACCTTTTGGTTCGGCGACGCGCAATTTGCCAGTATCCAACAAAGTCATGATTTCGAGTACAGCTTTTTCTGTTAACTCCTGGTCGAGCAATTTGCCAGAAGCTACTTTTGCCACCGCACTTTCAATGACGCCCTTTAGTTCGATACTCATTTTCGCCTCCGGACAGTTTCGTAGGACTGAGGTTTTAGCAGCTAGATTAAAAAGTGTCTACTAACCGACATTTGTGTCTGATTGCGAGCCATAACCGTCACTGCTCAAGGCACCAAGCTGATTGCGAATTTGCCACAGGTCCGGAAAAAATCGTTTCGTCAAAGTTGAGCTCAGATATTTTGCGCCAGAGGAGCCACCTGTGCCGCGCATGCCGCCGATCATGCGTTCGACCATGGCGACGTGACGATAGCGCCACAATAGAATTTTTTCATCGACTTCAATGAGAGCTTCAAGCGCCGTATAGATGTCATAATTTTTGTTAGGGTACTGATAAATTTTTACTAGTTCCGCCTGCACACGCTCGTCACCTTCATACTGCTGACGGACATCACGTTGCAAAACATCATCGGGTATAGCAAAGCCTTTGCGCCCCAATAATCGTAAGAAGCGGTCATAGACACTTGGCGTTTTAAGCGCGCGCTCAACTTGCTGATATGCCTCCGGCTGATTGACGAAGAATTTTAGATACCCCGTGTTTTTATGCCCGAGCAAAATTTCAATCATACGGAACTGATGCGATTGAAATCCACTGGCCGGATTCAAATTATTGCGAAAGCGATTGAATTCATTTGGTGGCATCGTTTCCAGAATATCGACTTGTTGGTTCAAAATCCCCTGAATCGTAGCGATGCGATCGAGGCTGCGTTTGAAGGATAAAACTTGGTTTAGTTCCAAGTCGGTGGCCGATCGTTCGATTTCAAAAATAATCTGCTTAAACCATAATTCATATACCTGGTGAATAACGATAAAGAGCATTTCATCACGCGCCGCGGGTAGGCTGACCGTTTGCTGTAAACCAATCAAATCCATAACTTTGAGATAGCTCGAATATGTTACGTCGGATTTCGCCGGCTGTATGATGGAGTTTTCCATAGGCTTTCCATTTCTTAGCAAAACTTAATAGCTGTGTTGGGATTTATTTACCCCGTCGGAGCACGGAGGTCAATGAGGATCTAACAGGTGAAAACGGCTACCCATTCCATCTTGTCAGTGTGTGGGAACATATCAAAAGCTTCAATCTGCCTTAAGCGAAGGGTACTATCCAATAGGATTTTGGTATCGCGGGCGAGTGTTTCCATTTCACATGAGACATAGATAAGCTGAGTGGATCGGCGATTTTCAAACATGTTTTTTAAAAGACCCGCAACTTCGGGAGCGAGTCCTCGACGCGAAGGATTTACAGTGATGATATCGGGTTGATCGGCTTGGGCTAGCTGGGCTTTCAAGTCTTCTACACGACCACAGATTCCCGTGAACTGATTTTCCAGTCCATTCAAATTTGCATTTCGAATGGAACTTGCTAAAGCAGGCTCGACCTCTTCCACTCCTAGAACTTGGTAGCCCTGCTGGCAAAGAAAAAGCGAAATTTGACCGACGCCAGAATATAGATCCCATGCGTAGCCCGTATTTTTCAACTCGCCGACAAGATCTTTGACTCTTTGGTAGAGTTGCGCAGCTTGCCAAGGGTTCACTTGAAAGAAAGAGTTGGGACTGATTTCGAATAAAAGATTATGCAAACTTTCGCGTAAAAAATCAGCGCCACTCACCTTAATATTCTTCTGGGAAAGAATGGCGTTTCCGGGCTCAGTATGTTCATTGATATAAACGGATTTTAAAATATGGTTATTATTTTTGAGTTTAGTCACTAGCGCTCTTGCCTGCGCCATGTTCGGCTCACGCATGACCAAAGTTAGCATAACTTCATCCGTGCGATGGGCCACGCGAGCGGCAACATAGCGAAGATTCCCCGAATGCGTTTCTTCGTCGTACGGTTCGATGCCGAGTTCAGGAATAAAATACTGAATATCCGTGAGCAACCGATTGAGAGAGGCAGTCTGCGTGGGGCAGCTGACGGTATTCACCACCTTATGGGTTCCTGGTTCGAATAATCCCATATCGAAATCAACCGGATTCTCGGGATTGAAACGCACGGCAACTTTGGCAGAACAACGGTAGCCAAGAAGCTTAGGCGAGGGCTTAAAATCAAGAACGTGGCATCCTTCAATGGATGTGTGAGATTTAAGCAGTGCGATACCCATATCAAACTTCTCTTTGAGGTGTCCGAGGTAGGCCGGGCCTAAGCGAATAGGCTGACCAAGACAGTCAATAAGGGGTTTGACCTCAATAGAGGCTTTGGGCGCGATAGGCATGGTGATTGGGGTCCAAGCGGTAAAAGATGTAACCGCTGTTTTAGCTTTTTAATACATCCAGTCAAGTAAGTCTTTTGGGGCGCCGTTTTTGGGGTCGCGTTGGGTGTTACGATAGACCTTAACCCCCATGTTTTTGGTGTATTTTTTCCAGGTTTCCCACTCTTCGCTCAGAGTTTTGACCGTGTAAGGCGTATTTGCCGACTTGGAGCCTTTAGAAAAGGTGTAAGGCCCAAAGAGGTAGGCAGCAGCGTGCTTGATCCAGCGGTAGTTAATGGGCTCCTTGTCATCAATATCGAAAAAGACCAGGACATCGCCATATTTGAGCGGTTGGTCACTTTTCACTTCATAGAAATAAGTTTGAAGAATCCGCCAAAGCTCATCGTAGTTGATCATGGCGCGGTGGTAATCGTTTTCGATCGTCACGTTGAGATATTGAGAGAACGGAATCGCAGGTGAATTGAAAGCAACAGCTGCGTGGAAACAATTTGGTCCGCGAAAGACCGTATATTTTTTTACGACTTTGCGTGCGAATGGGGGCAGCAAGTTCTCGTCCACAGAAACAGTGGGTTGCTTTTTTACTCGAGTGACAAAGTTTTTAATTTCATCGTCTGTTAAGTAATGTTCAAGTTGGCTTTTTAATTCCGTCATCAATGCTGGTGAGTTCCTAAGAGTGTTGGAGTCGACCTGAACATTGTGGTGCGTGCGAGAAAAAAATTGCGCAAATTTTAATGGACTCACATAACGGAAATCCGGCTTTACCAGGTCAATGACTTTGCGATTTTCCATACGATCGTGGGTACTAGCCGTGCGAAGTCTTTCGTTTAACAATTTTTCAACTTCACGTTCTTTTTTGTCGCGAGCTAGGCTCTGCGCGAGAACTCGAATACTATGTTTATCTGGTTTGACTAAAAGTTGGATTGGCTCGACTCGTTTGTCTTTCTTAGAAAGATTCAATCGTTTTTTGATTTTCGCCTTTGGGATATCGACATTTTCTATGGTTTCACTATAGTTTAAATCAATGCTCGCTTTAAGATCAGAAAGTTCTTTTATAAAAAGTGAATTGCGTTTGTAGTGTGAACTGACCGCAAATGAAAACGAACTTTGCAGAAACAAAACTACAAAAATAGAAACGAAACACGTCGATCTGAAATCAGACCGAGCTCTGTGAATGCTCAAATTCATGCGCGTAAATCTCAATGCGAGTATCCTGTATTTACTGACCTTTTCGGACGTTCGTGGGAAAGCTTTAGAACCTGCCGACACTTTGGGTTGGGGTAGGGCTAGAAAGTCGAATGTGGTTTAGGTATAATGGATATATAGAGGCAAAACTTAAGATATGCGTGTTCAGTTAGGTTCATAGAACGGATAGATAACACTATCGTATTTCTAGTTCTTGCCCCTCCTCTCCAAATAAAATTCAAAGCATTCATAAGGAGCATGATTTATGCCAACGGTTCTTATTATCGACACGGGAAAAGCTAGCTTGGTAATGAGTTCCGAGATTTTTAAGGATAAAATTCCCGGCGTCAAAGTATTGACGGCAGGAACAGCAGCCTTAGGCTTAGAGATTGCGAAGCGAGAGAAGCCTGATCTTTGTATGGTCGACTTCGATTTACCGGACGCTGATGGCGTGTCTCTAATTATGGCAATGCGTAAGTTCTTCAAAAATCCTATTTTGCTGACGGCCTATCCCGATCCAATGGTGGAAAAGGCTGTTGCCGAGCATCTGTTTGCCTATAACGATTCTGGTGGATGGATTCCAAAGCCTGTTCGTGCAGAAGCCCTGAGTCAGAAAATTGATCACTTCCTAGTGGACGGAAAACGCGTCGGCAAAAGATTCGAAGTATCCCCCCTCGATACCATGATGATCGCCAAAGCTGCGGGTCGTGGTAAGCGCGCTCCGAAGTTTATCGGAGTTTTAAAGACGCTTAGTCTAGGCGGAGCTTGCGTAGTAAGTGATGAAGCGAAAAAACTTAAACGCAACCAAGAAGTCATGATTTCCATTGCGATGCCTTCGAATGCACGCAAGCCAAAAGATCCAAATAAAAAACCTTCTCGTACCACTGAGAAAAAATTCAAGGCCAGTATCGCTTGGATTTCAAAAGATCAGGTGGGCTTGCAATTTGCGAGACTTACGGAAGTCCAAAAGCAAGGTTTAGAAGATTTCTTACGTGCTTGGCAAGTTTAGTCCCCATACAAGTTGGATCTCCGACAGTAGACAAATCCTAACGGGTTTCGTCTACTGTCTTGCGTTAGCCATAGCCCTTTATTATCTCTACGATTTGGCCGCATGTTACGAAAGTGAAGTGTACTGGTTAGGCGCAGCAACAGTTAACTCCATCATTGCAGCCATCGTCATATATGTTCATCGAAAAGAGCTTTTCAGCGCCTCTTCGAATCTTAGCAAAAAATATGCTTTCCTGGACTACACTCCGTTATTGATTGGTGCCGTATGCTTAGCTTTGGCAGTGACGAGCTATGCTATGGGTCATAGTCAGCAACTTGCCCTTCACTGGGAAGATTGGCTGTGGGTGATATGGATTCCGCTCGTTGAAGAACTTACCTTTCGCGTGGGTTTCGGCGAATATTTTCGCCGTAAGCTCGGGCGCTGGTGGGGCAGCTATTTTTCAGTCTTACTGTTTTGCTTAGCTCACACGATGGGAGCTTTTTTCTATGAACCGCTCAAATGGTTTACGGCAATCCCTCTTGGAGTTTTATTGTTGGGGATAACATGTGAGTTTCTTTATGTTACTCGGCGCAAGCTTACTACGATCGTATTGTTGCATATGACCGCAAATTTTAGTGTGATACTCTTCAAATGGGTCGATAGCCGGTGGCTGATATGGCTCAACATGTTTTATTCTACCTAGTTAGGTTTAACTATAAATGGACGAAATCAAAGATCCTGAAATCCTCGAGAAAGAACGCCTTGCCAAGCAAATGAATCAGGTGGTTTGCATTTGCAAGGGCATCAATCTCGGTCGAGTTTTAAAAGGTATCAAACACTGCGACACGGTCGCAGAGGTCAATCAGGCAGTGGGTACTGGCAACGGAGGTTGCCAGGGGCGACGCTGTGGTCCCCGCATCAAAGCACTTTTGAAACGCATCAAAGAATCCAAGGAAAAAGCCAAAAATTCTGGCAGTGAATCCACTGAACAAAATGATTAAAACTATAGTTTTTTGAACATTCGGCCGCTTCGCGGCCGGATATCTAAATTTGCTCCGCCTTTCACAGGCGGAGCTTTTGTTTTTTGCGAAGAGTTGGTCGAAATTTTTCAAAGTGGTGTTCAGAGGGTACGCTCTTCTCCCTCGCCGGCTCGGCAGACACGTGCTTATCCACGGGGATTTTTATTTGTACCAGAGCTCCTGCCCAGGCTGCGCTGGTGTTCGCGCGTCCTGCGCTCACAACCCCCTCTCGAGACAGTGCTGGGAAGTTTTACCCAACCGTTCGCAAAGTGCAAAATCTCCAACAGTGAGGCTCCGCCAAACTGGATCCCTCACTCGAGCTACCGTTGCGGATGCAACTCGTGCTGTCACGCACTCGTGTGCGCAGCCTCGCCGTCACAGTTTTCACCCGATGGTTGGCTGGGACGGTTGAGCCGGCTTAAATTTGGCTGGGCATTGAGGCTGCATCAGCCGACACCGCCCAGACAAATTTAAGCCGGGATAACCGGACCAATCAACCAAAGAATTGAAAACTGTGAGTGCGAATGGCGGAGCAAATCTAGATATCCGGCCGCGGAGCGGCCGTTCATTAATCTATATATTTTCGAGCAATGTTAGCAGCAGAATCGATCCAATGATCATCTGCATTTAAAGACGGCACCAGTTCCAGCTGTTCGCCTCCCGCCGCAATAAAATCTTCTTTGGCGCGCATCGCTATTTCTTCAGAGGTTTCCAAACAATCCGTAACAAAAGAAGGACAGAAAACCGAAACTTTTTTCACCCCGCTAGCCGCAAGTTCTTTGATGACTTCATCAGTGTAGGGCTTAATCCAAGGCGTTCGACCTAATCTAGATTGAAAGCAAATTTGCCAATCATCATCAGAAAGATTTAGTTCCTTGGCCAACATTTTCGCCGTTACGAAACACTGGGCTCGGTAGCAGTTTCGATTGCGGGCACTCATAATATTGCAACAATCAGCAACCTCACAGCAGTTGGAGTCGGCTGGGACTGTTTTTCGACAGTGTCGCTCAGGAATCCCATGAAAACTCATCAAAATTTTGTCAGGTGTAAACTCGCCTAAGTGCTTACGGCCGATTTGCGCCCACGCCTTGATGAATTCGTCGTGGTGATAGAAAGGGGGAATGACATCCAGTTTGTCGGATGGCCATTTGCCTTCCGCCAAGTTCCAAACATGACGAGTCGCCGATTCCCATGCCGCCAATGAATATTGTGGAAACAATGGAAAAACAACGATTCGCTCAACTCCAAACCTTTTAAAACTTTGCAAGGCTTTTTGAACGGAGGGTTCTTGATACCGCATAGCCAACTGAACGTGAACATTCGGTCCCAGTTTTTCTTCAATTTTTTTAAAGAATCTTTGCGAATAAACTAAAAGCGGAGATCCTTCTTTTAGCCAGATTTTTTGATAGGCCGCTGCGGATTTTTTGCTACGAAAAGGCAATATGATAAATCGAAGAAGTAAAGTCCGAAGTATCGGATGAATATCGATGACGAGCGGATCTGATAGAAATTCTTTCAGGTAAACGCGCACGGCACGTTCCGTGCAATCTTTCGGAGTACCTAGGTTGATGAGTAGAAGTCCAGTTTTCATTTTAAGTTAATAGCTCTGCGATACTAGATCCGCAACAATCTTCTTATAAAAGCCTATTGCGTCAAACTTTCCATTGAAAAGACCATCAAATGTACTGTGGTCGGAGAGATCAATATGATCGGCAACGATAGTGCCTTTAAAAGTACCCCATTTAGCTGAAGAAACAGGCACGAGACCATCATTCGGACCTCGAATATCCTTTATATATGACCAGCCTGGCAATAGTACGGCTTTAATGGAATCACCGGAACCAATTCCACTGATCGCTCCCCAAGACTGATACTTCACTTGGCTATCGTCTAGGTTTTGTGGATTAAAGGTTTTCGTTACGTATTCTTCACTCAGGTCCGCAATAGCATTTTTTAGTTTCACGTTATCACCAGTCAAACCCGCCAACGATGAAAAAATTGATAAGAACGGTGAAAAAGCTTTTTGGTTCGTAACCTGGTCGGCAATCGGAGTGCCGCGGTGTGGCGTGGAAACGGTAGTCAAAGTAGCCACTCGATTCCCATATTTCAGTGTAGAGATTGCGTAACGCGCGTCCAGTCCACCCATGGAAAGAGCAATGATATTGACTTTCGCAGCACCGGTGGAAGCCAGTACTTTGTCAATGTTCGCGGCCAACTCTTTACCACGCACGGCGATATGATCAGCTGGGGAGACTTCGTAACTAAAAGTTGGACGTAATTTATTCAGTTCGATTTGAATATTTTTGAAAGGCGTCACTAGACCTCCATCCATCAGCCCATGTTGAAGTACGATGGGATAAGCACCTTTTGTGTCATTTGTAGGGTCAACTATTGAACTCTTTTTTTTGGGTGAGCAACTTAGAGTCAAACTCAGCAAGACAATAAGTCCAGCGGTAGTGCTTTTCCATATAATCATATTTATGTTCCATTTCATTTAACGTATTCTATCAAACATTATGGACGAAGCCTTTCATTTTCGGTCAAACATGTCTCAGCTCTTCATTTCATGGTATAAGTGAACGCCGTTGGGCGGGGGTGAATATGAATGTCAAGAAAGTCTTAATCGTTGGCGGCACTGGGTTTGTGGGTCAGCAGATCGGAATCGCGCTCGCACGAAAAGGCTTCCAACTTTTCGCGACTGGCCGTAAAGCACAAAAAAATAAGGGCCAGCTTAGTTTTCCTTGTGAGCTATTCGATCTGGATGACCATAATCATAATGATCTCCATAAAATCTTTACAAAAAAAATAGATATCGTCATTAATTTGGCTGGTACCCCCATAGTAGGCAAGAGATGGACAAGTGCCTATCGTAAGCAAATACGATCATCTCGAGTGGATGTCACAAAGGCCCTCACCGATGCTATTTTAAAGGCTGAATACAAGCCTGAAGTATATTTGCAGTCTTCCGCAATTGGTTACTACGGCGATCGCGCTGATGAAATCCTCGACGAAAGCTCTGTACCGGGAAAAGATTTTTTAGGCCAACTTTGTGTTGATTGGGAAAATGCCAGTCGACCTTTAGAGACCGCTGGTATTCGGCGCATCATCCTTCGTCATGGAATTATTTTGGGTTTAACCGGTGGTGCACTTCCTCAGCTTATGTCGCTGTACCTTAAACGTCTTGGCGCTGTTCTCGGAAATGGAAAGCAATGGTTGAGTTGGATACACATTGCTGACGTTGTCAGCATGTTTGTAGCCGCAATCGAATTAAACCAGTATGACGGGCCAATCAATTGCACGTCGCCTAATCCTGTACGTTTCAAAGCGTTTCATGCTGCATTGAACCAATCCATAGGCATCACAAGTCCCGCTTTTGCGCCCAAGCTAGCTGTCAAAGCTATCCTAGGAAAGTCCGCAGTTGTGGTACTAGGCAGTCAACGATGTCAGCCGTCCAAAGTCAATGATTTGGGATTTGTTTTTCAGTTTCCCACTATCGAAATGGCGCTTCAAGATTTGATTGAATCCGCCCCGCGTAGAGGCGCACAGTTGCTTGTCAGAGAACAGTGGATTGCAAAGACCCCTGATCAATTATGGCATTTTTTTGCCAATGAACAAAACCTGGAAAAGCTTTCACCGCGGAAGTTAAAGTTTAAGATTCTGGATAAATCTACTGAGGAACTCCAGCAAGGAACTCTCATTAACTATTGGATTCGAGTACGCGGAGTACCCATGCGATGGAGAACCCTAATCGCCCAGTGGCAGCCACCACAAAGTTTCACGGATATTCAACTGAAAGGACCATACAAAACGTGGCATCACGTTCACAAGTTTGAAGAATTGGCCGGAGGTACCCTCATGACGGACCAAGTCACTTACATTTTGCCCTTCCGATTTTTGGCTAATTTAACCTATGGTTTGGTGGTGGATAAGGATGTTGAGGAAATATTTTCTTATCGGCGAAAGATGATTGCTGAATTATTTAATGCTCGATAATTTTAAAAATGACTTAGCATCATGAAAATCCGGTTTGTCTTTTCCATGTTTAACAGCCCAATAGGTTAGGAGTCCATTTTCGTCTTCAATAACGGCACTGACTCCGACAAGACTGAAACCGACAGGATTAAGCTTACCTAGAATGATGAGTTCATCACCTACCTTACGTATGTCAAACTTAGGTGGCTGGCTGATATCAGCCTGGCCTTGTCTTTCCCGATACGACTGAAACGAATACTGACTCCATGCACTTGAAGGCGAGAAGTTCCATTCAACATAGGAACCATCGACTTTAGCCAAAAAAATCTCGAAGCAGGTATGTTCGTAAAGTTTATTGCCTTTAGCGAATGAGGCTTTATTTGGCGGAATGTAAAGATCCTCTAAACGGCCACTCAGTTTAAAAGCAAAGTTCAGGTGCTGATCGTGGAATTGGAGGAAATATGCCACGGTGTGTCGGGTGTCAGGCTTCGCGAAAGCTGTCAAATCCTTGTAGTGCATACGTTTATAGTGCCATGCATTTGCTGAAATACCAAAATATAGTTTCACTTAACGTATTGATGCTTTAGAATTAAACGACAAAGACTCCAAATCCAAAGGGGATTTTCAATATGACCAATGAACGTCGACGTCGCGCTCCCCGTATTCGCAAAGCTCTCCCCCCCGGCTCCACTCCAGGGCATTACAAACGTGAAAAGACAAAACAAAAGGCTACGTTACGCCTGGTGACGTTTGGAGAAGGCTTTCAAACTGACAAAATCTACGAAAATGTTTCCGAAACCATTACCAATATCAGCGCTGAAGGCATTAATTGGATTAGTGTTGAGGGCAATAAAGACTATGGCGCTATCATTGCGATAGGCGAACACTTTAAGTTTCACAAACTCTCTATAGAAGATGTCATTGACGAACATCAACCGGCGAAATTTGACCAGTACCCGGAATCAACTTTTATAGTTATGCGCATACTCGAATCCATTGATCCTATTGAAATCCGACAGCTGAGTATTTTTGTTCATAACAACGTCGTTGTCACATTTCAACACGCTCCGATTGAAGCTCTCAATCGCGTTCGAGACCGCATAGCTCTCCCCTATGGCCGCGTTAAGACTAGCGGCGTCGACTATCTTGTCTATGCACTTATGGATGCAGTGATAGATACCTACTTTCCTGCATTGGAAAAGTTTGCTGAGCAGCTTGATGAGATCGATACGCACTTGTTAGATAGCGACACCTCGGCCTGTACCACCAAAATTCACGGGATTAAAGGCGAGTTAATGACTCTGCGGCGAATCATTTGGAGTCATCATGACCTCATGATTACAATGCAACGCGAATCTCCCGACTTCTTCAAAAAGGAAACCGTGGTTTATATGCGCGACTGCTTGGACCATACAAAGCAACAGCTCGAACTTGCTGAGATCTACCGAGAGGTTGGCGCGAACCTTATGGATTTGGCTTTTTCTAACGCCAATCTCAAGGCCAATGAAATTATGAAGGTTCTCACCGTTATTGCTTCCATATTTATTCCACTCACATTTATCACTGGGGTTTACGGCATGAACTTCAACACCGAAGTGTCACCGCTCAACATGCCCGAACTCAATTGGCGTGGTGGCTATATCTTCGCATTATCTTTGATGGGACTTTCGGCTGGTAGCTTCTTGTTATTCTTCCGACGAAAAAAATGGTTATGACACTCTGAATAGCCGACTCGTTCTCCGTAGCTTTAGAGAAGGAGAAAGGATCTCCTCGTTTCTATTTCTTTTTCTCATTCATAACCTTCAACGCCTTCATCGCTCGAATCTTCGCAAATTGATGCTCAACGATAGGCAAAGGATAGGTTTTCCCCAAGATAATGCCCGCGGCCCTTAGTTCTGCCTCTGGCGCTTCTCCCGGTTCATGTATCCACTCGGAGCCAAGATTTTCTAGTTCTGGTACCCACTTTTTGATATATTGCCCCAGAGTGTCAAACTTTTCACTCTGCAGTGTTGGATTAAAAATTCGGAAGTACGGTGCAGCATCCGCTCCGCTGCCCGCCGTCCATTGCCAGCCCTGCGTGTTGCTTGCCAGATCCGCATCGACCAGAGTATCCCAAAACCACTCTGCGCCTTTTTGCCAAGGAATGAGCATATCTTTGATAAGAAAAGACGCAACGATCATACGCACTCGATTATGCATCCAGCCTGTTCGCCATAGTTCACGCATACCCGCATCGATAATAGGGTATCCCGTCTGTCCGCGCTGCCATGCTTGCAAACCCTTTTTGTCATTTAGCCATGGAAAGTTTTCATATTCTTTTCGGAGCGGTTTGCGATCAATTTGTGGAAAATGAAAAAGCAAGTAATAAGAGAAATCTCGCCAGATGAGTTCTTTAGAATACTGCACCACATCCTTGTCTTTGACAGAAGCAATCGGTCCATATTTTTTTACTATTTTCTGCCAAATTTGATGCGGACTCACTTCGCCAAAATGCAAATGCGGGCTAAGTCGCGAAGTGCCATTTTTATTGGGAATATTACGGTCATTGTCATAACTAGAGATTCTGTTTTCAAGAAATTCATCAACACACTTTAAAGCCGTTTGCTCACCCGGATGCCAATGGTCATAAAATTCTCTATCCCACTTTATTCTTGGCAAGAATCCCAAGTTTTCAATCTTTAGATCTGGCTTAAAGTTTTTCGGTAGCGGACAAAATCCTTTTTGAGTCTCTACTTGACGAACAGTGGCGGTTTTTACAAATGCATTCCAGTAAGCCGTATAAACCATATATGGCGTTTTATCTGATTTCAGAACTTGCCAAGGTTCCGCGAGCAGTGAGCCATTGAAACTTTCTGCAATCAATCCCAATTCGCGGCACCGAATTTTTAATTTCTTATCACTTTCTAAGAACCTTGCATCATAGAGCCGATTCCAAAAAATGGCTTTGACATCATATTGGCTAGTCAGTTTTTCTATGTTTTGGTCTCGGTCTCCCTGTGCGATCAGCAAATCTGTAGATTTTTCTCGCAAAGATTTCTGCAAAGAAATCAGGCTATGATGCAGCCACCATCGACTTGCTCCGCCCAAAGCCCAGTCTTTCGCTTGCGCTGATGAGTCAATGTAAACAGGAAGAATATTTTCAAACTGTAGCGCAGCGTTCAGCGCAGGATTATCGACCAATCGCAAATCACGTCGAAAAAGCATAATTGCTGTGCCTGCATTTTTTTTCATTTCGCAAAATCCTTGAACGCTCACAACACATGTGAGATAAAGGATATACACTTTTTAATGATGAAATGACAAATGTATGAGCAATCCATTATCGAAACTGATTATTCGCCAGGCCACACCAGAAGACGCAAGTGCCATCAATAGTGTGGTCGTGCGTTGCTATGGTAAGGGTTACCGCGATGATATTATTCGCGCACAAATCTTAAATTTTCCGGATGGCCACTTTGTTGCCGTCATGGGTAACGACGTCGTCGGCTATTGCGCGTCCATTATTGTACACGAAGACAAAGCCTTACAAACACATACTTGGCGTGACATCACCGGTGGCGGCTTCGGCTCGACTCACAATCCCAAAGGTGATTATTTGTATGGTTACGAAGTTTGCGTGGACCCTGCCTTCCGTCGTTTTCGCATTGGCGATCGATTTTATAAGGCTCGCAAAAAACTTTGCGGAATTTTGAACCGTAAAGGCATTGTTTTCGGAGGTCGCATTCCAAGCCTCGCTCGCAAAATCAAAGCTGTGGGAAATGCAGAAGAATACATAAAAGCTGTCCAAAGCAAAACTCTACGTGATCCCGTTCTCAATTTCCATTTGCGTCAGGGTTTCGAAATCATCGGATTACTTCCCGACTACATCCCAGGTGATAAGGAATCGATGGGGTATGCGGTGCATTTACTCTGGAAGAATCCTGACTATGCAGCTCCGGAAGCGGCATTCAATAAAGGTGGTAGTGGACGTCCGAGCGACATCGTGCGCGTGGCTAGTGTTCAGTATCAACAGCGTCGCATCAAGTCTTTCGCCGAATTCGAGCAACAAGTCACCTACTTCGTTGACGTATGTTCCGACTACAATTCTGACTTTGTCCTTTTTCCAGAGTTTTTCTCTTTGCAGCTGCTCTCAGTGGAAAACAAACCTTCACCACCGCACGTTGCCATTAAAAGCATGGCCAAATACGATGAACAGTTACATGAAATGTTTCAGCGTTTGGCAATAAGATACAACATCAATATCATTGCCGGCTCCCATCCAGCTGAAGTTGACAACGAAATTCGGAACGTGGCGCGTACCTTCTTGCGAGACGGATCGGTCTATAGCCAGGAAAAAATTCATCCGACTCCGAACGAACGATACTGGTGGAATATTCGCGGTGGCAACAAAGTCTCTGTTATCCCAACGGACTGCGGCCCCATCGGAGTTTTGATTTGTTACGATTCTGAGTTTCCGGAACTTTGCCGACACCTGACCAATTTGGGTGCGAATATCTTGTTCGTTCCATTCCTAACGGACGAACGTCAAAGCTACTGCCGCGTGCGATACTGTGCCCAAGCTCGCGCGGTCGAAAATCAAATGTATGTGGTGATGTCGGGAAGTTGCGGAAACTTACCGAACGTCAATAATATCGATATTCACTATGCGCAAAGCTGCATTTTAACTCCATGTGACTTTCCCTTTTCCCGAGACGGGATCGCTGCCGACACCACGCCAAACGTGGAAACCATTGCTTTTGCCGACCTTAACTTGCAGATTTTAAAGAGCGCACGTCAGAACGGAACAGTCCGAAACTTGCTTGACCGCCGCCACGATCTTTACGAAGTGACCTGGCACGGCGAATGATTCTAAATCGCCATCCTGCTTCGCCAAGGCTACGCAGAATGCATTCTTCGAAGCTTTAGCGTAGAAGAATTAGTCATCCCGATCTTGGCGACGTACGCTTCGTAGGTTTGCCGGAAGAATTTTCTTGCGTACCCGAATCACGTTCGGCGTAACTTCAATCCACTCATCAGCATCGATCCATTCGATATATTGTTCCAAGCTCATTTTTTTCAAGCCATGCAGAATCGTAATACCATCACTCGAAACAGAACGAACGTTGGTTAATTTCTTAGGACGGCAAACGTTCACATTGATGTCATTGTCTTTGTTACCTTCACCAATCACCATACCCTCGTAAACGTCGACCGCTTCGCCAATAAAGAGCATGCCGCGATCCTGAATCCCAGCGAGAGCATAGGCCGTGGTTTTTCCCAATCGATCGGCAATGATACTGCCCGTGATACGGTGCAGAATCTCACCTTGGTGTGGACGGTATCCGATAGCTTCCGAGCTGATAATTCCCGAGCCTTTGGTGATCGTTTTAAAGCGCGACTGCATTCCCAAGATACCGCGCGTCGGAATCTCAATCGTAATCCGGACACGTGGGTCCGATGAGGCATTATTTTGTTGCTCGTAAGAAGTTAAAAATCCTTTGCGCAACTGGAACATATTCGTCACGTCACCGGCACTGACTTCTGGAACATCGATCGTCAGTTTTTCATAGGGTTCAAGACGCTCGCCGTTTTCCCCTTTTTTATAAACAACGGAAGGCCGACCCACCATGAACTCCAAACCTTCACGGCGAAGTTTTTCGATGATAATACTGAACTGCAACTCGCCTCGTCCCAATAGGTAGAACTGATCTTGTTCGTCAGTCGGATCCATCTTCAGAGCGACGTTGTTACGAATCTCTCGAATCAAACGGTCTCGAAGCTCCCGTGACTGAATCGCTTTGCCATTGGTACCGCTGTTTGGCGAAGTGTTTACGGAAAAAATCATGCGCATAGTCGGCTCTTCAACGGAGATTCGCGGCAAGACTTCGCAGCCTTCCGACCCCACCGTGTCACCAATCATATATTCACTACCACCAGCGATGAGACCAATGTCCCCCATTTCAATTATGTCACACGGCTTCTGCCGTAGACCGTCGAAGACAAAAAGCTTTTGCGCCTGAAATTTTTCTCGAACTTCTTTACCCTGCGAATCCACGGTGAAGCGGATCAGTTGATCGCCCTGTTTTACGGTTCCCGACACCACACGTCCAACTGCAAGAAATCCCACGTAATCAGAGTAAGCAACGTTGGTCACCAAAAGCGTAAACTTGTCTGAATCCATGACCTTTGGAGCGGGCAAGTTCATGATAAGATCATAAATATCCGCAAAATTACCTTTGTCGGTCCCCTTCACTAAGGCATCGACGCGATCGGCGTCCGTTGTACACCAGCCCAATTTCGCGCAAGCGTACAGAATAGGAAAGTCACATTGTTCGTCGGAAGCATTTAACTCAACAAACAATTCAAAAGTCTTGTCGATCACTTTACTGATCATGTCTGTATCTTGAACTTCCGGACGATCGACTTTATTAATACAAAGTATAATCTTTAGATTTTTTTGAATCGCCTTTTCCAAAACGAAACGTGTCTGTGGCAAAGGTCCTTCCGCCGCGTCAACAAGGAGAATAGCGCCATCTACCATCCCCATAATACGCTCAACTTCACCACCAAAGTCAGCATGGCCTGGCGTATCCACAACATTGACCTTGGTGTCGCCTATTTTGAACGATGCATTTTTTGCTGAGATCGTAATCCCACGTTCTTTTTCTTGATCATCCGAATCCATGACGCGTTCAGTCATCACTTCGTGCGACTTATACGTTCCAGCTTGTCTTAACAAGTGATCGACAAGTGTAGTTTTGCCATGGTCAACGTGAGCGATGATGCAGATGTTACGGATATTCGGTGAAGACATTTTTTTCCCTAGGTTTAAAGAAGACGCCCAAGATAACATAAGTTTTGGGCTTCGACTCAAATTGAATTACACTGTTAAAAACGCACGAATTCTTCGAAGGATTTTTTCCGAAGGGAAACCAACCGAAAAGCACTCGTGCGCAATATATTGTTTTTGTTACATAAAAATCATTTTTAGGCAAGTTTATCAAACATCGACCGATGCACTGCGCAGGATTTGCGCTTAGAGGAGACGCCGTTATGTCCATCAATTCATTTAGATACGCCACCCATCTGCCACTTTTTCTCTGCCTAACTTTGGGTTGCGGTGCGGAACCCTTGCAAAACCTACGCACGCAGGACGTACGGGACAGCGGCAACGCTAACCCATCTCTCCCACTTCCCCCGGACGGCGAGAACTCGAACCCACCTGTCATCACCGATCCTATCGAGCATGGCTTAGCCACGATCGATCTCAATAAGATGCGTGAAGAGCTGACCTTCATTACGAAGGACGAATACAATGGTCGTCTTTCCGGCACTCCTGGCAACGTTCAGGTGGTCGATTACATCATAGATCATCTTAAAGCCTTAGACGTTCAGCCAGCTCAGCCGGACAATTATCGCCAAACTTTCACTATCAAAAACGGCCCGACAAAAGGCAAAGAGACTTCCAATATCGTCGCCCTTTTTCCAGGAAATGATCCCGTCCTCAAAAATGAATATGTTGTGATTGGTGCCCACGTGGATCACGCCGGTACTCTTGACCTCGGATATACCTGTTCCAGTGGCGGTGGTGGCGACAAAATTTGTAACGGGGCCGACGACAATGGCTCGGGAACCATCAGTGTCCTCAACATTACGAAAGCCTTAGCTAGCGTTCGCACACACTTGAAGCGATCTGTTGTCATTATGTGGTTTTCAGGCGAAGAACTAGGCCTCGAAGGTTCTTGGCATTACGTCCGCAACCCCATTTTCCCCTTAGAGAAAACGGTTTATATGATCAACCTCGACATGGTTGGCTATATGAAAAGCTACGGCAATAAGATCGCTGCTCTAGGTAGTGGTACGTCCGACCGGGGTGAAGCTATTTTGAAAATCATTCAAGATCGCTATCCAACTCGCGAAATCGAACTTACGGAACGGGCTGGTGGCGGTTCCGATCACGTTCCCTTTATGAATGAAGGCATTCCGGGCGTTTTCTTTCACACCGGCGTTAGCAACAATCCTAATTATCATCGCACATCAGATGCCCCCGAAAAGATTGACTATGAGGGCATGCACATCGCCGCGAAGATGGCTTTCGAACAAGTTTTCAGCGTTGCAAACGACGCGGATATCTCGGCGCAAAAATTTACTTTGCTTGGTAAACGCGAACCCCTTGTCACACCTGAAGAACTCACGCAAAGTTGTCATCATTTGATTTTGAATCCTTACGTCGACAAAATTACGAAGTTTATGGATAACGGGATCCGACCTTAAGAACTACGTTTTTCCGTAGGCGCTATCCCATCATATTTAAACGTGAGGGCCTGACCACATCGGTCGGGCCTTCATCGTTTTTGGGTCACATTCCGGTGCAAAATACTATGTTCAATCATGTTAGTGCGTTAGATCGTCTGAGAGTGGTTTAGAGAGCCTTAAATGTTCACTGTGCCTCTTTAAAGACGTTGTCTAAATGCCTTAACTCAGGTAAATCTTTGGCGTTAGGGTGTAATCTTTTTTGGTTTTGCCTTATCATAGAGGTTCCTTGGAGTAGTCTGAATTACGAAGAGGAGTTTCTAAAACGGTGGCATCTTCCGTTGTGCTGGTTGTTGTAAGATGTGATGTTAATGTTAATTGTTTTGAGAGAGAGAGACATGAGTAAAAAGGTATTTGTAGGTGGATTGAGTTGGAACACTGATGATGAAGGTTTGCGTCAAGCATTCGAACAATTCGGTGAAGTTAGTGAAGTTCGCGTTATTACTGACCGTGAAACCGGTCGTTCACGCGGATTTGGATTCGTAACTTTCGCAGATGGCGCTGCTGCAAGCAAAGCTATCTCGGAAATGGACGGCAAGGATTTAGACGGCCGTACTATTAAAGTTAACGAAGCCGAAGAACGTCAACGCAGCGGTGGCGGCGGCGGCGGTGGTGGAGGCGGCAGTGGTGGTGGCGGACCATCAGGACTTCCAGATGAAGGCGTAGGTCCTAAATTTAAAATGGAACCTCCGGTTCTCCTTGAAAACATCAGGTCGATTCTGGGCATCAACTCCAATAACCTTAACGCCCTTATAGCCCCACCCGTAACAACAGTTGAGAGTGGCGCTCCAAATTTCGACCCATATGGCAATTATCTAGGAACTGGCTCTGCTACACCTACAATAACGGTTGGTGGGCGTCCAATTGGTGCTAATGGAACGATTGCAGGAACCACTACTACCAGTAAAACAACTGGAGCTGGAGGTTCCCAGGTAGTCTACAATCCAGACGAAAGCAGTTATTTTGTCGTAGCTACACGCCAACAACACGCGTTTGTGCTGGAATATCTGCGTTCTGCGGACAAACCCCAAGCTGATATTGCACTCGAAGCAAGATTCTTTGAAACAAACAAGGACCCAAAAAGCGAGCTTGGAATTGACTGGACAGGAACACTGGCTGGTGGGTATCCAATATCCCTCACAGATATTACTACCAATGTTGATTTTTCTAACCTATCAAGTTTTGTAGCTCCAACCACCGCTATATTGTCAGCTGGTGATCTAGTTGTTCGTATTAAGGCGCTTTTAACAGACAGAGATACAGAGACCGTCTCATACCCACGTGTTGT
>JBGSKV010000034.1:0-17937 GCA_041740975.1 Oligoflexales bacterium | reverse complement strand
TGAACACCAGCGCAGCCTGGGCAGGAGCTCTGTTACAAATAAAAATCCCCGTGGCTAGCCAGGCAAGCGTACCCTCTGGAAACAGTGCTGGGAAGTTTTTCTCAACTCTTCGCAAAAAACAAAAACTCCGCCTGTGAAAGGTGGAGCAAATGTAGATATCCGGCCGCGGAGCGGCCGTTCATTTAACTATGGTTTGGGAAAGGGCAAAGCTGCACTTATAGCAGCTTTAACCTGTCTTATTTGTTCAATTGTGGTGACCGACCCGGGCGGGCGGATATTATCAAGCATGAATAACTGAGCTGGATTATCAACCTCCTTCACAATCACAAAATTCTTCGGTGAAAAGTCCAAGTGCATTTTCCCGGTTTGAAATATTTCGTAAAGCATCTCAAGATGTGTCACATCTGCCTCTGTCAACAAACCAGATTTTTGCATGGGGCCTAGGCTTTGCATAAGTCTGCCATCGAAAACTTGGTTATATGGAGTTTTTAAGTCTTCCATGACAAGCAAACGCTTAGAAGGCTCAAAGCTATAAAGCTTAGGTCCGATTCCAACCTCTCCCATAAACTTGAATAGGTCGGCGACGGCTACAATGACTTCAGGGGTATACTGCGTCCCTAAATATTTTTCGATGACAGATCTAGTTTTTCCTTGAATGACTTTATGCACCCGTTGGACAAAGGAACCATCATATTCGGACGGAAGAACTGTTGTTCGATTCATGTAATCAGGATCAGAGCCTGCAAGTAAACCAACACATTGTTCGTTGATATTCAGCGCGAGCGCATTTGCAGAAATCATAGCAATCCACAAAAATTTCAAATTATTTCTAATTAAAAACCTCAAAAAAATTTAAGTCGATTATCTGGATTCTTTAAGCTCGCCCTGCTTATTTACTTTGACGCCCGGTATAACAAATCCATCTAAATAAGGCTCAGTGTTTTTGAGTTTCCAACCGCGATCCAAAAAGCAGCGAATGACTTTTTCGCGAATGCGAATATTGTCAGGACTATCGTCAGCGATAAATCTCTCCAGCAGAAGTGCGATTTGGGGTTCGTCTTGCTCGACCAACACTTCGATAGCGGCGAATCGTACGCGTTCATCCGGGTCGTTCAAAAAATGTCCGAGCTTCGCATGGAAGCCAGGAAGTTTGTAATCCCTTAAATAGCAAAGCACATCGTAGTTTTTATCGGTATGACCCATATCAAAACTGGTATCTTCAAATATAAGAGCTTCTTTCAGAGCTTCGACAATTTTGTCTTCCGTAGTGATCTTCTGAAGGATTTTCACTGGCCATGCGATCTTATCGGAGTTTTTGAGATGATTGGTGACGATGGGAAGGGCCGCCTCTTTGTGATTAAGGATGCCTTCCATAGCGGCAGCCTTTTCGCGCTCGTCTTGAATACCGTGTTCGAGACTAAAGTTAAAGCGACTGAGTAACGCTGGGACAGCAACCTCGGTTTCGTCCATACGAGCAAGGTGCGTAATCGCATCCATACGCTCTTCTTTTATAGTTCGAGAGCTGCCAACTTGCATCACCGCTTTGTCCATGCGTTTTTGTTGACGTTGGCCGCGCATATTCTTTAGTTTTCCAAACAATCCCATACCGAACTCCAAGGCACTAAGCTGAGTTAGACCTTTGTAAAATGGGCCCAATGAAGTAATGAATATGTCAGACAAAGATAGGACGGTCCAGTGACGCTTCACCATCAAAATGAAATGGCTGCAATCATTTTAGCGGCTGGCAAAGGTAGTCGGATGAAAAGTGACTTGCCAAAAGTACTTCATCTTCTCCATGATAAGACTATCCTAGAGCACGTCGTCGCAGCAGTTCAGGGGGCGGGGATCTCGCAGATTTGTCTAGTGCTCAGCAAAGACTTGGCTCCTTTTCAATCTGTCCTCAAAAAACACCCCGACCTAAATGTATGCATACAAAATGGACAAAAAGGGACGGGTGATGCGGTGGCTGCCACAACGCATTATTTCTCACATTCATCAGCTCCTTATTTTTCAGATGGTACCCTCGAGCGGGGCCAACCTTCGGATGCAACTTACGTTTTGATCTGCCTTGGCGATGTTCCGGCACTTTCTTCAGGCGCATTGCAAAAGTTTATTGCGACCTGCAAGAAGCATGAAGCTGATTTGGGAGTTCTCGGTTTTGAACCGCCCGATCCAACAGGTTATGGCCGACTCGTAAAAGAAGGTGCGCATCAACTTCATCAAATTGTTGAAGAAAAAGATGCAGATAGCGCTACCAAGTCGATTCGGGCCTGCAATACCGGGATTATCTTTGCCAAGGTTGAGGTGTTGTTCACCTTGCTTGACAAAATAAAGCCCCAAAACCAGCAGGGTGAGTTTTACTTAACGGATTGTGTAAAGCTGGCATGTCAATTAAACTACCGAACTTGTGTTGAGATAGGTCAACCCTGGCAAAGTTTTGCAGGGGTGAACACGCCAGATCAGTTGGCGATGCTTTCGGATTGGATGAGAAATCAGTCGTGACAAAGTTAGTAAACTCTGTCGGTTGTTCATGAGGGAGAGATAAAATGTGTGGCATTGTTGGATATCTTGGTGACAAGCCTTGTATTCCTCTCATTTATGATGGGCTCACCAAGCTTGAATATCGTGGCTACGACTCCGCGGGCATTGCCGTAGCGCAAGAGGGTCGCGTCGCTCTCGCCAAATCCGAGGGAAAGCTTGAGCGCTTAAAGTCTCATCTCAAAGATCTCCCCGCCTCCGCGACGATGGGTATCGGCCACACACGCTGGGCAACGCATGGTGCGCCAAACACCATAAACTCACATCCGCATTCGGCTGGTGACTTCGCCATCGTTCACAATGGCATTATCGAAAATTATTTGGAGCTAAAAGAAGAGCTCGAAGCTGAGGGCATAAAGTTTTATACGGAAACTGACTCAGAAGTTGCGATGCAGTATCTGCGGGCTCAATATAATAAGTTAGGCTCTTTAGAAGAAGCTATTAAAAAATCCGTGAAAGTTTTCCGCGGCTCATACGCCATTGGTATCTTGGATCCAAAACAGAATAATTTCTTGTACGTTATTAAACACGGTTCTCCCGTTGTGATTGGCATTGGTGACAACGAATGCTTTTTTGCATCGGATGCCCCAGCCATCGTTGCGCATACCCAAAAAGCGATCTTTCTGAATGACGGTGAATTTGCTCGCATCAGTAAAGACAATATTAAGGTTTGGGATTTCGATGGCAAGGCTAGCGCCTTCCGCATTGCCGAGCTAAGTTGGTCTTCGGAAGCAGCGGACAAGCAGGGCTACCGCCATTTCATGTTGAAAGAAATGCATGAACAGCCGGTCGTGATTCAAAAGGCCATTGCGCGATTGATAGATGTTCACACTGGTGATTTTAACGAAGCGGCGCTCGGCATTGATCAAATCAATTTAGAAGGCATTAAAAATATAAATATCATTGGTTGCGGCTCCGCCTATCACGCCGGACAGATCGCCAAGTATTTCTTAGAACCGCTATTGGGTCTTCCCGTAACGGTCGAACTAGCGAGTGAATTTCGATATCGTGATCCTTATATCCGCGACACGACACTGACTTTGGCAATATCGCAGTCAGGCGAAACCCTAGACACTCTCACTGCCGTGAAATTTTGTTTAGAAAATAAAAGTCAGGTTTTGGCTCTGTGTAACGTCGAGTACTCTTCAATTGTACGAGCAGCGACTTCAACTTGCTACATGCATGCTGGCCCAGAAATTGGCGTTGCATCAACCAAAGCGTTTACATTGCAAGTCTTTTGTTTGTACGCGGTCGGACTGGCCATTGCCAAAAAAATCGGTCGCTTGAAGGACAATGATCTCAAGGCAATTTTGAATGACCTTCGTGTTTTTCCGAACATGATTGAGCAGGCGCTCGCCGGGAAAGAGGCCATCGAACTAGTGGCGCAAAAATTTTATGAGACCACGAACTTTCTTTTCGTCGGACGTGGTTTGCATGCACCGGTTGCCTCAGAAGGTGCACTGAAACTGAAAGAAATCTCATACGTTTTTGCTGAAGCCTACGCAGGCGGCGAGTTGAAACATGGTCCCATTGCTCTCGTCGATAAGAAAATGGCAGTCCTGGCGATTGTACCAAGTGATTTTTACTTCGAGAAAATGGTTTCCAATGTCGAAGAAATCAAGGCCCGGGAAGGTCGAATTGTGGTCGTGGGAGACAACGCAAGTCCCCGCCTGCGCAATCTGAGCGAAGCCTTTATTCATTGTCCGCAGATTGCGACGCCCGCTCTGCAGGCCATTTTGACAACGGTGCCCTTACAATTGTTCGCCTATTTTATGGCACTCAAGCGAGGCACCGATGTGGACCAACCACGCAACTTGGCCAAATCGGTCACTGTTGAGTAGACTCGTACTTTGTTACATAGACTCTAAAAGGCGGGGTGCATGAAAAACCTGAATGATACCTATCTCGCCAACTTAAATGCCAAGCAAAAAAAAGCCGTTTTGCATGCTACGGGTCCTGCCGTGGTTTTTGCCGGTGCCGGCAGCGGCAAAACTCGCGTTATCACGACTCGCATTGCCCATCTCATCGAAAACGGTGTCAAAGCCTCTAAGATATTAGCGGTCACATTTACAAACCGCGCCGCGGCTGAGATGCGTGAGCGCATCGAAAACCTCACGCCTTACGCTCACGCTTCCACCATTGCGACGTTTCATGCGGCGTGTGCAAGGTGGCTAAGAGAATTTGCTGATGAGCTCGGATTCGGGGCTGATTTTTTGATTTACGATGACAGTGATATGAAAAGTGCGCTGAAAAAAATCCTCAAAGATACCCATTCCGAACTAGACCTCAGTCATCTCGTTGACGAGATGAAACAGTTCATTGCTCAGTGCAAAACACGCGGTTGGCTGCCGGCTGATATCGAAAAGAATCAAGAACGTTACTCACATTTGATCCCAGCCGGTGGTTTAGCCGTTTATAAAAAGTACCAAGAGGTCCTCGCCGCTTCGAATGCCATGGATTTTGGCGATTTAATGCTTAATATGATTCTTTTATTGAGACAAAATGAAAAAGTTCGGCATGCTTTGCAGAATCGCTATGAACACCTTTTGGTTGATGAATACCAAGATACGAACCCAGCACAATTTGAGCTTTTGAATTTTTTGAATCAGACGCACAACAATATTTTTGCCGTTGGTGATGACGACCAGTCTATTTATAGCTGGCGCGGCGCGACTCCTGGAAATATTTTAGATTTTGAACAACATTTTCCAGGTGCCAAAAAATACACCTTGGAGCAAAACTATCGTTGTAAAGGCGTGATCATCAACGCTGCCAATGCGATGATTCGGAATAACGAAAAACGCGTCGCCAAAGAACTTTGGACAGAAAATGAAGCCGGCCCGTTGATCCAGTACCTTATTGAGAATGACGGTGAGTTAGAGGCTTGGTCTGTTGTCGATACCGTTCATCGCGAAGCCAAGACTTTTTCGTACGAAAATGTGGCCATCTTTTACCGAACGAATAGCCAGTCGCGCCTTCTGGAAGACTCGCTACGACGCGAAGGCATTCCCTACAAAATTTACGGGACCACGAAATTCTATGACCGCATGGAGATCAAAGACCTAGTTGCCTACCTGAGAGTTTTGGCAAACTTGAGTGACGATGTCAGTTTGCGACGAATCATCAATGTGCCGCCACGTAAACTCGGAAAAAAGACGATCGATACTATGGAAGACTTGGCGAGCAAGAATGGGACGCCACTTTTTCTAACGATTGAAAATGCCATCAAACAAAAAGACAAGGTAGCTTTAAAATTTAAAGATTTCGTCAAAAAAATTCATGAACTGCGCGAGGAGCTAAAGTCGATCCCACTTAGCGAACTGGTCGAACTCATTATCCATGAAACAGGCTATGCCGAATATATCGAACAGAAATTTACGGAACATTACTCCGACAAATTATCTAATATTCATGAGCTCGTCGTAGCCATCGAGGAATATGAATCTCGCGAAAAAGACACGTCGCTCAACCTATGGCTTCAGTCGATGGCACTTAATACGGGTGACGAAGAAGCGGCGAACGGCGTTAGTCTTATGACTTTGCATATGGCCAAAGGCCTCGAGTTTGACCGCGTTCATATTGTCGGAGTGGAAGACGGCCTCATTCCTCATAGCAACAATACTGATGATAAAGACTTGCTGGAAGAAGAGCGTCGTTTGTTTTATGTAGGTATGACTCGCACAGGGCGAAAGCTTAGTTTATATGGAACTTATAAACGTCGAACTTACACGGGCTGGGTCAGTAATATGCCATCGCGATTCCTGATGGAAGTTCCCAAAGAATTCATCGAAGCGGATTTTGAACTTCTTAATAATCTTTACGGACGCAATCGCGAGCCAGACCATTACGAAGCAGATCACGAATCCGAAGTGACCCAAGTTCGCGTCGGCGCACAAGTCCACCACCCGACTTATGGCCGAGGTACTATTCAAGAAATCTTTACGCAGTTGACGGACATGAAAGTCTTGGTGGATTTTAGTGATTATGGTTTGCGAAAAGTAGCCGTTCGACATCTTAGTTAATAAATCAACAACATCTACCCTAATGAAACGCAGCGCCCCTCTCCAAATATGGGCTTGCCATGGCTTTCGTAAAGTTGCTGCGAGTCCACTTAGCTGATAAAATCTAGAAAGGCACCACCTCACCAGTTGCAATGAGACTGTTTCATGGAACGCATGTTTTGGATTTTGACTTTTTTTTGCGTCCTCGTTTTGGGCATTGGCACCCTACGCGGTGAGCAGTCCATCGAAAACTATATCCAATTGAAAAAAAGTCGCGATGCGCTTCAAAAACGCGTCACGACTCTACAAAATGAAACTCAAAATTACCGCAAAGAAATTCAAAAAATCGTCAAATCTAAAAGCTATGCTAAAAAGATCCTACGCGATCGCTATCACGTGCTTGAAAAAGACGAGAGTATTATTTTTTTTGAAGACTAACCGCCAGCGTGTTCGCCGCCGCCATCTTCATCAAACACTCCGCGACCTGTTTTCTTCATTCGCTCAATTTGTTCTTTGTACTTAACACTGTGTCGCGTCCAAGGGCGAAGCTCCAAGCGGCGTTTCGGAATCATTTCGCCGGTGCCTTCGCAATAGCCGAATTCACCAGTATTTATTTTGGTTAGAGCGTGTTCAATCTCGCTAAGAAGCTTACGATCTCGGTCTAAAAGTCTGAACTGGAGGTTCTGTTCGATAGTGGCCGACGCCAGGTCAACCTCATCAGTCATTTCCGTTCGGTCGATTTCAATATTGCCGCTGGCAATTAATTGTTTCGCTTTCTCCAAGATAGTTTCGCGGTGCTCCAAAAGCATCGCCTTAAACTTATCGAGTTCTTGAGCCGTGAACCCTTCATCGACTACCGAATCATCTGAAGATTCGATAGCTGGCATAACCAAGGTAGCTGTTTTGCCTATCGGTTTTGCCGGCGTCGGTTTCGCACGACTTACGGTTTTGCTTATTCTATCTTTCACAGCAGAAATGCCCTGCTTCACAGTTTTAGCAACTTTCTTCTGAACGCTGGAAGCTTTTGACGTTTCCGTCGCTTTGGCTTTTTTTGGAGCGGCGTCTTTTTTCTTCGGTGGTTCAGCTTTTGCTTTCACCGGTTTCTTTGCCTTAGCTTTGCTAGTTGGCTTCTTAGCGGCCTTAGGCGCCGATTTAGCTTTGGCAGCTTTTTTCTTGGTAGATGTTTTAGCCATGCTGATGAACCCCCTACAACCTGTAACGCACTATCGTACAGCAATTTAATGAGTGCTGCCATGAGAACACGACATAAAATCAGCGTCGGATGCCGTTTGTACGCCATTTCTGCGGACCAATCCTAGCTATTTCATGCGATCCAAAAATTTTTTGTCTAAATAATTAGCAATCTAGGCATGGGGCCCAGGATGAAAATTAAACTCGGATTGCTGCACATCCGTCCCTAGCAAATTCTTGAGGTCATTCAGAATCATAAGAGCCTGAAGTGGCGTGGTTTTATGTATTTTTATGAGCTCAAGTCGCTCGGCCACATCCCGTAGGCGTGGTTGCAAGCCTTCTGATGTCGTCAGACCAAAATCAAAACTTTGTTCCAGAGGTCGCATTTCAGACGGGTCCTCGAGTATTTCTATGCTTTCAAAATCGGTCGCATGAATCGCATTGGCAAAATCATGCGTGACATGCAGATATTTTTTAGCTTCCTCAATAACAAGTTCAGGAATGCCAGCGAGCTTTGCCACTTCGATACCATAGGAATTTCCAGAGGCGCCGGGAATTAGGCGATGTGAAAAATGGATCTGCTGATTTTTCTCTGTCACCAAAGTTTGAAAAATTTGGACATTCGGAAATTTTGAAGTGAACGCGACCAATTCGTGATAGTGAGTGGCAAACATAGTGTAGGAGCCAACTGTTTCGACCAGTGCCGCAAAGATAGCCGATGCGATCGCAAGTCCGTCTTGAGTAGACGTGCCTCTACCGATCTCGTCCAAGACCACTAAACTTTTCGACGTCGCCGTGCGAAGGATGTGCGCCGCTTCTGACATCTCGACCATAAAGGTCGATTGTCCGCCTATCAAGTTATCGGAAGCCCCCACACGGGTAAATATATTGTCAAAAACCGGTAGTTCCGCTTGGCTTGCCGGCACAAAGCACCCAATTTGTGACAAAAGTGCCGTTAACGCCACTTGGCGCATCACGGTTGATTTACCGGCCATATTCGGACCTGTGATGAGCATATTCTTGCAATCAGCTTTGAGAGAGATGTCGTTTGGAGTAAAATTATGTTTACCAATAAATTTTTCGACAACAGGATGCCGAGATAGTTTCAAGTTCAAATTGCCGCTGCGAGATAGTTTCGGTCGAACCCATTTTTCATTCAGGCTAAGCCAACCAAAAGACACCAACATATCAATGAGGCCAAAATGTGCGGCGGCGGCACTGGCGGACTCGTATTCGCGACTTATCTGCGTCACAAGATCTTGGAATAATTCTGTCTGACGCTCCGCGCAAAGTTGCTGCGCGCTATCCCACTGAACACAAAGCCTATCCAGTTCTTGTGTGGAAAATCGCTCTCCGTTGACCATAGTCTGCCGGCGAATAAAATAATCCGGCACTTTTTTTGCGTGCGTCTTCGTGACGTCTAAAAGCATTCCAAAAGTTTTATGTTTCCTAGCTTTTAGACTACCAATTCCTGTTTTTTGCCTTTCATTCTCTACGTATCCATCTATTAAATCTTGACCGCTCGTGAGCTGAAAAACAATGTCGTCGAGCTTCTTATCAAAACCTATGCGGAAAACCGATTGGCGCTCTCGATCTACCTGCTGATCAAGTCCTAAGGCTTGATCTATCAGTCTGCCTATCTTTTCAAAACAGTCGGACAAGGTTTGCATTTGAACAAGGTAAGAATGATCTTTCAGTTCTTCAAAGGTGGAAAGCTGTCGTACAAACCTTGCAATCTTCTGACAAGCCCACCCCAATTGCCATAACTCTTCCGCCGAAACTTTTCCCGTCATGACACGTGTCAATAATCGACGTACATCAGGCAGGCCTTGCAACATTTGGCGAAGGTCTAGCAAAGTTGTCTTACCCATCCCAGCCACCGCGCTGACAAACTCATGCCTTAACTCTATTTCTTCAAGATTGAGAAGCGGAGCAATCAACTGCTGTCGAAGCATCCGTGAACCCATGGCAGACATTGTCTGATCGATCACTGACGATAAACTTCCTCGACGTTCTCGGCGCATCTGAGTTTCGAAAACTTCTAGATCACGCACTACATTTTCTGATAGTTCCATTGTCCCTGAAGGTTGAAGAGCCTGCACTCCTAAGAACCTGGTCGTACTAAACCCCAGATGGGCAAGTTGAGTCAGAACCGCGGCGAGAAGTTCTCTGCCGCCACCAATTTTTGAGATCTGCTTGAGTTCAGAGGAAAAAACAGATTGTAAAACGCTTTTTTGACCAGCTTCATCACGCAGCATAGACTCGGATAACGCGGAAAAAAGTAAAGATTGATGTCCCATATAGTCTTTAAGTGAGCTTTGCAAAGGTGCGAAAAAAAACTGCCTTGTCCAAACTTCTTTCGGTTGGTGTTTCTTCACAAGTTCTACAACTTCATCTAAGTTGGAGAGTTCTCCGAGACGAAGTTCGGCAGTAGAGATATCGGCAAGCAAAACCGACCATTGGGACTGGCTAGGCTTCTGATGAACTGCTAAGATATAATTGGGCACATCGAGCTCTAGGGCGTCCAACTCATCCACACAACCAGGACTATAACGAGCGACTATTTTTCGCTCAACCAGACCCTTACTTTCGGCAGGGTCACTCACCTGATCGGCGATTGCGATTTTGAATCCCTTTTTCAAAAGTTTCAAATAATAGTTTTTAGCGCTGTGATGAGGAACACCGCAAAATGCGATTTTATTTTTGTCTCCTCGTTCTCGACTCGTGAGTACCAACTGCAAAATGGGAGCAACGGTTTCAGCGTCTCTGCCAAAAAGTTCGTAAAAATCTCCCATGCGGAAAAATAAAACGGCGTCTCCGGCTTGTTCCTTCAATTCATAATATTGACGGAGCATCGGGGTTAGCGCGTTTACATCAAAACCGTCGCAATTCATGGCAGCCCTCTCACGAAAGGATTTCCGGAAGGCTATCATTCGGGGCAAAAGCGATCAATCGCGGTTAAAGCTGATCAAATTTTATGCGACTCAGTGGGCGAGCGTGTCATCTTGCAGCTGATTGGAAGCATATGTTCGGGCAAGTGTGCCTGGGGTTGCGTATTCTACTACTTTTTTAAACATATCACGGCGGATCGCATGGTCGTCGGCTGAGACACTTTCGGCGATCTGCCAGGCCAGGTCGACAATATGAGGAACCTTCCACCATTTCTCAGACCGCTTCAGATATATTTGCCCTAGCTGCATCCCGCGTGCTTCGTAGAGCAAGTACTCAATATCCGCTATGTCTTGTAGGCAAGCCGGATTCGTTTTTTCGTACTGGGTGAAAGAAGAAAGTAGACCTGAAAGCATTGCGGAAAGCTCCAAAACCTTGGGTCCTTTATCGAGCTCTGCACCCGAAAGATGTTTCGCAAGAAACTGACAATCAACCTCTCGGCCCAGATGAATTCGAAAATTTGAAAGAAACCAGTTTCTGTCGAAGCCTGGTCGCCCAGCCTGGAGAATATTTCCTATGTAAGTAAAATCCACCACGTCCGTTAACTTTGCATTGGGTTTGAGCTCTCTCGCAAGTTTCGGACCTTCAGATACAGAAATATCGGGATCTTTCGCATTCATGACATAATCTAATGCCGCCAACTGATCCGTCGTCGAAACCAAGTTGCCCCTCTCATAAAATGGTTTGGCTTTCGGGTATTTTCCCACAGCAACATATGCTCGAAAAAGCCCCCTCGCTAGCTGAGGACTTGGTTCTTTGTACATAATGGGAGCCATCGCTTCGTAATGCCGAATAGCTTCGTCAAAACGGTTATTCGCGAGCAAATGATTAACTTTCTCCCTTTGAATATTCCGCGAGACTTGCGCAAGTTGGCCTATAAACAATGAATTGGGTTTAGTTCTATAAAACGCGTTTATTTTCTGAATGTATTCTTTCGGATCATTTAACAACGATGCGATAAAGCATGATGTTGCAAGGGCATAAGTATGGCTTTTTCCAAAGAACTTAAGGTCAGACTGTGCAACCAACTTTGACACTGCGATGGTTAAATTACGCGACGAACCAAAGAGTTGCGGTAAGTCTAAACATATATTGCGGATATGCGCGAGTTCCTTTGCCGGACTTGGGCTTAGAGACTGGTGTAAGTCAAAATAGGCAACACTTGCCGTTTCCGAATCTTTGTTGGCCAAAGCAATATCTGCCAGTCTCAACTGCGCCCACTGTCTTACTAATATAGGGGTGAGCGATTTTTCTAAGGCCGACCTAATATTTTCGGCCGATCCAGCATAGTCTCCAAGCCAAAACTTAGCCTCCCCTATTTTCGCGAAAAGTAAACCTGACTCGGTGTTGCTATCTTGAAGGGTGGCGGCTCGATTGTAGAATTCTAGCGCGAGTCGGAAGTTATAAAGAGAAGCGTAAAGATCACCGAGCTTTTCGAATCCACGCATGGCAGTCTTGACACTCGACTTTTCTCGGATGACGGCATCAAGTTGCTGCGCAGCCATCAAATAATCGCGATTTTGAATATAGGTATCTGCCAATAAAAACCGAAGTGGGCTGCGATAGTTGTTCGCCTGTTTTTCACTACCTGAATTCACTCCATGCTTGGCAGCAATTGCTGACTTACCAACGTCGCCACCAAGATAATAAAGCGTGGAAAGATAATAAAAATATTTTGGCGACACGCGATCAAGCAATGGATCATATTGATCACCAGAATCCGCGAGGGCATCTGAGATAAGATTTGCCGCAATCGCTACCTGATAGATAGAATTTTCTTCGTGTTTCGCGAGAGCCTCTCGGTCCAACATCTTCATATAAGCCAGCGCCGTAAAAAAATTGAGGCGTCGATAATATTGCTCATTTCGTCGAAACTTGACTGCCGCCGAACGCCAAATACGGGCTGCATCGTGGTATTTTCCCTCTAGAAAAAATACTCGTCCCCGATTCAAATGTTGAACCAATAGGCCACCACCGAGTGTGATGGGTATATCTTGTGGATCAATTTCGAACTTTGACGCCAAATGCGAGCTGTCAGCTTGCATGGATTCGAATCGGTATGGCCAAAAAAGATTATCGCCAATCTTTCTGAGACTTGGATATTCTTCAAAATCAGAAATGATTGAGTAAGACTTAATTTGCTCACTTAAAGTGTCTGCATAGCTGTCCGGGACTAAGCAAAATAGCGCTAAGGGGGCCATCCATTTTTGGAATGTTTTTTTCATAAGCTTCACAGTTCTGCAAAATCAGGATCTTCGTATTTTACCTGTATTTCGACGCGTTGATTGAGTTCACGCGCTTTCGGAGTGCGGTCGTCGGTAAGCGGCCTAATATCAGCGTATGCCGCCGAAGACAGGCGACTTTTTGGAAAGCTATGTCTATTGACGAGATAATCAATAACGGAAGCAGCGCGTAAAGCCGAAATTTCCCATTTTCCAAACTTTCCAGTCTCCTCTAGAGAACTATCGGTATGAGCTTCGACTAGAATGGGGCGCCCGAGATCCTTCAATACTTTGGCAACTTCGCTGAGTTCAGTAAGCGCGGCTTTATCGAGTTGATAAGCGTTGTCTTTAAAAAAGAATCTTCCGGCTAGCCTCAGGCGAAAACCTTCTTTAGTCTTGAAAATATTTATAATACGTTCTTGGCCTTTGTCGCCTTTTTCGAGGATATTGGCTGGACCGTATAGGCGATCCAAAACCCGTTTCTTCACCATCGCTACATCTTTTTCGATAAGCTCATCCCGGCCTTTTTCACTCGGAAAAGTTTCTACAAGTGCAGGGCGAAGTTTGTTTCCCTTAAAATAGTCGAAGACGCCTACTCCGGCTTCTTGCGGCGCAACTCGCTTTTCCTTCGGAATTTCTTCGAACGGCGCCTTAAAAGCGACTCGCATGGAGGCACTAAGCTGTTGCATGGTATCGATATCTGATTGGTTGGCCTTATTTAGAGAATACAAAAAAACGAAAATAGCGAAAAGAAGTGTAAGCATGTCCGCGTAGCTAATGAGCCATCGTTCGCGACCGGTGGATGTATGCTTACGTATCATATGGGGATCCGTTTGGATAAGTTAAGCAGCGTAATCCAAATACATGGTGAGTTTTTCTTCGATGAGTTTTGGATTGGTTCGGTTAACAATGCCTTCGATGCCAACGATAACCATTTCGCGGGCACGTTCTTCGCATTCTGATTTTCTGCGAAGTTTTTTACTGATCGGGATAAAGATAAGGTTCGCGGCCCCTACCCCGTACAGTGTTGCGGTGAATGCTAGAGCGATGCTACTGCCCATAGACTGGGGCTGATCGAGCATCGTCATGGCGTGGATGAGTCCGAGTACAGCACCCAAGATTCCGATCGTGGGCGTGAACGAACCGAAATCATCCCAAAATTGCACCGCAACGTTTGACTCTTGGATAGCGATTCTCTTTTCGGCTTCGAGATTTTTTTGAATCGCTTCCAACTCTTGACCGTCAATGGCCATCCGTACCGCTTTTTGTAAGGGAAGGTACTTAATCCCTTGCACTTGGTCTTCCAACGCAATGAGCGAAGTTTTTCTCGCCGCTTGCGACAGATCCAGAATGCTACTTAACAACAGCTTGGGCTCACCAGCTGGCAACCGTAACCAGTCACCAACAGCACGAAAAGACAAAATAAAGTCGGGCATGCTATAGGCGACCATCATCGCCCCTAAACTGCCACCGAATACAATAAGGAACGAAGTCGCGGAAACCATCTGGTCTAGCTGGCCGCCATCCATACCAAAGCCGATAAGAATAAGTCCAAGGGCTAATACTGGTCCCAACAGACTATTAAGATCCATAACAATCTCTCCTCAAAGAATCAGAGATAGGTGTTTTCTAAAATGGAATTGGGTCATTAACTTAAAGTGATAAGTGTAACTTTATTGTATCACAGCAAGGCGCAACAATTCGCTATGGAGCATAGGAATAGTGGTAAAGCCGCGATTCAGGGTACTTTTTTACCGTCATTTTATTTGCCACCAACCAGTTGCAGAACAAGTGAAAATTATCGTAATTATACTCTAAGATATCAGTGCTATTGCCCTTGTTGACTTCGCTGCAACCACCCGGAAGTTCGCGAAGGTCCACGCTCGTGACGACGTCGGTTGCCGCGTTCATGTCTTCCGTGGATACCTGATAAGGGTTACCGGTAAAATTCAAAATATTTTTTGTATTCCGGTACTCCGCTAGATAAGTGGAAAGATTTCCATCTACCAATAATTTACTTTCGGGCTTCAGAGAGTTTTTAATTTCGGTGAGATCTCTTGTGATGAATTTGGTGTAAGGATATTTGCGCACAGTTTCGAAACGCAGATGGATGCCAAAATCTCCCGCCAAGGTCATGTACATAGGCGCGAGAATGAGTATGACCCCAATCCAACGCGCCGCCTTCTCTTGAGAAAAGAATGGCTTCTGCAAATGATAAGCCGTGGCAACCCAAATAAAAGGAAGTGAAAGTAAAAAATATTGATTCCCCAAGATATGCACAAGAGAATGACTAGCTGCTAAGATCATGCCGATGCCTGCGCCGGCAGCCAAGGTCGCTCGCGAAGGCACAAGTAGACCAATAAACGCCGTGGAAAGTGCCATATAAAAGAAAGTCAAAAAACTTCGGCTCGAAAACACATTCAGAAACATCGCCTGCAACAGAGTCCAGCGATTGACGATTTCAACGGCAGGGTTTTGATAGTACCGCATGGCGTAATAGGCCGGCAGGTCGCTATTCTTTGGCATCCAGTAAAAAAACAGTCCGGCAAAGATTGCAAAATTGATGAGGCCGGCCACCGCAAAAAGCCATCGTCGATCGCGTTGCATATAGGCTAACGTGACACAGACTATAAGATTCACCAGCCAAATATTTTCCTTACAAATTCCCGCCGCGATTTGCAGAGCAAAAAGCAGAATAATTTTTCGAATGGAGAGAGGCGCGCGGTAAAGAAGACATGCCTGACCGATGAGAAACGGCAGCGCCATGATTTCGGGAACGAAACTGAAGAAAATTCGATTGGCGGTGGTGGGATGCCAAATGATCGTCATGATAAATGCGAACTGAATGAAAAGTGTTTGGCGACGAACGGGAGTGTATTTTAAAAAAATGGTAATGGACGCTAGTATACTGACGGTTGAAACCAAGAACAACGTCATCGGTGTGGAGGAGATTGCCACGAGCGGCGCCAAAAGGACGATGATGGGCTGAAAGTGATGCGCCATGAAATTACTTTCGCCGACAATGCTACTGGCAAAATCTCCGTTCTGCATAAAATTGTTGAGAATTTGAAGATAAAGCCCAGTATCGAAAGCGTGGACAAGAGCATGCGTACTACGTAGCCAAGCTATATAAAGAAGGAAGAAAATCGAAAGAACGGGAAGCGTCCACAACTGCAACATCGGCTTTAGCTTCAAGATATTAGCCTCGTCATGAAAAAAGTATTGAGCAGTCTTGCCTATGAACCATTTTTCCACATTGCACGCCGTAGTTCCATGCCTAAATCGTTACATTACCGTGCAAGTGGCTGAAGCCGGTTAAAACAAGATGATTTTTGCCGTGCAAAGTTTTATGCTGAAGCTTACCTGCACCTGAGGCGATGAAGATGAAAATTGATGATATAAAGTCCGAATTTAGACAGCTCAATGAGAAATTAGGCCAAGTGTGGAGGTTTCTTTGACCTCGAAAGCAAGTCTCGCCGCCTAGATGAAATTCAAAATCTAATCAATGGTCAACCTGATTTTTGGACTGATACAAAAAAGTCAACTCCCATACTTAAAGAAAAAAAATTACTCGAAAACTTATTGACTCAGGGCAAAAAAGTCACTGGGCTCAATGACGACTTAGAAGCGGCCATCGAACTCGCCGAGAGTGGCGAAGACGAATACATTGGTGAGGCGGAGTCCATGCTCGCTATTCTCGTTAAAGAAGTGGACGAGATTGAAGTCCGCAGTATTTTGGGTGGTGAACTCGACACCAATAGCGCCGTTGTCACCATCAATGCCGGAGCTGGTGGAACGGAGTCTTGCGATTGGGCATCTATCATCCTTCGCATGTATCTGCGTTATGCAGAAAAAAAGGGATGGCAATGTGCCCTTCTGGATGAAACTTCCGGTGAAGAAGCCGGCATCAAAAATGCCACCATCGAGATTACGGGTGAATTCGCATACGGCCTTTTGAAAGCTGAAAGTGGCGTGCATCGTCTCGTGCGCATTAGCCCTTTCGACTCTAATGCGCGTCGTCATACTAGTTTTTGTTCCGTGTATGTTTCGCCCTTAGTAGACGAGACCATCGAGATCGAAATCAACCCAGCCGATTTAAAAATTGATACTTACCGTGCCAGTGGTGCCGGGGGGCAGCACGTTAACAAAACGGACTCGGCCGTACGGATTACGCACGTTCCGACCAATACAATTGTCCAATGCCAAACACAGCGTTCACAACATCAGAATAAAGATAAAGCCATGCAACTTCTTAAATCCAAACTTTATGATTTGGAACTTCAGAAGCGCGAGGCGGCGAAAGATGCGCATGCTGCTTCCAAAACCGATATTTCATTTGGTCACCAAATTCGCAGCTACGTGCTTCATCCGTACAAACTTGTGAAAGACCATCGCACAGACCTGGAAGACCACAGTCCAGATTCGGTGCTGGACGGCGACGTTGAAAAGTTTATCAATCGTTTTCTGATTGATAAAACTCTCGGTAAACTCGTAGGGTGAAATTATCTATAGTTTTTTGAACACTCGCTGCGCGAGTGAGGGTTTTTTTACATTAGCTCCGCCTTTCACAGGCGGAGCTTTTGTTTTTTACGAAGTTGTGGTCGAAATTTCTCAAAGCGGTCTTCAGAGGGTACGCTTGCCTGTCCAACCACCGGGACTTTTGTTTGTAACAGAGCTCCTGCTCAGGCTGCGCTGGTGTTCGCGCGTCCTGCGCTCACAACCCCCTCTGAACAACACTTTGAGAAATTTCGACCAACTCTTCGCAAAGCTCAAAATCTCCAACAGCGAGGCTCCGCCAAACTGGGTCCCTCACTCGAGCAACCGTTGCGGATGCAACTCGTGCGGGCACGCACTCGAGTGCGGAGCCTCGCCGTCACAGTTTTTACCCGATGGTTGGCTGGGACGGTTGAGCCGGCTTAAATTTGGCTGGGCATTGAGGCTGCATCAGCCGACACCGCCCAGACAAATTTAAGCCGGGATAACCGGACCAATCAACCAAAGAATTGAAAACTGTGAGTGCGAACGGCGGAGCAAAT
>JBGSKV010000033.1:0-1866 GCA_041740975.1 Oligoflexales bacterium | reverse complement strand
GAATACGACCGACCCTAATGTATAACGCCCACTTGCTTCGAATCTTTCATGGAAGGACGCACCGGTATTGCTAACACTCGCTGCTGGGCAAAATAATTAAAAGCGTGATGGCTATGAGTAGCCGACGAAGACGTATCGTCTTCCGCGACAATGGAGTCCGTTTCGACTGGATTTTTGAGATCACTCACATTGAATATCGACAGTTTGATACCTTTGGTCCGGCCCGTCTGCTCATCCGCGTTAAATCCAATGGTCAAAAGATGTTTGTTATCAATCGGATGAATATAAGTCGAAAACCCAGGGATTTTGAGCTCACCCATAACTTTGGGATTTGCAGGCTGTGACAAGTCAAAAACAAAGAGAGGATCGACTTTGCGGAAGGTCACGACATAGCCACGATCACCATCGAAGCGTACACTTTTGACGTCCTCGCCAGGGGCTATGGCCTCGACTCCCCCTAATTTCACCAACTCATTGCCTTTTTGCGAATAAACTTCGAGCTTGTTCCCTTTTACGGATTGTCCCCATCGTTCGCCGAGTACAACCCGAAGATTGCCTTTATGCTCGTCCATAAAAAATTGATTGTTGATTTGGCCATCTACAAGGCCAGAGGCCTCGTAAGCCACACGCTGATCTTTGCCAAACAAATTCACTTTGTGAAGAACTTGCTTACCGCCGTACGAGTAGTTTCCCGTTTGATAAGACACGAGATAAGCGTTTTGCGTGGAAATAAAATGAATCTGCGAACTTGCAAACACCATGGCTTGCCGAGTACTAAAGTCTTTCAAGGAAATTTTTGCAATGCGAGTGTAGGAAAGAGAGCCGGTTTTGTGATTCGCATAGATATGACTGCAGTCCTTCATATCCTCACCGAAAAGATCCTTCACACTCATGCGATTCACGAGGTTCCTGTAGGCGTTGTTTTCAGAAGTGCCCTTCGCATTCACGGCTTGGCTATAGGTATCGCTGTTAGGCACGCGAATTTGATCGGCATTCAGCAAAACAATTTGCGAATTCATAAGGCGTGCGTCTTTGTAGTATCCATCGACTGTTACACTTCGCATATGCTTCGGCTTGGATGGAGTGCTCACATCAAAAACCATAATTTCCGTGCGAGATTTATCAGCCACCTTAAGCACGAGATTCTTGCTGTCCACGGTTTTAAAACGAGGAACCTCTTCATGCTTAGGTTCAACTGGCAGCAGCACGATGAGATTGCCCCCTTCTAAAAGAAGGTCATGGGGCACAGCATTGAACTGTAAAGTTGATTCTAAATTAAGACTATTGACGGGCCAGCTTTTCGAAATATGTAGCTTATCGCCAACCACGTGAAATATAGACTTGCCGTTTGTTTTCACGAAATCCGCTTCATCGACAGATGCTATTTGATTATTGGTTTGAGTCGAGTGTGTCGGACCTGCAGCGGACTTCGCTCTACTGGCTTCTGATCCAATCCCTGCCCCACCGAATCCTCCCGACCCCGATCCTCCGCCGGATCCACCTGCCGAGTCACGAAAGTTTGTGCGAATAGCGCTGTTGCTGGATGTATCTAAGACTTTGCCAACGCCCAGTCCTAGTTTGCTTAAATTGACTCCTGAGAATTTACTATTAAATCCAACCACTCTGATAGGACTATCAACGACTAGTTTCTGAAAAAATTCTTTCGCCGTTTTACAATCTGAAAAATTCTGCAAAGAATTTTCATTGAGCGTCGCCTTCGCATTCTGCCAACGATTGGAAAATGCCGAACTTGCATTTAGAATGAGTAGGAAGAAGATAAAAGTGAAGGATTGAAAAGACATGCCGTAACTCCCGTTCATGGTCAGAAGCTATCGGCACCTACCTTTTTGGATTGAAAAATTTATA
>JBGSKV010000032.1:0-1803 GCA_041740975.1 Oligoflexales bacterium | reverse complement strand
ATCACGTGAGGACCCAATCGACATGGAGACGCCATGGAGAGCTACTGGATAATTTTCACGAACTTTCTCAAGCACAAATACCGGCCTACCTTCGGTAAACATATAGTTTTCCGAGATAGCCTCGCACCAGGGAACAATTTTGGAAGTTGAGTCGATAAAATCGTGATAGTGTTTCGCACGAAGTCCAACTCCAACCCCCTCAACTTCTTTTTCGCTACCCAAATTATCCTGCCTTAAATTTTCCGCTTTTCGCCTCGCAGTCGGCTTTCGACAACTTCAACCAGCCCTGCCCCTTACAGGAATTTTTCCCGGCACAAGAATTGCCCTTGCCACCACAAGCACCCGTGCCCTTGCAACTATTCACTCCGTGGCACTCGCCCATATCTGCGGATGCAGCAGAGCTATTTGTCCCAGACGTGACGCATGAGTTCATCAATGCTGCGGACGCCGTTAACGCTAAGATTCCGTTTAGTGTAGAAACTAATAAATTCGATTTCATTGATAGACTCCCTTAGCGGTGTTTATTTATTCGTCGCTCTTTTTTTCTTCTGCCTTAAACTTGCCTTTTTTTGCAGTACAATCTGACTTAGACATTTCCAACCAGCCCTTGCCTTTGCAGGCATTCTTTCCCGCACATGAATGTCCTTTACCGCCGCATGCCCCGGTACCCTTACAGCTATTCACTCCGTGACATTCACCCATATCGGCACTTTTCGTTTTAGAATCTTGCGCCGAGCTAGCTCCATCCGCTCCCAAAGCTAACGAACTGGACAATGCAATCGCTCCTGACACCGCCACAGAAAACAAACTCGTCTTCATAATCCATCTCCTCAAATGTTATATTGTTACTGCGCAATCCCCTGCGCTTCGATCAATAACTCGACATCATCACCGACCATAATTCCACCAGCCTCGATTACTTTGTTCCAATTCAGACCGAAGTCTTTGCGATTGATTTTGCCCTTGGCCGTAAAGGCTGCCCGCTCATTGCCCCAGGGATCTTTCGCGAAACCGCCTTCGTCAACTTCAAGTTCAATTTTTTTCTTTATACCTTTGATTGTTATATTTCCCGTGGCTTTACCACCGCCGGCCTTTGACGGCGTATAGCTCAACATCTCAAAAGAAATGGTATTGCCAGGTGCTTTAGGATTCTTTGGATCCACCCCAAAAAAGTCGGGACTACGAAGGTGCTTGTCTCGGTCTTTTTCATTGGTATCGATTGAACTAACGTCGATTGTCACCTTGACGGCAGTAAAGTTTTTAGCTTTTTCATCGTAGACAAATTCGCCGTTAAAATCGTTGAAACGTCCCCGTACTTTGCTGATCATAAGATGCTTAACCGTAAAGCCCACATTCGTGTGCTCTTTATCGACCTTGTAGGTTCTGGCAAGCGCACCCCCGGCGAGAAAATACATTCCCAAAACTATCCCGACAAACACTCTTAAACGCATATCTTTCTCCACAAGCTAATATAAAAACAGACGAAAGTAAGATAAAGTTTATGTGTAAACTTTACTTCCCGTCAATTAAAAAAATTACTTCGGATTGGAGGGATAGGTGCTATGTTTGAAACTATGGAACAGCTAGTCGCGCAGATGTTGAGCCTAAACCCTTTGGTCCAGGTCTGGGTCGGCTGGATGGGAATGGTTTTTGTAGGTGCTCTTATTTTCATCAATCAGAACACCTCCGCCAGGTGGGTCCTTTTCACGTTCTTCTGCACGATAGTATTGGCCGGCGTCTTTTTCGCGGTATGGCACACTGTCCACCTTATCGCGCTTGCTCACCTCATTTGCTGGCCGCCCC
>JBGSKV010000031.1:0-15284 GCA_041740975.1 Oligoflexales bacterium | reverse complement strand
CGTGGTCTGGCAGGCAAGCGCACCCTCTGGAGACAGTGCTGGGAAGTTTCCATCAACTCTTCGCAAAAAAAAATAAAAGCTCCACCTGTGAAAGGCGGAGCAAATTTAGATACCCGGCCGCGGAGCGGCCGAATGTTCATTAATCTATATTTTTTTGAAAAAAAAACTCCGCCTTGCCGGCGGAGTTTTCATTCAGAATTCTTTGATGACTATTGTTGTTGCTGCTGCTGTTGTTGTTGTTGTTGCTGCTGTTGTTGCTGCTGTTGTGGTTGTTGGCCATTTATAGTTTCAATTGGCTCCTCCTCAACGGGGAGATCTGTCGGAGTTCCGACCACAGGTTTTTTGACGACTGGTTTATCTTTTTTAGTTACGTCCGTGACTTTCGGATCGCTTTTAACGCCACTTAAACCTGGAAGCTCTCCGCATGCACTCGTTGTCAGGGCTATAAAGGCTAAGGCGGCTAGTAATTCAAAATGAATCTTCATTGTAGTCCTTTCAGAATGAACCCATTTGTTCGGTAATATTGGTCTCATCGTCCAAAGGTGGATTTTTCTAAAGTCTTCAGCTTTACTTCTTTTATTCCTGGTAGTTAGCTGTTTTTCATTCGTGTACTTCCAGGGCCTTTTTTAGCAAAAAAAACCGCCGAATGAATTCGGCGGTCCTTTGTTCAGAGTGCTTCAAACTGCCTTAATTTGCGCGGGCATTCGCTCCAGCCGAGCCACGCTTCGCAGCCCGTGCCGCTTGTTTTTCAATCTTATCCGCCTTCATGTCCGAAGCTTTCGGACGAGCTTCGCGCACTTCGGTTTCTTTCACCGCGCCTTCAACACCATCCGCATCAGCCGCGGCACCTTGACGACGTGCCACCAAGCCATAAGCGGCGCGAACTTTTACATCAATTTCATCAAGCATTTTTGAATTTTCTGTCAAAAATTCCTTTGCCGCTTCACGGCCTTGACCAATGCGTTCGTCACCATAAGAGAACCAAGCACCCGCTTTGTTCACAATATCTTTGTTAACCGCTAAATCGAGGACGTCACCAACCCGTGAAAAGCCTTTGCCAAAATCAACATCGAACTCAGCCTCTTTGAAAGGAGCTGCGACTTTATTTTTGACAACCTTGACGCGCACACGGTTACCAATCGTTTCGTTCTCACGCTTAATGGAACCAATGCGACGGATGTCCATACGCACACTCGAATAGAATTTGAGAGCATTACCACCAGTTGTCGTTTCGGGGCTGCCGAACATCACACCGATTTTCATACGAATCTGGTTAATGAAAACAACCGTGCTTCCACTACGCGCGATATTTGCGGTGAGTTTTCGCAAGGCTTGAGACATCAAACGAGCTTGCAATCCGACATGATGGTCACCCATTTCGCCTTCAATCTCAGCCCGAGGTGTCAAAGCCGCAACCGAGTCGATAACAATCAAATCAACCGCACCTGTACGGGTTAAAACATCGACAATCTCCAATGCTTGCTCGCCAGTGTCGGGTTGCGAAACCAAAAGGTTTTCCAGATTTACACCAATCGCCTTTGCGTAAGCTGTGTCGAGTGCATGCTCTGCATCCACAAAAGCCACAACGCCACCCGCTTTTTGAGCTTCGGCCGCTAAGTGTAGTGTCAAAGTCGTCTTGCCGCTTGATTCGGGGCCGTAAACTTCAATGACTCGACCACGTGGCACACCGCCCACACCTAAAGCTATATCTAAGGAGGCTGTTCCAGTAGAGATTGTTTCAATCGGCTCTAGTTGGGCATCTTTGCCAAGACGCATAATCGCGCCCTTACCAAATTGCTTTTCAATGGCGGCAACGGCGTTCTCAATCAACTTTGCCTTTTCTTGACTACTGCTACTACTCATACGAACTCTCCTTGTTTTGATAACCTAACTTTGACAACCTATTTCGGACACTGCTTTTTACCCAGCAACGAGCAAAAAGCTAAACAACTTGTTTCATCGGCAAATCTAATAAGCCCTGTTCTCTCAGCGCCCGTAAACTAACTAAAGTTCCGCCGACAACCGCAAAGGGAAACAGAAACATTTGCAAAAACGGAATCATCATCCACAGACCAAACCCACCTACGGACCACTTATTCTGCCATACGAAACCTAAACGACGCTGAAAGCTCCAGCCACGGCGCGCTAACGGAAAATCAAAGAAATTCCAGCCAATCAGCAGTGCCGTCATAAAAAATGAAAAAACATTGAGAAACGGAATAAACATAAAAATCAACGACACCGCGATAATAAAAAAAACTTTTTTCAACTCTTCCGTAATCAGTAGAATCGACCGCCAAAAACTCACTTCCACCAACCGCCCACCCGTAAAATCTTTTTCCACTGCACACGACACCCACTCATAAACGGGCGCCCAAAGAGCATTGGCAAAAAGCATCGCAATGACTAAAGCCAAAATACGCACAGCCAAATAAAGGATCCACTGACATATCCACCAGACGACATACATCCACCACTGCTGCGGCTCTGGAAACAAAATGCGCTCAGCCAACCATACGTCCACCTCACGCAGCCCACTCCAACCCCAAAACAACGCCGCCAAGCTCAGAAAAAAAGGCAGCAGAAGCAAAAGAAGATAGAACGGATGGCGCGAAAGCCAGCGCAGACCCTCAGGATAAGCGCGTAGACCAGATAGTGAGCTCTCGACAAATTTCAAACGCGTTCCCTTTGGTTGAGCCTATAAATCCCGACTCGTTGGCTATCCGTTGGCTTACTGCTGACTATCCAATGTTTGCTTCGATAGTCATACTGCAAAGACATCGCTTTGCCTACCGAATCGATTATACCCATATTTTTTTATGGTGATAGATTTTTTTTGAAATCTAAGCCTACGCGCTCAAGAGTTTCACACCTTCATCAGGATGACGTGTGGTTATGGTTAGTTTTGGTGCTTATATATAGGCGCGAAAACATTCTAAAGAGTGGCCAATGCCGCCATGCCACGCCACATAAGGCTTTCAGCAACAACTGCATCACTCAAAACTGATTTCATAAGACTCGCTCCCCCACCCGTCAAAATCAATCTGATTTTTGCGATGGGAATATTGTGCTCAGCCGCGAGATCTCGCTGAAGTTGTAAGATGGATGCGCGGCATTGTTGCACGGCTCCATTGGCGATCGCGGCGGAAGTATGCACACCGAGTTCAGCTGATGCTTTTTCTATGTCCGCCCATTCGAGTCGTGGCAGCAAGGACAAGCTCGACAAACTTTGCGCGCCCAGTAGTAACCCCGGCAAAATAAATCCGCCCAAATGTTTTTTTGACAGTAAAACATCCAGAGTAGTAGCCGTTCCCAAACCCACGATCATCTGCGCAGCATATTGATGACTTTTTTCCGCAGCCGCACCTTCCAACAACGCGATACGATCCATACCGAGTTGCGCGGCATCATATCGTGAAGTCACTTGACGAGGCGCTCGCCGAAGCCACCGCAATCCCTCACCTTGCAAAAGTTTTTCGATGGTTTGTGCCTGGTTCTTTTGGACGTTGAGACCGAAAATAAACTGCGATGATTTTGACTTTCTATGTAATTTTATATAATCGAGAAGTTTCACGTGCCAGTCATAATCTGCATAGGAAAACTTTTGGGTTTCAAACCCATTCGGTGTCGCATGCGCCAATTTGACATAGCTATTGCCAATATCCAACCACAGAGCATGTCTCAGCAAATCACCGCTGTTTAACGGCACTAAACCGTGATCAACACTCACATGCGTCGCAAGATTTCCGTCATCTCTATTTTCGGTGACCAAAGCCCCCGTCGAATCTAAACCCTTCGTTAGTAGAGTTTCCGTGCCTTGGCGCCAAACATCGACTTGAGGATAGGTTTGAAACCGAGACGCTAAGTCCGAGAACAAAGATGGTCGCCAAGACTCTTCCCAATACAAAGCAAATTTTTTCGCTAGGGCCGCCAAGTCTATGTTTTCGGACACGATATCCTTCAATGCAGTCGCTTGTAGCGTCATGGAACTATTCTTTTGGGGGCTTTCATCGTGCAGGTCTACATCCGTATTCACATTGATGCCAATACCCATCACAACATGGCCGTCAACTAACTCACCTAATATCCCAACGAGTTTTTTATCCTGCCACAACAAATCATTTGGCCATTTGATTTTTGGTCGAACGCCGTAATTTGAATAGAGAAAATCTGAAACGATCATGGCGGCGACGACGGCATGAGATCCCGCATGTTCAGGACGAGAACTAAGAACCGGCATAACAATACTTATATACAAGCCGCCTTTGGGACTTTGCCAATTTCGACCCATGCGTCCACGACCACCTGATTGCGTTTGAGCGACAACGGCAAAGGGAGTTTTCTCACCTTTACGAAGCAAGTCCTTAGCATGCGTTGAGGTGGATTCTAACGTCTCAAAAGTAAATATATGCACGCTTAGAAAGTCCTTAACTATAGTTCTAAACCAAAGCCATTATGGCGTTGTGCTTTATACCGCAAATCCGTATGATTGAAGTAGCACAATCTTATTTACATATCCCAGGAGGACGCACGATGAAAAGGTGCATTTTAATTTTAGCAGTTGCCTTGTCTAGCCAGTTTGCATTCGCTAATGGCGCTCAAATCCTGCCATTTGAATTACCATTGATGAACAGCGCCGAAGCCACGACTTACAAAAGCTCGGATTATCCGCGCGCGGTCTTCGTACTTGAAATTTTCGGTTTGAACTGCCGTTATTGCAATGACAATGCACCCAACGTTTCCAAACTTGCAAAAAAGTACAAAGATAATCCTTATGTCCAAGTTCTTGACGTTGGCACCGATCGCGCCGACTCGAACTACAAAAAATGGATCGCCCGTCACAATCCTTCTTACCCGGTTTTGAAAGATGCGATGCAAACTATTTATTCGCAACTCAACACTTCCGGAATCCCAACGACGGCCATCGTCGATTGCCAAGGCAATCTTCAGTATGTCGGCGTCGGTGTATGGAGTGCTGCAAAATTGAACCTGATTGAAAACGCCATCAACCAAGGATTGAACCTTGCTGAATGTGGTTCCGAGAAGTAATTTTCCAGTATTTTCGCTGTATCCGTGAAGAATCCCCGCTCTATAAAGATGCGGGGATTTTTTTTGTGCATTTAGAATAGACCCTGCCCTTTTTGTCATGTTAAAAGTTGCAATGGCGAATCTTCCGACGATTGATCGGATAAATTAAAAGAGGAATTTTTTATGCGTGATTTATTTCAGATAAACTTCATACTTCCTGTATTCATTTTTATTTTATTTTTCAACACTTCCACTGTAGCTCAATCACTAACTTCTTCCGTTCCCGATACAACTCTTAGCAAAGCACCAGAAGGTTGGACCTACGATGTCAAGGCTGGCTTGGGCGGCAATTTCAATCGCCTTGAAGATGTTCCCGGCAAAGAAACCGGCAACACCTTGACCATGAACGCCGATTGGGATTCGCGGCTGAACTATCTCAGGAGTGTTAACGAACTGCGTCTATTTCTACAAATTTCGGAAGCCATGAGCCGCACGCCTTCTCTCGCGGAGAATGTCCTCACTTCGGACCGCCTCAAAGCTGGGGCGATGTATCTCTACAATTTCCCCAGTTTTGTTTGGATCAGTCCGTTTGCTTCTGTGGACCTCGAAACGAATTTATTCAAAGGTCATAGCTATTCGGCGACACCCGTCGATTTCCAGGTAATTGGTGAGCCCAGCCCCAGCGCAACCGCCGTCACCAAGTTTCAGCTAACCGATAGCTTTGGCATCACTACCGTTAAAGAAACAGTTGGCGGTTTAGCACGCCTATGGTCAACGACGGCTTGTACGGGCGAGTTCAAACTCGGTATGGCTGCCATGCAAATTTTTGCCGACGATCAGCTGACCCTTAATGACGACCCGACCACAGCTGGCGTGATCGAAGTGAAATCCTTAGAGGATGTCAAAAAAGTTGGCCTTGATGGAGTTTTCACGGTCAAAGGTGATTCGTGGGACAAGAAATTCACTTGGATGGTCTATGCGGCTTTTTTTGGTCCTTTTACGGTTGATCCAGAACTCGCGGATAAGGACGCCAACGAATTCACCAAAGCTGCCACCACGGAATATGGTATGAAGCTTTCATTCAACCCATTGAGCTGGCTGGCTTTGTCATATGAATTGCGAAATTTTCGCGAACCCCTTATTATTGATGAACATCAAATCACTCATAACGTATTGGCGACGTTGACTTACAAAACAAGTGGATCGCTTTAATTGAGACAGAGGACTTATATATGCTCGAAGATAAATACAAAGTATTGAGGACGCTCACTGCTCTCAGTCATATTGATGGTAGCGTTACCAAAACCGAGCATGATTTTATTTACAATCTTATCAAGAACCAGCCACTCGATGACAAACAAAAGAAACAGCTCGAACTTGACTTCACATCACCGCAGGATCCCTTGGCTATGTTTCAATCCATCGAAGACGCCAAAAATCGCGGCTGGTTGTTAGATACGGCTCGCATGTTGTTTTTTAAGGATGGAAATTTTGCAGACGTTGAAAAAAACCTCATGAGTAAAATGCAAGACCTGCAAAGTCAGTCGGTCAATTTGAATGAAATTCTGGAGAAGGCGAATACCGCAGGTCAAGTCGCCGGTGCACGCGTGGATGCCATGGAAAAAAAGATGAAAGACATTTCTCCATCTTTGATGAATCGCATCAGGGATTTTATGAAGTAGCTCACCAAATAAATGATAATGTTCCTCCGTCGCGTTTTGAGTGCTGGGCTAACTCCTAGCTGCAAAATTGACATAATATCAAATAGTTACAATATCCCTATTAATTTTAACCATCTGCAGCCGATACGCTCCTTGTCCATCGACTAGGGAGTTTGGTTATGAAATTCAAGATAGCGTCATCACTATTGGCTGGCTCCCTTTTCAGTTTTGCGTCCCTGAGCATGGGATCTGATGAAACCGCCGCTAAGGCTCCCGTCCTACCCGCTGGTGAGTCCAGCACTACGGTTTCGGCATCTCAACAGAATGTCGAAAAAAGTTGGCTACATGTTTTAGAAGAAAAACGCCGCGCGGAGCGAGCGATTCAGTTGGAAAAAGAAAAAGAGCTTTCACCCACAAAAACAGCCGCAACTGAACCAAAAGAAGATTCTGCAGGTGCGCCTCAATTAAAAGACGCAGGAATGAATCAGAAGTCTGATCTTGCGCCACCGACGCTAAAAGATAAAACGCCCTCTATTGAATTAAAAGAGAGTTTCAAATAGTGAGCCGTCACCCGATAAAACCGCAAGATCCGCAATTTGATGAATAGTCTTTAATTGCATGTCATATTGCAATGCAAGTTCGTCCAAATAAGATTTAAAATCGTCATCAACTTCGATGGCTTTGACCATGCCACTTTCAAATCGCTTCTGCGATCCCGCGACGATTTCGCGCCAAGAACGGACAACTTCACTTTGCGTTTCTAGTGCCTTCTTTAGGTAGTTCAACTCGCCAATCGCCATACGGACATCACGTTGCCGACGTTCGTAAGCATCGTCTTTTTGGGCCTTTGAAATATGACGCTCGGTCACTCTTTGACGGTAGGTCTGATAGTCTTTTCCGCCATTGAACAATGACCATTTTACCCCAAAGCTCAGTGAGGTGTTGTCAGAGGGTTGGGCAGATTCGGATTTCTGATAAGAAAATTGACTGTATAAATGCGGCAAAAAGGTATCTGAGACCGCGCCTGCTTGGCGTGTGCGACTCGCCGACTCTGCCAACTCGAACATTTCGATTTGGGGCGTTTTGGCCGCAAGAATTTTCTTATTCAAATCGTCCATATTTTCTTTGAAATAACCAAACTCACCTATCACCAAGCCATCTCGTACGTTTTTAGCATCTTGGACAGACCATGTGAGTCCGGTCAGATACTGTAGTTTTTCTTGTTGCGAAGCCAGTTCTTTTTGCGCGTCTACCAGAGCAACTTCCAATCGAATACGCAAGAGGCGACCTCGCTCGGCGTCGTTTCTATGAATCAGTCCTGACTTGTATCTTCGGAGGCTATTTTTTTCGTATCGTTCGGCGAGAGTCAAACTTTCCTTGGTGTTGGAAAGCTGGCTTTGTGCTTTCCAAACCGAATAAAACGCCTTGCGAATCTCGGCCTGAACTTCCAACAAAGTGACTTGGAGGGACTTCTCAGCTTTTTGCACATCGAACTTAGCTGCACGGGCTACACTGGCTCGCGAAAACAATGCCGACAAATTATATTCAACTGTCAAAAAGCTATATTCATTACGCTTTTCCAAGTCATCATAGATAGGCTCCTGCTTCAGCATATCGACTTGGTACCCGACATCGAGTTTTGGCAAAAACTCACCTAGCGCCGCGCGAAATCGCGTCTTAGCAATATCCGTTTCAAAGCGACTCAGTTCGACTCCGACGTACCGTTCAAGACCCGCTTTCTCAAATCTCTTCACAGCAATTTTTATATCTTCAGCTTGTGCCAATGGCGACCAAGACCACAGACCCACGACTATGAGTGTGGCGAGAGTCGGCGTTACGGTGCGTGAAATATCCCACTTTGTTTGAGAAAAGCGATGCAAAGCCAAGGGAACGATAAACAAAGTCAAAAGCGTAGAAATCCCGAGTCCACCGCAAGCGGCAATACCAAGCGGTTTCAGAATTTCACCACCTTCTCCAAACCCTATGGCTATGGGAAGCATACCCAAAATAGTGGTCATAGTCGTAATCATGATAGGCCGGAAGCGCAGGCGCGCGGTATCCAAAAGCACGTCGACAATGTCGCGATGGGGAGCCTGAGCTCGCAAATGATTAAAAAAATCGACGAAGATGATAGAGTTATTCACCGCCGTTCCACTTAGTAAAATAATACCTAGCATTGAGTTGACCGAAAGAACGCTTTGGAAAATAAACAGTGAAAACCCCACACCTATGATCCCCAGAGGGACCGCTAAAACAATGCAGAGGGTCTGCGTAAAACTCCCGAACTGCACACAAATCACAATCACAACCAGAAACAAGGCTATGAAAAGTGCATCAATGAGAGACGCAATGTTTTCATTGATTTCTCGTTCCGTATTGTTAAAACGCAGCGATCCCATATTTATACTTTTATCTTCTTTGATTTTGGACATAATTTCGTCAGTCAGGCGCTTTGACTCCTTTATCTTCGTCATAGCTGGCCATACTTCAAGGCGATAAACTCTATGCCCATCTTCACGCGCGAAGCGATCTCGCTTTCTTGCCGAGTTGACAACAATATAGTTTCGAGCTGGAATGAATTTTTCGTTCTGACGGACAATCATATTCTTAATGTCATCGGCATTCTGGATGAAATACTCGGGATAGCTAAGCTCCACCGGAATAGTCTTGTCATCAATGGTGACATCTTTGATTTCTATCTTCCGCAAGGCCTGTGATACATGACTCAGCACAGCTTCTTTGCCTGCTGTTTCGGTGCTGGCGGCGGACGCCAACCTGTTTTCTTTAAACTGTACTTCGTATTGATCCGATTTTTTTGGATAAGGCACCACAACCATTTGACCAATGCCGTCAACCTGCCCGACCAAATTCTGAAGCGTTTCTAGAGTCTCCATACGGCGATTGATGGTACCTGAGATAACATCTACCGACACCAAGGCTGGTTGCGGAATCTCTAATGACGTCGGCGTCCAAGGATAGACCCAAAAATCAATCAGCGGGGTGTTTTTAAATTTGTCTTCCAGATTTTTCCGGAACGTTTCGATCTCCGACTTGTCCTTTATAAAGTTCAGCACCCATCCGCCACTTTTACGAATCTGGCTTAATGTTTTGTCGATGCCACTGCCAAAACCATTTCGAATTTCACTCTCGTAATAATCGACAATTTTTTCGCTTTGTTTGAGCTCTAAGTCACCCGTCTTGTAGTGCAGCCCTAAGAAGACTTTATCGGTTTCCGGTAGGCCCATGATTTCGCGCTTTACGAAAAAACCCATCAATACGAGGCTTAAAGCAAAACTTGCGACAGTGCCGGCCACAAACCACCTTCGGGTCTTTTGACGCTCGGGCGAAAGCAACTTGGAAAGGATCTTGATATATTCCAGTTTGGATCGGTCCACAAACTGGGTAAACCTGCGCGTAAAGTGCGCAAACCTACGCTCTAAGGCGCTATCACTTGGTCCTGGTCCTAGCCACATGACTATGGGAGGAGTGATAACCAATGTCGCGATGATCGAGACTAACGAAACACAAACGATGACTTTTGCTAAGTCACCCAGTATCGCCGAGGCAAGAGGTGAGGTGAACGATAGAGGCGCAAAAACTATGATGGATGTCAACATCGATGCAATGACTGAGTTGGCTACTTCGTAGACGGCGTTTGTGACCATAGTCAGCTGGTCTTGAAAGGTTTTGGGGCGGCTGATCTCATAATGTCGGCAAATATTTTCAATCACCACCACCGATCCGTCGACTACGAGTCCAGCGGCTAACGCCATGGCTCCCAGTGAAATCAAATTGAGTTCGATTCCCAGAAAGGCCATCAGTATAAAGCCACCAATAAGAGAAAACGGAATCGCCAAGCCAATAATTATGGTGTTTTTCAATGATCCCAAGAAAAAGAAAATCACCAACCCAGCGACGAGGACACCCATCACCACTGCCATGACGACATTGTCCACAGCGTTATTGATAAACACGGACGGATCCAAAACCATATCAAGATCGGCTTTGATGCCAAGATCCGCTAAGGTTTTTTTACTAATCTGGTAGAACTGCTTACTGGCGTTGGCGATGTTGGCGTCTGGTTTCGTAGAACCAACAATAATCAAACCGTTTTTGCCATTAGCCTTAAAAAATTCGTCTGGTAACACTTCTTCGATTCGCACGTCAGCAACATCAGACAAGAAGATGCGGCGTCCATTCTTAATACCAACGAGAGTTTGCTTCACGTCCGCTAGAGAACGAGATTTCTCCGCCAAGATCACCTGCCTAGACTCGCCTGTTTTAAAATCGACGGAACCTAAACTGCTATTGTATTCGTTCGCCCGTAGCGCTTGGCCGACTTCGTCCGGCGTAACGCCTGAAGCCATGAGGCGGTCTGGGTAGAAAATAATTTCGATCTTTTTCTGGTCAAAACGTTTGATCCAAATTGAAGAAAACTCTTCAATGGCACGTAAACGAGGCACCAAACTATCATTTAATAGCTCACTTAATTCTTGCGGAGTCAGCTCATCTGAAGTGACGGAAGCGATGGTCATAGCCCCTTCGCCGCCTTTGAACCAATAACGAAAGTGACCCCAATGGCGCGGAAAGGAGGACTCTACACTTGCCAGTGAGCGCATGACGTCGCCCTTAGCCTCTTCCGGTTTGACACCCCAGTCGAAAGTGACTTGGTATTCGGCACTATCGTCTTTGTACTCAGAATTCACTTTTACGACATTTTCAACTTGGCGAAGAATTTCCTCAGTGTTGTCACCGTAGCGAGAGTAGTACTCTTGCGGTGCCATATCAGGGATATACATGCGAACGACAACGACTGGTTTACTGGTCATCGGATAGAGGGCCACAGGCAACCGGGTAAACTCGATCAATCCGCAAACGACCACTGCGAAAATAATAAGAATAGCCGCTGATGAGTTTGCGTAGAATTTTTTTAGCATGCGAAGAACCGCCACCTTCATGACTTAAAACTAAAATTAGCCTTTTTTTGCTGGCTTTTTTGGCTGTTTGGCGTCAGCACTAACGGGCTTGGTTTCGAAAGTTCGCATAGAATCTTCTTTCGAACCGGCTACCAAACTATCGCCCTCTTTAGGGTACTTGCCGAAGCTTACGACCAAAACGCTACCGTCGGTTGCGGCTTCTTCAAGCCCACTTGCCACTTCCACATCTTCACCTAAGATATTGCCGACTTTGATATCGACCCATTTCGCTTTGCCAAGTTTTGTCATCAATAGAATTTTGCGGAAATCTTCGTGGACGCTTCGCTTACTAACCTTAAAGCCATCACGAACATTTTGACGCAACACCACTTTCACAAACGATCCCAACCGTAAGAGTGTGCGGCATTGTTCCTTTTCGGCGTGGCATTTTAAGCTCACCTTGACAGCATAGGTACCAGTGTCCGGTTCAGGCTGCTCAGAAATATATTCAATCTTTCCTGGAATAAGAGTTTCTAATGGAGTTTCGACCGCAACCAGCACATCAACAGGCATGCCTTTTTTAAATTGAAAAAGATCTTGGTAAGTAGCCTGAATGACTGTTTCATAAGAGTCCATCTTCGCCACATCACCAAGGTGACGATCGTTACGCACAAGTTCGCCGACTTGAGCATCCAATCGTGCCAATTTCCCGGAAATGGGCGCAGAAATCACGTGCGGCAAAAAATCAGCATCTATGGCTTCCTGCGGACGGACAGCCAGGATAGCTTGACCCTTTTGGAGTTCGGCTCCTGGTTGTTGATAGATTTTTTGAACGATGCCAGAAACGGCCGAAAAAATAGGGCTAGAGTGCGTCGCTTGAACAATACCGCCAAAAAAAACAGGATCAAAAATTTCGGATTTTTCTATTTTTTGCGTATAGACTTCGATGGGTTTAGGAGCTTCCGCTGAGTCCGCTTTTTTATCTTTGGGTTCAGATGTAGTTTTTTTATCTTTCGTACACGCAAACGTCATGACTACGGACATCAAAACTGAACAGACGATTTTGAAGGGAAGGTTACGAAGCAACATGAGCATCACCTGCTAAGAGATAAACACAAATAGACGTTATAAAATGCAATAACTTAGTACCTGATTTTCTATTACAATTCAATTTGTTTGTATAAGTTTTTATAAACTGCGCCCTCTGTGGTATAAAGCCGCCCTAACCTTTTCTAGGACTTAAGATATGAACATTGCTACGATTAAATCGAACCGCGGTACCATCAAAATAGATCTCTACTCTGATAAGGTACCAAAAACGTGTGAGAATTTTATGAAGCTCGCCAATGAGGGTTTCTACAACGGTTTGAAGTTCCATCGCGTTATAAAAGACTTCATGGTTCAAGCCGGTTGCCCTAAAGGCACAGGCTCTGGGGGGCCAGGTTATACCTTCGCGGATGAGTTTCATCCTGAACTTCGCCATGACGAACCGGGCATTCTTTCTATGGCAAACGCTGGACCGAACACCAATGGTTCACAATTCTTTATTACGCACGTCCCGACGCCTTGGTTGGATGGCAAACATTCTGTTTTTGGCAAAGTCACGGAAGGCCAAGATATTATCGACATCATCAAACAAGGTGACACCATCGAAAGTATTACGATTTCCTAATTCAGGGACACATAACTAAATTGTATAAATAAAAAGCCCGAAGTTTCTAAACTTCGGGCTTTTTATTTATACAATTTAGTTATGTGTCCCTGAATTAGAGATTCTTTGCTCCGCTCAGAATGACTTGCTCACACGGAGTTAATAAATTCTTCAACTCACCCACCATCGTGCGTGGGTGCGATACTGTGCGTAAAGCCACAATCTTTTTAATTTGCTTGGTTATGTAGTCCTGGTCACGGATATGGCGCTTCATTCCAACCGTCGTGGCGAAGAGTTTTTGGAAAAACAAGAACTCTTGCTTCAACATAACGCCTTCGAGTTCGACTTCTTCAAGAGTTTTGGTAAAAATCTCCAGCGGATCATTGGAGGATTCTGCCTGAACGAGAAGTTCATCCAGAAAGCGCTGCGATTTTTCCGGGGACTCCATATCGATGAAGGCTCTGGCTTGTGCCGTAGCCGCGTCGAAGTTCTGGCGATAAATTTGCATAATAATATTGGAAAACCCGCGCAATACTTCAGGATCGACTCGCACAGACTGACCTAAATCGATGTTCACCATTTTCTTCTGGCCAAACAATCCCGTCATCGCCAATTGGTTTTCTTCATGCGGGTCAATATCAATAATAACCTTGCCGTCGTCTCGCCACTCACTGGGCTCCGTGAAAGACCATATCTGATTCAGTGTTTCGGCAATCGCCGCCTTGGCGAGTTTTTCCTTGCTCCAACCAAGCATGGCGTGATCCGGAAGTTCGTTCCAGCTATTAGCCTTAACGAACTCTTCCACTAAAATATCCGACGTTTGCCATCCATCGAGAGGCTGCGGATAGTAGACGCCGACTTGGTTGCCGAACATGCGAATTAAGAATGGACGATCTTGCGAGGCCTGTTTATGTTCACGTTCGAGGGCAAATTCTTCTTCAAAGTTCATTTCTTCGGTGATGATACGCTCAACTTCTGCCGCGAGGCGTTCGAGTCCTTCGATGCGAAGATCTGGATCGGCTTGAATCTCTGAGATCAAACTATGCAGAAGCCCTAATTCTTTAGCGAGTTTGCGACGGGCGTACTCACGAGAAAGTTTGATGACGATCTGACGGCCATCATACAAGGTGGCGACGTAAGCTAGCTTAATGGAACCCGACCCGAGCTCACGATCCAAACTTTTGATCTGGTCATATTTATCAGCCGGTAGTCTTTCCGATATCCATTCTAATGCATCGATCTTATCGATATTCTGTGCGGAGCCTTTGAAGACTTCTAGCACATGCTGATATTCGGCCGGCAGTTTAAAACCATGGCTGGCCACCAACTGCGCAAGTTTAGCCGCAACGGCACCACCCTTTTCGACGATCATTTTCAAGACTTCAGGCCCTGACAACACGCCTTGGTTACCATTCGCTAAAAGCCAGGAAAGAAGTACGGCGCGTTCAACACGGGTGATTTCATGCAAATAAATACCGAGGACTTTGCGCAGATAAACCGGCATCGATGGATCCGCTAACAACAGCCGATCAATCAAAACCTGCTCAGCCTCCCGACTGTTGGAGATACTGTCTTCGCCGGCGAATAAAGCCCGGAAAGCCAAGTTACGTTCTTCAGGGTGGGTTTCTCGGAAGAGCCGCTTGATTTCTGACAAACTCAGATAAACACCTTTTTGCCGTAGCGACTTGCGACGATTGGCGCTGCCATAGAATTTTTCATTAAGCTTCTCGTCAAGTTCTGGATTCAGCGCATCCTGCATACCCGCCAAATAAAGTGCAACTTCCGCTCGCTCAATAGGAGTCAAACGCGTGATGTATTCATCCAAAATCTCGAACATGGCCTTTGCCATGTTGTGGTACGGGGTTTCTTCATTGTAAGACTTGAATTCTTCCAACATACGAAGTTGTTCGAAGTCTTTCGCATGAGTCTTGGCGTGTTTCTCCAAAAAGTCATCACGGTAGCGACTCGCTTCCGGAAAAACTTCCGCCACTTCACTGGCATAAGGATTATCGACCGTGATCTTGGCTT
>JBGSKV010000030.1:0-6823 GCA_041740975.1 Oligoflexales bacterium | reverse complement strand
TGAGCGATCGGGCGTTGGGGCGCTGCTGTTTGGCGCGGATGCGGTTGGCAATCGATAGGCAGGCTCGCGCAGATCTGGAAAGGACGGGGTTATACCGCTCTGCGCAGGTTTTTTGCTTAGGCGCATCAGACTACTTTGCTCACCCGCATCACCAGAAATCGCGTCACTAATGTCAAACGTTTCGTGCTGCGCAGGATCCGATGCTAAGAATGCATCGAGTGCTTGATTGAATCCACGTGGAAAATCTTCCAACTTCGCCTTGTCGACTGCCATGGTTTGACCTTGTCCGATGCCTTGACGGTAAGGACCATTTAAACTTGAGTTTTGAGACGCCTCGGCACGGCCACGCTGATAGCCGCGAACTTTACTTATTTCGCGGGCTTCGCCGTCGCCACTTTGGCGACCCAGTTGTTGCGCGTGCGCATCACCGTCACGGGATCCGGCAGTATTCGCCCCTCCGTCCGCTTCGCGAGCGCCATCTCTGACGCCGGCGTTCCGACCGGTGGCGATAGCGTTGTCGCGAGCCCGATTGTAGTTGGCCTGCACTTGCTGGTAATAGCGAAGAGACGATTGTTCGTCGGACTCGGCGCGTTGTTTATTCTGTTGGGCTGCGATCAGGTTTGAGCGAGCCGATTCCATTTCGCTTTCACGCTGACGTAAAGTGTCGCGTGCGGCTTGAACATCGAAGTGCAGCTGATCAACCTGTGCCTTATATCGATCGCGCTCAGCCTGGAGTTGCGGTTTCCGAGCTCGGGCGTCGTCAATTTCGCGCTTCTTAGCTTCGATGTTACTTTGCAAACGATCGAGATCATTTTTCGTTTGGTTGATGTCTTGGTTAGTTTGTTGGAGATTGCCGCGGACCTCCTGCAAGTTTCCTTGGATTTCACTGCGACGATTTTTCAAACGAGCAACTTCGTCCGTATCGCCTGCAGCTTCTGCAGCCTGAATCTTGGCATTCACCTCGGCAAGACGTTGCTCGATTTCGGCTATACGAGCTTGCTGATTATCTTTTTTAGTTTTGAGTTGGTCGAGTCGAGATTGCAAAGACTCTTTTTGTCGACGCAAGTTTTCGAGATCATTTTGGCCGTTATCGATGATTTGGTTGACGCGGTCTAAGCGAGTTCGTACGTCGTCCAAGTTGCGCCGGGCTTGGGCGAGGTTATTTTCCAACTGATTCAAGTTCTGTTGGGCTTGGCGATGGCGATCTTCATAAGGTCGAAACCGTTGTTCTTCTTGGAAGAGTTCGCTGCGAGCTTGATCAGCGCGACGTTTGGCCTCGTCGTAGGCGCGGCGGGCGCTTTCGACGTCAAGGTCTTGTCCCGAAGACATAGTCGAAAAACTTGAGAAGAGAAGGGCGAGTAACATCTGTAGAAGTTGCTGCCGTTTTGGCGCAATGGCAATGCGGCTAAATGCGTTCATAGGAAACTCCTAAAAGTAATCGCGTCAAAAAGGGATATTTCCTTTAGAGATGCAATTCATTTGCCAAGACGAATTTTAAAGCTTGGAGGGGTGATTCTAATAAATTTCGATAGTATTCTTAAAAAAAACGGTCTTCATCCACCTGGACTGGTGAAAAAATGTTACTAGCTAGATCGCAACCAAGATTAAATTGTTACTGAAAAAGTGGCTCAAAGGATTGATCGCATTTTTGCGGCGATCTCAAGGCTTGGCGACGCTTCATATGTTTATAAAAAGTTCGGAAAGCGTAATGGGCAAAATAATAAGCGGAGCTCGCGAAGCCAAGCTGCTCATGGACTCGGTATACTTTCCAGCGCTTCTTAGCCATTCTGAGTTTGTTGGACGACAACGAACCATCCATCACTTGGTAACGCATGAGATCCTCTTGTAGTCCGCCAGCTCTGTAGTTTTGACGTAGAAGCTGTAGCCAAAGAATATAGTCTTCGACTGCAGGTTCGTTGGTAAAGCTTGGACGACCCACGCGTGAAACATCAATGACAACGGAAGAAAGAGCGATCGTACTGAGTTCCAGAAGATCCCTATAGGTGACGCGTGCAGGCGCCTGTTGAAGTTCTCCAACTTGGTTACCGGTCATAGCTCTAAAAGATGTAAAGCTAAAATCCAACTGGCGAGCGGCCATGAAGTGTAACTGCTTGGTGAGTTTTGCAGGTAACCACAAGTCATCCGCATCCAAGAATGCAATGTGAGTTTCTCTTAAATCTTCCAGGCCAGTGTTGCGCGCGACCGCCGGTGATCCGCTATTTATATCGTGGCGAATCAACTGGATCCGAGCGTCGCGATCCATAAAAGTTTCCACAACGTCCACTGTTCCATCAGTCGAGGCGTCGTCTACAACGACCAATCGCCAGTCTTGATGAGTCTGACGCAAAATACTTTTAATCGAGTCGGCAATAGTTTTTTCAGCGTTGTAGGCTGGCATTACGATAAGAACAGTTTTGCGGGTTTCGTCCTCGGCAAATAAAGTCGAGCATTGGAACGCAAAAAACAAAAAACCAATGCGAACCAATGAAAGATGAAACTTTTTTTGCATGCGTTCCTCAGGTTTTTCTTAAAGAAGAACGGCGAAAGTACATTTTTAGTTAGCTAAAAACAAGGCATTAGCCCAAAAACCAAACGAATCCAGTGACATATTAAATATACAAAATATTTGTTTCTCCCCACCCTTGACACCCGCGGGTTCGTTCTTAAATTTTCAGTACAGAGGGGAACTGACCCCAACTTACAAATTTAATGAATGAGGAGGATTTATATGACAAATCTGCAGTTATGGAAGAATCGAATTCCGCAAAAAACGTTGTTAGACGATGTTTGGAGTCTATTGGATGATGTCAATATTGAGCGTCCAGGTGCAAATGGCGCAAACTTTTTGCCAGTGGCTGTTGACGTCAAAGAAACAAAAGATAATTTCGTTTTTGCCTTCGATATTCCAGGTATTTCGAAAGACGATATCAGCATTGATATCAAAGGAAATCAGTTAACGGTTTCTGGAGAGAGAAATCACGAAGAAAAATTAGAAGATGAACAAGTTTACCGAATTGAAAGAAGTTATGGCAAGTTCAGCCGTAGCTTCGAATTGCCTGATGGAGTCGACTTTGACCAGGTCCAAGCTGGATACGAGAATGGCGTTTTAAAAATAGCTGTTCCGAAGGGCGAAGTTGGCAAAACACGCAAGGTAAAGATTGGTGATAGCACCAAAGGATTCCTCAAGAACCTCACCAAAAAACAAGAACCACATTCGAAAGTGGTCAACTCCTAAGTCGCTTACCAACGTGGGCGCGGGGCCTTGGCTCCGCGCTCATATCTTTGACCTGTTTTCCTTAGCCATCACGTGCGAACCACGCCAATGTGCGAAGGATCTCCTCGCTCTTCTTTACGCGTAGCGCCAAGATAAATAGAAAACAATGTCAGTCCAGCCCCCAAAAGTTGTCGCGGTGAAAGTACTTCACCCAAATAAAAATAGCTCAATATCGCCGAGCCGATGGGCTGAAACAAAATGATGAGGCCTGCGGTTGATGAGGAGGTTTTGCGAAGGCCGATGGTGATCATGCCCCATCCCAAAATTTGCGGTATCAAGCTCAATAAAAGTATCCAGGTCCACTCCATTCCCGAGGGTACACCTCGCTCTCCTCCTATGAGTGCAAAAACGATCATAAACGTAGCCGTGATTAAAGAGGCGAGTCCTAATTTCGCAAACGCTGGTAATCCGTGATGCCGCATCTCGGCCTGTTTCAAGCAAAGAATATAAGCGGCGTAAAAAACGCCCGTGGCGAGACCGCAGCCCACTCCAAACCAATAAAGCGGCCCATTTGCAGGGTTAGGCTCAATGAGAAAATAGATTCCCACGAAGGCAAATAGCAAAGACGAAATCAGTCGTCGACTCCACTTTTCTTTGCCGAAAAGAATGCCAAACAAAGCCAAGTGGATGGCCTGAGTATTTCCAAGAATAGTAGCAATTCCTGCACCGGTGTAAATGATCGAGCGATGCCAAACTGTGAGATCCAGTGCAAACATAAATCCAGCTAACACCAAAAAAAACCAATATCGCCCCGCATCCACAGCTGGGGCAAGGCGTTTGCGGTACCAGAAAAGAAGCGGCAACAAAATGAGCCCTGCGATACCACATCGGTACACGCCAATAAGAGTGGGGGGAAGACTGAGCAACTTCACAAATATGGGCGCGAAGCTTACGCAAACGGTTCCGTACAGCAAAATAAGTTTTGAAGAAGGTTGGTGAAGAGACATTCTTGGCTTTCGTGCCTAACACTGGTGTCGGCTGAAAGAGTGAGTGCAACAAGAGCCATCGATTATCACCTCGGACTCCGATAGACAATAAAAACTATCACTATTCAGATTGGCTAAGTTGCTTAATTTGCTTCATTTGGCTTTGCCTTTTCTGAACTTACCAATCCGCACTTTTCAATAATGAGCTATAATCGAGGGATAGATTCCAAAGGAGTTAAGCTTTGAAAGCATTGTCTAGTTTTACATTGGGTGTCTGTGGTTTGATGTTTGTGTTGGGTTGCGGCTCAAAAACAAAAAATCCGGGCGGCGCGCCGAATAACAGCGACGCACTACCGAATACAGATATTGGTCATTTGCATTTTTCTACACCTGTCAGCGAAACTTTGGACCCATCGGTGCTGGACGGATTGTGGCAAGTGGTGCAAGCGTCGATTCCGGAAGTCTCTGACCCCACCGATCCTCCCGATGAATCGCCTGGTGTTAAGCCGGAAGTTGATATTACTGAGCGATTTCATTTCAATACAAAACTCAATAAAATTCAAAAATCCAGCAGCTGTGATTTCAGACAAGGTTCGATCTTTCGTGTCGGCGTAGAAGTCGCGGCGCAATTTAAAGATGGGGCGATGCGTATATTGACGGATCGATTTAGTGAAACCCGAAACATGACCTTGTATTGCTCTGTCAAAGTCAATGCGTCTGGCTTCATGGGCTATGTTTTGGATCCTACGGTCGGAACCCTGACCATTCACTACCCTGAAGGTCCGATGATATTGACAAAAATCTCGGACAACTAAGACCCAAACTAAAAATAAGTCGGCGGAATAAACGCTGTGTCACTGACCAAATCTCTTAACGTGGTGTGACTTGGCGGTCGAAGCATGACGGTAGAGGTCTCTTTCTTTTGAAAAGAAGCGGGTAGTGCTTCAAAGCCAAACCTTTCATAGTACCTGGGGTCAATATCTGACCATAAAACGAAAGCTGACTTTTCAGATTTATCTTGATGCATTTGAACTAACTGATTTAATAATTGCGCGGCATGGCCTTTGCGACGCTCCGAAGGCTTCGTGGCGAGCGAGCCAATTCCGATGGTCGAGAATTCAGAAAGTCCAATATCGAGGGGATAGATGATCGCCGTGCATACAATCTGTTGATCTTCGTCCTCCAAAACGTACCAAGTACCACGTTTGTATTTGGGCGAATTGCGGCAAATATCCAAATGCTCAGCTTCCGTTCGCTGCTCACCCCATTTGTCAAAACCCAAGCGATAAACGGTATCCATGTCGTGGGAAGTGGCGAGTCTTATTTTTTTCGATTCATTCATGATGTTTCCTGGACCGTCTTATTCGAAATCTTTACGCAGTATCAAGCTCTCTAGTTTTACCAGTGGCTTTCCCAACAAAGGATCGTCGGTTGGGAATGGGAATTTATCTCCCGTCAGTTGATATCCTCGGCGTTGGTACCATGCAATCAATTCTTTACGAAGACTTATGACGCACATTTCTATGCGTTTCAGACCCCAGTTTTTTTGCACCCAATCTTCAGATAATCCTAATATTGTTTTGCCAATACCGCTAGCTTGTTTCTCAGGGTTGACAGTTAACATTCCGAGATAGGCATGCGTACTTTCGTTTTTTAAGTGCACGCACGCGACTAAGTCAATTTCGTCCAAAAAAATCAGAATACATTGATCCGAAGAATTTAGGATGCCCAGGAGCATGTCGAGGCTTGTGCGGGGTGTGGCAAACAAATCGGCTTCGGTCGTCCACCCCGCGCGGCTGGACTCGCCGCGGTATGCAGAATTGACTAAGCGTTCGATGGGCTTCGCATCGTCAGGATTTGCAGTTTTCAAAATTAAACTCATCCGATCACTATGTCTGCTATTTTTTTTGATTTCAATCTATTTATACTTCAAAAATTAAGTTCTGGTGCGATGGTTTTTCTTGGAATTTCTGAAAAATTTTCGATATCATTTATGCCTGCAGTAGGAGTGAAAGTCATGGCCAAGAAAAAAGTGAAAAAGACGAAAAAAGTTACAAAAAAATCTCCGCCCAAGCGCATCGTCAAGAAAAAACCCAAATTGCTCACGGGTGGCAATCCACAAATTTCAAAAGGGTATGGTGATGAGCCTGTTCAAGAATATATTGCGGCCATGCCGGGATGGAAACATGAACTTGGCCAGCGCCTCGACAAAATGATCGTTCGCACGATTCCGGATGTTTATAAAGCCGTTAAATGGAACACGCCTTTTTATGGCATAGAGGGCGAAGGTTGGTTTCTTGCATTTAACTGCATGACCAAGTACGTCAAAGTTACTTTCTTTCGTGGCACACAATTGAACCCCGTGCCGCCAGGCGCCTCAAAAGTGAAGTTCGTTCGCTATCTCGATATTTATGAAGGTGACAAGTTTGATGAATCCCAGTTTGTGAGTTGGGTGAAGCAAGCTAGGGCTTTACCGGGTGAGGATTTATAAATAAAATATGGATTTTTGAACACTCGCTGCGCGAGTGAGGGTTGTTTTAACTAAGCTCCGCCTATCACAGGCGGAGTTTTTACCTTCATGCTTTGCGAGTACGGTCCTCCCGATGTCCATTCGTCTGGATTG
>JBGSKV010000029.1:0-39758 GCA_041740975.1 Oligoflexales bacterium | reverse complement strand
ACCTGCTCCATTGGCAAAGGGCGTCCCGCATAGACATGATTAGCAAGATTCAGTCGACTCAAATCCCAAAACTTAGACATGACGTCCAAAATAACTGTGACATGCGGCGGCGTCTCCATACCAATGCTCGCTTTCGCCCATGCCGTTGTCAGACCCATCAACCATGCACTTGCCGCAGCAAACAAAGTCACGGCTGGTCCGCAAAACGTGCCAAAAAAGAAAACCAATGCCGCCACAACGATCCACAATAAGCCCTGAAGAGCGAGGACACTTATTTTTTCCGCGTCGAGCCAATCGAAGCGATTCATCAGTAGAAGTCCCTGCCACATCGAAATCAATATGACCCAAAGAACGATGAGCGCAAAAACAAGTCCAAGAAAGTTGCCCATTAACCACGTAAAGCGACTGATAGGCGTGACCATCTGAGATTCGACAACGCCTTTTTGATGAAGTTCCGAAATAATCCGCGAACCCCATATCAAGGACACCACAACTCCCGTGATGTGAAACCCGAGAAGTGCAACTTGCGTGACAATCATCGTGAAGTCTTCGACGCTCCAGTCGCTAACAATGACGGATACCATTCCGAGTGTCATGCCAACCAAAACGACTGGCAAAAAAACCTTATCTCGCAAAAGTAATTTGAAGCTACTGCTCGCCAATGCAAATAACGCGCCCATATCTATCCCCATTTAACTTAAAAGAACTTTAGTGCTTCCGATTCACTTACAACTTTACTTCCGTTAAATTCTACAAGAACAAGTCCAGCTTCCAAGCCAGTCTTTAAATATTGGTTTGCCAACGAATAATCTTTGAAACCCATTTCGACCACATATCCGCTTTGATTCAAAAAAGCAGGCTCAGCTAGCTTCAACTGGTTACTAATCTTTTTAACATTTTCAACATCCGTTCCGGAAAAACTCAAATGGAAGGTCGCGCCCGATCCCGGATGTTTGTCAGAAGAGTAAACCAACTCGCCTTTCTTCATGATATAAACCTGATCACAAAGCAGCGGCATCGTCCACAATTCATGCGTGCAAAGAACGAGAGATTTGTTGGCAACCTTAAGATCATTAATCCATGTTCGCATATCACGACGAGCCACCGGATCGAGACCAGAAAAAGGCTCGTCCAGAATAAAAAGTTCTGGCTGATGAATCGTGGCCATGGCCCATGCCAATCGACGTCGCATGCCCTTGGACATTTTGCCTATTCGAACTTTACGAGCTTCCCACAGGCTTACTTTTTCGAGACTTTCCTGAATCATGACGGCCGGTTTTTTGTCGAAGGAACGACCGATCATTCGCAAATGTAAAGAAAGGACTTCTGCGGCGTTCAAGGTCATGGGTAATCGATCTGATTCGGGTAGATAACCGATATTCGCGCGATCTTGTCGCTCCAAAGTTTTGCCGTTCAAAAGTATCTCACCTGAATCGGGCGTGATCAAACCGATGATCATTTTGAGTGTTGTGGTTTTACCCGCGCCATTGTGTCCGAGAAATCCCGTGCACTGGCCCTTCAAAAAACCGCAGTTTAGGTTTTTGACAACCTTGGTTTTCTTGCGATTCATGTGATGGCGAAAAGTTTTACTGACGTCTTTAATTTCTAATACTAAATCACTCATGTTTCTTGGCCTCTTCTTCCTTAGCCGGTTCATTCACAGGTGTCGTTTGCCCAGGTTCATGGATAGGATTGTCCCGATTCTTATCGTTGGGATCACCCTCCATCATCTTCTTGAAAAACTCACCCATACCCGAATTTTCCATGGAGTCGGTCAAGTCCTCGTAAAGTTTCACGAGCTCTTCTTCCGATAAATCACTTTTCAAAGCGAGCTTTCTAGCGAGTTTGCCCACATAAGGAGGTGACTCGGCCCGGGAAGCCGCAACACCATAGTAAAGTGCTGCTTCCGATGCATTTTTTAGCTTAAAATAACTGATATAACCCTGCATCATGGGAACTCTCCAGCTATCAGGAAATTGCTCCAGGGACGCATTGGTGAATTCTTTGCAACGTTCAGGTTTATTAAAGTCCAGACCGACCATAAAACAGGAAAGCATATAGAAAGACTCGAAACGTATTTTGTGATTGCGGATTTTGACGAGAATATCATTGAGAACGTCACCGTCTACGTCTTTGACCATTGAGAGATACTGAATACTCCAAATATTCAGAAGCGTATGATAGACGCCAATATGCCCAAAAGTCACAAGGTCCATAAATTTGGTCGGTAAATCTACCAAGGGTGGCGGGGATACGGATTTAATGTCGGCGACTTTATACTCTTGCGTAATATTTGCAGAGTACCAATAACCCAAAAGAGCAACGCAAAAGACTGTACCTAATATAAACTTCTGCATAACTTTTGTAAGCAACCTCCTGGCAATCCGTTTCCAGCAGTTATTATCGAATTGATCGAATCAATATTTGTTGAATAAAAATAATAATAAAAATGACAATCAATGGCGCCCAGTCCAAGGGACCCGGAATTTTGTTAGTAAATCTACGCAAAGGTCGATAAATCGGCTCCGTGCAATCACGAACGAACTTCACGATTGGATTGTATGGGTCGGCGCTGAGCAAACTTATCAGCACGGACATTATGATCAGTAGCTGAACCATATTCAGAAAGATCTCAATGACCTTTACGATACCTTCCCACATAGCCTAGCCCTTCGTGTACTCTTACTTTATTTTAATAACTTAGCGATCACTATAACATAAATCAATATGACTCGTCATCCCCGCTAACTTAGATCAAAAACCTACTGTCGCTCTCCAAATATGGCTCGGCCTATTCTCACTTGATCGGTTCCGGCGCCGATTGCAATTTGCAAGTCGTCGGTCATTCCTAGCGACACGCGACCTCTACCAATCCCGCGCGCCAATGCTACCAAAGTTTTGTAAAGTTCTGGAACCGTACGGTGACATGCCGCATCGTTAAGAAAAGATGGTGGCACCGCCATCAGACCCTGGATATCAAGTCTTGCATCGTTTGCAAGGGACTGCGCGAAGCTTGTCACCTGACCTAGAGCAATGCCCGACTTTCCAGATTCGTTTGCTAGGTTCACTGCAATAAAAATTTTGTAAGGAACCTTGCCGATGAGTTCTGCATTGTGCGCTATTTTCGAGGCGTGAATGCGAGTGTCCACTGCCAAAATGCTTTCGGCGTAGCGCACAATAGTTGGGATTTTATTTGTCTGAAGTTGCCCAATGAAATGCCAATGAATCGGGAGATCTTTTAACTCTTCTGCTTTCTTTTTAAGCTCCTGCGCGTAATTCTCGCCAAAACTTGTATGGCCACATGATTGAAAGACATTTTGAACATCGGAAGCGGTGCGCGTCTTACTAACCGCCAGCAATTCGACGCTACCGGGGTCGCGTTCATATCGCTTGCAGGCTGCAGCAATGGTTTGCAGGACTGCGTCATAGGATCGCTTCATATCTAGCTTTTCGATAGCCTCTCCTTTATCCTATTTCTACTAACTTTTGATTGTATGAGGAGACTAGTCCATGATCCCCGCACCCGTCCTAAACCGCGCCATGAATATGCCACTAATGAGCAGTTTAATTCTAACACTTTCATTTTCGTTTGCCTGTACGCATGGTCTAAAAGGCGAATATGCTGATCCCACTGAAGTTGAAGTCCTCGATGACAAATGGAACGAGACTGACGCTCGCCGCACAGCCGAAGAAATGGTCAAGTCAAGCTTGGGGAGCGGTTGGCTAAATGATTACACGAAGGGTAATGATAATCGCCGTCCCATCGTTGTGGTCGCTGATGTCGAAAACCGCACGGACGAACATATCGATACGCAGGCTCTGTCTGAAGATATTCGCAATGCATTGATCAACTCTCGCAAAGTCCGTTACGTCAACAAAGGCCAACGCGAAGCGATTTTGAAAGAAATCGAATACCAAAACAGCGGCGCCGTTAATAAACAACAAGCCAAACAAACTGGAAAGCAAATTGCTGCCGACTATTTACTTCACGGAAGCATATCAAGCATCGTATCGTCAGAAGGCAACCGCAAAAACGTTACGTACCAAGTCGAACTTTCCCTCACAAATTTGGAAACGGCTGAAGTCGAATGGACAGAAGTTCATAAACGCAAAAAACGTTTCAAGCGATCCGGCTGGGGCCTCTAACCTATCGGTGACTGATGTTTGGTTTACTAGCAAAACGCTGGGCTCCTTTGTTCCTTCTAGCTTTCGCAGCTTCGGGCTGCGCGACTTATTCTGGTCAAACTGCCGCGATGCGATCCAACTATCGCGGCGGCGAGTTTAAAGAAGCACTCACTAGTCTGGAAGCACTGAAGCTGCAAAAAGAAGGCAAGGGAAGTCTGCTCTATAAAATGGAGCGCTCGATGATTGAGGACCGTCTCAACAATCATCGGGATGCACGCGCCTTGCTTATTGATGCCGACAAAGTCACTGACGATTTGATTACTCGAAGCGCCACTAAGTCAGCCGCTACCCTAGTCGTGAATGACACGGTTTCCGATTACGAACCGGAAGATTACGAAAAAGTTGCGATCCAAACGCAGTTGGCTTTGTCATTTTTGCAAACTGGCGAACTTCAGTCTGCCCGCGTCGCAGCCCGCAAAATTAACTCTCGCCTCGATGAAATCAACAAACAATATCGCGACGAAAAGCCAGGGCGATACTCAAAGGACGCCTTTGCGTTGTATTTATCAGGGCTCATATATGAAGCCAAGGGCGAATGGGATGATGCCATCATTGATTATCGCAGTGCCTACAAGCTTTATCGTGATAGCTATAGCTGGTTTGTAGCAGACGTTCCGAGCCAATTGATCTCAAGTTATTACGGTGCACTTTTGCATCGCGGACGCACAAAAGATGCAACTGAACTGAAAAAAGAAAATCCGAAAGTTTTGGATGGTTACTCGTCTCGCAAAGGTGACGGCGATCTGATTGCTATTTTTGAGATTGGCACCATTGCAAACAAAGAAAATGCGGAACACGTCTTGCCGGTCGGTGGGCAAGTGATTCGTTTTTCGTTTCCTCGCATCCCCTACACCTCCGATCACGTTGGCAAAACGGGTGTCGAAATTGCTCCTGCAAATGGCAAAGAAAAATATTTCAAAGCCGAACATGCGCAGAATTTAAATAAGATTGCCTATTACAACTTGGAAGAAAGACGCACTCGTACCGCTATAAAGGCCACGGGACGTCTCATTGCAAAAGGTGTCGCCGTTCATGCGGTCCACCAAAAATACGGAACATTCGCAGGCCTTCTTGCCAATGTACTTTCCGCGGCAACAGAAACGGGTGACACGCGCGGTTGGAATCTTTTACCTGCACAGTTATATATTTTGCGCTTGCCGCTAGCACCGGGCATGTATGACGCCAGTTTTTATAAAGACGGCTCCGACCTAGAAAAACAAAAAATTGAAATCAAATCCGAACGTATGACATTTGTGCGTATTAAATAACCTATAAGTTTCGGTTTCTTACATCCTTCCTTGAATATCGCGGCATCCTCATTTAAGCTTTGAGGAACAGTCATCTTATAAGCGAACTCAGGAATTTCAGGATGAAACCATGAGAACTATACTTACGATCTTTATGATGCTCGGCGCAAACCTCGCACACGCCATCACACCGCTTGGTAACACCGAAGGTTATATGATCGTGGATTTGGACAAGCAGCATAAGTTCACCTTGATTGAAGGCGCACTTGTCGATTGTGTACTTAACGTTGGCGATCCCGGTTTGAAAATTGAAACCTGTAAACTCGAAAATGCTGAAATCAAAATAGATAGCCACATTCTGAAGCTTGACGCTCTCGTCAGAAACTTTATGCCGCTAGTGGAGCCAGGCCGTACTATGTACCAGTACCAATATATCGGTACATGGGAAAAACAATTGCCCGACTTTACATTTCGCCATCGAGCAGTCATCACTCTCAATTTGCCGGGATTAAATACCCCGCGCTTTGGCGGTTATATAGAAATTCGCGATGTTGGCATTAACTGGTCGATCGCTGCCAAGAAGTCTTAACTTTCCATTCGGTTAGTTTTCAAATTCGTAAGCGCCCATCGACCAACCGAGCCCATTCGACAACCCGGTACGGCCTTTGCCGGCAAAGTCTGCAACGTCAGGCCATTCTTCTACAGAACCATTGACGCCACCTTGAAGAATTCGCTGATCGGTTCCACCGGCGGGTTTCATATCCTGAATAAATGTCATGGCGACCGTAAGGTTTCCGAATATATTATTTTCTGGATTCACTTCCAGCTCAGTAATGGTGTTGATATTGCGACCACCAGAAGCGGTAAAACGATAATAAAGAAAGTTGCAATCGGCGAAGTTATTGTAGCGAAACAACCTTGGATGAGCATTGACGTCACTTTCCGAAACACAAGTTGACTGAGTCGTGCGACGATCTGTCTCGAAAATATTGTTTGTGACTTCAACATTAGCGTTATATAGACTGGTTAGCTTTAACGTAACGTTCTGATTGGAGCTAGAATTGTCCTGCGTCGAAATTGTATTATTGCGGATGACGACGCTGCCATTGCGCAAGCTATTCCCCCAGGTTTCAAATCCCACTAAACTTCCGGTGCATTCTGAACGATCCACAACATTGTTATAGAAGCTCTTTAATCCTGTTGTAGGAGTTGATACCCGCATTCCATAGCAGTTCTGCAGACCGGCTCCGGCAAAAACGCGGTTTCTCGCGTAAAGTGAGCTTCCCGATTCGTAAGCCAATACCGCCGAGGATCCAGCCGCACCGCTACCACCATTTACCCGGTTATCCGTGACCTTCGCGGACGTATCCCCAGTGAAGTAGAGTCCGTACGAATTATAGCCCGCACCACCTTCGATTGTGTTTTTCATAACATTGATCGAAGACTGACTCGCCAAAAGCCCGACTGTATATTGGCCAGTTTTGCCACCAACCATTTTCGAGTTTTCGATCGTTACTTTCTTGGAGTCCATGACCGCAACAGCAACCGCGACTTCGTCGTACTGAGATACGATTGTCGTGTCTTGATCTACATCAGCGCCGATGATTTCCATATTTTTGACAAATACCGGAGAGTTTCCCGTTTTGATGGTCAGTGCTGCCACGGGTTGAATAAGACTTTCGCCGCCGACAGTTCGGGTATCTCTAAGAATGGTTGTTAGTTCCACTTCATTTCGTGATTCAAAGTTGGCGCCTGAATATCCACCGGTCAAAGTCATACTTTTCGTGATTTGCAGATGCTCATAATACTCACCCGCTGCAATGCGAATCTCAGCATCTTCTGGTGCGGAGTTCAATGCAGACTGGATAGATTTAAAAGGTGCGGAAAGGCTTCCATCCCCGCCTTCTGCGATGGAACCATTGACGTAAAGAATGCGACTGGGCGGAGGCGGTTCCTCGTTCCCAGGACCAGGTTCTTCCGGAGTGTTGTTGCCATTACCCGGGCTATTAGGCCCACCATTTTCCGAGCCTGGACCACCTGGCGTGGCGGCAATCGGCTTCAACGGATCGGGACCACAACTCATTGCTAAAAATATAAAAATGTAGGTCATTAAGCGCATGGATTCGATGTGCCTCCGCACTAAAATTCGGAATCCTAGCAAAACCCTTTAGAAAATAGGCTCTTTAACTAGACAGCCCAACGTGGCAAAGCCATAAAGGCCAGCACAAAGCCATTAGATTTGGGATATTTAGAAAGGGTCTGAAAAACGCAGCCAACTGGGCTGGCCCTGATGATCCGGACCGATCGAAACAGACACATCAAGAAGTTTAGAAAGATTGCGCTCGTTCAGCACTAACTGCGCTTCACCGGCGTCCATGACTTCGCCGTTTTTCAGTAAAACTGCCCAGTCTGAATGTTCCATGACATCGTAGAGGCTATGCAAGACGGCGATGACCGTTGCACCCTCTAAGCAAATACTTTTGATTTTTTTGAAAAGCAGAAGCTTAGCTTTTACATCTAGGTTGTGATCTGGCTCGTCCAATAAAATTAATTTGGTATCGGCCGCGAACGTTCGCGCCAAGAAAGCTCTCTGCCTTTCGCCTTGGCTCAGTTGATTCATACCTCGATCGGCCAAGTGAGCTATGCCCCAATAGACCAGTTCTTGTTCGGCGCGACTCCTATCCTCTTTCCCTGGAAGTCCATTATGGTGCGAAAATCGGCCCATAAGGACACAATCACGCAAGGAATAATTAAATTCGTATTCTGGATTCTGGCCAAGCCAACTGCGTCGCCGGGCTCGCTCGGCATGCGATAGATACATTAGGTTTTCTTCACCCAGTTCAACTGTCCCCGCAAAATGGATGAGGCCAGCCATACACTTCATAAGATGAGATTTTCCGGAACCGTTAGGACCAATGATGGTAATGAACTTACCGATCGGAACTTCGAGATTTACAGATTTGAGAATAGTCGCCTGACCAATATGAAAATGCACTTCCTTCAATTTGAGAGATATTAGATTCATTGCGATAGCTTCCCTCGCATGCGACTGACGATCAGTGTCAAGAAAAATGGACCACCTAGTAATGCCGTCAGAACACCCAAAGGAATCTCCGCCGACGGCCTCAAAGTTCGAGCGATGACATCACTCAGTATTAAGAGGCTCGCACCGTTTACTGCCGAAAACAGTAACAAGGGAAGGTTTCGCGCTCCGATCATCATCCTTCCCACATGTGGCACAATAAGCCCTACAAAACTCACGCCGCCAACGATGGCAACCGCTGCACCGACCAACACCGCTATCCAAGTGATCGTCCAAAAGTGAAGGCGTTTCACCGCCACACCCATGCTCTGCGCAGCCAATTGTCCAAAACTCAGTACATCCAGTTGCAGTGCGATTCGACTGCCAGCAATCAACGCAAAAAATAAAATAGGCATTGTCCAAAGACAATCCGTCCAGTGTCGATTGGCAACACCGCCAAATATCCACTGCATAATTTGTGGAGCTCGTTGGTAGTCCTCTACCAAAAACATAACCACAAACGAAGTCAAAGCTCCAAAAATTGTGTTCAGTGCAATACCCAAGAAAATGATTATCTCAACTGATCCTTGAAAGTATTTAAAAAAGGCATGCAGCATACCTAGTACAACTAAGCTTCCAAAGACAGATGCAATGGCAAGCTGGGCCGGCATCCCCTCTCCCCAACCAAGGTAAAAAAACATCGCTGCAAAAAACGATGCCCCTGACGTAACACCCAAAACCGATGGCGCCGCCAAAGCATTACGGAACAAGCCTTGTGATAGAACGCCTGCGGCAGCAAGCATCGCCCCTGCCAGACAAGTTGCTAATAATCTTGAAAAACGCAAATCAATTAGTACACGCCATAAAGTAAGTTCACTGGCATTTAATTCTTGTTTGCGAACAACTTTCCAGAAAACATCTAAAGCGTCATTGACTGAAAATCCATAGTGGCCACTAAAAAGGCTTACGATACAACTTAAAATAAAAATCAACATGGCGCCAGCCATGAACTTTTTTTCTTTACTGGTCATAACCTTCAACATTTCGTCTGAACCGAACTGGACAGCGCCTCACATATTTTCTGGACGGCAGCCGCTACTTTATGGGAACTCGACCATAACGTTGCCGCCGGAATTTTTATAATTCTTTGGCATTTTGTGGCCCGAAGCATCTGCCAGACATTTGAGGTCTTGAAGGCCGCTTCATCACTATCACTTATTACGACAAAATCAGGCCTCAGTTTTAAAACCGCTTCGGCGTTGATTTGTGGCCAGCCTTTTTGCCCGCCGCGACTAGCAAGATTAACGCCTCCACAATGGCGAACCATATCGTCAAAGATGGTGTCTCCAGCCATGGCATTTCCAGTGGTCGAATACATTAAAACCGTGGGTTTTTTAGGAGTTGCCTTGTTGTTTGCTTTCGGCTGCGCTTCCATCAAATCAGCCTCGAAGTCTTTTCGCATCCGATAACCCGCATCCGTCTTTCCTATGGCCTCACCGATCGTTGAAATATGCGCCGCGATGTCCGTCAGTTTTGAAAAATTATTCAATTCCAAAACTGGGGTATTGATTTTTTTGAGAATAGTTCGATAACTTGGATTGTTAAAAGACGTCAAAATGACCAAGTCGGATTTTAAACTGACGATGCCTTCCGCCGAGGCCGGAAATCGCTTCGGGATAGCTTTTGCTTCCTTAACGATGTGACTGTAGCGGTCGTTATCCACTAAGGGTGAAAACGCCAAAATCCTCTTCCGTTCTTCTGGTGTTTTCAAAAGATCCCAAAGAATTTCATCGCTGGTAATGGAGGCCGACACAATTCGTCGCGGCCCCACATCTCTTGGAATAGCGAGAACATCACAAAAAACTGTGCCTGCAGTTGCAAATAGCAGCCACAAAGATAGCCAAAAACTACTCGTTTCCATAAGCTGGAATGCCAGTAATATCATGTCCGATAATTAGTAAATGAACGTCATTCGCACCTTCATAAGTATAAACCGTTTCAAGATTACACATATGCCGCATACTGACGTATTCGTCCATGATTCCGTTTCCACCGAGAATATCACGGCAGGTTCTCGCCGTTTCGAGCGCCATAAGGACGTTAGCTTGTTTACCCATACTGACTTGCGAGAAGTGGATTTCGCCCGCGTCTTTTAACTGCGCCAAACGCAATGCCAAAAGTTGGCCGTGCGTGATGTTAGTAAGCATCAATGCAAGTTTGCGTTGAATCAACTGAAAACCCGCCAGTTTCTTTTTGAATAGAATGCGCGCGCCAGCATACTTTACAGCTTCGTCATAGCAAGCTTCCGCCGCACCCAACGCGCCCCAAGCAATGCCATACCGCGCTTGCGACAAACACATCAAAGCGTTTTTCAAACCTTCAGTCTTTGGAAGCATAGCGTCTTTCGGAACTTTGACATTATCCATATAAAGTTCGGAAGTGATGGAGGCTCGCAGTGACAATTTGCCTTCCATTTTAACCGCTTTAAAACCAGGGGTATTGGTTGGTACCACAAATCCGCGAATGCCTTTTTCCGTACGCGCCCACACGATCGCGACTTGCGAAAGATTTCCGTTGGTGATCCACATTTTGGAACCATTGATAAGCCAATGATCACCCTTGTCTTCTGCTTTCGTTTTCATGGCTCCTGGATCAGAACCGCCTTCAGATTCGGTTAGCCCAAAACACCCTACCGCTTGACCCGTGGCTAACTTCGGCAACCACTCCTTTTTCTGTTCTTCGCTACCAAAGGCATGAATCGGATACATGACCAGCGCACCCTGGACCGAAGCAAAGCTTCGAAGTCCTGAGTCACAACGCTCCAACTCTTGCATGATAAGGCCATATGCTATGTTGTCTAAGCCGGGTAAGCCGTAACCCGTTAGGTTGGAACCGAACAATCCCATCTCGCCCATTTTTGGAATCAAATGGGTTGGGAACGTTTCGTTGCGAAAACTTTCGCGAATCGTTGGCATAAATTCTTGCTTCACGAAAGCGCGAACCGAGTCTCGCACCATGATTTGATCTTCTGTAAGGAGCGCTTCCAGATTTAGAAAATCTGGGAAAGTATGCGGGCGTCGTTTGTTACTCATAAGTCATTCCTTTTAATTTTCTCGTCATCCCGAGCTGCAACTTTCGTCATCCAGAGCGAAGCGAAGGATCTCCTCAAACAACCACTGATCTTTGCTCTTCTCGCCCCATGGACAGCACAAACGGCTGCTGACTTTGGCGAGCGATGAAATCTTGTTTAGACTGACATCCCAGCCATTTATTCTCTATCATAATTTGACCCAGCGCCCCACCGGTCGCGTCCCCTGGTCCGAGCAAGATGACCACATCTGGCGCAAACTCCTTCAGCCCAACCGTTACAGCCTTTGAAAAATCATAGGTTTGGGTTACCTGGTGATGAAGTGTGTAGTCATAAAGTGCCTCGAGATCTGTGCTGTAAGGTTGCCAAATCGAGCCACGACCATCGACAAGGGGAAGATTAGGCTTGTGAAACAATGAGGGCTTTAAGGCCGCAAAGGCTTTCTCAGAAGTTTGGCGAAGCAGGGGCGTATGAAAGGCCGCATGCCCAGGAAGTTTCATAGGAAATCGATCTTGAACTTTTGGCAAAGCCTTCATCAGAAATGACATGGCCTTATCATCCGCACCGACGACGACATAACCACCAAAATAAATACTGACGTAAGCCTCGCCCAATTGATTGGCCTCGGCGATAAAACCTTCCAAGTTTTTCTTCATGTCAGCTTGAGGCACCCAGTTCTCATCCGCGATCGGATAAATCAACTGGCCGCCAATAATCCCGCCCTGCATCATGGATCCCATTGTGTTCGCGACTTCAAACCCAGCCATACCTGGCAAAGATTGTGTTACGCCAAGTGCTGTATACCAACCCATGGAATTGCCTGTGACCGCCACCACTTCAATTTTTTCTCGGTCAATTGAAAAAAAATCGGTGTAAGAAGCGCAGTAAATCAGAGCCGCGGCGTTTTCTCCCGGCACATGCAAACTCAAGGAAAACTCACTTTGATTATCCAACTCAGTTACGGTCGGTTGTTTTTTTTGTTTGCGAAAAGCATCAACCTCACTCCAGAATCCCGTCAAGTCTTGGCCATATCGACGCAAATAACCAAGTTCGTTTCGCCCGTAACTTCCTCGCCCCGGACAAACAACCAACGCAGTTTTTCTCGAAGAAACTTGGCTCATATTAGGCTCTATTTTCAGAAGGTTTGGATTGGCCGTTTTCTTTCTGCATCATATTTTGGAGTGCTCCCATGATGCCATCACAACTTGGCAATACCACGGTCGCCGCGACACCCAACGGAATAAAACAATCATCCGCCGTTAAGCGCTGGAGATGCGGCAAAGGTTTATGATGCTCGGAATAGTATTCCACGATATCGGTAACGAGACCTTCACTGAATGATCCCGTCTTTCGGCACTCATCTACTATCAACACACGCCGACTGTCACCAATCGCATTCATGAGTTTCGTCTTGTCGGTGTTCCACAGCCAGGGGATATCAATAATTTTGACGGCGTCTTTATAATCGCCCCCGAGTTTGGCCACCGCTTGTTGCGACAAGTAGTGCCCATTGCCATAGGTCACAATACATACCTCGTCACCTTTGCCATGCACGATGGGGTCACCAAAAGAAGCCGAATCCGTCGCAACGGGATAGGGAAAAGTCCATAAGCCATCGTCCGGCGCCAGCAGATCCTTAGTCATATACAAAGCAATCGGCTCGACGAAAATACAAACGCGACCTTGCCGATAAGCCAGGTCCATACAAGTACGCATCAAGCGAACCGCGTCATAACCATTTGATGGACAAACCACAATGACACCAGGAATATCACGAAAAATAGCCAATGAGTTATCGTTGTGAAAGTGGCCACCAAAACCTTTTTGATAAGCAAGCCCAGGGATGCGAACCACCATCGGATTCGTGAACTGCCCTTCCGAAAAAAAGGAGAGTGTCGACGCTTCACCGCGGATTTGATCTTCAGCATTATGGACATAAGCCAAAAACTGAATTTCCGGCACCGGAATAAATTTATTGTGAGCATACCCTACCGCAGCGCCTAAAATACTGGTTTCGTCTAGAGGTGTATTAAACACTCGACGTGAGCCAAACTTTTTCCAAAGCCCTGCCGTCACATTGTAAACGCCGCCCTTGCGCGCCACATCTTCTCCAAACAAAATCATTTCGGGATACTGAAGAAGCTGGTCGACGAGGCCCAGGTTAATCAGACGCGCCATATGATGCTTGGATTCCAGCTGCTTCCAGTCACCACCAAACGCCTCTTTGCGAGTATCTTCATCCGGAAACGGCCTAGACTTTTCGACTTTCATTGGAGGAATGACGCTGGCTACGACTTCTTTTGCGGTCAGAAGTTTTGGTCGCATGATGGCTATCTCGCCGACCCGGTCAATGCGCCGACGCATGCTGTCATACATGTTCAGAATGTCTTCGCGCGAAAGAATGTGATTCTCGACCAAGATTCGTGCCGAATGCATCAAAGGATCGTTCGACTCCGTCGTCTCGATGTTTCGCGTCGTATTGTACATCGACTCAATGTCACTGCCGGCATGGCCAAGCAATCGAACGGTTTTCATATGTAAGAAAACGGGCTGCCGCTTCTTTCGTGCGATACGAACAGCCACTTCGGTTTGACGAAGCGAATCCACCATATTCAATCCGTCACAGTACAAATAATGAAGTCCAACCCGATTACGAAAGCTCTGCTCAATCCAACCATCAGGGGTTGGCGTCGAAATTCCGATGCCATTATCTTCACAAACAAAAAGCAGCGGCAATGGGAGGCTTTGATAAGCGCACCAACTCGCCATATTAAATGCCGTTAAGGCCACAGAATGGTTCGCGCTGGCATCGCCAAAATTACAAATGACAATACTGTCACTCGCTAAATGCGAATCCAAATTCATAAGCTTGGCGCGTTGAATCGAAAGAGCAGTGCCCACCGCCTTCGGCAAATGCGACGCAATCGTGCTAGTTTGAGGAGGAATGTTTAATTCGACGCTTCCGAGAACTTTGTGGCGTCCGCCTGAAATCGGATCGTCTGCCGAAGCTACCAGTGAAAGCATCATGTCGTAAAGTGGCGTGGACCCTGGATACTGTTTAGCGCGTTGCATAAAGAAGGCGCCCGAGCGATAATGTAAAAAAGCCATATCTTGCGGCGATGTCATTTTCGCCACGGCGGCGTTGCCTTCATGACCGGAACTGCCTATCGTGTAAAAGCTAGCGGCGCGTTCGCGCAATCGCCTGGCGCTCAAATCCGCATGACGACTCATCACTTGAGATTCAAAAACATCCACTAATACATGCGGCGGATAGTTTCGAATGGCCGATTCGTCAGTCGCAGAAAAAGGAAACTCCCCTTTTGCGACTTTTGCACGAAAATTCTGATCCACGATTTCAGCGCGATTAAATATCGACATGGGTCTTTCCAAGAAAAGACCATGATATCAAGCTAAAAAGGCCCCGCAAGAGTAAACTTGCGGGGCCTTTATATTCGTCAACGACTTATTACTTACGTGGTGCTTCTCGGAAACAGCGAGCGACCTTAGCGGTTGCATCTAAGCTTGCCCAAGAGCTATCTGTTGCAGTGATATAGCAGCCAGTTACGACCGAACCACCAGTTACATTGTAAGTACATGTTGCTGGGTCATAAGCTGCCTTGCCCAATTTGAAAAACTGCAAGATGACCGCTGTATGACCACTTGGCATATTGATTTTGCCGCACCCACCTGCGAAAAATACTGACTCCGAAGTTGCATTGGCGTCAAAATCCGCTGCACTCATACCTGCATCGACAATAGCTGCGCGCAAGACTTCTTTTGAACAGGTTAACTCAGAGGCGAATTTGACTTTCTCGCATGTTGAGGTTGCGAAGTTATACAAGCCACGAGTCGCAAGATCACCGCGGATGCAAGACTGAATATTGGTTGGAAAGTTCGTCAACGTAGCCGCTTTTTCGTCACCGTTTGCGTCAACGCAGCCGGTTGTGCCGCCGCCACCCGGAACCACTGGTCCCTTTGATCCACCTGGAACAAAACCCGGATTGTCTGGGTCATTAGGATCATTAGGATTTGGTTTTCCATCGGGAACTTGATTCTCGGAACCGATATTGGTGTTACCAGGAGTTTTGCCATCAGGATTGGCGCTGTTGCCGGGATTGTCCGGATCGTTTGGATTGCTAAGGTCGATAACGCCGTCGCTGCGTTCGAATTTTTTAATATCCGAACCAAACTGAACTTCGTTCTTACACGCTGGAATATGCGTGATGAAAACGATGCCAACAATGAATGTTAAAAGTGCTTTCCACATCACTTTGGACCCTTATGTTTCCGACAAAAGTTGATAATAGCGTAAACTACTGAGAACTTTATCGGTATCTTGCCAAAAAGAATTGAGTGTAAAATTATTTACTTAATGTTTTCAGAAGGTTAGATCTCAAAAAGATCCTAACTCTCGTGAAGTCTTCGATAAAATCTGGAAAGCTGGTAAGAAACTTTATGCAAAAGTTTGATGCCATTGTAGTGGGAACGGGGGGCATGGGTAGTGCAGCTCTCTATCATTTGAGCCGACGCGGGCTTAAGGTTCTTGGCATTGACCAGCACCCTCCCGGCCATGACAAAGGCAGCTCGCACGGACAAACTCGCATCACGCGCCAGGCTTACTTCGAACATCCCGATTACGTCCCATTATTGATTCGCGCCCATGAGCTTTGGCAAGACTTGAACCGCCGATCGGGACAGACCTTATTTCACAAAATCGGTTTGACTTGTATGAGTGACGAACGCACCAGCAAGATACTTCCGGATATCCTCAAGAGTTCCAATCTTTATAATATTCCCACTGAAGTTTTCTCTGCGCGTGAACTGAGAAAAAAGTATCCCTCGTTCCAGATCCCGGAACAATACTACGGTGTGTCCGAGCCGGGAGCCGGTTACTTAGAAGTTGAAAAATGTGTGAAAGCTCATGTGCAACTTGCCACTTCGCATGGCGCCGAGTTTTTACAAGGCCAGGTCACTCACTGGCAAGATAAAGGCAGTTGCGTCGAAGTTCTACTTGGCAATGATGCCTTCCAAGCGGAAAAGCTTATCGTCACCACCGGAGCCTGGACGTCAAAACTTTTACAGAATTTTCCTATGAATATAAGCGTGCATTCCGCAGTGCAATTTTGGTTTGATTGCTCGGCCCAAAAAACAGAGGCAAAAAAACTCCCGTGCTTCGCCTTCGAGATTGGCGATCAATTTATATATGGGTTTCCCTATATAGACGGCCAAGGTTTGAAGGTGGCGCATCACGCTCCGATGCAAATCATTCCGGATCCCAATCGAAAACCAACCACATACTCCGCTGCTGATTTGCAACCTGTGGCGGCGTGTTTAAAAGAACATTTTCCGTCCGTGAATCCAAAGCCCATAGCCCACGCAAACTGTATGTACACAATGAGTGAAGACGGTCACTTTATTATTGACCAGTGGCCCGAAAGTGAACGTGTTTGGTTTGCAACCGCAGGCAATGGCCACGCTTTTAAATTTACATCCGTTTTAGGCGAAGCTTTAGCTGATCTTGCGCAGCACTCGTCGACAACTCTACCCATTAAATTTCTTAGGCTTCGTTCGTAGTTTCCCGTCGTTTGATTCGCCTTGTCAAAAAATGACTAAACGGAAAAAATGATGGCGTACTCCGTATGTAATCGACATAGCCCGGTTTAGAATTGATAAGCTCTTTTTCCAGTAGCCCTACCCCGGACACTTTCATCAGCATGAACATCATAAAAATGGGACTAAGGATTGTCGCCCAACCGCCAGGGACTGAACAAGCCATGACGTAAAACGCCCACCACACTGTGGAGTCACCAAAATAATTGGGGTGGCGCGTGTACGCCCAGAATCCAGTATTCAGAATTTTGCCTTTGTTAGATGGATCATTGCGAAATTTAGTGAGCTGCCAGTCGCCGCCCGCTTCGAAAGCAAATCCCACAGCCCAAACAAACACTGCAAGAAAATCAAAAAAACCAAGTGGAGTCTCATGATCTTGAAAAATCATCATCAGTGGTAGCGAAACGAAACAGACCATTGCACCTTGAAGTAAAAACACAGTAAAAAAACTTCGCCACCAAAAGCCACCAGGATCTTTCCTTCGAAATTCTTGGTAGCGAAAGTCTTCGGGCTTACCAATGCTTCGCATCGTGATGTGCGCAGTGAGGCGTAAACCCCAAATTCCCACAAGCGCTATCAGCAGCCAGTGCCTAGACATCAACGTGTACTCAGCTTGAAGCGCTAAAACAGTCACAACAACTACAAAGCTCGCCCCCCAAAATCCATCGATAATACTCGCGTCTTTTTTCAAAACCGATATCCACCACAAGACGGCCATACAACCGAAGACAACAACGGCAACATTCAAAAACGCTTGCATAATCTCAACCCCACCCTCATTTAGAATCTCTTGTCGCTGAAATAACTATCTTAAATGCTATTATTTATGGATTAAATAAAGTTTTGCTAGAAAAACTCCAAAAGCCGCACCCCAATAGCATATCACTGCTCGGTCCTTTTTACTGAGTGATTTCAGAATTTTAGTCGAAAATTCGACACCCTTAGTCAAGGCCTCGCCCCCGTTCGACGATAGCTCGGATGCTTGATGATTTTGCGAAATCTTCATGCTTCTAGAGGAGATTCCCATGGTTAAGATTCTTCACATAAGTTGCCTGCTTTCCTGCTTGCTGACTTTGGCTGCATGTGGCCAAGCCATTAATACTCGTGGTGCCACTCTGCCTCCAAGCCCCGGTACGAGCAATCAGAACCCAAACAATAATCTTCCCGCAAGCGATGTGAACTGGGACGGCACTTCTATGTCCGGTACCAAAACGCTGCGCGTCATCCCCATAGATTGAAAACAAAAGGGCTGTCCAATGAAAAAAATACTCATCTTAACTATGATGACTGGTGTCGCAAGTTGCGGACCAGCAACCTTCGAAGGACTCAGATCGCATCGGGTTTCGGGTTCGGAGAATTTCCAACTACTTGCGAAGTCTGGACGAAAGGTTTTCAAGCAGGATTTTAAGCTCACATATTCCGATTCTGTCAAAGGCGGAATCATGTCCTTCGACGGAAATGATATGCCCGCGGTGGTCAGAAATGAAGTGGAAAGCGATAGCCGCCAAATGCTCAAAAGACATTTGGGATTCGCGGATTCACAAATTCGCGACTTAATTCCTTCTAAGAACCATCTCGTTAAACTCAGTAAAGAACTTTTGTCGGTTAACTTCGCTCAATCGCACAATGGTATACTTTTAAAGGATGCTTATATCGAAGTCCTCTACTTCAAACACGCCGACGGATTCTATCGACTTCGGCAGATCGACAATCAAAGTTTTTCAAATGTAACCGCCACCACCTCTGCGGATGCACCTACTCTGAGCGACGTCGAGAGAGTCACAGGTCGCCATGATTTCACACTCCAATCATCACGTTCACTTATATTTCCTCGCAACTCAGCAAGCGGTGAACCCGAGTTCTTGGCCGCAACAGAATTTGATGTCCAGGGTGCTACCGAACTGGACGGCTATTTCGTCACAATCGCTGATGTTTCGCGTGAACTTCTGGAAGTGCATCCCAAAATCCATGAACTCACGCAACTCAACGCTGAGGTCTTGGAACGAAGTTACTTTTATAATGACAAGATGAATTGGCAGATCCCCCAGACATCGGTCAAAATGGGCGGGTCAAAGTCGTCCACTGATATTGACGGTGAAATTGATTTGGCTGATGCTGAAGAAGTCGTTTTAGAACTGACATCGCCGCGCGTGCGGAATCGTCACAAAACGGCCAGCGGCGGTGGATACGAAATCACTGCTAGTCTTGATTCCTTTGGCGATGGCAAAGCCCAAGTTGTTACCAAGGAAGTCGATTTTAGAGCCCTCAACTCATACTTGTCCATACATCGCGTCATCAATCACGCCTTGCAGTTTGTTGCAGAAGAGGAAGTCAAATACTTTGGCAATCAAATTGACTTGGTATTTGACTACAGCGGAACCTGCAACGCTTTCTACAATAGCTCCGGCGACAGTATTCGCCTATATGGCAGTGGCGGCGGTTGCGGTGCGATGGCAGTCGTCAATGACGTCATTTACCATGAATGGGGACATGGCTACGACTACCACACGGGTCGCAGTGGAGGTATCAGTGACGGTGCTTTTTCAGAAGGAATTGGCGACATCATTTCGGCCTATATGACCAAAAGCCCCAATATGGGACCGGGATTTAAAGACGATAGCGAAACCGGAATCCGCAATTTGGACAACAATCGCCGATACCCAGACGATCAAGGTGGGGTTCACTTTGAGGGAACAATTATAGGCGGCACCTTTTGGGATTTACACGTCATGCTCGTCGCGCGCTACGGCGAGGCACGCGGCTCATACCTAGCCAATCACTATTTCTACCGTCATTTACTTTCGACAGATTCCTACCGCGAATCTTATAAAACCGTCTTAGCCTTAGATGACAACGATGGCAACGCTTCCACCAAATCTCCTAACCACTGCCTTATCAATGAAGCATTTGCTAAACATGGATTGGCGGAAGCCGAAAACTGCCAAGATGAAATTGCAAAAATAGGAACAGCCGATCAAAACATTTTCTTTGCCCTCGTGGATGATAAGCTTGCTGTTTCCGCGCAGTCTGCCGAAGAAGTGATCGTTTGTGTAGGTGATGCACCGGAATGCTTAGCTCATGAAAAATCGGATGTGACATTGGTACTCGACGGACAAAAAAACGGGCGTCGCATCTTCCTAAGCACCGAGAAATATTCCGCCAAAGTACAAACAGTGCTAACGGCAATTACAAAAAATTCACGCGGCGAAGTCATAGGATTTCGCAGCATCAAAATTGCCGGCAAATAGGGTCCACCCGACTATTTTAAGAATGCTCGTTCTGCAATCAAGTTGGAAGCTTGGTGCGTTGGGATCTTACGAGCATCAGACTCAATAAAAATTTTAAGCAATGTATCGTAAATTTCCGAAGCTTTCTTCAAAGCCGCATCACGATTATAGCCTTGAATTTCTTGGTAGACGTTGATAAGTCCGCCAGCATTAATGACATAATCCGGGGCATACAAAATGCCACGATCCATCAACAGTTTTCCGTGCGTTTTTTCGTCGAGTAGTTGGTTATTAGCGCCACCTGCAACAATGGTAGCTTTGATTTGTGGAATTGTCGTGTCGTTCAGGCCAGCGCCCAATGCACAAGGAGAGAAAACATCCACATCGGCCATATGTGCGGTGGCTGGATCGACGACTTTTGCGCCGTACTTGGTCACCATTTCTTGAACTTTCTCAGAGTCCAAATCCGCAACAGTCAGCTTGGCACCTTTTTCATGAAGGTAGCCGCAAAGATAACTTCCCACTGCGCCTACTCCTAAGACCATAACGCGAACATCCTTCAAATCGTCAGTCTTTAACTTATGTTTGACAGCTGCACGAACTCCATGGAAAACGCCAAGTGCTGTCACTGGCGAAGGATCTCCCGATCCACCCGGCTTCGAAGAAAGGCCCGTCACATGTTTCGTTTCTTTCGCTACATGTTCCATATCCGCGACGCGGATATTGACGTCTTCCGCCGTTATGTATTTTCCACCTAAACTATCGACAAATTTTCCGAACGAGCGGAAAAGCGCTTCGGATTTAATCTTTTTCGGATCACCAATGATAACAGCTTTACCGCCGCCAAGTTTCAAGTTGGCAACCGCAGCTTTGTAAGTCATGCCTCGCGACAAGCGAAGAACGTCACGCAAAGCTTCTTCTTCAGTGTGATATGCCCACATGCGACAGCCACCGAGAGCGGGGCCAAGATTAGTATTATGAATCGCAATAATCGCCTTGAGATCCGTTTGTGGATCATGGCAGAAGACGACTTGCTCGTGACCCATCGCTGTCATTAACTCAAAGGCGCTCATCTTTTTTCCCTCGTGTTATGTCCATCAATTATAAAAAGAAGCGCAGTTTCTACGCCCCCTAAGTCAATGTTCCGACTTTGGTTTTCTCAATTGGCAATCTACAGAAGCGTTTTCTAAAACACAAGTCGCCCATCTGTGTTTTTATTACACAGAAGCTGCCTTTTACGATTGCATTTGCTTCGCAAAAACAGCTAAATAAGGCCGTAGCAAGTCTTTGCAGATTCATAGGTTTTTTAAAGTGCAATCCCCAACACAGTCAGCTGAAATAACTCCTCATTACGACATCATCGTAGTGGGAGCAGGTCATGCCGGATGTGAAGCTTCCTTAGCTGCGGCTCGATTGGGCAAGAAAACACTGTTAGTCACAACCAACGTCGATAAGATTGCGGCGATGAGTTGCAATCCAGCCATTGGTGGTACGGCAAAAGGGCACTTAGTCAAAGAAATCGATGCACTTGGCGGACAAATGGCCAAAGCCATCGATGCAACGGGCATCCAGTTTCGTATTCTCAACCGTAAAAAAGGTCCGGCGATTTGGTCTTCCCGCGCGCAAGCAGACATGGATCTTTATCGCCGTTATATGAAGCATTGCTTGGAAGCGACGCCAAATCTTTCCATCAAACAAGATTCGGTCGAAGCGCTCATCATCGAAGAAAATTCGATTAAAGGCGTTATCACCAAAAATTTTGGCAAGTTTTCCAGTGACGCTGTGATCATCACGAGCGGTACTTTTTTAAATGGCCTCATCCACATTGGAAAAAACAAACATTCGGCTGGTCGCGCTGGCGATGAAGCGTCTTTGGGGCTCGCCGAGTTTATTCGAGCTTTCGGCTTTCGCGCCGGTCGCATGAAAACCGGAACAACACCACGCTTAGACGGTAAGACGATTCAGTGGGATCAGTTGGAAGCACAACATTCTGACTCCGATATCATTCCGTTTAGTTTTTCAACGAAAAGTCTGACGCAAAAACTGGTACCTTGCTACATCACACATACGAACGAAAAAACTCATGCAGTGATTCAAAGTTATATGTCAGAATCCCCACTCTATAGCGGTGAGATTGTCGGCATTGGACCTCGCTACTGTCCATCCATTGAGGACAAAGTGCACAAGTTCGCCGATCGAACGTCGCATCAGATCTTTTTGGAACCGCAAGGCTATGACACCTGCGAAGTCTATCCGAACGGTGTATCAACTTCCCTTCCGCTCAAAGCCCAGATAGAATTTTTACGTACAATAAAAGGTTTAGAGAATGTTGAAATCATCCGTCCCGGTTATGCCATCGAGTACGACTTTGTTGATCCGACAGAACTGTACCCAAGCCTGGAAACTAAGAAGGTTTCGGGGCTTTACTTGGCTGGACAGATCAACGGCACCACTGGTTACGAGGAGGCTGCCGCCCAGGGCCTTGTGGCTGGCATCAATGCCGTACAGAAGCTTAGCGGAAAGGCATCGTTGATTCTCAGTCGATCCGAATCTTATATCGGAGTTTTAGTAGACGACCTTGTCACAAAGGGCACGGCCGAGCCCTACCGCATGTTTACCTCGCGCGCCGAGCACCGCCTTTATTTGCGCGAAGACAATGCGGATACACGCCTTACAGAAAAAGGATTCGAAGTCGGATTAGTTTCCAAAGAAGAATACCAGGCCTACCAATCTCGCCAAGATCAACTGAAAGACCTTGTTGCTTTTCTCCAGTCAGAAAAGATTAAGGCCTATAACTTGCCAGAGCATTTGATGGGAACAACTTGTGTAGGCGCAACTTTAGAAACGATTTTGAAACGCCCGACTGTCGATATTCTGGAACTCAAAACTTTCGTTCCGACACTTGCGACTTATGACGTTGGTATTTTGCGCCGCGCGCAGATCGACATCAAATACGATGGATATATCAAACGCCAAGCTCGAACCATCAAGAGTGACAAGAACCTCGAGTCCACCCATATCCCGAACGATATAGACTACAAAAATCTCAGCGGACTCAGTAACGAAGTTGTGGAAAAACTCACTCGCCTTCGCCCGCTAAACTTAAGCCAAGCTTCACGCATTAGTGGCATTACCCCTGCGGCGGTACATATTCTTCAGGTTCACTTAAAAACGGCTCGTCCTAACGTCGAAATCTCATCTCCGTAAGGGACTTATTCTGCGAAGCTTTAGCGCAGCAGAAAGCGAAGAATCTCCTCAATCAAAGCAAAAAATCCCGAATCAGACTTAGTACTTTTTCACGAATCTCATCGCGCTCGTGCAGAACGACATGTTTTGATTTTGAGAAGGCATAGCTCGTACACGTTTTCATACTTTTACAGCTGTGCTGCGCATGCGCGGTGGAAACGAAGGCATCCTCGTCGGCCGTAAGCACCATCGCCGGTACGGAAAATTTCGAAGTTAATGCATCTATGTCATTTAAAGCAATCTGGACCTGCCTGACAAATCCAACGCTTGGTCCTACTGAAGCGGGACGAGCTTGCCCCTCCAGAGTTCTTTGAATATGAACGTACCTAGCCTCACTTGTCGTAAGCCTATTTCCCGAAAAGGACGGAAAGACCTTGTTTTGTCGAAAGGGAATGAATCTTTTTCTGAATCCGATCGAGTCCAAAATGACGGCCAACCAATTCATTGTCCAACTCGGCATGCTACCGTAATCAATTCCGAACAAGGGGGTTACAAAAAGAATTTTCTCCGCAAGCTCAGGTCGACGCGACAGAAGTTTTAAAGCTACCAATGCCCCAGTCGAATGTGCCAAAATTCGGGCAGGCAGTTCGTGGTTCGGCTGCACAATCTTCTCAACAAACTTTTCTAAATCTGAAACGTAATTCTCGAAATGATCCACGTGGATAACGCCGGGATGATCCGAAAGATGTTCAGATAGTCCTTGCCCCCGCAAGTCAAAAATATAAACACTTTGCTTATTTTCCAGTTGGTGGACGAGATCGTAAAAGAATTCCGAATAGTAGGGAATGCTCTCTCCCAAACCTTCGGAAATAACGATCGGTGGCAAATTTTTATCACCAGGAAGATGTGCCCAAGCTAACTGTTTGTCTCCCGATCCCCTAAACGTCGAGTGAACTAAGTTTTCATTAACAAATTCCGCAATTTCAGCCTGTCTTTTTTCTAACTCATCTTCTGGAACGCCGTAAGCGACATCAATCGGAATGGTTAAATGGCAAAAAATGATTAAGATAAGAAATTTCATGAGTTCAAAGCCCCACTGCCCTCGAATATACCTAAGGTACTATCATACTCCGCCATTCCTTTTCCAGTCTCGATCCGAGCATAACTTGGCGGCACTACAGATAAACTTCTAACGCACCATTAATATTATAGGTCAAATTCCGACCCATTTTTATTTGGTTAGTCCTATGACCGCCGCGCCCAAACGAAATTTTGCCAAGCTTGATCCTGACCGGGTATCGGATACCATCGATCGCCTCTACTTGCGTATCAACGAAAGGTTTCCGAATTCGAGCCTAAGTCATGTTGCTAGCGACTTGAAAATCATCGCTTCAGAAACGCTGACTCGCGTAGCCTGGATTCGTAAACCCAATATGCCGCTTCGTGTCACTTTAGTGCTCATCGTTGGTGTTGCCTTTTTCTTCCTGGTGAAGGTTTCTCTGTTTGTGCGAATGTCAGACAACTTTTTCTCGGCAGAAAATTTTATACAATCATTCGAAGCCATCCTCAGCATAATTGTTTTCCTTGGTGTAACCTTAGTATTTGTCCTCAACTGGGAATCACGCATTAAACAAAAACGAGCCGTGACCGCACTGCACGAACTCAAAATCCTCGCTCATATTGTTGATATGCATCAACTTACAAAAGATCCCGAAATTTTTCTATTTCCAGGCCCACCAACAGCTTCCTCTCCAATACGCAATTTCACGCCATTCGAACTGAGCCGCTATTTGGATTATTGTTCTGAAATCCTATCTATTGTAAGTAAGATTGCCACACTCTACGTCCACGACTTTCGAGATCCAGTCGTAATCGCAGTTGCTGATCAAATCGAAGATTTAACGACTGGACTCACGCAAAAGATTTGGCAAAAAACCGCAAATCTCGAGCGCATTCCTCTTGATCAACACTTCTCACGCAGTGCTTAGAACTCGAAGTAAGGAAACATCACAAAATTCAATGAAATGACTTTTTTACAATCTTGCGGACTTAAGATTTTTTTATCTGACTCAGCAAGCACTTGAATACAAAAGTTCCGAATATCTTGAATGATCTTGGCATGCATATCTTCGTCACACTGGACGGTCACATTGCTAAAAAACCGTTTATCCAATGGCCAGCTCAAGGCTTCATTGGCAAGAACGAGATTATTGCGATGATGCTGTTTGATTTGTTCACTATCAAAGTCCCACTTTGTGGTGACATTGTTGGTGTCGAAATAATAAATTCCATCAATTTTTTCGACCATATTATTCTCAATGAGCTTTCCCAATCCCAAGCGAACTTCTTCATCGCCGCGATAAAATGGGCACGATACGGCCACAATCTTGCAAATTTCATCCTCTGTTTTGCCATCAAACATAAAACTGCCGGATTTCAAATACCACGCAAAGGTGTGTCCGAGGATTCCAAGATGTTGATCGGTGGGTTGATTCGCCGTACTTTGAAGGCGAAGTTCTTCGAGTTCTCTTAAGAGTTTCTGTTTTTCTTCTTCTACAAGCGATTTTGTATTCAGGCGAAATAACATGCGCATAAAATGCATTTGCCGCGCATCATAGCGAGCCAGTTTCAACATTCTGGCAAAAGTCTTTTGCGACATGTGCCGCTTTTTCATAATCACAAGGTGAAAATGATTCGGGGCAGACAGCCCAAGATGCTTCGCCACAAACCGAAATGACATTTTAGGGTTCTTTTCCTTGCTCTGCCAGAACCAGTCTGCCAGTGCCTCACGATAGTCCAGATACTGAAAACCCTGCATTCGCTAACCCCATGATTTGCCCGGCAGTCTTCAAAACACTGCCCGTTTCTTTATTTCAGTATACACCACGTATACGAAAAGTATCTAATATTACTAATAATTTATCGCCTCATGCCGATAACGTATACTAGAATCGAGAAGAGGTCGAATTCATCGGCTTCGACACAGAGGGGAACCGAGTCATGAAAGTTTTAGCATTGATGTTGGGTTTAGGTTTGACGCTGAGTTCTTCGGTGATGGGTCAATCCACAGTGCGATTTTTGGAAGTCTATGATGTTCGCGAAGGCGAAACGGCTCCACCGCAGTTGTTTGCGACGGCTTTGCTTGCCTGTAACGAGCGTGTTCTCAAACCGCTTCGTGAGAATTTCGCCCAAGCTGTTGGCAGTGTCGATATTCATATTGGCGTTCTTGTGGTTAGAGATGACACTTTGGATTGCGTCAACGTCCGTGCAAACGAAGTCCATATTGGGTTTGGACCCACGTTTTCAGGGCTGGGCTACGACATCTATACCATGAAAAAGTAAAATACTCTGGGCGTCAATTTTGAAGAGGCGTAACATATCCGTAACAAAGTTAGTGTGACGACACTAGCTGCAATCCGAAACATACGGGATCTTTTCCAGAGAGAACCCATGGGAAATCGGAAAAAGAAGTAGGAAGATATGAAAATTTTTTTGGTCATCTTTAGTTTGATTTGCGTCGGTGGTTGCGGCGGTGGTGGAATTGTCGATAACGGCGCACCTGTACAGGTGGCTGGTGGTATCGCGTCTATTGTCATTGACGGCCAACCTTATCAAGCGAGTCTCCCTGAAGGAGATTGGTTACCTGAAAGTACGCCGAGCCCTACGACGGATGGACCAGTCCGACTGCAAAATGGTGATTTATATATACAGTTTTCGAAAGTTAGCACAACGTGCGCGGCTTCACCTATCGCCACCAACGCTAATAACGTCCAGATTTACAAATGTAGCGAAACCAAAATTAACCTTGTAACCGCCGATGGAAAAATTATTGAAGCTGAGCACAATGTCAGCGAAGAAGAAATCAACACAGTTGCAAACAGTTTTCTGCAACTTTCATAAGGAAAGGTCAAATATATGAAACTTCTCAAAACAATTTGCATCATCTCCCTCGTATCGGCTTGCAGCGAGGAAAACAGATCGTCCAAGCTCGATAGTATAAACTGGGCCGAGTCAAACGCCACTTACCTCTCGGGAAATGATATATCCGAGACCGCCGTTCGCCAACGCGCTAACGACATGAACAGCTTTGGCTCACGCCTACTTGATCAAATGCAGAAGAAGTCGCCTGACGCCAACCAACTCATTTCGTCACTTAGCATTCAAAGTGCTTTTGGTTTACTCTACCCCGCTACCAATGCCTTAGATGCGACCGAAATCTCCGATACACTCGGCTTTGGCGCGAAAGATGACTTTTATGGTTCTATGCGTGGTTTGAATTCTCACTATCGCCAACTTGCTGCTGGCAGCAAGAAGCTCAAATTAAACGTATATAACAACGTATGGTCGCAAGAGGATTTGACACTGCAAGAAGCCTACCTAAAAACTATTAAAGAACAATTCGACGGCAAGGTCGGACTACTAGACTTTGTCAAAAAGCCAGAAGAGGCTCGTCTGACTATTAATGATTTCATCGCGAAAAATACCAATCAATTGATCAAAGATTTGCTACCGCAAGGATTCATCAATGACGGTACGACGACAGTTTTGACGAATGCCGTCTATTTGAAGGCTCCTTTCGTCAATCAGTTCGACAAACCACAAACTTCGCCAAAAGTCTTTCATCGCCCCGACGGTGATATCAGCGTTCCTTTCATGCATAACGCTGGTATTTACCCAAACAATCTTTCCAATGATCAACACGATTACGATGTCGTAACATTGCCACTGGAAGGAGATGTCGCTATGATGTTTGTCAAGACTCGCACTAACGACTGGCGCAATCTTCAGAAACTCGCCGCTGATCAGGCTTTCTGGCAAGATGGCTGGCAAAACTTATTGTCAGGATTGCAAAATGATAATGTAAAAGTTTCTATTCCCAAGTTTAAAATGAACGTCAAATCGTCGATCAAAGGTGACCTTAAAAATCTAGGCTTGTCGACAGTCTTTGAAGAGTCAAAAGACAACTTTAGCCTCCTCTACCAAGAAACCATCCCGCTCATGATTTCGGACATCATCCACGCAACTGTTCTAGAAGTTGATGAAACGGGAGTGGAGGCTGCGGCCGCAACCGCTATTGGCGTCGGGACGACGAGTGCCCCTGCCGAACCTGAGCTTACTTTTGAAGCCGACGAACCTTGTATGATCGTTATTTACGATAAAAAATTCGGATCTGTGATGTTCTTAGGTTTGTTAATTGATCCAGCCTAACTAATTCGGGGACACATAACTAAATTGCTCATAAAAAAAGCTCCGAGGCAAAATTTACCTCGGAGCTTTTTTTATGAACAATTTAGTTATGTGTCCCCGAATTAGAATTACTTTCTCCAAACTCTTTCGATAAACTCATCTCGTCCAGACTCTTCACGATAACACTTGTAGTGATTCGGATTCTTTTCGTAGAATGCCTGATGATATTCTTCCGCGGCATAAAAGACTGTCGCTTCTTTTATTTCTGTTGCGATAGGTGCATCAAACATTCCCGAATCTTGCAAAAGTTTTTTCGATGTCTCCGCAGAGATCTTTTGCTTCTCATCTGTATAGTAGATTCCCGTCCGATATTGCGAACCTTTATCGCAGAACTGTGCATTCACAGCCGTCGGATCGATTTGCGACCAAAAAATCTTTAAAAGCTGGTCATAGGAAATCTTAGCCGGATCAAAGTGAACGGCAATTGCTTCTGTATGTCCGGTTTGACCGGTACAAACCTCTTTGTAAGTAGGATCGACTTTGTGGCCGTCGATATAGCCAACAATAGTTTTCTTCACACCCGGCGCTTTGTCAAACGGTGGTTGGACACACCAGAAACATCCACCGGCAAAATAAGCTATGTTATGGGATTCTGACATGATTGTGAGTTGACCTTTGCACTTCAGATATGGACATAACCGTCTCCAACTCCTCCGCGTCCAGATCCCAATAAAGCACCAAAGGAACCTGCGCCCGCAATGCATTGAGCGGCGACAGGTGAATATGACATTTTTGGGCGATGACTTCAATCAACTGAGCTTTTTCGTGAAGCTGGGCCGGTACTTGCGGGTAATCCATAGAATCAAATGATATCGCCAGAGTTGCGCGCGTTTTAGCTTTGCGGAAGTCTATTTTTAGACGAGTATGGATCTCGACTTTGTTTAGAGAATGGCCATAGCAACATATGCCATAGTCATATAGGAGATAGACAAGTGCGAGCATCTCAGATGTAGAGGTCGGAAATTTTGGATTCTCCTCAATCTGATTACAAAAAACAATCCGATCACCCGCCGCACTTCGACTCGACAGCATATTCTGCGTGCGATGAACCAATTGTACAAGATTAAGTTCAATTTCTTCGGAACCTTGAAAGGCTTGCCAGCTCTCGATATTTTTTGTCACATACGAAATCTTTTCATGGACCCCGTGCACATCAATCTGAATATCATGGGACAACTTAGCGAGTCGATCACCCCACTCGAAAAACTTTGCCAAATGACTATCTAATAAATAACTGTGACGATCATTTGAACCAAGCTCCGAAAGTGACCTTAAGAACTTCCGCGCTCCGCGTTCTTGAATACCCAGCTTCCAATATTCTAGTTGCCGTGACAGCTGCGAAGCGACATCAGTGAGTTCCGCTAGGTGCTTAAAGCCGGCGGTTTGAATTGATGTGACTGAATCTTGCAACTGCGTTTTTGTGGAAGCATTCAGTTGACTGGCGAGCTGCGCCGATGGCGCCCATTTGCCAGCCTGCTGAAGTTGAATACGAAGTTCTTGGACCTCCGTCTCCAACTGCCCAATGTCTTCATCAAGCGTCTGATTAACGACAGACTGGTGATAAGTCGACTCGTGATTCTCATCGATCAAAGCCTGTACGAGGTATTTGAAGTAGTCAAAGTCTACGACATGTTTATTGATTCTGTCGGTCTTTTTGAGGTCCAGACGATGATGGTTTCTGAACTGTCCCAAAAGCCAGTTCTTCAAATATGCTGCACCACCAATGTTCGAACGACTAAATTGAACGAATTGCACTTGCATCAGTACCAAAAACGCTAGAGCCATCATCAAACAGAAGATTGCAATACCGTAAGACTTGTAACGAATCTTATCGCCACGCGCTTGGATATGATTGTGAATATATGCAGCCGCCCCGACCGTCGAGGGTGATTTCTGACGTGCACCCACAAGAAAGTGCTCGCCTTTTTTAGCGCCACTATTGACTTTAACAAAAGCAGCTTCCCACGGGACTTCGTGTTGGACAATGGTGCGAAAACCTGCCGGAGGTTTCTTCATCGTTTCACTCTGGCAAGGAGCAACGAACGGCACCTTGTCTAATTTGGATGAGGCGATGACTTGGCAGTTAGAGTCTAATAGAGCAAGGAAATCTAATGTTCCCTTTTGCAAATAGCTTTTCAGGCCACTTTCCAAAGAGTTGGGACGATCAAAATTCAAGTGATTCAGCAAAGCCGAATCATTCGCAGCATGTTGAATTAATGAACCCATGAAATGATTAAGCTGGGTGTTTCGACTTTGTTCAAAGTATTTATTGGCGAGGCTTTCTCGCTGCCGATTGGATTGATATTCACCAAATGAAAAACAAAGTGTAGCCAAAAAAACAAAAAATAAGACGAAGACTACGGGATACTGAACGGCCCAGTGCAGAAAAGGAAAATGCTTCTGTATTTTTTGGGAAAACGTGGAAAGCAAAGATAATCCCTTAAGCTTTTTGGTTGTGCTTTAGGATATGGTATCAAAGCTGCTCAACAAGCTCAATCAACACTCCGCCTGTGGCGTGTGGATGGACGAATGCGATTTTCGTGTTGTGCGCGCCGCGTCGCGCGGCAGAATCTATCATTTTCACGCCCTTCTTTTGCATCCATTCCAAAGCTTTGTCGATACTGTCGACGGTCATCGCAATATGATGCAATCCAGCGCCTTTTTTATCCAAGAACTTTGCAACAGGACTATCTTCAAACCCACCAGGGTCAAGGATTTCAAGCCTCGAAGCCTTTTCTGAATTTTGTTGAGAGGACGCGTACATAAACGTTCCGACTTTTTGATCGGTTACAATTTCTTCGCCCAAAAACTTGAGCCCTAACGCCTCTGTGAAAAAGTTTTGAGTCTGTTCAACTTCTTTAGGAGCAAAGGCGACGTGGTTGATGCCGAGGACTTTAAAGGGAGGTTGCATTGCGAAAAAATCCTTTAAATAAAAAAAGAGGCGCTAACACTTTCATGTCAGCACCTTTATTATCATCCATAATCAGTTATTTTCAAAAAAATCAAAATGCTGTTTCAGCAAATTAAGCTGGAAGGCCTACAGCATCTAAAGCATCTTTTAATATCTTTTTCTGTTCCGGCTTCAGGTACGTGCCTTGCTTATAAAGCTTGACCATCGCTTCTTTTGCGTTGCTAGTGATGTTTTTATACTCAGTGTCTTCCAACGCATCAAAGCGTTTCATCAACTTTACAAAAACTTCGCCTCGGTCAATATCAGCACCAGTTGACCACTTGCCTTTGCGAAGCGCGTTCGTTGCAAGTGCAACAATTCGGCTAAAACGAGCACCGTCCGTGCCAGAGCGTCTAGACTTACCAGCCCGACCCTTAGCGCGAAGACGAGTTAATAATTCGTCGTATGTAAATGCGAAGCTAGATTCAACTTCTTTCATCCCAAGTGGGGTCTCTTGCATAGAGCTCCAGACGATATTTAAAGTATCACCTGGTCTTAATTCTACCGAAGACATGACAAAACCTCCCCTATGCTATTTATGAAGCTACCCGCTAATATTTCTTTTCTATCTAACATGTAAATCTTCATTACTACTTTTCTTGTAACTCTTAAACTCATAAAAATCAACTATCTATTAAATAATTTTTAATTCAAATGTAATAAAACCAACCAAACTGCATAACAAAGGTATCTCCTTAGGCCTAGATCAAGCAAATCGACCAATCTAAGGAATTTTATTCATTCTAGAGATACAAAATTAATCATCATGCTGTTGGCCCAATAGAATTACTTTCTTTCTATTAGAAAGTCAACGATTTTTAAAGATACATTAAAATAGATCTTATGGTTATTATGGATAACATATTGAATACTCTAGATAATATTGATACTGTCCGAATTCTGAGCGTTTTCTAGGCGATTAATGAGCTATTCACGAGCATGGCTGCAGTTACGGATGCTGGTCCTCACGGCCCTCGTTGGCGTGGTATTTGTTAACATCGTGCTAGCCCAAATCAAACAGCATCCACCCGTTTTCGAATCTGAATCCATCGTCATCATGCAATCCCTAGTTTCTTTGCCGGACGACAACTGTAGCGGACTTAGCCTGCCAAAGCAGGCAGCGGTCAAAGAAGATCGCTGGCATATGCCCTCCGATGTCCTTTCGTTGTGGTTAAGAATTGGCTGCTCCCCGAAGTATCCTCACTTTCATGTTGAACGTTTAATCGAAGCCAATCGATGGCTTATCTTCGCGACAATATTTATGGCAACGATTCTCGCACGAATTTCCACAAGTTCTTGGACAGTGGCGCTTATTGTTTGCGCCACGCTTTTGTCAAGCACTCAACCGACGCAAGCGATTTCAATCATCGGTGCGCATAATATTTTTCTTTTTCTTTTCACATGTTGGTTCACCGCGCTCGCTTATTACTTACGTTCTGGATCCCTCTACGCGGCATGTTCACTCGTGACGGTATCGCTATTGTCCGCTTATTTGGGTCAAGCCAATCTCATCTTGGGATGTATGGCAGTCCCTGTCTTTGTTATTTTTAGCAGCCAATTGCGTCAATTCCTCATTCAACCCATTTTGAAGAAAACACGCTTTCATAATAAGAGACTACAATCAGCTCAATCGGGTCAGATTAATTTGCCACCAGTTCTCCATAGCCGCCAAAGGACTTCTTTCTTTTCGGCACTTAGTCGCTCCGTGCTGGACTACCGCTTGATGCCTGCACCAATTAAACTTAGCGCCTCACAATCAAAGAGTCCTTTTTTTGTATTTGACGTGCCTTTTTCTACTTGGGTTTTTTCTCGCACGCAGTGGAAGAAGTTTGTGATTAACTGGACCGGCATGATTGTGCTCCTGCTGACTTTTTCAATTTTTTACTTCATTTCATCCGATTTTTTTAATTTTTCTAATCTTTTGGAGAATTCACATAATATGTTAACAATTGCCAATGACTTTTCTTGGCAAAACTGGCTGGCATTTCTTTCTGATACGGCGAACCAAAGACTTTTGATATGCACATTGTGTATCGCGGTATGTGCCATTGTGCCACCTTACTTGAGCGTTAATAGTTTTTTTGAAATGAGCTGGCATGTTTTGATTTCATTGGTGCTCATCATTCTGGGAAGCTGCCTATTGTCTGTCCCCTTCCATGAGTCTGAGTCTGCCGGATTTACTCTAATCCATTTGCAGAGTCTTATTTCATGGCTTGAGCCAACGATAATAACCATGGGTATTGCGAGTATTTTCAATATCATCCAAGCGGCCGACAACCTTGCTCAGGCCCATCGGATTTAGCCGCTATTAAACCTCAAAACATTTTTTGCCGACGGACTTGGTAAGAGTTTCATCCTAGAAGAGAAAATCAGCATCATGACTAATTTAACGACTGATAACTTTACTTTTCACAAAGCCGCATTGGTTTGCGTCACGCTTGGCTTGTGCGCATGTACCACGCCCGGCAAAAAAACTTTGGGCAATTCGACGGTTTCAAAACCAACTTCTGCTCAGAATGAAAAAGCTAAAGGTGAAGATGGGGAAGAAGTACTTCCAGACGCTGACATTGGTGATTGCAAAAACCCCGCATCCAACATTTCGAAACCGACTCCATTTTATGTTCCGTCTCTTGATATTTTTATGACTGATTTTACGAATCATTGTCGAGACTCCTATTTAGTCGAAAAGGACAGTGATTGGGCAGCTATGCGCGTTCCTTGCACGGAAGGCAGTGGCAAAGTGGAAGAAAAAGGCGGGAACTCTGCTAATCCTGATTTAGTAGGATTTCCCATCGATGTGAATTGCGACTTTTTACCGGCAGATCAGCCAGCCTTTGAAGCTAAAGTAAATACGGCTTTAGGACTTGAGAAGACAGCGTCAAGTCTGGCGATCAATCCGCTAGCTGTACAGTACTGGGAAGTTGAAAATTCGAATGATTCGGATGTTGGCAATGTTGTCATGCTTCGCACAAACGGTGGCTTATCCAGATATAAAGAATGGGAAAAAGGCGCTAAAGGTAAAAGCATTAAAGTTGATTTGTATGGGCGCGAAAATGCCTGGGGCAGCGAACAGCACTTCTATCATTACGAAGCTGAAATCGTTTGGACCTCCCATAATCGATTCCGCATTAAGGTCACGAATGCTCGTGAGCTTTCCGAACAACAAAAAGAAGAAGTGGGAGCGCGTTGCCGCTCGCTCAAACCGAAGCGGGCATGCCATTTAGCTTTCTGATCCTGAATAAAAAAGAACCGACTAGGCAACTCTTGCCTCGCTAAATATTTTGCCTATTTTAAAGTCACCTCACCTTTTTTAAGATAGAAGGAAGCTAGAAACCAATTCTTTCTAGCTCACACAAAACAATCCCGATGTCTTGAGAGGTTTGCGATGGAACTGAAACCATTTCATTTAACAACTGATGGTCTTTTCGAAAGTCCCTATATTCCAAAGAAGAAAGCCTGCGCCAAAGAAATGCCCATCAATCCATTTCACGCTCGGAAAAGAGTCTATTTAGATCGTCATTTTTTTATGGCGCTAATTGGCTTGTTTCTTTTGAGCGCGGTCATTGCCTCTGGCATTTTACGTGAATTCGCTAATCCAGCAGGGCTTCTCACTGCGAAACGATATGCATTTGTTCAGGTGCGGGCAATCGATGAAAACGGCGCTGCCATCCAAGGTGCTCAAGTGCTTATCGATAAAAAGCCTAATGGCTATACAGACAGTTTTGGATACTGGCAACGCTACATGCGCGTGCAATTAGGTGGTGATTTAAATGTAACCCTGAGCAAGCAATATCCTACCCACACGATTGTTGGTGAGAGAAGCGTCAAGGTCGATAGAAACCAAAATGAAAACAAAGAACTGGAACTGAAAACTTCGGTGATTATGAAGTCCGGCGTCGCAGTGGGCGCAAGAACGGTCTCAGCGGCAGACGATGATGTTGCGTCAGAGTTATAGCTCTGTTAACTTCCTAATCCTCAACAGGAATTTGGATAGGGAGAAGCATGCGTATCGACGTGTTGATCAGAGGCGCTCTACATCCTCAAGCCGTAGCGGCTTTTAAAGCAAACGAAAAATTTAATATTCAATATCTCCCCGACTGTTCACTTGAAGAGTTGTTGCAAGCTTTGCCGACGGCACAAGTTCTTGTGACGCGCAGTGAAACCAAAGTCGATCGCAAAGTTCTCGATGCTGCCCCCCATCTAAAAATTGTCGCAGTCGCAGCCGTTGGCGTAGCAAATGTTGACATCGATTACGCCACCGAAAAAGGAATTTTGGTTGTTAATTGTCCCGGCAAGAACACGAACTCGGCCGCTGAACTTAGCTTCGCTCTTCTTCTCGCCATGATCCGAAATGTTCCGCAAGCACAGCAGCATATGAAGTCTGGGGGATGGGATCGCCACCGCTTCAAAGGTTACGAACTTAAAGAAAAATCCATGGGTATCGTGGGCGTTGGAAACGTAGGCCACCGCATGGCAAAATTTGCGCGTGGGTTCGATATGCAGGTGTTTGCGTATGATCCTTATTTGGCACCGGCGAAGTTTCAGCAATATCAATGCACGCCCGTCCAAACTCTAAAAGAACTTGCTGAAAAGTCTGACGTTTTGACCGTGCATGTTCCCCTAAACAAAGAAACGCGAGGTATGGTCGACAAATCTATTTTGGCGAGCATGAAAGACGGCAGTTATATTATCAACGCCGCACGTGGTGGCATTGTCGACGAAAATGAAATGCTGGCGTGTTTAAACTCCGGAAAACTTGCCGGTGTTGGCATTGATACTTGGGAAAACGAACCGGAACCGATGCGCGGACTCGTCGAGCATGCCAAAGTTTGGTGTACTCCTCATATCGGCGCCGCTACGGAAGAAGCAACCGCTTCCATCGGCAAAACTGTCTATGAACAAGTCGTGAAAGCCACAAGCAATCAAGTCGTAGATTATCCGGTAAATTTACCTGAAGTTGGCGTGATTGATCATGCCGTCCTGCAAGCTTATGCAGTGCTCGCTGAAAAGTTGGGATCTGTCTCTGGGCAGATTTTGGATTTTAATCCCAGTGAGATCGAAATTTCTTATCGTGGCGAACTCGCCTCGCTCAATCATTCTTTGTTAAAGTTGGGATTTCTTAAAGGATTTGCCGATAAAATCGTCGATGGCTATGTTTCTTTTGTCAACGCCCCTGCTCAGATCGAAAAACTCGGAATCTCAGTTCATCAGACCACCGATACCGGATTTAAGGGCTACAACTCCGCCATCAAAATTTATATTCGTGGAAAAGATGGCAAAACGTTTACGATCGGTGGAACGGTGTTTGACGAGAAGATTCAACGTCTTTCCCTCATTAATGAATATTATTTTGAAGTGGAACCAAGTGGTTGCTTCTTGATTGTCGAAAACCAAGATAAGCCTGGTGTGGTCGGAGATTTGGGTACCTACCTTGGAAAATCGGGCATTAACATTGATAGCTTTGACTTGAGCCGCAATAAAACCGGTGGCAATGCCATGGCCTTGATTCGCGTCGATAGCGAGCCATCGGCAAAAAACCTCGAAGAGCTCAATAAAATTAAAAACGTCATTTCTGTGAAGAGTGTTTCGCTTTGAGACATATCCGTCATTTTATGACTTCTGCAATTTCCATTTTCATCCGTGGAACCGCACCATCGACCTGCTTCGATGGACCAATGCGTTCGGAAACCATTAAGTCTTGAAGTTTTAAACGTCTTTTGTCGGACTTTCCCATCGCGATGGAAATGGGCGCCGTACGACCGGCATAAAATGCTTCCGCAATATCGATCACTTCAATCAATGCAAAGGCGTCGTAGCCTGCATTTACCAAAATGCGTGCAGCTAAGGAATCTACGTCGTAAATCATATTGCGCTTCATCACAATGACACGTTGGGAGCGGCCCAATTTGAAGAACGTGTCTTTAACGTCTAAGACTTTATGGTCATACGCCAGCATAAATCGCGCGAGTTCAAGGGACAAGAGCGCGGCCAGCTGGTCTTCCGATTTTAACTGAGAAAGCATTTCCGTACCGAAGTTCATTACACCAAACTCTTGCTGGATCATGCGGCGATCCGTTTTTTCGCCACAGGCCATACGAAGTGTGAAGGTCCGTTCTTTATCGAGTGTGTCCGAATTTACATGAGGGGCTAGCTCAGAAAATACATAGAGTCTTCGTAGGAGTCTCTCAACATAACTAGTCGTCAAAGGACAGTTTTTGGATTCGTCCGTCCAGGATTTTAAGCGTTCGGCTTGACTGTCCTTATAAATTTTCTGTGTTTCCGGGCTGAATTTTGTGAAATCGGTCACATCCTTGGAGACGTCGACCAAAGTAGCACCTTGGCTTTTATATGAGTTCGATAGAAATACGAAAAGAAAGATGGAAAACCAGTAGTAGCATTTGTTCACTGCATAAAACCTTTGTACAAGACTATTAAGTTAAAATAAGAAATTACAGGTGCATTTGCGCAAATTTACAGGCTACGGGCACTGCATTCATATTTTGACCTTGCAAACGCTTGGGAAACAAATACGCCATCGCAAAACATTCGCCCGTTTTTAACTCGGCGAGCAATTTAGATTTGTGAAAGTTAGCTTTTTCAAATCCATCAGCCGAAGGTTTAGGCTTGAATAAGGCTTGATTGATTTGATCTTGATTGATTTTAGGGGCCGACGGTCGGTGCAGTGCACGTGCGGCGAGATGGCCGGAGGTTTGTAGGTGAGCGTTTCCGACTTTGTCGCCAGAATTCTTTACAGCGGATTCAGCATCCGTATGTGGGCTTGATGAAGGTGTCAGTTCTTTTGGGGAAGATTTGAGTAGGGTGTAACCGAAAGCTAGTAAAACCAATAGACCTGCGAAAAAACCAAAACGTAACAGTGATCCCATTTTAGACACTCCTTTTCAACGACAGCATTAAACACGGCAGCAACAGCAAGAGAACCGGGACACCACATCATAAAATATGATATGGTTCCATATAAATACTATAGAATCTTTATAAAATCAAATAATATTCTATGAATTTAAGGATTTCACCCTAAGTTATTGATATTTAAAGTATTATAATGCTTGGCATAATCTAACAGAGTCTAAGAGTTGAAGGTTACAAGGAACAATGGTAACTGCGAACTCTATTGTCAGAGGACCTAATATATGAATATTCAGACCATAGTACTACTCGCCCCCCTATCCCTTGTTTGCCTTCAATGTGGCAAGGCGGATCCAGGAACCACTGGAGCCGGAGAGTGTAACTCGGAATTCTTAGCTTCTTATTACGGTGTCGATTCAACTAAGACCCGAGAAAATTTGGTCGAAGAGTGCCAAGGCTTTTTCGATAAGTTTCCAGAAACCATTTGCCAGGTAAAAACAGACGGCGCTGCTGGAACAAAAATGCGTTGGCAATCGAACGAAGATGGATCCGAATGGACCCATGTTCCGAGTCATGACCTCAATAATCAAGAGTCTGGCATTTATCTCAGTTCAGCTGATCATGAAAAAAAGTGTAAAAATCTAATTATTAAACGATAGTTGAATGAACATTCGGCCGCTTCGCGGCCGAATATCTAAATTTGCTCCGCCTTTCACACTCACTTTTTGCTGTGTGCGTTGCATCGTGTCGAACCTCCCAGCAATGGCGTGCCCAGGGACGCTCAGCTGGCGGCATCCTGCCTCCGCTTTCGCTAATGTCGCTCGCATCCGGCTCGCTCCGTTCCCTGTGCCCGCCATCGCTGGCTCGTTCCAACCCGAAGCAACGCCAAAGCAAAAAGTGACGGTGAGGCTCCGCACACGAGTGATCACCCGCACAAGTTGCTTTCGCAACGGCTGCTCGATGGAGGCAAACCTAGTTGGCGAAGCCTCACTGTTGGAGCTTTTGATCTTGCAAAGAGTTAGTCGAAATTTTTCAAAGTGGTGTTCAGAGGGGGTTGTGAGCGCAGGACGCGCGAACACCAGCGCAGCCTGAGCAGGAGCTCTGTTACAAACAAAAGTCCCGGTGGTTG